>CAYZJH010000091.1:0-13351 GCA_964478625.1 uncultured Desulfobacteraceae bacterium
CTAGAATAAAATTTATGTTCAACCTGATCAGTATCGAAAAACAGCCGCCGCAAGTCCTTTATCGGGTACTTCCGACGGTTTAACGGCATAAACCTGCCCACCATTGGCAATGGTATGGACTGCTGCCAGATCCAAAAGATCTTCATCTTCCGGTTCTTTTTCACCGTGAACAACAACCTTGTTATTCTCAGGATCAAAACGCCCCCAGGCCTGTACGCCTTTTGCAACAAACAATAAATCCACCCGTCCGAAATAAGATGCTGATACGATTTCATTGAGTTCACAGGAAGTGGAGTCGGTATGACGCAGATTGGTGTAGCGTGATGCAGCCTCCTGTTGCTCCTGGTCAAACAGGGGAGCAACTATTTTCCATGCTCTGTTTTTTAGATCTTCAGCTTTGAGTTCATCCGGATTACCGGTGATGGCTTCATCTATAAGATGCTGGTAGGAATTTTTATTCTTGAAAATAGGAAACAGGTGATCAACTCCCGCAAAGACCAGAGGTGCGGTTTCATCTTTGAGTTCACTTTGGATCCCTTTTTCGATATCCTTAAAAAACCGGTAAAGATTATCCTTGGTTTCATCGACTCCGGCTCCCTGACCATGAAATATGGCAGGCCGATTTCCTGCCCCCCCCTCTTTCACTCTAGTGTGAAACTGAAGCTGCTTTTTGTCCGTATCATATTTAAGAAATTCATGGATACTTGCCGGCAATGCCTCGGTTTCCAATTCTTCAACGCTGTCATGCGTACAGCGCAACAGCCGGACACTATTTTGGCTCACAGCCAATACAAAAAAATGCGCATTGGAACTTAAGACCGGTATCAACGGTTTTACATGAAACCGATGGGTGATCACCAGCAATTCATCAAAAACATGGGGCAAAAGGTATATTTTAAAGAATTCCGGGGCAATAAACATGGCGAGACCATCACTTCTTTGATTCCAAAAAGCAATATCATTATAAAGTTTTTTCGCCGGCGTCAGCAATTTACTGGCATCTTTATATTGATAGTCGGAAAGTGTACTTTCGGATTTTTGTACCAGTGTTTTGAAGCGAATTGAATTTTGCTGAGTGTCCGCAGCCCGTTGAGTGGGCATGTAAATGCTGATGGAAGGCCATTGATTGATTTCGAATAATTGTTTCAGATCGTCTTTCGTAAATTTATCCATGCGATCCCCCTTATCCGCTTAATTTTCTATTGAAGTATCTCCCCTGATTGTCTTTCGGCATTCGATAATTGAATCTTATTTAAAAATGACATAAAAGTAAAGATATGAATCCAACGGGAAGCATATATTGAATGTCCGGTTTGAATGGTGAAAAGTAATAATCCGAAAATGACATGAAAATGAAAAAATATTTGATGATTATATTTTGTTTATCTTTTATCAGCTCCTGTTCATTTCGAGGTGTCTCGGAGATAAGCATGAAACCAGTCCAGGATTTCGAAATAGATAGGTATTTGGGAAAATGGTACGAAATCGCAAGGCTGCCCAATTGGTTTGAAAAAGATTTGGTCAGGGTAACCGCAACGTATGAAATACTTCAAAATGGCAAGGTAAAGGTCATCAACGAAGGATATAATCCGAAAAAGAAAAAATACTCAAAAGCAGAGGGAAAGGCTAAATTCGCCAGATCGGAACATATTGGCCACCTGAAAGTATCATTTTTTGGGCCTTTTTATGCGGATTATAAAATAATCGCACTGGATAGGAAAGAGTACAACTACGCATTGGTTGCAAGTTCATCAAAATATTTGTGGATTTTATCCAGAACCCCGCAATTGGATAATAACACAACCAATATGTTGGTGGATAAAGCCAAATCATTCGGATTTGATGTCGGAAACCTGTATTTTACCCCTCAGGATTGAAAAGATGAAAAGGCAACCGGGAAGGGAATAGCCAAGTCGGCAACAGTTTGAGAATTTTCATTGTCCGTATTTGGCATGCCGACAAGGCAATGCCGGTGCTGATTGTTTCAGGATGAAGTTTTTCGACACCTGCTCATCCCTCATACGATTTGCTTATCCTGAATCCGCACTCAAACACCTGTTTGACATGAAGATTCAAAATTTCAGGTTTTTGTTTGGGACTGAAGGTGTTTTTTAAAAAGCGTTGCAAAAGCATCCATAAGTTCCCGTTTCCAGCCAGTTTCCATGCTTCCCACACTTGCGATAAGGCATCCTTCCGACCACGGCACACCTAAAATTTTAAGGGTGCTGATAATTTTTAAATGGTTTTTTACCAGTGTGTTTCCGGTCTCAGTGTTTTCGATGATCATATCGCAATCTTCAGGAATCAGAGATTCGGTCGCACCGTAGGTCATGATCACACGATAGGGATGAAGCCTGTTTTCTTGAGCAAAGGCATCGGCCAAATAGACGTACTCTGAAGCAATTCTCAAATGGCTTTTTCCATGCTGCGCCCGAAAAGAGGTCATGAATTCGTCCAAGCTGTTGCCTTTATCTTCATGCACCGCAGCAACGATCCGCACTTTTCCAAATCCCATCCGAAGCTTTTCCATGACAGGGCTTTCAGGAAATCGCTGTTTATGCTCGGCAAGCCAGTCCGTTCCTGAAATCGCAAGATCGAAATTGGCATTTGCCACATGGGTCGGCATATCTTGCGGACGAATGACTTTTATGGCGACCCTATCCGGATCGGGTATCATCTCCCGGGCTTCTTCAGATAGTGGTCTTAATCGGGGTCTCCGGACTATCTTACCATGTTCATATCCCTCGAAAAACAGACCAGCGTCCTCGATAAAGGGGAGTACATGATTCATCAGGTGCCCATCGGGCACGGCCATATTCAACTTATCAGGAACGCCTGTCATACTAATTCTCCGGATGAATATACGGAATCGGAAAAATGCCTTAATACCGAATAAAGTCTTTTTTGGATAAAACTTTTACGATTCACAATTAATGTAAGTTCTGATTCGAGTTCACAACTGATATTGCAAAGGCCCATGCTTGACAAAGATTCCGGTTCATATGCGCTTAAAATGACTACATCTGCATGTTCGGGAGGATAAGCCTCAACACTTCCCCATGCTGAAAATATCTTGAATTTTCGAAGGCGATTTTGGATTGCAAAGTGTTCAGCAAGATTCGGGTATTCACTGACAATGGTAATAAACCCATTTTTTTTGTGAAGGTCTTGAAGGCAATTAAAGTTTCCGTTAAGACCAGTGCAGGCATATATCCCCTTTTGATCCAACCCAAGATGTTTGAAAATGTGGATATCGCTTCCCCGATATTTCGTAGTCAGTTCCCTGATCCAGTCCAAACCACTAAAACCGATATCATAGTTGCCGATGGACACCTGGATGGCAACGTCTTTCTCGGCCATTATTTTGGCTCTGACCGGAAGATTATCCACAGCGGGCCGGTAGGTGCGGTTTTGAGAATGGTATTCACAGACCGGAAATCCTGTCTTTTCGAAATATCCGGCCAGGGGTTTCATAGAGTTTCCTTTGGGAAGGCAAACACTTATTATATCAGCGGCCATTGAATTCTCCAAAAAGGTTCATCAGCAGAGGTTTTCCTATTTTTTGACTTGACAACACCTGATAACCGTCCTCATAGGCATCATGATCAACTTCGATCACCAGACCATAATCATCATATTCCTCGGGTTTGACCTGAGCAAAGGAGATTCGTGCTGAAAAGCCGAGGTCGGAAAACTTATCGCAAAGATATTGTCCCTTCTCTACGTTTCCTTTGGTAATATTGCCGATATAAATGCAAATATTTTGAAGTTTGTCCATAACCGCGGATATGGACGGAATCATATTTCGGGCAAATAGAGCAAAACCGACTGCCGGAACAGGCTCGGAAATTTCCCACATCAAATTGATCAGGCTGTCGTAACGCCCCCCCGAGCAAAGGATATCTTTTCTGGATTTTCGAATCTGTGATGATAAAAACTGGAATTTAATCCCGGTATAGTATTCCAGATCCCCCAGCAGAGAAAAGTCGATCACATAATTGCATTCCAGACTGTCGAGGCTTTTGCAGATGCAGATGAAATTTTCAAGAAAAGGGGCAATCTGGTCATAGGTTTCTTTGGTCAAAGAATATTTCAGATTTTCCAGGTAGTTGGCCGAATATTCCGGAATTTCCTCAGGGGTTTGCAAAAATGCATTGAGTTCTCTTCCCTTTTCCGGTTCAACCGCAAGCCTTTTAATCATTTCCCGGACATCCTCGCGTTTGCGAATGGCTTCAAGAAGCTCTTTTTGTCGGGAATCATAAAGACCCAGCCCTCGAACCATCTGTCGAATAATCGACGGGTAGGACAGGTAGAGAGTAAACTGCTTGATATCGGAATTTTTTAAGATATCCAGTGCCATATAAATAACCTCGATATCCGACTCCGGGCCGGCGCTTCCAATATTTTCAACACCACACTGCCACCTTTCCGAAATCTTATCCCAGTCATCCGCCCACTCAAAGTGATTTTCCACGTAGCACAGTTTCTGGCGGGGATTTTCTCCACGAAGATGATCTCCGTAGTAACGTGCCACGCAGGTAGTGGAATCGGGTTTCAATGCTACTCTCTCACCGCTCCAGCCGTCCCAGTCGATAAATGAGTAAATGCGATTTAATTTGTCATCTCTCAATGCGCCCAGGGCTGTAAAAATGTAGAGCGGTTCCACTGTTGAAGTCTTAATTTCCTTATATCCGAAATGCTTGCAGCGACTCAGGAATACGGACTCTATTTTTCGAAACCGCAAAATGTCCTCGTGGGTCAGATCATTTTTTGAACTTTTTGTTTTCATCTTGCCTCTTTTCAGGTCCTGATCATAACGTTTGGTTTCCCTTCCTATGAGAAACTGATTTTTTTATCATTCCAATACTTATTCGTCAAGGACACATTGCCGACGCGTTTAAAAATTAACGCGGACCTTTCAGCTGGTTATCTTCTGCATCTTATCTGCTATTTTTTCATGAGAGTTTTTTATGGGGCCAAATTCCCCTGCCGACCCCAACCAAATAGAATTTGATATATTTTAAATTATATCAAAATGTTAAAAAAATACCACCTCTTAAATTATGGTCATGGTCCTCAAAAGATGGAATTTTTTTTATGGTGGAATGCACACAAAAGCATTCTTCCATATTTTTCTAAAGAAATTTCCCAAAGCAGGAAACACCTGTTCAATAAAGGGGATTCAGTTTCTTTATGATTCCTAAACCACTTATCCGAACCAATTAAATAATTGAAGGCATATTATTTGCACAAGGGAGATTAATTCCTTTTAACCGGGGCAAACTTTTTAATTTAAAAGGAATGGCTCAATTCCAAACGACAGAAAGGGGGATGATATATCGTTTGAATCATCGGGGGAAGCATTCGGGTGAAAAGAATATTCACCAACAAAGCAAATTTTCAATCTTCTTGAGTTTTTTTTAATCGTTTCAAATTCAACTCATTTTATCCATCACATGAAGTGGTGAAGGAGGTAGTCGTATGGTTGAGCATAAGTATGATCCTACAAAGTGGCATGAAATGAAAGGCCCCATCGATGGTGGACGGGATACCTATCAGGCCAAAAGCTGGAATCCCACCAAAAAAAAGTGGGGTGTTTTCACTCAGGATGGACCCGCTCCGGTTTGGTTTTCCGAAGCCAATGCCACCAACTGGACCGAGTCCATGATCTGCAAAATGAAAGACCTGTTTTACGAATCAAAGATGAATGAGTGCATTGAAAAAGGCGATGAGGTTGCCATCAAAATTCATTATGGTGAATATAACCGCACCGCAGTTTTGAGGCCGGAATATATCGCCGCCATCGTAGAAGAAGTCAAGGCCTGTGGAGGACATCCTTATGTGGTCAACGACACCACGTTGTCTTACCACACCTATAACAGCATGGCTATTTCTCAGTATCAGATGGAAGGTGCTATTCGGCATGGTTACACAGATGCAACCTTTGGGTGTCCGGTACTTATCGCCGATGGATATTCCGGCGAGGATGACTATCGGGTCGACATTCCCGAAGGCCTAATCCTCAAGGAGACTTATATCGGTCGAGCCATTGCCGAAGCTGACTCCATGATTGTCATCGGTCATGCCAGGGGCCATTCCATCACCATGTATGGTGGAGTGTTGAAACAGCTGGGGATCGGATGTCAGTCTAAAAGAGGAAAATATATAACCCATCTGGCTCATTGGGGAGACCCGCATGATGCCATCGGTTGGCCCAAATTCACGGATAAATGCCCCGGAAAGGCATGCAAGTTCCACAAGATGTGCGATGATTCATGCCCGCGTAATGCCCATCATGTAGCAGAGCACGGTAAAGTCTGGTATCCTGAGCGTTGCCGGCTGTGTTATTCCTGCCAGGTGACATGCCTTTTCTCAGGTATGACCGGAATCGGTTTTGAGGACAATTATTTCCCAAATGCCATGATTGCCCATGCAGATGCAGCTTTGGGAGCTTTGAAATGTTTTGAACGTGGAAAAGTTGGATATTTTAACTGTGCTATCGATATCGTTCCGGAGTGTGATTGTTTCCCATGGGCCGGCCTGGCGGTTGCCCCGGATGTCGGGATTTTCGCAGGCAAGGACCTGATTGCCATTGAAATGGCGACGCTGGATGCCATTGACAATGCGCCGGTCAGTCCTGGCTCTGTCGCCGATGAAAAAGGGTGCAAGCCGGGAGATGATCGTTTTAAAATCGTCAATGGTTTCAGCCCGCGTATCACCATGAACGCCGGAGCCAAAATCGGTCTCGGAACCACAGAGTACAAGCTTCATAATTATGAACCACCGATGACTCCCGAACATATAGCAAAATGGCAGATTCGTCACGGCGGTGTTGACAATCACAAACCCACAACCGTTCGCCTGAGAGATGTATTTCACAAACATGATCTCACAACAGAGGTTATGCCTTTCGGCCGGACTGAATATAATAAGGACTGGGTTTGGAACGAGTGGAAAAAGTATGACCCGAGTTAATAGTTATTGTTGATTTTAAATGATAAAGCAATGGGAGGAAGTAATTACTTCCTCCCATAAAAAGTTTCAAAAATCCCATTCTGACCGGAAGGAAAAACGATGAGTGAGGTCATCTGGGTTGACTCGGAAAATATGTACTTTGACAATTCGGTGAGGCATAAGCTGCAAAAACTTTTAAGCGCCTCACAAGCAGAAAATGACCTGACAACAGGGATGCGTGTTGCATTAAAAATTAATACCGCTGAAGAGGGTTATCATTACGGCCTACGTCCTGGGTTCTTCAGGGTGATTTCTGAACGGGTTTTGGCTGTTACCCATACCAGACCGGTCATATGTGACGGAATCAAACTGGCGGATTACTGGAAGAAAATCCGTGGAACCAATTTCCTTAAAATAGCCAGCGCTCAGGGCTATACGAATGAAACGCTTGGAGGGCATTTTGTGATTAACGGCGGATTCAGCGGCGACGAAGGAGATCTGTTTCCATGCGGCCTAAAGGATTCCGAACTTGGTGGTGTGGAGGTAGGAACTGCAATTTGTCGCAGTGATGCACTATGGGTGCTGAGCCATATAACTTTTCATCCTTTATTTGGCCTTCATGGAGCTTTATTTAATGGCGGCTTCGACTGCCTGGTCGACCGGGCAAAGAATCGCCTTCTGAGAGGTATTAATCCTTACATTTTTAATGGGCAGAAACCCGATTTTTCCGATATCAGGGCGTTTCAAAACCGCGCACTGGAGAGCTACATGGGAGTCAGGGCTTCCATCGACAACAAGATCTTTTTTATCAGTTATCTATGGGATATGACTCCTCAACCCGATTATTACCCCTACAGTGAAAAACCGGTTGTTGAAAATATGGGGTTTATAGCCTCCCGCGACCCTGTCGCCATTGACAAGGCAACATTTGATTTGATCGGCAAAAAATGCCCACCCAAAATTTTTAGCGAAAACATGTTCAATTTTTTCAATGTTCTTCAGGATGCAGAGCGAATGGGTATAGGGACTTTAGACTATAAGCTCATGCGCCTTTCATAAAATTTTTCAAGGAGGGATCAATGGAGGAACTGACCCGACAGGAATTCAAAGAACGGCAACAACATCAACTTGTTCAAGAAGGTGCAATTGCCGAGGCTTTAAAATATGTCAAATATAAAATCGCCATTCTTTCCGGAAAAGGAGGAGTCGGTAAGACTGCGGCAACAATTAACCTGGCTGCAGCTCTTCAAAATAGCGGACAGCGTGTTGGAATATTCGATGCTGATCTTCACGGTCCCAGTGTCCCGAAAATGCTGGGGATCAAAAAGGAAGCCAAGCTTGATGGCGCATTTTGGCTGAATCCCGTAGTAACGGACTTTGGAATAAAAGCACTTTCAGTGGCTCTGTTTTGGCCTGGAGATATGACCCCGGTTATGTGGAGAGGTCAAACAAAGAGTCGCACGATTCGCCAACTGCTGTCTGCGGCGAAATGGGGTGGGCTGGATTTTCTTCTGGTAGACCTCCCGCCCGGCACAGGCGATGAGCCTATTGCCATCCTCAAATCGATCCCGAATATTGATGGTGTCATCATTGTGACCACTCCCCAGGAAGTGGCGACACTGGTCTGCTCCAAAGCAATAAATGCGGCTCAGACATTGGATGCAAAAGTATTGGGGCTCATTGAGAACATGAGCATGTATATATGCAGATGTTGTGCAGACACGGTATATCTTTTCGGAAAGGATAAAGGCAAACAACTGGCCAGAATGATGGAAGTTCCTTTTCTTGGATCGATTCCTATCGATCCGCAATTTACCGAAGCAGCCGATGGGGGCATTCCAATCGTCAACCTTCATCCGGAAAGCGTAACCGCAAAGGCATTTGTCGAAATAGCCCAAACTTTGATGGAACAGCTTCCAAATAAAGAAATACCAGAGGCTCCCCCTGAAGAACACCGACCTTGTCCGGGAGCCGGTCACCACCATCATCATAATCACGGCGATGGGTGCAATCATCCGCATCATTATCACCGGTAATGAAAATCAATGAAAGGAGAAATAAAAGTGAGCGAGGAAAAAACTGGAACCCAATATGTCAGAGAAATGTGTGAAACGTTCAAAGAAATAGCAAAGGTTACCAGGTTTGAAACTGTAAAAGAAAAACTCAATTCTCTTGCAAATGAATTGGAACCTCTTGCAACAAAACTTTATTTCAAGACCCAGAAGGGCACAGAGGACATGGAGGAATTGACAAAAAAGTTTGCAGAGATGAAAAGCAAACTTGAGGCATGCCAAGAAGCTGGTTCTGCAGAAAGTATGTGTATTCCGTTTTACGATAAACTGGAAAAAATCATTAAACATGTCAAAACCATGAAAGTGCGAATGACATAAGGAGATGTTTATGGAGTTGAAGTTGTCGGACCAGAAAATGATTAAAGATATTACTCGCGTTGGTGTTCGTACAGCAGTACTTCTTCGGGGAGTTATGCTTCAAAAAGTTGATAAAGAAACCTTGGAATGGGGTTTAAAAGAAATCGACGCGGGCAAGCTTTTGAATGAATATTTTGCATACCTAGTAGAGCGGCCCGACTGGGTATATTTGCTTAATCTGCTATATTTGGTCTACAGCCTGGAAGGACAACTCGATTATCAGGTGCGAGAGTACGGATTGGATTCAGTTAAGGATGATCTGTATGAAATCAATTTTAGCCTTCAGCAAATCGGCGAGAAATTCGAGCTTGAACAATTGCGTGAAGCGATTTGACACTTCATGAATCCTTAAACCTAAAAAGGAGAATATAAATGAAACTGGATGGAAAGGTGGCCATTGTCACCGGAGGTGCTCGCGGTAATGGTTTTGCAAGCGCATTGTGTATGGCAAAAGAAGGTGCGGATATTGCCATCGCCGATATTTGCACCAACATGAAAACCATTCCCTATGACATGTCAACTCCGGAAACCATGGCCAAAGCAGTAGATGAAATCAAAAAACTGGGCCGCAAGGCTATCGGTATAAAATGCGACGTCAGGAAATCTTCCGAAGTTCAGGCAATGGTAGAAAAGGTAATCGAGACTTTCGGCAAGATCGACATACTGGTCAATAATGCAGGAAATTCATCCATGGTGGCTATCGCTGATATGGATGAAGAAACATGGGATGAAGTTCTGGATACCCATTTGAAAGGAACCTACCTTTGCTGCAGATATGTTTTACCACATATGATTGAAAAACAAAGCGGTGTGGTAATCAGTATCTCGTCGGTGGGAGGACAGCGGGGCTTTGGAATGGGAGGACATTATTGTGCAGCCAAGCATGGCATTATAGGCCTGAACAAATCTATTGCCATGGAAGTAGCCAATCACAATATCAGGGCCAATGTCGTTTGCCCTGGAACGGTTTGGACCGACATGATGAAAGGTATTGCCAAATTTTTCGGTATGGAGGAAGAAGAAGCCCAGGAGAATTTCTTTGCAGGACACCTTATCAAAGATCCCCAGGTAAGCCCGGAAGACATCGGGAAGGCCGTGTTGTGGCTGGCCTCGGACGATTCCAGGTGCATCACCGGGAATATGATAACGGTGGATGGCGGATGGACCGCCCAGGCGCCCTGATGAGGAAGGTTATCATCTATGAATCCTGGTGCCTGAAACTTATCTAATTAAAATTCAAGGAGGTGGTCGAATGGACAATGAAATCAGAGAGCAGGAACTCGAAGTAAAAGAAGAAAAGAACGAAACACCATGTATTCTGGAAGAGATCAACATTGAAGAATTGGCTGTAGACGGCATTTGTGGAATTTACTAGCAAAGCAAGTCTCGTTTCCGGACCGCCAGTCGTAACTTTCTCAAACCTGAATTAAGCGATTCCATTTGGGGGACCTTCTATCGTCGTACCGGAAAAGACCGGTATCTAAACCAGTGGTTATACCTTGTGGATTCCGGATTTCGCCGGAATGACGGATAATTCACTTTTCAATCGATCAGTTTGGTCAAAGGGCGGCTGGCGGTTATCTTTTAATTTTATTGATTTTTAGGATAAATGGTCTTTTTGGGGAATTCAGATGATTTATCGTCCCCAAATAGTTGCCACCTTTGGGGGGCCAATGCAAATTTATTCAGTTTACAACCTAAAAAAAGGGGTACAGGTTCGAAAAGAAAATTTCGGACTCCTTTTTTATAATTATGCCGGTCCGAGACTTTATTTCGTGCCGACAAAAGATCTGATCAGCAATCATTTTTTTGAAGGAAAACAAAAGGTTAAAGAACTAATCGATCACCTGGAATCAAAATATCACTGGCCAAGACAATGGATTGAAGACCGGGTTGGTCAGATCCTGAAAGTCCTGGAACAGAAGGGGCTGATATATGGGCAATCAGTATGTTGATATGGGGCTTTCAGCCCCGGTAAACGTCACATGGGAAGTTACTTACAAGTGCAATCTTTCCTGCATTCACTGCCTTTCGGATTCGGGCAAAATGAGAGAAGGTGAACTGGACACCGAGCAATGCCGACAAGTCATTGATGAATTGGCGGATATGAAGGTGTTTCAGTTTAATATCGGTGGTGGAGAGCCTTTCATGAGGCCTGATTTCCTGGAGTTAATGGATTATGCGCACACAAAGGGGATGGTAACCTGTATCAGCACCAATGGGACTCTGATTACCGAAGGTGTTGCCAAAAGATTGGATAAACACCTGGTGTATATTCAGGTGAGCCTGGATGGTGCTACACCTGAATCCAATGATGCGATCCGGGGGAAAGGAAGTTTCAGAAACGTGGTCAAGGCGCTTGAATATCTCAAAAAACGTGACATTGAGGTGAGTATCAACACCGTGTTGACACGATTGAGTTTTCCTGAACTTGACAGTATGGTGAAAATGGCTTCTGAATACGGAGCCAAATTAAGGGTGTCCAGATTTCGACCATCCGGCAGAGGAATGGCATCATGGTCAGATTTGAATGTGAACAAAAGCCAAATGATTGAGTTTTCCAAATGGCTGAGCGAAAATTTGAAAGTATCTACAGGAGATTCATTTTTTTCTGTGACAACTGAAGAACGCAGATCACTTGGATTGAACATGTGTGGAGCATGCAAGCTTACCTGTTGTATTTCTCCAAAAGGCGAAATTTTCCCGTGTGCCTTCCTTCAGGATGATGATTTTTTTGCCGGAAAATTGCCCGGTGATGATTTCAAAAAAATTTGGAGAACATCCCCGGTTTTTGAATCCTTTCGTCGGTTAGAGATAAAATCTTGTGAAAGCTGCCATCGATTTGATCTCTGCCATGGCGGATGCCCGGCGATTGCATATCATACTCAGAGAAAACTTGGGGTTCCCGATCCTGGATGTCTGGCCAACTGTGTAAAAATTAAACCCGTAACATTTGCAGTACCAAGAGTATAATCAAAAAAATATGACATTGAAGGGATCTTTTCATCTACAGCCTCTGATTCAGCTTATCCCTGGATCTGGAAATGATGTGAAAGGCGGCGGTTTTGTCTTGCAATACAGTCCCTTGCGCGTGCTCAGGATGAATGCTTCGGCTTTTTCAATCCTGAGAAAATGCCAAACAGGTTATACATTAGAATCCTGTGGTGAAGGTACCGAGAAGGGTTTGAAAACAAAAACCATTCCATTTCTTGACGCATTATGCCAGGCACAGGTTTTAGAGTGGAGACCCTCGGCGGAAAGATATGAACCCTTTGTTAGCATCGTGATTGCAGCGTATAATCGAAGCCATGACCTGCGGTGCTGCCTGGAATCCCTGAATGCACTGGATTATCCGGCGTCAAAATTTGAAGTGATAGTTGTTGATGACGCATCCACTGACAAAACCGCGTCTGTGGCAAAAGAATTTAATACCAAAGTCATAGTCCAAGCATACAACCAGGGACAATCCGCGGCTAGAAATCGCGGCGTAAAAGAAGCGTGCGGAGAAATCGTGGCCTTTATCGACAGTGACTGTATCGCGGATTCCCAGTGGCTTAGGGAGCTGGTACCTTATTTTCAGGAGAGGCGGTATGTTTTGGTGGGAGGATTTGTGGATTCATATTACCAGGACAGTACCCTGGATCGATACGAGTCGGTGAAGTCGGCCTTGAACATGGGCAGGGAAAAGGTCGTTGGATCAGGTGATAATGCTGTTTTTTACGTGCCTACCTGCAATGTTTTGATTTTTAAAGATCTCTATCTCGAAATCGGTGGTCTGGATGAAAGCATGCGAGTGGGGGAAGATGTTGATTTATGCTGGAGGCTTATGAAATCAGGGCATCGCCTGATTTACGTTCCCACAGGCAGAGTCAAACACAAACACCGCAATCACTTTTTATCCTGTTTCAAACGTCGGTTCGATTACGGTACATCTGAGCCGATACTATACTCTAAATACCCTGAAACCA
>CAYZJH010000092.1:0-13101 GCA_964478625.1 uncultured Desulfobacteraceae bacterium
ATGTTAAAATCAGGCTATATTGAAAAGTTGCATCCCTTAGCCTGACGGCTATGGGATTTAGGGGGATTTTCAAATCCCCCCCGGCCCCCCTTTTTCAAAGGGGGGAGTTGTAGCTTGTCCTTTTTTCAAAGGGGGGAGCGGTAGCTTGTCCCTTTTTCAAAGGGGGGAGCAGTTACTTGTCGGTTTGGGCTCGGCGCACCGAGTGGGATGGTTACAAAAAAATTGCAACATTTTTAAGAACCTTCAGAAAAATATTCTTGGTGTTGTAAGGTCTGCTGAACAGTTTCGACTAAATTCCAGTAAAGTCTTATTGGCGAAGTCCTGTTATCCGAAAGGAGAGGGTACATGATGAGAGTTCGTTATGAAAAACTGGACAACGCTTTTGAACTCGACCATGTCATTTTTTGGAGCAATCTCAGCCGGTTGAATAACCTGTTGGTGATTATGAATATCAGCATGTTTTTCCTCACCGGTCTGGTGGCCAAAGGGTATTTTTATACATTTTATTCTTTGATCATTTTAAGTATTGTCAGTGTGGGCCTTCTCATTCCGACAACACTGATTCGAAGTCTTTGGTATTATTGTTTCTATTTCGTTTTAGAACTCATGGGGCTTTATTTTTTGGTTGCCAGTATTGCTTACTGGGTGAATAATGGTTTTGGATAGTGCGGCAGAAAGTGATCAATGGCCGGCAAAGCCTGATGTCTTTAAATTAAAAGGTTTGGAAAAAGAAATTCAGTCATGTCAGACAAAACCGAAAAACGTTCAGGCAAACTGATAGAGCATATTGCCGGAACTCTGCTTAAACGGATGGAAATGCCTATCCCATCTTATGAAAAACGTATAATCAACAATATGGCAAATCTTTACAAAGAAATCCGTGTGGGTGATGTGGTGCTGGTTGAAGGCCGATCGAGGATAAGCCGGGTCATACAGTTGTTCACAAAAAGTTCATGGAGCCACTCCGCCTTTTATATCGGAGACCAGCTGAAAGATTCCGGTGTTGGCGGGGCTGAGAAATGGAAAAATGACCTTCATGGAGCTGATGAAACAGATCTTCGGCATATGTTGATTGAAGCCAATGCCGAAAATGGTGTGACGGCCGTTCCTTTAAGTAAATACAAAGACCAGAACATGAGAATATGCCGGCCGTTTGGTATTTCCCTGGAAGATCTGAGAACAGTCGTTGATGACGTTGTCGATAATTTAGGGAAACACTATGACCACGAAAATTTAGTGGATCTAGCCCTGCTCCTTCTTCCTTCATTTTTAAATCCTTTTAAAAAACGAACCATTCATGCATGCTTAGGCGGATGCACCGAATACCAGGTAATTTGTTCAGGTATGATCGCCAAAGCATTCCAAAAAGTGGGTTATCCAATCGTACCGGAATTGGTGTTGGAATCGGATGTGGAAAGCCCACTGATGAACAATCCTTATGGATCGAGGCTCATTATGCGCCATTATTCTCAAATTGTTCCAAGGGATTTTGACCTGAGCCCAAATTTCGAGATTATCAAATACAATATTATCAGTCTGGATGGATTTAACTACAAAACGATCTGGGCTGAAAAACCGGTTTAAACTTTGTGGGTGCAACAATCAACAGGGAGGCTAAATCAAAATGGGCAATTATTATGAATCCGAAGATCTGGAAAAGTTTCAGGATATTTCTCGTGTCAATAAAACTCTGGGAGATCATTTTTTTTCCTATTACGGGCATGTTATGGCTGCGGGTGCCTTGAGCGAAAGGGAAAAAGCCCTTATCGCCCTGGCGGTAGCCCACGCCCTTAAATGTCCTTACTGCATTGATGCTTACACCAAAACCTGTCTTGAAAAAGGCGCAGATGAGGAACAGATGAACGAAGCGGTTCATGTGGCTGCGGCAATGGCTGCGGGCATTACTCTGGTTCATGGTGTCCAGATGATGAATAAAATTGATGAAACCCTTGTTTAGGAATTAACCATGAAAGCACATGAACAATTGGAAATACTCTCCAAAAAAGTCGAATCCTTTTCCGATCTGATTTGTGACCATACGGAAAATGGCCGCAAATTCTCGGCAAGCACTATGAAAACATTGCAAATCAATGTCGGGAAAAAATGCAACCAGTCATGCAGGCATTGTCATGTGGGAGCTTCACCCATCCGAACCGAAGCCATGACCCGTGAAACAGTCGATGCGTGTCTTGGCATTATTTCCAAAGTTCATGAAATCGAAACCATAGATATCACTGGCGGGGCACCGGAAATGAACCCTTATTTCACCTATCTTGTGGAGCAATCCGTGAACCTGGGTAAAAAGGTCATTGACCGGTGTAACCTCACTATCCTGGAAGAGCCCGGGTTTGAATATCTGTATGAATTTCTTGCCGGAAATCATGTTGAAGTTGTCGCGTCACTTCCGCATTTCAGGAAAAATTACACGGACAGGCAAAGAGGTCCAGGAGTTTATGACAAATCGATCCGCGCGCTAAAACGACTTAACCGACTTGGTTATGGGTATGATAAAATATTAAATCTCGTATACAATCCTGTGGGAATGTATCTTTCCGCTCCTCAAAAACAGCTTGAACGGGAGTTTAAGGAATATCTTGCCGAACAATACGATATCCGTTTCAATTCTCTTTTTTGCATCAACAATATGCCCATCGACGGTTTTTTCAAGGCACTCATGAAAGTCGGCAAGCTGGAACAGTACATGATCCTATTAAGAAAATCTTTCAATTCCGCCACCCTGGAGGGTCTCATGTGCCGGCATCAGCTTTCGGTGAGCCATGACGGGTATCTTTATGACTGTGATTTCAACCAGATGCTTTCTTTGGGATGTTTGGGACATATCAGTTCTTTCGATTATGATAAGGTAATCAAAAGAAAGATAGTCACGGCAAATCATTGTTACGGGTGCACTGCCGGGGCAGGATCAAGTTGCGGAGGAGAAATCAGCAGATAAAATAAGAATATTCGGGAAGTCGTATAACTTCTTCCCGAATATTTTTTGAGGTTTATGTTATTGGATACCAGCCGATAGCGCTCCCACCATGTTTTTCATATCTGTCGGATCTCCGGTCGGATGAAGCACCACCATGATCATCTCCCACTTTCCAAAAGGTGATTCGCTTAACTCGGCGGAATAGGTGCCATTTCCATATGAATCTGTTTTAAACATATAGGGCGGTTGCCCTGCACCAGCTTCATGCTTTTTGGGCTTAGTGTTGACAAACCATGCGGTATAAACCGAATTGCTTTTAAGACCTCTGGCCTCGATTTCAATGTGTGAATCGGTGATAACAAGTGTTCCGCTTGCACCAGGATGTTGAGGGGTTGCCATCAAAGAAATGCTGTTTTCCGCTTGATAACCAAAAGAATGGGTTGCAAGGGCTAAGAAAACAACAGCGATTACCAAAATGGTCATTTTTTTAACTGTAATCATCGTGATCCTCCAAGTTTATATGAAAGAACGATATGTTATTTTGTTCTTTCAGGGTTTGTTGTGCCCGGAAGGGCATAGATGGCATTTAAAAAGGTTTAATATTACCGTTAATGCATCTCCAAACAAATCTTATTAGTATACTTTGAGACGCCCTTTTAATTCCCATAGTCGTTTCAAAGTTCCAATACTTACAAAGATTCTTCATGAGTTGATTTATTTCCAACATATTGATATTGGAAAAAACAACGGCAATCGGATGTATTCTCAGATCAAGCTTTTCATTAAATCGACATGAGCTTATGGATGATCAGGTAACCTTGAACCCGGAAAGCTGGGTGGACCAATATGGGGATATGCTTTTTCAATTCGCTTACTCAAGAGTTGGAAAGGCTGATGTAGCCGAAGAATTGGTTCAGGAAACCTTTCTGGCTGCTATTAGAGCACAAAAAAAGTTCGAAGGCAGGTCCACCGAAAAAACATGGCTCTATTCTATCTTAAAGCATAAAATTATTGATCACTTCAGAAACAAAAAAAAATATGTGAAAAATACAAATGACAAAGACCATTTGGATATAACGGATCAAATATTCGATGAAAACGGAAATTGGTCCATGCGGCCTGCAAGCTGGAATGTCGATCCCATGGATGCCTATGAACAAAAAGAATTTCTGGACATTTTTTATCAATGTCTATCGGAAGTCCCCAAACGGATAGCCGATGCTTTTGTTTACAGAGAAATCGACGGGTTAAGCACGGATGAAATTTGTAAGGTTTTGAATATCACAACGTCTAATTTCTGGGTCATGATTTATCGTGCACGGATGATATTGCGACGTTGTATCGATATTTCATGGATTAAGGATTCAGAATAAGGTGGTGCCGGGATGAAGCACTGGATGTTTTGCTGCAAGGATGTTTCAAAAAAAATTTCAGAGTCGATGGATCAAAATCTGCCGTTTCGTCATCGCATGTTTATCCGCATCCATTTGATGATGTGTAAATACTGCGCCCGATTTAAGAATCAACTGATGATGCTGAGGAAATTGAGCCGTTTGGAAACCATTTCAGCCGAAGAACCGATCCCACCAATTGTTTTATCCATGGAAGCACGGGAGAGAATAAAAAAATCCCTGAGAGCCTTTTCTTAAATACACCGTTCCGGAACTGATCTAGCCTTCAAGACAGGATAGAGTTTTTCCTCATTGGCCCTTTTCACAAAACTCAATACTATGTGGGGCTCTATTTACCAACCTTTCGCTACGATTTTTCACTGGTTTATTTTTTCTGCATATTTTCTGTAAGTATTAAATTCGAAATCCGACCAATTGAATAGATTAACCAGTTAAAAAATAAGGTGAAAAAAATGAAAATTCATAAAAGCATCATCTTTGTGGTCATGATAACCCTGTCATTTTTTATCAGTCTTGTTCTGATTCAGGTTGCGAATGCTTATGTGTTGCGGGAAGGCGACCGTACATATATTGTTGACAGAACCGGTGAGAAATGGGATGTCACCCAGGCAAAGGCCATTGGATTTGAACCCCGCCATTTTCGGTTCGGCCTGGGGCGGCATGCATTCAGTCCTTTGGATGAATCGGATTGGGAGTCAAAACCGACCAAAGGTTTTTCTAATCTCAGGGTTATCGGTGTTTCCAATGGCAAAGATGCCCATGCATATTCAGTCCAAAAACTTTCCCGCCATGAAACAGCCAATACGATACTTGGAAATGATGCAATTGCGGCGGCATACTGACCTTTGGCCGACCTGGCGGCTGTGTACAGCCGCGAAATTGACGGCAGGATATTAACACTGGTTCCTTCCGGATGGACCTATAAAAATACGTTCGTTCTTTACGACAAAGAGACAGAAACGTTATGGTATCCTTACAGGAAAGGCCTCATGGGAATTCGGGGAGTATATTATAAAAGATGGCTGCCCGAAATCTCTTCGACAGATACCTCCTGGCAAAATTGGGTGAAGCAACATCCGGACTCAAAACTTATGAAATAAGGATTCATCGGCGATTAATAGACTGCCGCATTGATCGGAAAAGACGCCTGCATGGGTCGGCTCTGCCTGCCTATCCGAATTTTTCCAGTGTATTTGGTTTTCTGCCGGATGCAGATCACAGGGGCCGTTTTGTTGTTTATCCGGTGGGGCCATATGATCCAACACCGGCATATCTTCGGCAAACCACCAATTTACCGATTTTCGTACAAGCGGGGCATGCTTTGACTTATCGATTTTATGCCGGTAATTTTGCTCGGTGCTGGCAAAGATGACCACATCGCTTTCCTTTTGCCTGGTCATCCTTTAAACGCTCTCATGCTGCCGCCGGCTGACATGATGATGACACTGCAAGTGATTTAACCATGTCGGTTTAGTGATGGGACTGCCCGAAAATTTTACTACCGTCATCAGCATGCTCTATGGCAGGATGCTGATTGGCTTGGTTGGCATGTGAAAAAATATGTCAGCAAAAACACATTCATGATTTTTTTGCAGCGTTTCTGTTGTCCACTCATGATCATGTTGTCTCCGCTCTATTTGCCGGAATAGGAATTATAATCTTTTAGGGTAATTACCCATGAAGCAACCATATAATATGCGGGAAAAACCAGAGAGATCATGGTCCAGAAAAATTCATCAACTATCCCGACAATAATTAACAGAACGATAAGTGACCATATTGCCACGAGTAAAACCGATAACTTTGATAGCGGTCCCGGCATGGAAGGATACAAATATTTTACCGGAATAAACGTCAGAATAGAAAACACGAGTATAATAACAAAGGAAAACCATACTTCTGGCTTAAGGAAGAAGAAATAAAAAGCTATTACATTCCAATAGGAAGGAAATCCCAAAAAGCAGCCATCCTCGGTTTTTGCATTGGTTTGTGAAAAACCGTACGCACTCGCCATCAATGGAACTATTAATATCCATGCAATGTTACCCGGAAAAAGATCGCTTCGCCAAATAAATAATAACGGAATGCTTGTGTATGTATGGAAATCGATAATATCGTCAAGTCGCCGACCGTCGATTGTCGGAACTACCTCCTTCACGCGCGCCAGACGTGCAAAGTATCCGTCACTTGCATCTATTGCCATGGCAATGAATAAAAGCATAAGAGAATTACGAAGATTTTCTTCTCCGCCGATTACAATTAATACAGTACTCAGTGCGGCGGCGGCGAGGCCGAGGGCGGTATAACAATGTACACACCAGGCAAGAATCTTCTGTAACATCAGAATAATTTTTCTTAATATTTGAAGGATTGCAAATGCAATGTCTAAAAAATTAACACCTTGTAGAGAATTGCACAAGTATTATCTACCGGATGCCGATTTTTACAGTTTCCGAAACTTCCTAATCCACAAATTGCATCCTGACCGCTGCTGATTAAAGTGCCTGGTTCAGCCGATCCTGTCGTTACGGTTTCCCCGCCTTGTATAAGCGCTTCTTGTTGTTCAAACAATTGTTCCGGCCGGGTGACACCAGGAAATTGAGGATATGGGAGGCAGCTGACCCGATGCTCCTTCCACAGCTTATCAAAAAATGCATGGCCATCGCCGTGATGATATTTTTTTCAGTGCTCTGTTTGCACCGATGTTGGATTAAAATTTGCCCGGAACAATTGGAAAGAAAATTTGATTATTAAATCCAAACGGTGGGAGTTTCTGAATTAGGGCGGTTTTCTTCGGTAAGATATCCGGTTTCGAACGAGACACCCCTTGATTTTGACCTTAACTTATTTGCAGGTTTGGGCATGGATGGCTGTCTGGGAGGAAACCCTTTTAATAAGGTTGGGTTATGTGTTAATATGTCGTTTGCGATGAGCTAATTCAGGGAGGTATTTGAATGTATCTGGCCCAAAAAAGAATCAAAAATACGCTGCACTATTTTATCCGGCAAGCGGTCAAGAAAGATCATGAACACGTTCAGAGCGAGGTGGTTGTTGATCTTGGCACTGATCCTTCAGAATATATCATCTATCCCGGAAGGCATGCCTTTTATATCGATGAAAAAATCCAGGAACAGATAGAAGAAATGGGGATTGAAACAACACAGGATGAGTTGGAGGAAATTTTCTGGCCGTTTTTAAGACCTGATATTAAGCAGGCCCTGGAACCGTTTCGGAGTCGTGGAAATGATAGAAAAAGGGTTAAAATGACCTCCTTTCAAGAAGAAAATCTTCGGGCTGAGACCCATATCTTTGATAAGCGGCGGATGCACTACCTTAAATTCGGAAGAATGAATCAGGGGTATGTCGGGCAAATGTCCGGAAAGCTCTTAAGGGATTTGGAAGGAAAATCAAGGGATGAGATCGAGCAGTATTTCTGGAGAACCGAGAGCCGGATTTTAAAAAGTTATGAGCTTAAAACCTATGTTTATGTTGTTTTTGATCTCCAGCGATTTTTTACATCACCTTATGCCAAGAGTGATCCCGATCTGATTGATGAAGACTCCCTGGATGAATATTTTCTGAATGAACTTTGCCGCCTGAACAGGTCTGATAATTTCTGGGCGGGGGAATTGCACGATGAATCCCTTCACGACTACCTGATCCGTTATCTGGTTATGTTTTTTGACAATGATTTTACCCAAAGAGATCTTGCGAGTGATTTTTTCAGGGATTTTGTGAACCAGCATAAGTCGTTCAGGGGATATCCGCAAAAAATAACCGTAGGTATTGAAGAGGCCGGCACAATTTTTGAGGTATCACAGGAGATGTTAAATACGATTTCCAAAACCGAACTCATACGGCTTTATCGACGTATGGCTCAAAAACATCATCCTGATTTAGGCGGCGAGCATGAAAAATTCATACGGTTGACCGAGGCATTCCAGTCTGTCATGCGTAAACGGAGGTTTAGCGCATAAAATGAAAAAGTGTTTCCTTGGCTTCGTCAAGGCCAGGCAATATGTCGAAATGACGAAGCTGCAATTTCAGCTCTTCTGCTATGGGCTGGAGAAGTGCATATAGCAAGGCGGACCTCACCCTGATTTCAAGGGGCAAAATACCGGTTTTGGCAAACTGATGAACCAAAACGCCCGGTACTTTTCCCCACATATCTTCCAGGGACGGATCCGCCAGAAAAGTCTCATGCCCCACAACCATACTGCTTTTGGAATCTACAACCATGAGCATATAGGGAAGAGACGGTCTTTGATTTTTTTTTCCGATTTTTGCAGGAAAGATAAAAAAATCAATTTCAAAGATCATATTGGTATGTTTCACTTTTCTTAAAGCTTCCAGATCCCTTTTGTCTATCATAATAGGGATGGGTTCCGGGTCCGGAGGTTGGATTTCCAGTATCTTATCTTCCCAAATGATAGAGTTTCCTTTTTTGACAGGAACACGTATCAGATACATGTCACCGTCAAGATCCAATAAATATTCGTCCTCTTCAAAACGGCGGGCGACATCAATAACTTGCTCCAAGGCATATATCAGAAAGCGGGCCTCATTTCCGCTGAGGTACCATGGGAGATATCCGGGACGAAAGCTTCGGAATCGAGGCCAGGCTTTTTTACCTCTGAATTTTAAATCCAGTTGTCTGATGGGGGCATAGTCAGTTTTATCCAAAATATCCCGGTTTTCAAAGGAAACCTGCAATTGTGGTATTTCCATAATCTGTTCCGGAAAACCATAATCCGGTGCATCATGGAAATCCCAGAAATCATAAAGTGCTTTAGGTCCCAGGTATAAAGATATGGCAAAATGCATGCCTTCCCTTCCCATAATACTGACAAAACCCAACTCTCCTGTCTCCGGATTTTTTACCCCAAAAACATCGGCTTCGCTCATCAGATTCCATGGTGCAATCTCCAGGGTTTTCCCTGCAAGTCCAAAAAGTTCTCTCCATTCCTCCAGAAGCGGTTGTTGTTCCGCCATAGCCGGTTTCCTTTCCTGTCAACGATAACTTGATATTTTAACCCAATTTGAATCATTTGTTTTTGCAAAAGCTGTTGGCGTCATACCAGCGGAGCCAGTATCAGGCCTGAATCGGAAGCCGGGTATCCTATTTGATGGTTTAGCCTCATGGATGGTGCCTGATGGTTTCACCTGGTGATCGGAATTCGCTGGTATGCCGGCAGTTCGCAGTAAAATCATTCGGTTCAGGTTTGTAAATTCCTTTTAAGGCTTTTTCATTGCAGGGCTACCCAGTTTTCCAGGCAATCGTGTAGGATAAATGGTATCCATCAGTGTCCGGCAAACCTCTGACCCAAAGTTTGTAAACCCCGGTTTCAGAAACCGGGATTAGGATTCGGCCGTTATCTGATTGTTTCAACCGGGCTTGACCGATCGGAGGTGCATTGGGTGCAGCCCACAGATTTTGCAGATGAATGTATAAACTCCCTTTATCAATCCGGACTTCATAATCGATCGTGAGCGTTTGCTTTTTGCGGATCAACATTCGCTTGGAGCCGAATGAACGGCCTTCGGATGTTAAGAAACCTTTCGAAAAGCTGATGGTTTTGGACTCATACCCTCGATTGATCAGGCCCGAGAAGGTCAAAACTATTAATAAGGCAACTGCCAGCCCCCCGAATACAAACTTTTTGGAGGTAACAGATTTTTTAACTGGTGGAAAAATCAAGCAAACCTCTTTGCCAGGTCGTTGTCTATAACATAAATGCAAACCTCCTTGGCCCCTCTGGAGGTATATCGTGCTTTGGAACAAAGATTTTTCATCAGGAATGTGACATCATCCCGAATGCGGCGGTCATAGGTTTTGAAAGACTCTTCTCCGTAATCTTTAATGGCTTTGCGGAAATTTTCATTTTCAAGAAACGGATCGAGTACCTTCTCTTTTAAATTATGGACATAACGCTCGTGAAGTGATTCAAAAAGGCTTGTCTTTTCGATGGGTCTGTTTTCGAGAATCATTTCCTGGGTGAGCGTTTTTGAGGTATATTGTTTCTGGGTATCTCTTCGAAATTCTTTGCGTGCACTGGGGGGAACTTTGTTGCCCATAAAACGCCTTTCGATTTCATTGAAAAAGGCCTCGGTAATTTCTAATTTTTGACCGGTGTAAGTGCATATTTCCGTGGTATCCGGCTCAAAATTGACCGCAAACATATAATTCAAAATATCCCGGGAAATTTGCTCTTCATTATAATAATAGAGGCATTCTTTGACTTCCTGCAAAATGGTATAGTCGTACATGCGAAGCAGCGATTCCATAAAACCGGTGGGAATCATCTGGTTTAAATCCGCGCGGGTTTTTGTAAAAAAATCACATAGAATGGACATATTGATCAGACGGTCTTCCCGGGCAAAGTTTGAATAAAATTCGTTGAATATTTTAATGGAATCACGCCCGGAAAATCCTTTGGTTCCTTCCAACTTTGATTCTCCGATAATTTTTCTTCGTCGCTTGGCTGTAAACCGTTTCAGGTCCGCTTCGCTGAGCCAGCGAGGAATATGTCCTGTATAGATTTCCATTTTTAAAAGCTGAAGGTTTTCATCACAGTATTGACGGTAGTTTGAAGGATTTTCGATCCATTCCAGCATTGCATCGGACCGGACCATCAGACGGCTGGAGATGATCACCCGCGCGAAGTTGTGAAGAACCCTGGGAAGAAAACTATTGTCGATATGTTTACCGAAAATGTTACGATAAATTTCAACTTCGGTATTCAAATCGAGGACATAGGGAATATTGATGTATTCGATCCGGTCTGAAAAAGAGGGGAACCCCTGAATATTTTTTTTGTCCTCCGGATTCATCAGTGCAAAAAAGAGGGAATTGACGTTTTCTTCAGTATCTTCCACTTTGTGGATGCCTTCACTGATGATGTTGTGCAATTCCATGAGACGATCCGTGTTATGGGATTTGATATCCATGAGCGCGTAAATGCCGTTGTTGGTTTTGGCATATCTTGAAAAAATGTATTTGACCAGGTTGCTATCCTTTAAAAGGGCGTTGATCCGCTGCTGGAGCATGGGATTGAATAAAACGGTCTGACGCATGGGCTTGTCTCCGGGATTGTAAACACTGATTCCTTCGCCAAGACGGCGTGAAAATCGATAAGGACGCGCATAAATCATTCCGAATACTTTTTGGGGACTTTGAAGCCGTTTGAGAAGGGCTGCATAAATGGATATACAAATGGTGCAAGGTGTTTCGCGGAAAACCCAGTCATACTCTTTGTCATTGAAAATCCGGTACTTGGTTTCATCATTTTCCAGAAGATCGTCAAGAAAACGCCTCCGAAACTCTTTGGGAACCATTAATATGGGATGATCATGGCTGGGACAGGGAACATCGATAAAATTACCGTTCATGAAAAGATCATATTTAGAAGCTTTATGGTTGGGTTTGGAATGTGGCTGGTCAGGATTGATCGCCTGGTCGCATAATTCCGGTTCTTCCGGCTCAAGATAATCGAACATGTAATATGGACTTTCGGAAATCGTTTCCTGGGTGCCGTCACCCAGCATTTTCCGATCCAGTCGCCAGAGAACTTCATAGCGGGAGCCTTCTTCCGTGTTTGCATATTCTTCAAACTTGAGCAGGAGATTGTTTAAAAAAGTACTTTTTCCGCATCCGTGCGGGCCGTCGAAAATATAGATCTTGTTTTGCTGGGCCCCGCGTTTAAATGATTCCACATGGCTGATGAATCGGTTGGCAAACACACGATCGGCAAAAAAAGGATGGTCTGCTCCCTCCACTAGAAGTTTACTGCAATCATAATAGACAAAACTTATGGATTCAGGATCATTTGGGTATTCATCGTATCCTTCACCCACATAGGCTTTAACCATGTCATGAAAAACCTGAAAGACATTTCGAATAATCCATGAAGGTTTTTCGGTCAGCTCTTTTAAAAACTGATTATAGGGAATGGGGAGTTCACATTCGTGCTGGCTCACTTCCTGATCCAGATTCTCCATTGCATGTTTTACACGATTCATATGCTAAATCACCTTTTTGGAAAGTTTTCGTTTTTCCATGGTGTATACCACGCGCTGCCAGGTAATCTCCGGTGCGGATTCTTCCTGCTCAGGCAATGGCGTCAAAGAAGGTAAAAGCCGACTCGGTTTAGGAATGCCGACAGAAACGACTTCACTGGTTTCCAGTTGCACAGGATAGCCCCACAAATATTCGATACCGAGTAAGGTGTTATGGATATACTCGGTAACCAGGGGTTTGCCTTCAAAATGGTGGTTGAGGTAAAGGTATTTACCCTTGCCCTTTTCAGAATCGATTTCAATGTGAGGAGGATGATACAGGGAATCAAACAGCATTTCTTTGTAATCCTTCAGTTTGCGACTTTTCACATAATATTCCCACACCATCCGTTGTTGGTCCAGACGTCTTCCTGCCACAAAGAGGTTGTTATTTTTCATAAAATCCTGGTCAACAAACGTATTGATGAAAAGAAAGTCTGAAAAATTCTCCCGGACCTTGAAAACCAGATCTTTTCCCTTTGCATGTTTTGCATCAAATTTTTTTCGTTCATATTCATCTGAAAGCATCTGAAAGGTGTAACTGTGTTTTCCCTTGTCCCCCAATTCTTCGATGTGATAAAAAAGCCGCATTCCCAGTGCGTAGGGGTTCAGTCCCACACGCGGAAGAGAGGTCACATAGGCATTTACCCTGGCAAAATCGACTTCGTGGCCGCTGATCCGGTCATCCTGCAAAAAAAGAAT
>CAYZJH010000093.1:0-12363 GCA_964478625.1 uncultured Desulfobacteraceae bacterium
TTTACCATCATAACCTGGCGGTACAAAGTTATCCGTCATGCCGGACTTGAACCGGAATTCAGAAAATAAGCTTTTTGAATCCATTTGGACTGCGCCCAAATGCTGCACTTTGTGCCCGGCCTTCGCCCATTGGCATCAGGTTAAGGAATTGACATGGTATTCTATAGATTATCATTCTGACGAAGCCAACATCGTCTATGGTCATATGGCACACGCTCAATGGCCAACGAACAATCTTTCCTTCGCGTCGGCACAGCCTCTCTGGTTCCAACTCCGAGTCCGGTCTGATGATCGGTTCAAACCCGGGAAAAGAGATTCTTCGGTCGCCATGGTTTCAATCAGCTTTTCTGAAAATATTTTCTTTTCAGGCATCAAGCCACTATGAGTCACTCCATCAGAACGACCGGCAAGAGAATGTATCCCAAATCTGGTGTCCGGATAAAAATGCCCTTTGGGTTAACTCTGATGAGTCTTCGCTGGTTTGGCATCATATTTTTTAAAGGTTGAAACCTCAAGAAATGGCCCCTGTATCTTATCAATCCCTGTAAATCTTGACTCCTCAAAACCATTATGAGATAATTCAGTTGATTATTTCTGGGGGAATTATCGGGGATTTTATGTCATAAAATTTGTTTCCGTTTCACATTGCAAACCGGTATTGGCCTGCGCCGGATTTGCAATACTGAGAAAAAGGCGTTCCCAGAAATCATATCTTACCACACAAGCAGGTCCAATCGGGCATTGTGGCAGGCTTATTCAGAACCGGCCAATGGATGCCTTTTTTATATAGAACGGGGCGAAAATGAAAAGTTTTTTTGGTACCGATAACCGGGATCAATACCCGCAATTCAATCTTGAAGACATCGATTTTTCGAAGTTTAACCGTCTGATTCGCTGGGGTATTCTGGCGCTGGCTTTGTTTTTTATCTGGGGGGCATTGAACTGGGGGCGTACGTTTTATACGGATTGGCTATGGTTCAGCAGCCTCGGTTACCAAGCGGTATTGTTGAAAGTGATGGTTGCCAAAATCGTTTTGTTTTTAATCGGTACTGTCATTTTTCTGGCCCTGGCCGTACCCAATTTGGTTGCGGCCCATAAGGCGACCGGAAAAATGTGGCCCTTTGCGGGTAAAAGGCTTTCTCCCGATAAATATGCTGCCGCCCGAAAACTTTTACTGTGGATTACCGGAATCGTGATGGTGCTGGGAGGTTTTTTGCTCGCAACAAGGCTTCCGGCCGAATGGGACAACATTCTGCGCTACCTGAATAAAATCCCTTTCAATCAGACAGATCCTATTTTTCAAAAAGATTTTTCTTTTCACATTTTTACTCTTCCGGCCATAGCTCTTTTCCGTTCCTGGATCCTGAACGTGGTTGTGGCCATTATGCTGATTATTGTGGCCTATTACTATATGGTTTATACCCTCAGGGGAGAACTCTTCGCTCTCAGGGGTGCAGTCAGAACTCACCTTCTGGTGCTTGGTGCGTTTCTGTTCGTATGCGTCGGTGTGGGTCACTGGCTGGATCGGTATGAACTTCTTTACTCCCCAACCGGAGCTGTTTTTGGCGTCGGGTATACGGATGACCATGTGACTCTTCCGGCAAGAACGGTTTTGACCTTCGTGGCTTTTGCAAGTGCGATAATGCTTGTGGTCGGCGCGTACTCCGTCGGCAATAAAATTCCGTTTATTGCGGTAGGGTTGTGGGCTGTTTTGGCACTTGTGGGTGGGAATGTCATACCGGGTGTTGTCCAAAGGCTGAAAGTGGAACCGAGCGAATTGGCTAGAGAAAGATCCTACCTGGCAAACAACATTGAGTTTACACGACAGGCTTACGGCCTTGGCAACCTCACAACACGAAGTCATCCGGCAAGAGGCCAGGTTGATCCGCAAACAGTAGCCGATAACAAGGGAACCATTCAGAATATCCGGCTCTGGGATGAAGGGCCTTTGCTTCAGAGCTACAACCAGATCCAGTTTTTCAGGCTTTATTATGACTTTTTAGCAGTCCACACGGACCGTTACACGCAGGATGACCAGCTCCGGCAAGTGATGCTGGCCACCCGGGAACTTTCCGCAGAGAAACTTCCTGTTGAAGCCCAGCGGTGGGTCAACAGACATCTTCAATTTACCCACGGTTACGGTGTGGCCATGAGTCCGGTCACCGAAGTCGAACCCGGGGGCAGACCCAGTTTCTTTATCAGGGATTTGCCACCCAAGGGAAATATTGCATTGGAGCGTCCTGAAATCTATTACGGCCTAAAAAGTCTGGACTATTTGATTGTTCGAAGTCAAATGCAGGAATTCAACTATCCCGGCCCGGACGGTCCGGTATATACCCGTTATGAAGGAAACGGCGGGGTACAATTGAGTTCTTTTTTTCGCCGACTCTTGTATGCCTGGCAGTTTGCGGATATCAATATTCTGATTTCGGGTGAGATCAACCCGGACAGTCTGATTCAGTACCGGCGAACGATTCAGGAGCGATTTTCCACCGTAACTCCGTTTTTGATGAGAGACCGGGAAGCTTACAGTGTTGTTGCCGACGGACGGATTTTCTGGATTCAGGATGCATACACGGTTACTAACCGATATCCCTATTCCACACCCTGGATGGGCCGGTTCAATTATCTGAGAAACAGTGTCAAAGCGGTTGTGGATGCTTATCACGGAAGCATAGACTATTATGTTGCCGACCCGGACGATCCCATGATTCTTACATATCAGGCCATTTTCCCGGGCCTGTTCAAATCCATGGATGAAATGCCTGAGTATCTGAAACCTCATATACGGTATCCCCTGGACCTGTTCAGCGTCCAGACCGAAATGCTGTTGCAGTATCATATGGAAGATCCCGTTGTTTTTTATAACAAGGAAGACCAGTGGTCCATCCCGGTACAGTCATCTTTCGGCCAGACCGAAGCGTTGAGGCCTTATTACATAGTGGCCCGCCTGCCCGGAGAGTCAAAGGAGGAATTTTTACTCATCCAGCCATTTACCCCGGTCAACCGGCACAACCTGGTGGGGTGGATGGCCGCTCGAAATGATGGAGACCGCTATGGAGAACTGGTACTGTTTCGTTTTCCCACGGGGCGCCATGTGGACGGTCCCAACCAGATTGAGGCCCGTATCGACAATGATGCGGTCATTTCCGAACAGTTCACCTTGTGGGGCCAGGTGGGATCCGAGGTTTTTCGGGGCATCTTGCTGGTAATCCCCATCGGCGACTCCCTGCTTTATGCCGAACCGGTCTTTTTGAAACCCGAAACACTTGATTTTCCTGAACTCAGGCGGATCATCCTGGCAGACACCCGTCAGGTGGTAATGCATCAGACCCTGGACGCTTCCATTGACGCACTGGTGGGCCATTTGCCTGCTGTGGCTCCTGTGACGGCCGAAGTGGATGTGGACATGCCCTTGGAACCTGATATTTCCGGATTAAAACCGGAAATTGTTGAAAGCCTTCGCCAGGGATTGCAGGAAGCTGTCGATAAACTTCAGGAAGTACTTAACCAGTTGAAACGTATAGCGCCCTGACAGATCGGAGGGAAAAACGACTTCGGATGTTGGGAAATGGAATGACTTTCAATGTTAGAAAGGCTTTTTTCCTGGCATTCGCTGAGTCATCATGATAAAGTATTCGAAAAATTTCAAAAAAACAGGCGAAAACAAGACATTCCAAAACAGCGTTACTCTATGATATTTTTCAGAAAATGACCAACAGAAAAGCCTTGTTTTCGCAAAAAAGCAAAAGCAAGGCTTTTGCACTCCCTCAATTTTAAAATATTCATAAGACATATGCCCGGAGGTGACTCAATGTCCAAGAGGCAATTTCTCCAATCGCTGAGATTTTTCCGTCCGCGAGGTCCCGAATATGGCTGCCGCGAAGAATCTCTTTCGGATCATTGGGCCCAGGTTCGCTGCGGACAGCGGGATTGGGAAAAGTTTTACCGAAACCGATGGCAATATGACAAGAAGGTCCGGTCCACCCATGGGGTGAACTGCACGGGTTCATGCTCCTGGGATGTTTATGTGAAAAACGGCATCATCGTTTGGGAAACCCAGAAAACGGACTACCCCGATTGCGGCATCGGTTTTCCCAACCATGAACCCCGCGGATGCCCAAGAGGGGCCACCTTTTCCTGGTATACCTACAGCCCCGTCAGATTAAAACACCCCCTTGTACGATCAAAACTTCTTCTGATGTGGCGTAATGCCATGTATGCAAACGCTGATCCAGTCAGAGCCTGGGAAAGTATTGTTCAAGACCCTGAAAAAAGGCGGGCATTTCAGAAGGAAAGAGGCAAAGGCGGGTTTGTCAGGGTCTCATGGGATGAAGCGGCAACCATCGTAGCTGCTTCTTTGATTCATACCATTAAAAAATACGGTCCGGACAGGGTTTTCGGTTTCACACCGATTCCTGCCATGTCCATGGTGTGTTACGCATCTGGAGCGCGTTTCATATCCCTTATCGGCGGATCCATGCTCAGCTTTTATGATTGGTACTGTGATCTTCCCCCGGCCTCCCCCCAGGTTTGGGGAGAGCAGACAGATGTTCCCGAGAGCGCTGACTGGTATGATTCCACCTACATGATTGTCTGGGGAACCAATTTGCCCATGACCCGGACTCCGGATGCTCATTTCTTTACGGAAGCCCGGTATCGCGGTGCCAAAGTGGCGGCCGTGGCCCCGGATTATGCCGAATATGTGAAATTCGCCGACACCTGGCTTCCGGCCAAGGCCGGCACGGATGCCGCACTAGCCATGGCCATGACCCATGTGATTTTTAAAGAATTTTATGTTGACCGCCAGTGCGATTATTTCATCCACTATGTCAAAGCCTACACTGATCTGCCTTTTCTGGTTGTTCTCGAACCCCAATCAGGACATTATGTGGCCGGAAGTTTTCTCCGGGCCACCGATATCGGCAAACAGACAGTCAATGGTGAATGGAAAACCGTTTTTTTTGACACCCTTCGGCAACAATGTGTCGTCCCTCATGGCGGCATCGGATTTCGATGGAGTGATGAAGGCAAATGGAATCTTCATCTAAGAGATTCCGAGACGGGTGATATGGCCGATCCGATCCTTAGCTTATCAAAAAATTATGATGAATGGGTGACGGTGCAATTTCCCTTTTTTGACTTTAAGGGGACTCACGCCAGAACCGGAATCGTTCCGGTGAAAAAAATAAAAACAGATTCCGGTGAAATTCCGGTGGCCACTGTTTTCGATCTTATGGCGGCCCAATTGGGCGTTGCCCTGCCTGAGGCGGAAATTTCTTCAGAGGATTACCCTGAAAATTATGATGATCCAAAGCCTTTTACCCCTGCATGGCAGGAGACGATCACCGGTGTGCCCAGAGAAGATGTTATCTGGGTAGCCAGAGAGTTTGCCCAAAATGCGGAACAAACTCAAGGCAAATCCATGATTTTTTTAGGGGCTGGAACCAACCACTGGTATCACAGCGATATGATCTACCGATCCATTCTCAACCTGACCACCCTGTGCGGGTGCCAGGGGGTTAACGGCGGAGGATGGGCCCATTATGTGGGACAGGAAAAAGTCCGTCCCCAGGCTGCATGGGCCCAGGTGGCATTCGGACTCGACTGGCTCAGGCCACCCCGCCAGCAAAACGGAACTTCATTTTATTATTTTGCCAGTGACCAGTGGCGATATGATCATTATGATGTCCACAGCATGCTGGTCAATTCGGACAACAAAAACAGAAGCCATCATGCCGCCGATTATAATGTGATTGCCGCCCGTCTGGGATGGCTTCCGTCGTATCCCCAGTTTGACCGAAATCCTCTGGATATCTGCCGGGAAGCCATATCAGAGGGTGCGGAAACCGATGACCAGATTATTGCCAAAGCGGTTGACCGTTTAAAAACAGGGGAGATGCGTTTTGCCATCGAAGATCCCGATCTTCCTTCCAATTTTCCCCGGGTCCTTTTTCTCTGGCGGGCCAACCTTCTGGGAGCCAGCGGAAAAGGCCATGAATACTTTCTAAAACACCTTCTGGGAACCGACCATGCAGTGTTTAACATAGACAGCCCAGTTCGTCCTGAAGAAATCACCTGGAGGGAACCTGCTCCGGAAGGCAAACTTGATCTTCTGGTAACCCTGGAACTGAGAATGTCCACTAGTGCTCTTTATGCGGATATCGCTCTTCCGGCTGCAGGATGGTACGAGATGCACGATCTGAGTTCCACGGACATGCATCCGTTTATCCACCCGTTTAACCCGGCCATTGATCCCCCATGGGAATCCCGCACCAACTGGGATCAGTTCAAGGCCATTGCCGAAAAGTTTTCAGACATGGCATCGGCTCATCTTGGTACCATGAAGGACCTGGTGGCCACCCCCCTGATGCATGACAGCCCTGGTGAAATTTCCCAGGCACAAGTCAAAGACTGGCGCAAAGGAGAAACAGCCCCGATCCCCGGAAAAACCATGCCCGCGTTGGCTGTGGTCACCCGGGATTTTCCCAACACCTATAAGATGATGACCGCACTAGGTCCCCTTGCGGCATCAGCCGGAATCGGTTCCAAAGGGATCATATGGAAAGCCGACCAGGAATATGAAGAGCTTAAGGAAAAATTGGGAGTTGTCACAGAGCCCGGTGTGAGCCGGGGAATGCCCCGGCTGGTCACCGGAAAGCAGGTGGCCGAGACGATTCTCGAACTGGCCCCTGAAACCAACGGTGCGACGGCGGTCAAATCCTGGGAAGTGCTTGAAAAACGGACCGGATTGGATCTTAAACATCTCAGCCTGGACAGAAAAGGAGAAAAATATTCATTTTCCGATATCAGTGCCCAACCCAGAAAAATTATCACATCTCCGGTCTGGAGCGGTATCGAGTCGGAGAATCGCCGCTATTCACCGTTTGTAATCAATATTGAGCAAAAGGTTCCTTTCAGAACCCTGACCGGACGGGCTCATTTTTACCAGGATCATCCATGGATGCGGGATTTTGGAGAAAGCCTTCCGACCTTTCGCCCTCCGCTGGATATGAAGGCTTCAGGTTCGACCATGATCGATGAAAATGAAAATGAGGTGCTCATTCTCAATTACCTGACCCCCCACTCAAAATGGTCGATCCACAGCACGTATTCGGACACGCTCACCATGCTTACTCTATTCAGGGGGGGAGAAGCCATCTGGATCAATAATGAGGATGCGCTGAAACTGAGCATCAAGGACAATGACTGGCTGGAATGCTTTAATGTCAACGGGGTCATTATGGCCAAAGCCGTGGTGAGTCATCGTATACCCCCGGGAAAGGCTTTCATGTATCATGCCCAGGAACGATTGATCAACACACCTGGATCAAAATTAACCGGTAAACGGGGAGGCACCCATAACAGCGTAACCCGTATCATGGTGAAACCGACTCATATGATCGGCGGATATGCTCAGCTGAGTTACGGATTCAACTATTATGGTCCTGTCGGTTCTCAACGGGATGAAATGATCGTGGTGCGAAAGGCACGGGAGGTTGACTGGTATGAATATTAAAGCTCAGTATGCAATGGTATTGAACCTGGACAAGTGCATCGGATGCCATACCTGCAGTATACCCTGTAAAAACGTATGGACCAATCGTAAGGGCGCTGAATACATGTGGTTCAATAACGTGGAGAGCAAGCCCGGAATAGGGTATCCCCGTAAATGGGAAAACCAGGAAATCCATAAAGGCGGATGGCATCTGAAATGGGGTCATTTGAAACTGAGAGGAGGCGGGCGAACTCAAAAACTTCTGAATATTTTCCACAACCCTAATTTACCTGTAATTGACGATTATTACGAGCCCTGGACCTATGATTATGAAAAGCTCATATCCAGCCCCTCAAAACAGCATCAGCCATCCACACGGCCCAAGTCCATGATTACCGGCGAGAATATGCAGATAAAATGGGGACCCAACTGGGAAGACGATCTGGCGGGTGTCAGTGAGACCGGGATGCATGATGTCAATTTCAGAAACCTGGATTATTCCATTTATCTTGGATTCAAGAAGGTATTCATGTTTTACCTTCCCAGGCTTTGTGAACATTGCCTGAATCCGGCTTGTGTGGCTTCGTGCCCATCTGGTGCACTTTACAAAAGGGAAGAAGACGGGATTGTCCTGGTGGACCAGGAGAGATGCCGCGGTTGGCGCTATTGCGTCTCGGGCTGTCCCTATAAAAAGGTTTATTTCAACTGGCATACCGGACGTTCTGAAAAATGCATTTTCTGCTATCCCAGGATTGAGGCCGGAATGCCGACGCTCTGCGCGCTGACCTGCGTGGGGCGAATCCGGTACGTCGGGATGGTTCTTTACGATGCTGACCGGATCAAGCAGGTGGCCTCCGCAAAATCTGCACAGGAAATTTATCCGGCGCACCTGGATATGATGCTTGACCCCAGAAATCCGGAGATTCAGAAAGAAGCAAGCAGACAGGGCATTCCTAAAAATTTCCTGGATGCGGCTATCCGCTCTCCAATATACGCGCTGGCCAAAGAGTGGAAACTGGCCCTGCCTTTGCACCCTGAATTTCGGACACTTCCCATGGTATGGTATATCCCGCCGCTGAGTCCAATCAGTGAGCATGCTAAAGACAGGAATAGTCTAAATGTCATTGATTCCCTGAGAATTCCCATTACTTATCTGGCCAACCTTCTGACCGCCGGCGATGAAGCCCCGGTTAGGCTGGCCCTGAAACGGCTCATGGCGATGCGGGAGTATATGCGATCGGTCCGGGTGAAAAATTCTCCGGATGAATCTTTTTTGGAAAAGATCGGCCTAAACGCTGAAACGGCCCTTTCCATGTATCAATTGCTGGCTGTCGCAAAATTTGAAGACCGGTTCGTGGTGCCCACCATGAACGAAACCGATGAAAACCGGCTTTATATCGACCAGGGAAGGTGCGGGTTTCCGGATCAGGTATAACAACTCCTCACAAGTCCCCCTTTGAAAAAGGGAGATATAGGGGGATTTTTAAAACTGAACCGGTTCAAATTAAATCCCCCGGCCCTTCTTTTCAAAGGGGGAGAAGTTACCTGTCGGTTCGGGCCCGGCGCAATCGGTTGAAAGCATTTTTAAGGGTTAACATTTCCGATCAGCCACTTGTCGGTTTTTCTGTTTAGTCAACACGGAGAATGGCAAGGCGGGAGTAGAACAAGAATGATTCAGGATAATTATTTTCTCATGAAATTGCTATCCGTGCTGCTCTTGTACCCGGATAGGGAGTTTATCGATTGGCTGCCGTCTTTGGAGATGGAACTCAATGGCAAGGTAAGTGACCAGGATAAAAAAAGGCTTCTTGCTTTTATTCTGGTTATTAAAAATATGTCCCTGATGCAATTACAAGAGCATTATACGCAACTTTTCGACATAAGTCCGGATACATGCCTTAACCTGACCTACCACAGCACAGGAGATACCGAGGAACGTGGTCGGACCCTGGCACAGATGGATCAGGTCTTTCTCAAAGCCGGATTTGAAAGAACTTCAGCAGAACTTCCGGACTACCTTCCTCTGGTGTTGGAATTTCTAGCCAATTGTCCTCAGGCAGAAGGGATTGACCTGTTGTGGGAACAAATGGACGGGGTTAATAAAATTGCTGCCAATATCGAAAATCCGGACAGCCCCTATCCTTTGCTGTTTGAAATTATGAAGGGCCTGGTTGAAACCCGGAATGTAAAAGATCACCCTGCCCCAGACAAAAGAAACTGACAACTTCAGCGTATCCAACGGAGGTGCTTATATGAATCTGATGAACATACTGGCATTTGTTGTTTTTCCCTATATCAGCCTCGCCGTTTTTGTTTTGGGGCACGGGTATCGCTACCTGACAGACCCATTTTCATGGAACGCCAAATCATCTCAGTTTCTGGAAAAAAATGAGACTTATGCAGGAATTACCCTGTTTCACTGGGGCATTCTCCTGACCTTGGTGGGTCATGCGGGGGGGCTGTTAATCCCTCAAGCATGGTATGATGCGGTGGGCATCGACGGTCAGGCCCACATGAAGATCGCTTACTGGTCCGGCCTTGGGGTGGGAATTGCTGCTTTTGTCGGTTCAATCATGCTTCTTTCGCGACGGATAATACGGGAAAGGATCAAACTGACCACCACGACCAATGATTACATTACACTGGGAGGACTTATCTTTGTCATTGGTGCCGGGCTTTTCAATGTGATGTTCGGCCATTACTATGTATTGGACACCGTTGCGCCCTGGATCCGGAGCATTGTCATTTTCGCACCCGCACCGGAATTAATGGCGGAAGTTCCGCTCAGCTACAAGGTACACATTTTGAGCGCATTCGCACTGCTGGCTTATTCACCTTTCAGCAGGCTCGTACACATCTGGAGTGCACCGTTTTTTTATATTCTGAGACCCTGGATCGTGATGCGAAGAAAGGTGGAACATTTTTAAACCTTTAAAAACAGGGGAACAGATTAAAAGGTCCCGGGTGTAACCCATTTACGTCAAGTTAATAAAATAACAAGGTATTCAAGATTGTCATTCTGAGGAGGCCAACATGGTAAACGGTTCTATGGCACGCTTTCAATGGCCGACGAAGAATCTTTTCTTCACAGAGGCACTGCCTCTTCTGTTTCAACTTCAGGTGAGATCTGATGAACCGGTCCAGTCTTGAGATGACAGATTCTTCGGTCGCTGTGGTTTCAATCAACGTATTGAAAAACATTTTATTTTCAGCCATCAAGCCACTGCGAGTCGCTCTCTCAGAATGACATGCAAGAAACTGTTATCGGCTCCTGAGGCCCGTATTGGTTAGGACCTCAACCTGACGCCAATGGGCTTTCACCGGAATGACGGTCACATGCAGGTAAACTCGCTCAGTTTGATTATACGTTTTTGATCCCGCGATACAGGCATTGGAGCATGCAAGACTGAAAGCCACTATATATAAACCTGGCTTGCTGGTAAATTCCGGTCATTATTCTAAACTGGAATAGCAACCAATGATAAATTGAATAGCGAAACACACAAAATACACAAAAAAACAGATCGATCTTTTGGTGTATTTCGTGATTGACAAAAAGGCAGATAATGGATTCAACTCGCAGTATTGAAAAGGTTTACCGAAAATTGGATATTAACCGTCAGCCCACTGATTTTGCCTACTGGCAAACCCAGCCGTATGAAAAACGGCTGGCGGCCGTTGAGGAAATACGAAGAGAATACCATGGGGGGACAGATGATTCTGAACAAAGACTTCAAAGAGTTTATCGAATCATTAAACGATAACCGGGTCCACTATCTGGTGGTGGGTGGAGCAGGCCACGGGAAGGCATCAGGATCTGGCTGGCCTGGAAAATTTGAGGTGAGGATTGAGGATCCCTAAAAAAAACCGCGAAATACACGAACCTGTCTTTATTCTACAATACCTTGATCAAATCGAGAAGGATCAGTCCGGATGAATGAAAACATATGCTATGCCAAATCGAGTCCCAGAAAAGCGCTGGTATGGATCACACTCTCTTTTTTCGCCGGTTTTGCCGGTGTTTCGGCCTATGGACCTATTGTGGCCCAACTCAAGCAATCCATGGAACTGAGTCCCATGATGATGGGATTGCTGGCATCTTGCCCGGCCCTGACCGGATCTCTTTTACGGATTCCTTTTGGAGCCATGGTGGACCGGATTGGAGGAAAAAAACCGATCATCATACTTTTGTCTCTGGCGGCAACAGGTGTTGCCGGAATCACGATGATGTTTAAAATCGCACCGGTTCCCGGAGCCGAACATTATCCGTTGTTTCTGCTGTTCGGCATTTTATGCGGATGCGGAATTGCCATTTTCTCAGTCGGGGTTCCCTCGGTTTCGTACTGGTTTCCGCAAAAGAAACAAGGAAGCGCCCTTGCTGTGTATGCAGGATTGGGCAATGTGGCCCCCGGCCTTTTTGCATTGGTACTGCCATGGATGGTCGTTACGCTCGGATTTACCACATCTTATGTTTTCTGGTTTGGAATGCTGGTATTTCTGATATTTTTTGTTTATCTGTTTATGAAAGATGCACCCTATTTTCAGTATCGGGAGATGGGAATCGAGATCGATCCGGATGCTTTGCTGATTGCATGCGGTCAGGAACTGATTCCTTCCGGAAAGGCGTTGGATTCCATCAAAAAAGCCGGAGCAGACTGGCGAACCTGGGTTTTGACATTTTTTTATTTCGTCAGTTTCGGTGGATTTATTGCGCTCACTGTCTGGTTTCCGACCTACTGGATAGAATTTTTTTCTACCAGCCTTGTGACTGCCGGGATGCTGACCGCATTGTATTCCTTATCCTGCAGTTTTTTGCGGGTTTTTGGAGGATTTGCCTCAGACAGCCTAGGGGGTGAAAAAGTCGT
>CAYZJH010000094.1:0-11818 GCA_964478625.1 uncultured Desulfobacteraceae bacterium
GAAGAAATTCATCAGGAGATATTTGAAAAAAAGAAAGGAATGCGTCTTCGTTGAAGCCAACCCAGAAAAAAATAACCAGAGATTCTTCCAAAACGATTCTAGTGGTAGATGATGACCTTCACATACTTGAAGTCATCGAAGCTCGACTGGTTGCCTCCAATTTTTCCGTCATCAAGGCCGACAGTGCGGAAAACGCCACAAAAGAGCTTAAACAGAATAAAATTGATTTGATGATTTGTGATGTTAAACTGCCTGACCTAAACGGTTTTCAGCTGTTTAAAAAAGTCAGAGCCGTTTATGAGGGACTTCCCGTTATTTTTCTCACCGCCTTTGGCACCATACCGGATGCTGTTCGTGCCATGAAAGCCGGAGCAGTGGAATATCTGACAAAACCCTTTGACGGACGGGAACTGGTTCATAAAATCAACGAGACACTCAAGCAGGCAAAGACGGTTCATCAAAAACCCATAACGTTGGCCCAGACTCCGTATTTTGGAAAAAGTCGCGTCATGAAAGAACTTCATGACATGGTTCAACGTGTTGCCGCCATTGATGTCAACGTGTTGATCCTTGGAGAAAGCGGTGTCGGCAAAGAAGTAATTGCCCATATGCTTCATGATCTCAGCAATCGCCGTGAAAAGCCTTTCATTATCGTCGATTGCGGCTCAACACCTGCAGGATTACTCGAAAGTGAGTTGTTCGGACATGTGAAAGGATCTTTCACTCATGCCATCCGTGATAAAAAAGGCCTGATCGAGATGGCTGACCATGGAACTCTGTTTTTAGATGAAATCGGCAATGTATCTCCTGAAATGCAGATGCGTCTTTTGAGGTTTTTAGAAGATCACAAAATCCGACGCATCGGTGATGTTCAGGAAATTTCGGTGGACTGCAGAGTTGTTGCTGCCACCAATACCAACCTGTTAGATGACATCCGATCCGGCGGATTCAGGGAAGATCTCTATTATCGGCTCAGGGTGGTCACATTGAATATTCCTCCTTTACGGGAAAGACCGGAGGATATTCCTGGATTTGTTAAATATTTCGTTGAAACATTCTGCTCAAGCAAAGGAATACCCCTGGTTGAAATCCTTCCGGAGACCGTGAAAAAAATTTGCGATTATTCCTGGCCCGGAAATGTCAGAGAACTCAGAAACACGTTGGAAGCAGCAGTGGCATTATGCCCGGATGGCATCTTACGTCCGAGAGACATTCGATTGCCTTCCTCATCAGAAGTTGATCCTGATGAAGAACTTTCTGAAAGCCCTTTTTCCCTCGAGGAAAGCGAGCGACAAGCCATAATTCGTGCATTAAAAGAGACCGGAGGGGTACAAAAATCAGCTGCCGAACTTTTGGGAATCAGCCGGAGGGCGATTCATTATAAAATTAAAAAATACGGTATCAAACCATCAGCCATCCAATAAACAACACCCCATCATACCAATGTTACCCGGCAAATACCGCGATTAGATACCTTTTTATGGTCTTCTAAACTGAGCGATTTTATCTGCATTTATCCTTCATTCCGGCGAAAGCCCATTGGCGTCAAGTTAAGGAATTGACAAGGTATTAAAGATTGTCATTCTGAGGAGGCTGACATTGTAAACGGTGATAGGCACTTGCTCAATGGCCAACGAAGAATCTTTCCTTCACGCCGGCACGGCCTTCTATGATTCCAACTCCAAGTCGGATTTGATGACCGGTCCGGCCCTTATAAGAAATTCTTCGGTCGTCGTGGTTTCAATCAACTTTTTGGGAAATATTTTCTTTCCGAACATCAATCCACTGCGAGCCGCTCCCTCAGAAAGACAAGCAAAAGACACCTTTCAGACCATGATGCCGGTAACAGGTGTTAGCTAAACTTGACACCAATTAGCTTTCGCTGGAATGACGTTGGCAGCTGTTCTGATCCAAAACCGTTTGGTTCGGGTGTCTCCTTATTGACTATAAACTCTGCTTCATTGAAAAATTAATATTGACCGATACCGCTTCCAATGGTATGAACTAGATCAGTATGAGTTCTCATGATTCTGATTTTATTCCGTTTTTTTAAAATAACACACTGGATTCATTCGGGCAGGTCTGTTCCTGTTCGTTTCGAGAAAATTTCTGACACTCCACAGCCCGACAGGGCGAAATTCTTAACTTAACCATGAGGTTGCGAATCGATGAGCCTTATCAAAAAGTTGAATTGGAAAATTATTACCCTGATAGTCATCGCGGTCGGAGCTTTGGGAATTTTCGTGTCCTTTGGTCCCCCTCAGCTTATTGCCAAGACGGAAACTCCTGTTTTTTGCTCCTCATGCCATGTGATGCAGTCGCAGTTTGAGTCCTGGTTTCACGTTGGAGCCCATCGGTCAATCCGCTGTGTTGATTGCCACCTTCCCCACGAAAATATCCCGGTCTATTATTTCTGGAAAAGCATGGACGGGGCCAAAGATGCGATTGTCTTTTACTCAGGCAGGACCCCGGAAGAAATCACCATTTCAGACCGGGGGAAAAATCATATTCAGGGCAACTGCTTACGATGCCATTTCGAGCGGGTGGCAATGATTGACCAGGATCGCCATTGCTGGGACTGCCACCGGTTTCTTCAGCACAGCCAGGCTGGCCTTCGCATGACGAGGTAAGCCTTACCGATTGAATTCTTACAAGCATAAGGGAGGAAAATATGACTTTCGGCGTAAGAAACGTTTTGGCGGCATGTTTTGGTATGGTGCTAATTGTCACTTTGGCCGGCTGCCAGCAACCCCCACCGCAACAGGTGAGAACGGTTGAAATCCCGGATGGAGAAATCGACCCCACGATTTGGGGTAAGGCCTACCCCGAGCAGTATGAATTGTGGAAAAAGACGGCAATACCCGCAGATACAAGACGAAGCAAATACAAAACCGGTTTGGATGGCAGCGTGGTCGGCGTTGACAAGTTGTCTCAATTTCCCTACATGGCTCTGTTGTTTAACGGATGGGGGTTCGGGGTTGAGTACAACCTTCCCCAGGGACACGCTTTAATGGTGCGGGATCAGCTTGAAATTGATGCTTCCCGTCTTAAGGCCGGCGGAGTTTGTCTGAGCTGTAAAAGCCCCTATGCACCGGGACTGCTTCAAGAATTGGGTGATGATTATTACCGAAAACCTTTCATGGAAGTGATCAATAAAATTCCGGAAGAAACCAGGGAATTGGGGGTTGCCTGCATCGACTGCCATGATAACCAGGACATGAGCCTTAAGATATCCCGCGGATTTACGCTTGGGGAGGCCTTCAAGTCCATGGGAGTGGATCCTGCCGATTTAACCCGCCAGGAAATGCGATCGGCCGTATGTGCCCAATGCCATGTAACCTACAACATCCCCAAGGATGATAAGGGCCAATCCATCGGACTCTATTTCCCGTGGCAAAACTCCAAATTCGGCTCGATTACCATCGAAGATATCATTCAACAAATCCGTTCTGATGATACCATTAAAGAATGGACTCAAACGGTCACCGGTTTTAAAATGGCTTTTATCCGTCATCCGGAATATGAATTTTGGACCAATAACAGCCTTCATTTCAAGGCGGGTGCTTCTTGTGCCGACTGCCACATGCCCTATACAACCGCCGGGGTGTTCAAAGTTTCAGATCACCGCGTCATGAGCCCGGTACAGGGAGAAATGAGAGCTTGTAAGCAATGCCATGCGTCCAGCACGGAATGGCTCAAAGAAAGGGTCTTTACGATCCAGGACCGGACCGTTTCAATGATGATTCGATCCGGATACCAGTGCGCAACGGTCGCCAAACTTTTTGAAATGACCCATAATGCTCAAAAAGAAGGAAAGATCATCGATCAGGCACTCTACGACAAAGCTAAGGAATTTTATGAAGAAGCTTTCTACCGTTCCCTTTTCATGGGTGCTGAAAATTCCATCGGTTTTCACAATCCAACCGAGGGATTGCGCATTTTAGGAGATTCCCTTGCTTTTGGAAGTCGAGCTGAAGCCTACTTGAGACAAGCACTGGTAGGAGCCGGTGTTGACGTACCGATGTTTGTGGATCTCGAAATTCTGAAATATGTCGATCAACGGGGTGAAAAAGGGTTAATGTTCAGGCCCGAACTTGAAATCAAAGACCCCTCAGGGCTCCAGGAACGTTTTTTCCAAAATTAGAATCAAAATCAGCTGAATACAGAAGCGCCGGATTTTGGCCGATAGGAATTTTCAGGCCGGATTCCGGCGTTGCCATCCTCAAATTTTAAACCTCCCAATCTGAAATTATTGCCTCGGTATCCTTTTCGAATCATCATTTAACCATTGAAGAATCAACAAAAAAAATATACATTTTTGCTTCAGGATGGTACAAGCGGATTAATTTCAAACTTTCACACAGCCGTATGGATGAAACTGCTATTCATGAATTCTTATTCAGTACAAAAACAAACCGAGAGTAAAGATAGCCTGGAAAATGGCGGACAGGACTATGAAAAACGATATGGAGGAGACCGCCGGAAAAGGGTCGTTCCTCCCCTTCGATATCTTTTATTTGGAGGCAGGCGAAAGCGGGTACGACGGGAAGAAGATATGAACGGCATTGCCATTATGGACCGATATAGCCAATCACTTTTTGTTGTGATTATGGGCATTATATGTCTCAGCCTCATCGATGCAGTCATGACCCTGCATCTTATCAGTCATGGCGCCACGGAAATTAATCCGGTCATGGCATACTTTCTCGACAAAGGCACGGTGAATTTTATCGTTGCAAAATATATTTTGACGAGCCTGGCGGTCATTATCATTTTACTGCTCAAAAACAATTATCTTCCCAAAACACGGATTCGCTCCAAAAGTCTGTTCATTTTTGCCATTGTCTCTTTTGGGCTGGTGATTATTTGGGAAATTTTGCTTGTTTTCATGCTGGCAGCGCGCTCCCATTAGATGGATGCCGACTGGGAACATGGTTAAAATTTTACCCTTTAACGACCGTTCCCCGAATAAAAATAGTCACCCTTATAAAAGAAACGCGGGAACACCTTAAAAGGAGAGAATTATGAACTTACCGGAATATGTGACCGTTGACGAAGTTAAAAGAGTATGTGCAGAAATCGGGCTAAGAGATTGGACAACAATCCAGGAACCGGATATCTCCGAGAAAGAAGCGGAGGTGATCCTAAATATCGTCAACACGGAAAAAATGGATATCCCCCTGGAGGATTTCAGGAAAGGGCTGGAAGTTGAACTTGAACATGGAACAAGATTTAAAGATGCCAATGTAACCAATAATCACCCGATTTTGACAGGTAAAATTGTTTTGGCCCACCTGAAAGAAACCATGGATTATTATCAACGAATCGATGTCGCTGAATTGGAAGGAGACTTGCTTAAAGCCATTTTATCAAAAAATATTCAGAAAATAGAATCCAAATACAAAAAGCTCATAGAAGCTCAAAAATCACTCAGCAAGGTCGTTTCTGACCAATTGAACCTGGATTAACTGATATTCTCCGGAGTACTTCCTGTATCGTGCCGGCGAATCTTGGTTTCAGAATCATGAACATTTTAAAGGCAACACCATATCAAATCCTGTGGGAAAGGAGAAATAAAAATGGGTGAAAAGGGAAGTAAGGATAAAGGTAAAAAAGAGCCAAAGAAAAAACCTTTGCTTGATCCAAAGGAAAAGCGAAAATTAAAAAAAGAAAAGAAAAAAAATTCCTAAACTTCAGCGGCGGTCAAAATGAATCATCTCATTTTAACCGCCGCCCGCCGAGGTAAATTTACAACCCCTTTTTTTCAAACCACCGGAACAGCAAAAAGGCACATCCGATAAAAATCGAAATAATCACCCAATGATTTATTCCCAGAACCTGGGGCAAAGTAATCTTTCCCAGGTTACCCCATGTATACACCGAGTCCTTGAGAATGGGATAGGCTTCGGCAAAAAGACCTGCTCCCACGATCATGCCGAGAATTCCCCAGACTCCGTCCCATCTGCCTTCACCGACAGCCCCCAAGGAAGTGCCCGGACAATAACCCAGCAAGCCCCAGCCCAATCCAAAAATCAAGGCGCCGATTATATTTGATCCCAATATGGCGGTTTTTACGGATAGATTGGCCAAGCCGAGGTCATGAAGAAGATAGATTCCGACCATACCCACAATAACGCTGGACAGCATAAATTTGACAATGGTCATATCGAGAAGTCGAAGCGCCCCCAGTTGCTTATCATAACGCAGTACCCGACCTTTTTGCAGCAAGAATCCAAAAAGCACCCCGGTAACCAGTCCATAAAATAATATTTTCATGTTGGTTCACCTCCGTATATCAGACGGGCCATGATCAAACCACCGATGAAAAAACAAACCAGGGCAATAAAACCGCTGACAGCCAGTTGGAGCGAACCGCTCAATCCGTGTCCGCTCGGTCAGCCGTCTGCCAAACGTGCGCCGAACATGGCCACAACACCACCGAAAAAAGCGGTCAAAGCCCGTTTAACCGTACTTTTTTCCCCAAAACGAGCCGCCCACATATCCGGTACTGCCTGAAGTTTGAATGAACCTGAGGTCACCGAGGAAATAAGGGCTCCCAAAAAAATACCCACTACAAACATCCATTGCCAATCAATTCGCGGCACAACATTGATGAAATATTCCATCCCGGCAACACGTTGCGGGCCAAAAAATTGTTCGATCATGCCGGCGGTCCTCACAAAGGAAGTAGATGCACCAAAGTACTGACCGGCAAACCAAACGGAAAAAACCCCTACCAAGCCACTCAAAGCCCCGGCTATATAAGGGCTCCATCCTCCATCACGTTGACTCATATTTTCCTCCTTCACTAATATTAACGGCGAAGCTTTTCAGGACAGTTTCGTAATAGAACGGCTCCATCTGACTTTTTCCCTGGAATAGAGGCGAATCCAGATCTTGTAAATCCGAACCGCAACAATGGCTGTAATGATCCGTGGGATCCAGAGCCATAACATGTTTATGCCAAACGGTAAAAACAACGCCGGATCTTCGACCATTGAATGGTTGATACCGATTGAAATCTGGAGTTTTTCCAATTCTATAGGATCAAATTTCCCCTCTTTGGCCTCCTCGACAATGACCGCCGCACCATAAGAAATTCCAAAAAACACCGCCGCCACCCACATGAGACCGACTTCACGTTTCAACCCAAGAATTTTTAGCAGCGGGCTTAACGTTTTGACAATCTTTGGAATCAGATGAAATGCTTTTAAACTTTCCAAAAGGATCATCAGGGTCATAATGATGGCCAAAATTTTAGCACTCAGCCAAAAGGTTGCCACGGACCAGGTTTTGAGCATAGCAAAAAACGGTGGGGTGTCGGATGAAAAACCACCGGATACAGCCGTCGGAATCGATCCGGCATCCATAAAAAAACCCACGATCCATACCGTCACCATGGATGCCCCAAGACGAACAATGGTGGCCTTAAAAGCATTTAAACCACTCTTGCTCTGAACTACCCCTTCCTGTATAAGAGCATGTGAAATCAATGCAAAAATGGCCACAAGAGTGATCTGCGCTTTGGTAAGCTCAAGAACAGTCAATGCCGCCACAGCTCCATAAATTCCGGTAAGCATGCCGGCGAGAATCGGAAGAGCTGCCGACGGAGGAAGATGAATAAACCCCATGACAGGCTCTAAAATAAAATCAATATGGCCAAGGCATCCACTATATTCCAGAATCGCTGTAAAAAAAGAAATGGGAATCAGAATCTTTAACAGCCAGACATACCCGTTCCATCCTTTTTTAATGCCCTCTTTGACTGGCTTTTCAATTTTTCGATCAGAATTTATTATCATTGGGTAATACCAATTATGGACTTAAAAATTTCAGTCATCATTCCTGTTTTTAATGAGCCTTATATCATAAATAACACCATTGAACATCTAAATTGTCTTTTCAGCACGAAAAAATCAGAAATTATCGTTGTGGACGGGCACCCATCAATAAACACCATAAACGCCCTTAACCAAAGACATGTTAAAAGGATCTTTTCACCCAGAGGCAGAGGCATTCAAATGAATCTTGGTGCAAAGGAGGCATCCGGTGAAATCTTTCTTTTCTTACATGCCGATACATTCTTACCCGAAAACGCACCGAATCTTATCAAGGCAGCAATAGATGATCAACAGGCTGTTGCCGGTGCTTTTGATTTAGGGATTCGTTCCCCAAAGCTTATTTTTCGCCTGATAGAAAAAATGGTTTATATCCGATCCAGAATAACTAGAATACCTTATGGAGACCAGGGAATTTTTATAAAAAAGAGTTTTTTTGAAAAAATTGGAGGATTTCACCCATTGCCCCTCATGGAAGATGTCAACCTGATGCGTCGGGTAAAAAAAGCCGGGGGAAAAATTGCTTTCATTCATAATAAAGTTTCCACATCGCCCCGGCGATGGGAGAAGGAAGGCATCATTTCCTGCACACTCAGAAACTGGATTCTGATCCTGCTTTACCTGACAGGGGTGCCTGCTGAGAAACTTTCAAAATTTTATCCCTGACTCCGGAATTTTTATTCACAGATTGAATGCCTTTTTGAGGCTTTAAAAACACAAATTCATGGCAGGAAAGACCATATTCATGGTATAAATTGGATATCTTTTGGTTTTGTACCCATCCGATTAACACGTAAAAGACAAAATACCGCCTGTAATCATTAGATCAGGTCACAGGAAATTTCAGATTGTGAAACTTCGCATTATCATCATTGCCCTGTCATTGATGGCGTTTATTTCAGCAGGAACCGGAGGATACCTGTATTATGCTTCCGTGAAACGTGCGGCCTTTGAAGAAGCGAACCGGCAAGCCATCTTTCATGCTGAAAAAATAAAGAATCATCTCTCTTCCTTTCTGTTTGAAAATTTAAATTCGGTAAGGGCTTTGGCGGGACTCAAGGAACTGTCGGATGCTCTTTTGACAAAAGATGCCACCACCCTGGCCAAAGCCAATTCCATCCTCGATCTTTTTAAAAATTCCTACCAGGCCGATGTCTGCTATTTGATTGATCGTGACGGCAACACAATCGCATCGAGCAATCGGGATGCACCGGATAGTTTTGTCGGACAAAATTATGCCTTTCGCCCCTATTTCCAGAACGCCATTGAGGGTGCCTCTGCCTTTTCTTCAGGGTATATGGCACTTGGTGTCACATCCGTTAAAAGAGGGGTGTATTATGGCTATCCTGTTTATGAAAATCAACAGAATCCTCCCATTGGAGTTGCGGTAATCAAAGCTCCGATTGAAAATGTGGAAAAAGAGTTCGTTCAGGCATACGATGGAATCGTGATGCTTACGGACCCCCATGGTATCGTTTTCTTTTCAAACCGGAATGATCTGGTATTACATACCTTGTCTGAACTTTCTCCCGATGAAATCATCCAGATTAAACAGGTCAAACAGTTCGGTGAAGGGCCATGGAACTGGAGCGGATTCAGTATGATGGATGAAACCCATGCCGTTGATCCTGCAGGAAATCAATATCTTTTTTATAAATTGGCACTCAATAATTATCCCGGTTGGCATCTTTTCTACCTGAGTGATGTCAATTCAATCCTTAAACGGGTTTCAGGACCGATCATCGGAATCAGCAGTTATTTGATCCTGACATGGTGCCTGTTTGTCGGGCTGGCTGTTTTTATTTTATACAGCAAAGCCAACCTTGAGATAAACCATCGAAAAAGAGCGGAACAAGCACTGAGGGAAGCCCATGACGAACTAGAAAAACGAGTGGAGCTTCGAACAATTGATCTTGCCAAAACAGTCGAAGAACTTCTCAGAGAAATAGCTGAGCGTAATAGGATAGAAAGGGCACTTCGCGATAGCGAAGAACAGTATAGAACGTTAACCGACAATTTAAGTGTTGGGGTTTTCAGAACAACTCCTGGGCCCAAAGGCAATATCATGAAGGTTAATCCAGCATTTACCCGAATGTTCGGATTTGACACCCAGGAAATGTTGCTATCAACTCATGCCTACGATCTTTACCAAAATCCCAATGACAGAGACCGATTCAGCCAAAAGATGATAGAAGATGGAGCTGTCAGGAATGAAGAAATTATGCTCAGAAGAAAAGACGGAACCCATTTTGTCGGTTCGGTAACGGCTGTAGCGGTGAAAAACGGTACCGGTGAAATAAAATATTACGACGGAATTATCGAAGATATTACAGAACTCAAGAAGGCGGAAGAAGAAGATCGTAAACGAAGAGAAGAGTTGGCGCATTTAGGTCGGGTGTCGACCATGGGAGAACTGGCGGCATCATTAGCACATGAACTCAACCAGCCCCTCACGGCAATCCTGATCAATGCCCAAACAGCGCAAAGATTCCTAAATGGTCATTCTCCCAATATCGCAGAAGTTCGGGATATTCTCGAAGATATTGTTGCCGATGACAAACGGGCCGGAGAAGTCATAAAACGGCTTCGCTCCCTGTTCAGAAAAGGTAAACTTGAAATGATGCCCCTGGACATTAACAGACTGGTTCAGGATGTCGTATCTTTGATCAACAGTGAAGCGATCATCAGAAATATTTCCATCCGTTTAATGTTGGACCTCACCCTGCCACCGGTACTTGGTGATCGGATTCATCTGCAGCAGGCTTTTATCAATTTTATTCTAAATGCCTCTGAGGCCATGGCGGATCTAAAGGATAGCCCCAGGGAGATCATTATTTCAACAGGAAAAGAAAATAGTCACAAGATCAAGGTGAGTATTCGCGATTTCGGTGTTGGAATCGACCAGGATAACTATAATAAGATTTTAGAACCCTTTTACACCACCAAATCTTCGGGAATGGGGATGGGTTTATCCATCAATCGATCAATCATTGAAGCTCATGCCGGAAGGTTGTGGGCCGAAAACAATTCGGACAGAGGCGTTACCTTCTATTTTACTTTGCCGATTCATGGGGAGGATTAAATGAGTGCGGAAGAAGCGACTGTGTTTATCTTGGATGATGATGCCTCGGTTCGGAAAGCTATGAAAAGGCTTATCCAATCCATAGGGTTTAAAGTAATACCATTCGAATCAGCCAAAGCTTTTCTGGAATACGGTTCTTATGACAGACCTGCCTGCCTGGTACTCGATGTACGAATGCCCGGTATGAGCGGAATTGAACTTCAGGAACAATTAAGAAATGCCGGGATTTCCATGCCGATCATCTTTATTACCGGACACGGCAATGTTTCTATGAGTGTTGAAGCAATGAAAGCAGGAGCTGCGGATTTTATTGAAAAACCTTTTGATGATCAAAAACTCATTAATGCCATTAACAGGGCGATTAAAAAAGATGAAAAATTAAAAACCCGGATGGATGAAATAGCGGAAATTCGAAAACATATGGATTCGCTGACCCCTCGTGAACTTGAAGTGTTTTCCCTTGTGGTATCCGGAATGCTAAACAAACAAATTGCTTTTGATTTGGGTATGAGTGAAAAGACCGTCAAAGTTCATCGCGCCCGGGTGATGAAAAAAATGAAGGCAGCATCTTTGGCTGATTTGGTCCGCATGGCGGAAAAATTAAAACCTTCCGTTGGCGCAGATTAATCCATGTTGGACTAACGTCCCATTCTCATTGGACCAAAGTCCAATATACCTTTCCTATCGATTTCAATTATAAAATTATTTTAAAGAAGAATTATTTTTTCAGTACCAATAAAATTCGTTCTTTCAGATTCAAAAATCCGCGGTCACATGAGTTGATCCCATATTGAAACTCATCATGGCACTCATGGCAGGCGTAAACACTATTTTTAACTTATTAAACCATTGAAGGAGAAGATTATGAGCAGGCGATACGGAATAGTATTTATCGTGT
>CAYZJH010000095.1:0-8567 GCA_964478625.1 uncultured Desulfobacteraceae bacterium
ACAGCCTTGAGTATTACGGCGGAATCGGCTTCGCATGGGACATCTTCAATTACGGACGTATCAAAAACCGTGTCCGCGTTCAAGACGCCCGGTTCCAGGAGCTGGTCTTGAACTACAAAAACACGGTGCTTAAGGCCGCCCAGGAAGCAGAGGACGGTCTGTCCGCTTTCTTGAGGTCCCAGGAAGAGGTCAGCTTCCTCAGAGAAAGCGTGGAGGGAGCGACCCGTTCAGTGGAGCTGTCCATGATCCAGTACCGCGAGGGGCTGGTGGACTATCAGCGTGTCCTTGATACGCAGAGGGCTCAGACCCAGACACAGGACCTTCTCACGTCCACACAGGGCGCGGTTTTGCTCAACCTGATTGCTACCTACAAGGCCTTAGGGGGTGGCTGGGAAAGCCGTATAGGAAAGGATTTTGTGCCTGAGGAAATCAAGGAAGAGATGATGAAGAGAACGGACTGGGGGCATCTGCTGTCCCCCGCCAAAGTAAAAACACATTAAGAAATAAAACATATGGGCCTGTACTCTCCCGACTTGAGGAATGGGTCATTTACTTTAACAGTTTAATAATTGAGATTATAGAATTGAGTAAGAATCCTCCTTTGGAAAACCCATCAGTCAATGACCGCGATGAATTGCTGCGCAAAATCCGGGAACTCGAAGAAAGATGTCGACAAGCAGAAGAGGCACTGTATGCATCTGAAGAACTACACAAGTTTCTGGCTGACAGCTCTCCGTTTGGAATCCTTGTCGTCAACACCCAGGGCCGCATTCTCCGCGCCAATGAGAAGATGCTGGACATTCTCGGCTGGTCTTCCAACCAGGATATCACGAGTTTAAACATATTCAAGCATATGCCCCTGCTGGACTCCGGGGTCGTCGATTCTTTCCGGCGCTGCCTGGAAAAAGGAGTCCGTGTGACCAGCGATCATCTCTGGCCGCAACGCCGCGAAAGTTGCTGCCATCTGCGTTACCATGCCAGCCCATTGATAAAAAACGAGCAAGAATACTCGGGAATTATCGCATTTGTCGAAGATGTCACCGAACTGAAACTCGCCGAAAAAGCCATCATGTCCAGAGAAAGAAAATATCGACTGCTCTTTGAGTCCGCTCCCGTAGCCATGATTCAACATGACGTCAGCGAACTGAAACACCACCTGGATCAGCTCCGGTTGGATGGCATTTCCGATCTGCGAAGTTATTTTGATCAACATCCTCAAGAACTATACCGTTGCAGGGAACTTATCAAAACCATGGACTGCAACCCCGCATTTCTGGATATGATGGAAGTCCAAACCTGGGATGAAATCGATAGCTTCTTCCGAAACACCGACAGCCCCGATCATCTGATGCGAATAGCGCGAGAAATCGTTCTGTCGGTGGCAGAAAACACAATTTCCGAAGAGCGCGAAAATACGCTGTTCACCATCAGAGGGACCAAGAAGCATGTTCTGGCAAGATCCCTGCCCATAACCGAACATGAAGGTACATTATCCCGTATCGTGGTGGCCATAATCGATATTACCAGACGCAAAGAGGCCGAGGAAGCTCTGCGCACCAGCGAACAGCGCTTCCGCGAACAGGCCATGCGAGATAATTTGACCGGCCTTTATAACCGCCGCTACCTTTATCAGTCGCTGACCGAGTTGGTCGAATACTCAAAGAATAAGGGATTGGTTGTTTCCGTGATCTTCATGGATCTAGACCATTTCAAGCATGTCGTGGACACATATGGTCATCTCAATGGAAGCCTCACGATCAAGGAGGTGGGTCAAACGATTCTGGAAATAATAGAAAGCCCGGCCTATGGCGTAGCTTATGCAGGCGATGAGTTCGTGGTTGTCCTGCCAGACCATAGTGCCGAGCAGGCTCTTGACAAGGCCAAGGAAATCAGGGATCGGATAAGAAATCACGTTTTTCTGCAAGACCAGGGCTTCCAAGTCCACATTCGATCCAGTTTCGGGATCGCCACTTTTCCCTATAATGCCAAAAGCATGACCGATCTGCTAGCCTCGGCAGACGAGGCCCTGTTCGCCGCCAAAAACACCGGGAGGGATATCATTGTGTCAGCGGCGTAGAAACCGCTCCCTAATTGGAATTTCACCTTTGTCCCATTATTCCATTAATCAACCCGCTCTGCGGGTGGAAATTGATTTGGCACTAGCAATCGGAGACCTCGTTTACCATGACGACAATAAAACTTTTTAAGCTTCAAAACAGCATGCTGTTTGCCAACATAACAGCCAATTTAATCGGATTTTTTGCTGTAAAATTTCTGGATCGAAAAGTTTATTTTGCAGAATCCGCATCTATTATACAAGTCGTGAGCCAATTGGACCTCTATTTATTTCCAATTTTGGTGATTTTTTCACTTTTGGTGATCTTTTCTTACGAGCAACCTATTCGGAATTATCTTAAAATGCATAGCCGTAATACGCCGGTTTCAGAAAGGACCATACTAAATTCTCGCCGAAAACTGCTGAACGAACCTTTTTTCCTGATGGGATTGGATTTATTCGGTTGGATCGCCGCTGCTGTCATTTATGCAGTGTCTTTATGGCATGCGCAGGCCGATTGGTTTCTTATCCAAGACTCCCTTTTTATGAATCTGGTAACCGGGCTAATAACGACTACCGCTGCTTTTTTTATACTGGAACATGTTTTGCAGAAGAAATTATCAAGCTATTTTTTCCCCAATGGTGGCTTGTATGCAACGCCCAAAACCATTCATATTCGGATTCAGACGCGGTTTTTGGCCATTCTTTTTGCCTGCAATCTGATACCGATCATAGCGATTATTTATGCCGTACAGCGGACAGTCAACAGGTATCACGATCCTTTTGTTGCACTGGGAAATATTCATTCAATCGTTTTCACTGATGCAATTATTTTTATGATTGTCGGAATTTGGCTAACCGCCATGGTCAGCAGAAACCTTTCACGGCCTTTTACGGAAATAGTTCAGGTGTTGAGAAAAATCAGCAGAGGCAATTTTAACGACAGGGTTCAGGTGACTACAAATGATGAAATCGGTTATACGGGCGACGTAATCAATGAGATGACGATCGGTCTTAAAGAACGAGATCAGATGCGTCGATCATTGGAAATTGCAATGGATGTTCAGCGGAATCTTCTTCCCAAAAAGAACCCCGAAATAAAAGGATTGGATATTGCCGGAAAGAGCATATATTGTGATGAAACCGGTGGAGATTATTATGATTATATCGAGTTTGACGAGTTGGAGCCAAAAAGAATCGGTGTTGTAGTGGGTGATGTTTCAGGACATGGTATCTCATCTGCCTTGCTGATGGCTTCCGCCCGGGCATTTCTGCGACAGCGTGCTGTGATTTCCGGCACCATTGGACAAATTGTTTCGGATGTAAACCGTCAAATTGCGCGAGATGTCGCTGACTCCGGCAATTTTATGACCCTGTTTTTCATGATCATTAATACCACGGAAAAGAAATTGACCTGGATCAGGGCCGGGCATGATCCTGCTTTATTGTATGATCCCAAAATCGGGAATATTATCGAATTAAAAGGCACCGGATTACCACTGGGCGTCAATGAAAATCAGGAGTATCAGGCCAATGAAAAACTGGATCTGTCGCCAGGGCAAATCATAGTCCTGGGTACCGATGGTATCTGGGAAGCACGTAATGCGCAAGGGCAAATGTTTGGGAAGGAATCGATTAGACGGATTTTAAAGGCAAAGGTCGACTGTGATGCCAATTCAATCCGAGAGGCCATTGTTGACGCATTAATACAATTTTTGGGGGATGCTAAAACAGAAGACGATATCACTTTGGTGATTATAAAGGTTGCCTTTTAACATTAACGTAATTATTTGTCCGGATCAGACGATTCATCTGTATTATTCGAGCCGATGAGATACGCTTGTGGATTTCAGAAGATATTTCCTGAGAACTTTGTGTAATGAGCTCCCGATAGGTGATAGCCGGGACCTCCACATGGATATCTATCCTGTCAAACAACAGCCCTGATATATTGGAGCGATAGCGGTCGATTTGTGTTACGCTGCAGACACATTCATGCCTGGGATCCGTTAAAAATCCGCATGAATAAGGATTCAAAGTTCACAGACCCTATTAAGCCTTTTAGTTCAATTAAAATTTTTTTTAAATACAGATTACCGATTTTTTGGATAATAAGGGGGCCTGTTTAGAAGCCATGCAGAAATCCGTTTTTAACCTCTGCAAGCCTTTGGACCTGGTTGTCATAATCAGCCTTGCACCGGTTTCCGGTTTCGAGCTTTCCCGGACCGATGGTAGCCACCACATCCTCTTTCGACCAGATATCCCTGAGCTTGTGAATTTGCAGAATGTTAAGGGACAGGAACCATATCAAATAAAACAGTTTCTCAAGCTTGTTGAAAAACACAATCTTTAACTGGAGGAAAAATAATGAGGGAATATCATATTAATATTTTCTATTCAGATGATGACGAAGGATACATCCCTGATATACCAGATCTTAAGGCATGCTCTGCATTCAGTGATACTCCTTACGAAGCATTGCAGGAAGTTCAAAAGGCTAAAGAGCTGTGGATAGAGGCAGCACGGTCAGAGGGCAAGCCTATTCCGGCCCCTAAATATCGACCGATTATATATCAGGTAGTTTCCGCTTGATTGTATTGGAGGCTGAAATTCAGCTCGAAGAAGGACTTTCCTTCCGCAATGCTTCATTTGCATATCTCAAACTGGGCATTCAACAAATTACCCGAACCTTGAGTTTTAAAGCTATTGAATATTCATGGATACTAGAAAAATTCTCGAATTTAAATTTATGAAGAAATATTTTCCAAAAATGCAAGTTATGATGGATTTATCGGATAATATTTTGCATTTAAGCGGACACGGGCAAAAAAAGGCTCGTCGGTAAACCACGGCGTTATAAACGAATAAAAAACAGAATTTCCATGATGAAGAAAATGATAGAAATTAATCCGAGCTTGTCAAAACGTAATCAATTCAATGACGAGGATCTTGTATGTTACTGCTTCATTCATACAAAAAGAGATATTCAAAATGATTACCTAAAAAACAATCGTTCACTGATTTTAGAAAAAATTACCTTGGAGAAGAAGATGGGGAAATGCAATTGTGCTCAGAAGAATCCTAAAGGAAGGTGATGCTTAGCCGATGTTCACCAGGTGGTGGAAGAGTTAAAAAAGAAAAAAGGCATATAAAAGCAGTTTGTGGGTGACGCCGAAAGCGACAAGTATTTAATGATTTTGACTTTATTTGCTGGAGGCACACAGTCGAAACGTTCAAAAAGGCTTATTCGGCCGATGTAAAAGCCACAAGGGCGATTAGTTACGTTAGAAGGACCATCCAAATCTATTTGAACCATGCCCCATTATAAATGGTGAGAGTATGACTAAAATGATCGATTTAAATTGCATAAATATTTTGACGTCATACCGGCGGAGCCTTTTCCGGGCTTGAACCGGAAGCCGGTATCCAATCTGATGGTTTCACCTTATAGATTCCGGCTTTCTCCGGAATGACGGGTAGTTGACAACTTAATCGTTCAGATTAGGTATGAATAAAGCTGATCAAGATAAAATTATCAGTATAGGCCGCAAAAATGATATTTACATGATCGGAATTTTTGGATCCGCTGCAAAAGGTGAGGCCACTGAATCAAGCGATATAGATCTTTTTGTAAAATTGTCCAAACCTAAGAGTCTACTCGCCTTGGTAAGACTCGAACGTAATCTTTCTGAGGCTCTTGGAAAATAAGTAGATCTCCTGATCGAGGGTGCCATTAGTCCATATCTTAAAGACAGGATACTCAATGAACTCACGGTTGATTTATGAAGCGTGATGATACAGTTTATCTGAAACATATTTGTGATGCATGTGACCGTATTGCTTACTATTTACAGGGGACCAGTTCAAATAATTTCAATTCATATTGCAGTCGAGCTGGGATTTCGGCCAATCGCCGGTTGTACCTTCATTGGAGAGCACTCCTATCACACTGAAACTTTCCCGATTGCACCAGGAAGACCAGAGGATCGTGATATGGAAAAAGCGAAGCGATTCGGTGAGTTGATCCGGGGGATAATGAGCGCATCCATTGCAGTGCATGCGTCAAGAAATGCCCGACCGGAGCGAGAAAATGGGAAAGTGCCTGGATGGATAAAATCAGAAAGTGGCTGACTGAAAATTATCGTCCACGAAAAGAACCTGAAAATTACCTGTAATCCATAATTGTGCTTCAAGCCGATCATCCAGGTGTTACTGTCACGGTGAACTCCTCGACCCTCACCTGCGAATCTTTCCCCTCCCCAGTCAAATGAAAGGAGAAAGACTGCTGAGCACTGGTGTTGTCAAAAGAGAAAGTCACATAGGCTTCCTCGCCGTCTTTATGCAATTCCTGAAAGTCAGGATAAGGGATGTGTTTGATTTCTTTTTCCCACTGGCGAAGGGTTAGGTTCAGGCGAACACCTTCCTTGGAAGCCTTGATGGCCCGTACCCGAATCGAAACCTCAACTTTTGATCGGGCCGGAAAATCCAGATATTGCGCTCCGGCCAGATTTTCTGACCATTCATTGGTTACCTTTTCCGGCAGCTTATGGATGTTTGCACTATCGAATTTGTATATTTGGGCTTTGGATGGCGAGGCGACACTTTGGTCGAGCAGCGAAGCCAGAGCCATCAGCCGTTCCCCTTCTTTGCCTTTTGTTTCAACAAGGGGTGCCGGAGGAAAACCGAGTAAACTCGCTGCCGGTCCGGCGAGGCATGATCCATCACGTTTACACTCAAAGCGTATCCCCTGTTCGGTCAGCCAGCGAAGGCGGCTGGCGGTATAGGAAACCATTTCGCGGGGTTGATCATAATCGCGGAAAAAACTGCGGCCGATGACCGTATTCGGGATCATTATTCCCTTGTAATCAAGAATTGAGGCCGTTATATCTACAAGACCGTAGGTTCCCTTTTTGATTCTCGGAAGCTGTTCTTTCTCGGGTGCAAGAATCATAGCCGTACCCCAGCTGCAAACCCATTCGGCGATAGTCGATCCATGAGATTCATCTGAAGTAACGATCACAAGGGTGTCATCGAGTACGCCATCCTTTCGCAAATCTTTAATAAATTCAGCGACCGCCATATCCAGGATCGATATGATCGCAGCCTTTCGGGAGGGGTATTTTGCTGCGATAGACTCAGGGACTGCATAGGGCTGATGGGTTCCGACGGTCAGAAGGGTCAGCATCCAGGGATTCCCCTGGGCCTGAAGACTGGTGATATATTTCCGCACTCCTTTGAAAAACGTGGGATCAGTCGCTCCCCATTCGAAGGGATAAGGTTCCGGTTCGGTAAACCATTCAGATCCATGTACATGCTGAAATCCGATAGCCGGCATGAAACGATCCTTCCCCATGAAAGTCAGACCCGCAGCCTGAAGGTAGTGGGTGCTGAAACCGTTAGCGGCCAGTATTGCAGGAAGCGCATTTCGGGCCCGTTCCGGGTGATTCTGGATCTCGATTGCCTTGGTCTTGTCAAATGAAAATTTGCTGAAATCGCCGCATAATATGGCATACAGACCGCGGATGGTCTGATGGGAATGAACCACAAAATCCGGAATCAGCATGGCATCAACGGTGGCCTCAGCCAGCAGGCGCATTTCAGTATCCGGGGATGGAGCCTGCAACGCATTTCTTATGTCCGGGTTATAGAGCCCTGGGATTCCTTCCATGATCACAATCAGAATATTTTTGGCCCGCCCTTTTTCCACCAGAGGCTTTCCCCGCAGATCCGCCTCCCTAAAATCGAACGGTAGATCATTTTCTGACAGTGACGGCAATTCGGGACGGAAAGGTGCAGAAAGTGCATCGGCGATAAACCAGTGCAGGGGGTTGTATCGGCTTACGATGCTCTGATTTTCATAGGCTCGGCTGAATAAGGCATGTCCGGTAAGAAGAAGGATGGCAACCAGCATCCCTTTTCCGAAAACCTTCAGGTTTGCCCGTTTAACAGGAAAAAAAAAGAGCAGCAGCGTGACCATAACAATCGATGTGGCTGCAAAGGGATCGGAAAACTGAAGGTGCACACCGCCTATGCTTTTTCTGATAAAGTCGGGATCCAGAACAAAGGCGACATCATGCCAAGTTGGAAGACGATGCATTGCGGTCAAAAGTTCATTGGCCATCCCCTGAGCAATAGCCCAGAAGGTCAGAAGGATAATCCGGAGCCAGTGGGGAGCGGACCAGGCCAAAAGAAAACCAACAGCCAATACGGAAAAATCAGACAAAAGGCCGATAGGCTCTGTGAGCCCCTGCTTCATTAACCGCCAGATCACCGGCAGGCAGAATGGAACAAAAAGCAAACCAAACTTGAATCTTTCTTTTAAACTTATGTTTCGTGTAGTATTCATACTATTGACTTCATTTTATATATGGCCACGAAGGAAAACACCTTCAAGGGCATAGAAATTTGTAATTCATTTTCCGGTCAGAAACAAGCGATTAATTTTTATTATAAAGGGCTCCCATATGGAAAGGTGAAACCCTATGCAAATTAGACAGAAACAACTGTCGGC
>CAYZJH010000095.1:8667-11410 GCA_964478625.1 uncultured Desulfobacteraceae bacterium
GCTCCCATATGGAAAGGTGAAACCCTATGCAAATTAGACAGAAACAACTGTCGGCCTCTGTGTTCATCCGGTTTTTTTTGATATTGCCTTTTATCCTGTTTATGGTTGCGAACGGGCAAGCCGAACCGGACTTTCATGGCAAAACCGCGAAAATAAAACCTGAAACACCGGAACCAACGCGATATGCAGTTCGCGGAACAAAAGTCTTTGACCGCGTGCTGGATGCACCGGTGTTTTTCAGGGGAATCGGCTATTCACCCTACATGAAGGGAGAAACTCCGCTGAATGGGGCAAGTCCTGCAAATGACAACCGTTACCAGGAGCATATTTCCCTCATGCGCCGCATGGGTGCGAACTATTTGCATGTTTTTCCGTTATACATGCCTCCGAAATTTTTTGCCGCACTGGATCAAACGGATTTGCTCTATGGTCAGGATATCTGGATTGAGCCTCATGTTGAGGATTACCTGAGCGAAACTTACCTGGCCTCCACCCTGGCCCATATCAAAAAGGTGATCGATCATAACTATGCAGTTGGCCGGCCGGACCGGCTGGTTCTTTTCTCTATCGGTGATGAGATGCGCCCAGATGCTATTCTGCGGACAGACACCCGCAATCCTCGAGTGCGTAACTATTTCGGCAAACACGTGGTAGTCACCGAAAGGACTCCGACGGAAGTCGCTCTGGCCCGTCTTATCGATCATGCCATGGCATATGAATTGTCCCGTTACGGTCGCCGGCATCTCTTTTGCCATACCAGCTTCACCCATGTCGGCCCCCTGGTCCGTCCGGACCTGGAAGTGCCCGGGACCTCAATTTTGAATCCGGACATGGGGGATCTGGCCTGCCTGAACATTTACACCTATGCGCGCGGCGTGATCACTTCCCCGCCTGCATCAAAGACCGGAACACCCTATCAGGGGTATCTCGAAGAACTAACTTCCATAATTCAAAAACCGATTTTTATCACTCAGGTGGGGCTTTCTACCTCCCCTTTTGAACCCAAGCCGTGGGTTCCAGGTTTCGGCGGTCATCTTATAGAGGATGTTCCGGCGGCTTTCCGTGCTGTATGGAAGGACATTACTACCGCACGGGGCAATGAGAAATTTTGCGGAGTTGCCTTTTTCGAACTTCATGATGAATGGTGGAAAAGCGGTGAAAATCCAACCGATTCAGAAACTCACGATCTCAATGACCCCGAGGAGTGGTTTGGAATATATCAAATCGACACTGAAAACCGGCTGGTTCCCAAAGGAAAGATCCCCGACACTATACGAGAACTTTATATCCCTGAGAGTTCCTCGCCTTGATGATTCAGGTTCTTCATTAAAGCGTCGGCAAAATATTATTTTGCTTTGTGAACATCAATTTGACCGCCACGATCCGGAGTAATGACCGCGTTTAAAATCAGGTGCTCTAAATGACCTTGAAGAATAAAAATGAACAAAAATCCGATTGTATTTTCTGTTATGACAACATCAAAGACAGGATAATTGAACAAACCAACATGTTTTATGCGATAAAGGATGGTTTTCCTGTAACAGAAGGCCATTTGCTGGTGATACCCATAAGACACGTCGCTGAATATTTCGATCTGTCAGAGGCAGAGAGAAGAGATGCCGACAATTTTATGAAATATCTTTACCGCAACATGGTAAAAAATGATTCAACCATTACCGGCTATAATATTGGCGTTAATTGCGGGTTTTCAGCAGGACAGAGTGTATTTCATCTTCACTTTCATCTTATTCCCCGCCGGGATGGAGATACGGAAAATCCACGCGGTGGAGTCAGAGGTGTTATTCCTGGAAAACGGTCTTATTAATGATAGAGAATCCACCGGTTAAAAGGGTGTATCGAGTTCACCCGCAAAAGGGGATGTGTATGCCTTGCCGATAGAAGGCACAAAGAATGAGCTGACCCCTGTTTCCAAAGAATAATTCAACATAACAAAACGTGAGATTTCCCGTGTATAATTTCAAGATTTTTAGGACTTAGGTGAGTTGCCGGACAACTCAGTCCATCTGATTGTAATCAGCCTTCCCGGCTATGTCGGCATGGAATACGACAAGGGCAATTCTTATGACGAAAATTTAAAAAACATTAATAAACATTAAAGCATTGATGAATGAGGGGGACCAAGATTCTGATACCCGGTGGAATGATCTATTGCACGGAATATTTCTAAAAAGCTAAATATCGGGGCAAGCTTTGGGGCAATTTATACCGTAACCCAATTTACCCTCAGATGATTCAAAAACTCGTACTGGAGCGAAAAAGAGTTTCACCATAAACCACAAATAAATAGATTCGGTACTTGAAAGCTACATTCAATTATGGTATTAGGCACACAAATTCTCACACGGCTCAAAATGGAGAAATCAGGTTAGTTCATAATCCCCTGGAATATCCAATCAGCCCCCGTAGCTCAGTGGATAGAGCAATGGATTCCTAATCCATGCGCCGCAGGTCCGATTCCTGCCGGGGGCACCAACTTTAAGCGCCTTTCAGAATTTTCCCCGATAAAATATCTGTCAATTTTTGTAAAAACTGATCCGGTTTCGATCCAAAAAACGGATCAGTTCCGGATCAAAAAAAGTAAATTTGATTCTTTATTTCTTCCATGTAAAATCACCACAGACCTTTTAATCTTTTGACCCATAACAGTTCCAACTCTCCATTTTTCCTTTTCATTTTCCGGTATCTTCTTTTCCGGGAACCTTAAGAGCCCCGCGCTCACCAA
>CAYZJH010000096.1:0-11300 GCA_964478625.1 uncultured Desulfobacteraceae bacterium
ACTTACTATCACTGACCAATTTTCAAAGATCAAAAAAAAACTCCCCGAGAAGCTATACACCAAATGTCCTCGAGAAGACCGGCGTAATATGCATGAAAAAAAACATTCTGTCAAACCCTTTTTTTAATTTTTTTTCAAAAAAATGCAAACGCCTATAAATTCATTATGTTCCGGTTTTTTTAAGATTGACCACCAGCACTCCGGCCACTATAAGAATAACGGAGGCTGCCAGGTGCGGGGTTATGCTCTCATCCAGCAGCAACACACCCGACAACACGCCGGACAAGGGCATGATAAATACAAAGGAATGCAGGGCTGTAGCCCCGAATCGCTGCAACAGGCTGTTCCAGGCCATGAAACCGAAAGCGGCCGATATGATGGCTTGATAGAATAGGGATGCCGCCACTGTTGTATCTATCACCCCGATCATCTGCTTATCCCACAAAAATCCTCCCATGAAAAAGAAAGGTGTGCCGAAAACAATGGGATATAATGTGATCTGGATTACATTGTATCCTGAAATAATGCGTTTGGCGTAAACCGCGCTGGAACTCCACAGGATAACGGCGGTCAGGACAATCATGTCTCCGGTCTTGAAGTCTCCGCTCAGATCCTGTTCATCAAAAAACAGAAACAAAACACCTGCAAATCCAAGGGTGATGCCGATGCCTTTTCTCAGGGAAATGGTGTCCCCGGGAATGAAAAAGTGAGCCAGGATCAGGACCACAAACGGCAGCACATTGGATATCAAAGCCCCGTGGGAAGCCGATGTTTTGCCCAGGCCTATATAAAAACAAGACAACTGGGTCACAAAAATAGCCGCCAGAACGGCCATCTGTCTTGATTGCCGAATGCTTAACGTTAAAACGGATTTTTTATATCGGGCCCACAGATAAATGGCCAGGGCCGCTATGCTGAAACGGATTCCGGCGGCAGTAAAAGGCCCCAATCCGGTCAGGCATAGTTTGATGGCCACGGTATTGGCTCCGAAGACCACACAGAGAAAAACGGTCAGAGCCACTGCCTTAAAATTCATTTCTTCATTCTGCATGAGTTGATCGATACGGAACCGCCTCAGATTACCCCATGATATCCGGTCATGATATCCATGGTCGAATGGCTTCGTTATCCTGTGCCGCCTATTCTTTGTCAAGAATTAAAAAAATATGGACTTTTTTCTTTCCAAGTGTTCATCAAATCTGATATTATCTTTTCTTCAAAATTTCCGATGTTCAATTAATGTAAGGAGTACCCGCTTTGGAAGATCAAGGAATTATCCGGTTTTCAAGCCGTATGGATCAATTGCCCCCCTATCTGTTCGGTATGATCAACAAAATGAAGATGGAAAAAAGACGCAACGGGGACGATGTGATAGACCTTGGCATGGGCAACCCCATGGACCCCACACCGGAAGCCGTCATTGAAAAACTTGTGGAAGTAGCCAGGGACCCGAAGGCCCACCGGTATCCGGAAAGCTCCGGGATGCCTCATCTAAAGCTGGAAATCGCCCGATATTATAAACGGCATTATCATATTGACCTGGATGCCGAAACGGAAACCTATTTCACCATCGGCTCCAAAGAAGGCATCTCCCATCTGTGTCTGGCCCTCATGGGTCCCGGAGATTCCGTCCTGGTTCCGGCACCGGCCTTTCCCGTCCACATTTATGCGGCCGTCATCGCCGGCGCCAACGTCATGAAAATTCCCATCGAACCGGAAGACGGGTTTTTGAACCGGATCATCAACATTTGTGAATCCTGTTACCCCAAACCAAAAGTGCTCATGCTCAACTACCCCCACAACCCAACCGGTGTGGTGACCGATAAAGCTTTTTTCAAAGAGATCGTAACCCTTGCCAACCGTTTCAAATTTATGGTGATCAATGATTTTGCCTATTCCAAGATCACTTTTGACGGTTATCAGGCTCCCAGTTTTCTTGAAATAGACGGGGCCAAGGATATCGGGGTGGAATTCGGATCTTTTTCCAAATCCTATAACATGGCTGGGTGGCGAATCGGATACTGCGTGGGTAATTCAAAAATTATCCAGGCCCTGGGAAAGATCAAGGGATATTTTGATTACGGAATTTTTTCCGCCATCCAGGTAGCCGGTATCATCGCCCTTCGGGATTGCGACGACACCATCCCGGAACAGTGCAGAACTTATGAAACCCGTCGCGATATGTTGTGCAACGGACTTCAACGAATCGGCTGGGATGTCAAAAAACCCAAAGCGGGGATGTTTGTATGGGCGAAAATTCCCGAGCCTTATTCAAAAATGGGATCTATGCAATTTGCCGTTGAAATGATGAACCGAGCCAATGTGGCCGTATCTCCGGGAACGGGCTTCAGTGAGGAAGGTGAAGGCTATCTCCGGCTTGCGCTGGTGGAAAACGAGGAGCGTTTACGACAGGCGGTCCGTCAGATGAAAAAAGCCATGGATTCCTTGACCGTCTGATCTTCCGGACCTTTCAGTTCCTGGTAAATGGCCGTCAATAGTCCAGAGACGTGACTTCCAGGGCGTTCTGCTGAATAAAATTGCGCCTTGGCTCCACTTCCTCTCCCATGAGCAGGGTGAAAATTTCATCCGCTTTTTCAGCATCTTCAATACTGACCTGAAGCATGACCCGTTTTTCCGGATTCATGGTGGTCTCCCAGAGCTGATCGGCGTTCATTTCACCCAGACCTTTGTATCTCTGAATGGCGATACCCTTTTTGGCTTCGGTCAGAGTGAATTCGAACAATGTTTCGATATCATCAAAAATATATTCTTTTTTATCTTCAGAATCAGACAGCCGGGCTGTAATTTTAAAAGGTGGGCGGTCATAGGCGCTTATCTTTTCGTAACCCCTCAACATCTTCTTGTAATCGCCGGTGGACAGAATTTCCCTACCCACTCTGAGCAGAATCTTTCCGTCCCGTTTTTCGAAAATATCCATTTCATAGATATTTCTTTCCGAATCATACAGGATTTCGCCCACAGCATATCCCATCTTTTCAATATACCGGGAAAGGGTAACAAGATTCTGTTTTTCCTCGAGAAATACCTTGTCCTTGACCCCGTTTTTGATCAATTCCAACAGAAGCCTGGTATCCATATCCCTTTTTTTCAATTGGGAAACGGCATTGTAATATTCTGACAAATGGATCAGAAAGATATAAAACACGTCTTCATCCAGAGGCTCGATATTATTGTTCAGGAAAAGGGATTTCTGGGATGAAACGCGCTTTACCAGATAATCGGCATATTCTTCCTCGTTTTTCAGATAAACGCCGCTTTTTCGTGATCCCACCCTGAACAATGGCGGTTGGGCGATGTACAAATAGCCTTTGGATATCAGATCCGGCATCTGGCGATAGAAAAAAGTCAGAAGAAGAGTTCGGATATGGGATCCGTCCACATCGGCGTCGGTCATGATCACTACTTTATGATACCGTATCTTTTCGATATCATATTCTTCACGTCCTGCCCCGGTACCCAGAACCGTGATCATATTCTTGATCTCGTCACTCCGGATGATTTTGTCGAACCTGGCTTTTTCAACATTTAATATTTTACCCTTGAGGGGCAGAATAGCCTGAAAACGTCTGTCTCTTCCCTGTTTTGCGCTCCCCCCGGCCGAATCTCCCTCTACCAGAAACAATTCCCGTTCCGCCGGATCGGCATACTGACATTCCGCGAGTTTTCCAGGCAGAGATGAATCCAGAAGGGTTCCTTTTTTTCGTGCCAGCTCCCTGGCTCTTTTGGCAGCATCTCTGGCCCTGGCCGCATCTACCGCCTTGGCAATGATCTTTCGGGCCACGGCCGGACTTTCTTCCAGGTAATGACCCAGTTTTTCATTCATAAGGGATTCAACGATTCCCTTTATTTCGTTGTTGCCCAGCTTGGTCTTGGTCTGTCCTTCAAACTGGGGTTCCATTAGTTTGACGGAAATAATCACGGCCAGGCCTTCCCTCATGTCATCCCCGCTGATCTTGAGGCTCTGCATGTTTTTGGGAATATTATTGTCGCCCGAGGTAAGATAGGCATTGACGGTCCGGGTCAGCGCGGCCTTGAATCCGGATACGTGTGCCCCGCCTTCTATGGTCCTGATATTGTTGGCGAAGGAATAGAGTTTTTCCTTGAAGGTGTCGTTATACTGAATCGCCACCTCTATCTGCACGTCTTTTTTATCCCCTTCAATGTGAATGGGGTCATGGAGCGGTGTGCAGGATCGGTTCAGAAATTCGACAAATGACACAATCCCGCCTTCGTAATAGAAATCATCTTTTTCAGCCGATCTCTCATCCTCAATGATAATTCGAACCCCTTTGTTCAGAAACGCCAATTCTCTCATCCGCCTGGAAAGGGTTTCATAGTTGAATTCATTGGGGTTCATGATGGTGAAATCCGGGGAAAACGTTATCTTGGTGCCCCTTTTTTCCGTTGTGCCGATCATGGTCAACTCGGTCTGTTTATGGCCTCTGGAATAGGTTTGATGGTAGATTTTCCCGTTTTTGTAAACTTCCATATTCAACTGAATGGACAGGGCATTAACGACTGAAATTCCCACACCATGTAATCCGCCGGATACCTTGTAGGAATCCTTGTCGAATTTTCCACCTGCATGAAGCTTGGTCATGACCACTTCACAGGCCGGTATTTTTTCCGTCTCGTGCATTTCAACGGGAATACCTCGGCCGTTATCCAGAACGCTAACCCGGTTGTCGGGATGAACGGTCACCTGAATGGTATCGCAATGACCGGCCATAGCCTCGTCAATGCTGTTGTCCACCACTTCATATACCAGGTGATGCAGACCTTCCACATCCACATTGCCGATATACATGGAGGGTCTTTTCCGAACCGCCTCAAGACCTTCCAGAACTTTTATACTGCCCGCACTGTATTCTTTTGTCATTTTACCGTCATTCATCATATATACATCGCCATGATCACACACAGCAGTTTTTTATTGTCAAATCCTTTGATGATACAGGCGCTTCTGCTGTCTCTCAGGTGCAGAACCACTGTGCTGTCATCAAACAGACTCAGAGCGTCCATGAAATATTTCGGGTTAAAAGCGCTTTTTATTTCTTCTCCGGAGAACGGGATCATGATTCTTTCCTTGGATTCACCTATCTGCGGATTCGTGATGGTAACGATGAGTTCATTGTCTTTGAAATTCATAATCACGCTTTTATATTCATCCGACGTCAGGATGGAAATCCGTTTCATCAAGGTTGAAAACATGGACTTGTCCATTTCCACCTGCATCATGTCTGCGTGCTGAATTACGACATGATAATCCGGGTATTCGCCTTCCAGAAGCTTTATCATCAAAGATTCGTTTTCATCTTTGAAAATGAAATGATTGTTCTTGATGCCCACCTTGATCATGTCTTGATCCCCATCAATAAATTTGGCGATCTCGGACAAACCTTTTTTCGGAATGATCACTTTCTCTTCGGGCAGATCCAGGGTTCCTTTGAAATCCGCATCATAACAATGAAGGCGTTTGGAATCCGTGGATACGATCCGGATCTTATCCACTCCTTCCTGTTGAACCTTTTCGATGAGTGAGCCCAGCACATAAATACGTTTTTCTTCGCCTGAATACCCTACAATGGAAGACATCTCGATCATTTTTCGAAGATCTTTTGAATGAATCTCGATGAAATTCACTTCCTCGATCAAAGGCGCTTCTGGAAAATTTTCATGGTTTGACGAAACGATATGGTAAAGGCAGTCCCCTTTTCCGATTTCGACCCATCTATTTTCAACTTCGTTTACAATCACTTCAGGGTCAGGATATTCCCGGACGATTTCATAAAATTTTTTTGAATTGATACATAAGATACCTTCTTGTTCCACATCGGCTTCGTATGTACCGAAAAAAACGGTTTCCATATCCGTGGCCATTATGGAAACAGTCGATCCAACGGCTTTGATCAGAACGTCTGAAGTGATGCTGAGGCTGGTTTTTCGTCCGGTCAGACCCTGGATTTTTGAAAGCACTTCCGCCATTTCTTTTTTATGAAATGAAATTTTCATTTCGCAACCTCTGTTTAAAAAATTGAAATCATAGATATTTATCGCAAAACACGCGCTTTATCAATCCTACTTTAATTTTTAATAAAAGTTTAAAAATAATAATGACAATAAGGGGTGTTGATATGTTGAAAAATAAATAACATATTGAATTATTAATTCTTTTTAAGAAAGTTACTCATCAAAAACCTGTTTATTTTCAGGGCATAAAAGTCTGTTTTTAGCACATGGATTTTCATGTGTTCAAAACCGGTCTGATTTTGAACAGGGATTTAAAACGATCCGACCCATTTCTGAATATCCTTTAATACTTTGTCATTCCAGTCTTCGGAGATTCTCTGGTCTATGTATTTCAAAAAAAGACTGTCAATAACCTCGCATATTCTGAAACATAAAAAGGCTTTTTCCAGGATCAGGCCTTCCATCTCGTCTCCGGTAGCGGAAAGGTCTGTTTTAGGGGTTTTAAGACCCGTCAAGTTGTAACTTTCCCCTTTCAAGGTGAAACGGTATTCATCTTCATTGATTTTGCAGATCAGATTGATCTGGGTAACCCAGGCACCTTTTTTCAATGCGGTTGTCCCTTCTTCCAGCCCGGCCTGATCCCCTTTGATGCTTATTTTTTCTATGGAGTTGTCTCCGAGCTTGTTTTCAAGAATGAGGGAATTACCTATTTCAAGAGTTATTCTGTCTTTGGAGGATAAAAAAAGGGAGAGGTCCGGACCGGTTTCGATCATATACCAGATCCAGGTCAGAAAATCATTTCCAAGAAATTTATATTTGTTGTAAGCGGCAGCAATATCCAGCATTGGATTACCTTTTATATTTCATGGGCGTTAAAGATAAAATCCGGTCTTTTTGAGTATCGGAATACCTGGATCCGGTTTCAATGATTGTATAGGGGAAAATCCGGATGGGTTTCAGTTTGAAAGTTTTAAAGAAAAGGGTTTCAAAAAGTTCGTTGGCGTCTTTCCGGGTGGTGAAAAAATAAAGGATTTTTTCTTCATAATGCCAAAGAATTTCGTAAATACTCGGGATGGATGGGATTTTCTTCAAAAGCAGGTCCATGACCTGTTCCTTTATTTCCGTTTTTTCGTTTTTTGAAATAAAGTCCCGGCCTGATGCTTCCAATTTTCTGGAGGTTTCGAGGGCCATGTGCTTTTGAATGAGTTTTGCGGGAATGGATTTTTTATCGATTCTCAAAGAAAATAAAAAATAAGTGCCGAATTGAAATGGAAATTTTTCAAAATCAGGCTGATAAGGGCTTTCAAAGGGAGTCCAGCCGGCTGACAGCTCTTCAAATTCATTTTCCGGAAGGGGTATGGCGTTTTGGATAAGAGCCGCACGGATCTGATCGGTTACAGGGTCGTTGATGGTCCCTTCAATATGATAGCGGCAAATGGATTGGGTGGAAGACAAAAATCCCATAAATAAGTCCTTTTGAAATCATCAAAAAATACGGGTCCAATTGAAAAACTAATTTTGGACATCCAGCTTTTATATCATAAATTCATTGGTTTGGATATGATTAAGTTTTTATCCGGAAAGGCCTTTGGACGGCGTTTTTGGGGTTTCAGACACCTTACCTATTGATTTTACTTCAGTTATTTACTTATCGCGTCAATTAATGTATGACTTAAGGGTTATGCTTTAAATAGAAACCATTTTCAATGAAATAAAAACGAGGAGACAAAATATGAAAAAAATAATGCAGACCATAGACGGCAATACGGCGGCGACGCATGTGGCCTATGCCATGAGTGAAGTGGCCGCCATATACCCCATTACGCCGTCCAGTCCCCTGGGAGAAATAGCCGATACCTGGGCCTCCAAGGGAAGAAAAAATATTTTCGGCCAGGTATTGAACATCAAGCAGATGCAATCGGAAGCCGGAGCAGCCGGAGCCGTTCACGGATCACTGGTGGCCGGGGCATTGACATGCTCGTTTACCGCTTCCCAGGGACTGTTGCTCAAATTACCCAATATGTACAAAATATCCGGAGAGCTTTTGCCCTGTGTCTTTCACGTGACGGCCCGATCCATATCAGCCCACGCCCTGTCCATATTCGGTGACCACCAGGATGTCATGGCCGCTCGGCAGACCGGTTTTGCCATGCTGGCCTCCAGCTCTGTACAGGAAGCCCAGGACATGGCTCTGGTGGCTCATCTATCTACGATGGACGCCCGTGTGCCCTTCCTTCATTTCTATGATGGGTTCAGGACTTCCCATGAAATTCAGAAGATAGAAATGATCGCTTATGAAGACATGGCCTCTCTCTTTAATTATGATGCCTACCGTGAATTCAAACGCCGGTCCATGAACCCGGAACATCCGGACACCCGGGGAACGGCCCAGAACCCGGATATTTATTTTCAGGGACGGGAAGCGGCTAATGCCTATTATATAAAAGTGCCGGGCATCGTCAAAGAATATATGAAAAAGGTCGGCATTCTGACCGGACGCCATTATCGTCTTTTTGACTATGTGGGTCACCCGGACGCCGACAAAGTGGTGGTGGCCATGGGATCCGGGTGTGAAGCCATAGAGGAATCCATCAACCGGCTCAATGCCGACGGCGAGCGTTACGGACTGGTAAAAGTCCGTTTGTATCGGCCTTTTGATCGGGAAAGCTTTCTAATGGCCGTTCCGGCGACGGCGGAAACCATTACGGTTCTGGATAGAACCAAGGAGCCGGGCGCACTGGGTGAACCCCTTTATACGGATGTGTGCACGGCCTTCATGGAACACGGCCTGACGCCCAAGATCGTCGGCGGCAGGTACGGGCTGTCTTCCAAAGAGTTCACGCCCAATATGATAAAAGCCGTTTATGACAACATGAAATCCTTTCAGCCCAAAAACCATTTCACCGTAGGCATCGTAGACGACGTGACCCATACTTCCCTCGAGGTGAAAACCGGATTCAATCCTGCGCCTGAAGGAACCATTGCCGCTAAATTCTGGGGGCTGGGTTCGGATGGAACGGTAGGGGCCAACCAGAGCGCCATCGCCATTATCGGGGACAATACCGATAAATATGCCCAGGGATATTTTGCCTATGATTCAAAAAAATCCGGCGGACTCACCGTTTCCCACCTGAGATTCGGGGACGTGCCCATTCAATCCACCTATCAGATCGACCAGGCGGATTTCATTGCCTGCCACAAATCCAATTACGTGGAAATTTATGATGTCCTCAAAGGCATCAAAGACGGCGGCACCTTTCTTTTGAATTCGCCCTGGACCGTCAAAGAAATGGAAAAACACATTCCCGGAGATGTGAGGCGAACCATTTATGAGAAAAAACTGAAATTCTACAATATCGATGCGGTCAAGATCGCAAAAGAAGCCGGTCTGGGCGGTCGCATCAACATGATCATGCAGACCTGCTTTTTCAAACTCGCCAATGTGCTTCCGGTTGAAAAAGCCATCAGCCTGCTCAAGGATGATATCAAGGTCATGTTCGGCAAAAAGGGTGAAAAAGTGGTTTCCATGAACATCGAAGCCGTTGACAAAACCCTTGACAATCTCATCGAAATCAAGGTTCCCAAATCCTGGAAAGAAGCCGCGACCCAGGAAAAGTCCGTTGAAAAAGCCACACCTTTTGTAGATCAAGTAATGCGCAAAATCAACAGCCAGGGCGGCGATGACCTGCCGGTGAGCGCGTTCACGCCGGATGGAATTTTTGAACAGGGAACGGCCCAGTATGAAAAACGAGGCGTGGCCATCGACGTGCCCGAATGGATCCCGGAAAATTGCATCCAGTGCAACCAGTGCGCTTTTGTCTGTCCCCATGCCGCCATCATTCCGATAGTGGCGACGGAAAAAGAACTCAAAGGCAAACCCAAAGCTTTCATCACCGTCGACGGCAAGGGTAAGGAAATGGAACCCTATCAGTTCAGAATTCAGGTAAACCCCCTGGATTGTCAGGGATGTGGAAACTGTGCCGATATCTGTCCGGCCAAAACCCCGGCCTTGGTCATGAAACCGCTGGACACCCAGGCGGACGTGCAGGCGGTCAACCATCAATTTTCAAAAACCATTCCTTTCAAAACCGACCTTCTCAAACGGGAAACGGTCAAGGGCAGCCAGATGTATCAGCCTTTGCTCGAATTCTCGGGTGCCTGTGCCGGATGTGGTGAAACCCCCTATGTGAAGCTGCTGACCCAGCTTTTCGGCGAACGCATGACCATTGCCAACGCGACCGGATGTTCCTCCATCTGGGGCGGGTCTGCGCCGTCCACGCCTTATTGCACCAACAGTAACGGAGAAGGGCCGGCCTGGGCCAGTTCCCTGTTCGAAGACGCGGCCGAATACGGGTACGGTATGATGCTGGCTACCAAAACCAGACGAAACACCCTGGCCGCCAAGGTTCAAAAAGTCCTGGAAACAAAACTGTCAACCGCCCTGAAAGACGCCCTGAAAGGCTGGTTGGCCGGAAAGGACAATGCCGAGGAATCCGCAAAATACGGACTGGTATTAAAAAATCTGCTCAAAGACCAGACCGGTCTGCTAAGGGAGATTTACGAAGATAGAGATCTGTTCGTTAAAAAATCCCACTGGGTGTTCGGCGGAGACGGATGGGCCTATGATATCGGATTCGGAGGAGTGGATCATGTTCTGGCTTCGGGAGAAGACGTGAACATTCTGGTGTTGGATACGGAAGTGTATTCCAATACCGGCGGCCAGTCCTCCAAAGCCACCCCAACCGGCGCCATTGCCAAATACGCGGCATCCGGTAAAAAAATCGGCAAAAAAGATCTGGGCCGGATGATCATGAGTTACGGGTATGTTTACGTGGCGTCCATTTCCATGGGGGCGAACAAAAATCAGACGCTCAAAGCCTTTGTGGAAGCGGAAAAATACCCCGGACCCTCCCTGATCATCTGCTATGCGCCCTGCATCAACCAGGGTATCCGCAAAGGCATGGGCAAATCCCAGCTAGAAGGCAAGCTGGCCGTGGATTGCGGATACTGGCCCCTTTACCGGTACAATCCGGAATTGATCAAAGAGGGAAAAAATCCTTTTACTCTGGATTCAAAGGCCCCGGATGGAACTCTTCAGGATTTTCTGGGTGGAGAAACCCGGTTTGCGGCTCTGGAAAAGAGCTTTCCGGAAGAATCCAAACGCCTAAGAGCCAAAATTGAAGAAGAGGTGGCCGATAAATACGCCATGTACAAGATGATGGCTGAGGTGGGCAAAGAAAAAAAATAACGGAAAACGTCACCGTATAAAAAAGGGTCGGGTTGTTACCCGGCCCTTTTTTATAAAAATT
>CAYZJH010000097.1:0-5509 GCA_964478625.1 uncultured Desulfobacteraceae bacterium
GAAGTTTTGGGGCGAGCGATGGGTCGAGGGCGATGCGGATGTCCCAGCGGCAGAAAACACAGCCGACAAAATAGGAGAGCAAGTCCTCGACCTGCGCCTGCTCTGAGAAATCGAGAACGAAATCAATGTCTTCATCGGTTTCCTGTTCACCGTTTTCCTCTTCTGCATTTTCCGCCAATACAGCAATTCCATGCTGACACTCAAGAGCCTCGACAACATCGCGTTCGATGCGCATCGCTGCTGTTTGGTCAAATCCATATGCCTCAGCAACGAGCCGCTCTCCCTCTTCGCCGAGAAGCGTTTTAGGATCGAAAACAAGGGAGCGACCACGGTTTGAGAAGTCCTTTACCTTGATGGGAAGCAGAAACTCCTGGAAGGGCTCGTGGTTCATATAAGCTCGTTGCCGCTGCTCAACCTGCTGCTGGATCAATCTTCGAAAAAAGCGCTTGGCATTATCTCGAAGTTCCGGCCAAGGCAGCTTTTTAAGATTTTCGACGAGGAAATTTGGCCATTGGAATTTCTCACCATAGAATCGCATAAAAGCGGAAGCAATGCGGGACGCCGAGACCCCAAGGGTGTCGAAGTCCATTCCTTGCTCGGGGAAGGCCATATAACGGCTCACTGAAGGGATACAGTTCCCCGGAATCACGTAGGGATAGAAGCGGGCCGCCCGCCGGGTCCAACTGAAGCCGGGTCGATAGTAGTAAGCTATGTTCTGCGGGCGGGAACGGAGCTTGCCCTGGGCATCACGAAAATTTCGAAGCTGAGAACCATCTTGATACCAGACGATCTTCAAGGTTATTGGTGAATACCAAGGCTGCGAGGCACCTGATTTGACATGGAACGCCCAGCGCAGCGTCCCAGCTTTTCGGCGTTGCTGATAGGCAAGAACAATGGGGTCATCGAGTCGGCAATTAGTTTCACCGTTGGTAGGGTAATAGACAAACTGAGTATCTTTTTCCGCCACCTCCCAAACAGCGCGGACAAAACGAGGATCGTCCCCAGTTTGCAGTCCAACACGCACTTCAGCCGCCTCGGGCTCGAATGTGGGCAATGCCGCGAAGCGGTCAAGATCATCCGACTTCGTCCAATATACGAACGGTGCGCCTGCGAGCTTCCGGAATGTGTCTTGCCGCACAAGAAACAGGTGCGGTTCTGATGCAGCGGTATTGATGGCGGAAATGCAGCAGCCGACGACCGCCTGCCGATCCCGCTCGGCAATCGATCGGATAAAGGGTATGACCACCGTTGGGCGCGAACGTTCGAGAATATAGGCGGCTGCCTCGACCATTGCATCGTCCATAACGCCCTGTCCAAGATCTGCCACCGCGGTTAATGCCGCCTCAGCGAGGATTACCTTCTCCCGCCAGTCGGTAAAGCTGACAAGGTAAAAGCATGTCCGAGATGTGATCGCTCCGAGTCGCCCGTGATCTTCTAAACATAGGAGCCAGCGCTCGACGAAAGCGCCGAGGATGTCGTTATAACTGTCCGGGTAACCGGTTCGAGCATACGCTTTGTATTTTTTAGAAAAATCCCCAAACGGTGGATTCATCAACACCACATCATATCTTTTTCGGCACAGATTAATAAATGCAAATCCCCGGGCGGCATCTTCAGCAAACAAGCGGCGGTGCGCATTGCGACCATTTTCAGCCTGTTCCGAATATTTTTTCAGCGCATCCAGAATGCGGTCTTCTGCCTGTTCCCAAAAGGTTTCATCGGTAATGCCCGAAAGATCAAATTTCAATTGCTGTTGTTTGGGTTTTGGACCATTTTGGTCAGAAAACAGCAGAAGCTGTTCCGGTTTGGGGACACTCAACCACTGATGACGAGCCTTGGCCACCTCGTTCTTAATTTCTTCCTCGATCTTCAATAATGATCCTGCCTCGCCGGCAAGCTTCATCTTGTCAAATATCTCTTCCACAAGCTGCCCCAAAACACGGGGAAAAAGACCGGCGGTAAATTCTTTGAGCATATCCTTTTCACCGGGCATGGGTTCGGCGGTCACGATGTTCGACCGTTGAATACGGGGACGGTCGGCGGCTTTTATGTCAAGGCGCTGCCAAGAACGCTGGGCGCGCATCCACAAAGCCAGTGTTCCGATCTGGACCGCCCGGGAATCGATGTCGATGCCGTGAATATTGTGTTCGATGATCAACCGGGGCATGTCCATCAGAAAAGCATCTTTATCCCCATAAGTTTCCGTGAGGGGCAATAGCCCCGAAGAGCGGACAAAAGACTCTTTTCCAAGCAAAGATTCCAGTTCCCAGGCTTCTTCATAGATAATTTCATACAGGTCAAAGGCATAGATCCCAAAATGGAGTGACCCGCAGGCTGGGTCCAGCATTTTGATGTCGCGGGGATCCTTGAGTTGCCGGTGGGAAATGTAAACCGGCTGTTTAAGAAGTTCCTCCTGGCTCAGATCATCCCGGGAGATAGTTTCCGGGGCAGTTTCACCGGGTTTCAGAAATACTTCCACAGGACGGCGCACCAGGTATCGGCAGTAATCCTTAAGCCGGGTGTTTCCCTGACACATTTCGTACCAGATGCGGCCCAGGGTGTTATCGGTCAGGAATGCCACCACATAGCGCGGGGTGAAAAACTGGTTGCGCACCGCCAGTTCCCGGCTGTTTCGCGGAGCAGCGGATTCTTCCCGCATTTTCTTCCGTTCTTCGGCACTATTGAAATACTGATATATCCATCCGATGGTTTCATCCTCGGCCCAGATACTTTCGATTTCCTGCCGGTTGAAAATTTCAAGAACCCCATCCAGCGCTTTTTTTCCAGGCCAGAGCAGAGATGCCGGATCACGGCGGTCGAATAAAACGCGGATTTCGGTTCCCAACTCGTCAAACAGGCTTTCGATATAAAGCCGGTATCCTTTGTCCGGAAACACGGCCAGACCCGGTGCAAGCCCGCAAAACTCCTTAAAACCGGCGGATTGGTCTCCTTTTGAAACGCACTCCTGAACCAGGTCCCGGGCTTCCAGCATTTTTAATGCTGCAAGCCGGTTCAATGTGGTAAAACAAACTTCCCGAAGATAACCGGCCACCGCCCCGGCATCAGAAACACCCCCTGCTTTTTCATGGGCAATGGCTGCCGTGATTTTTTCACGGATAATCTTTTGTTTATCGGATAAGTGCTTTCCGGGAAACGGTGCCATATGCCCGTCGGGAAGAATATCAAAGGTTCCTTCCAGTTGCCCGGCAAATTCGGCCTCCAGCAGACGTCTGGCATCCTGGGTGGCTTTTTGAATCAGATTTCGGATTGATTTGTCCATTTTGTATTTACCGGGCTTGTATTTACCGGGTTTCTTTATTCTGCACTGTTGCCGGACCGGTTTTCATCGGAATAATCCGGCATTGTTTGCTGATGGAATAAATTAATATATTTGTCATACCGGAATAATCGATATCTTTGTTTTCCGGTTATTTCATTGATAATTCCAGCTTCCGCCATCTGTTGGATTATGGTGGAAGCGGTGTTGTATGAGACATCCATGACCGTTTGAGCAGATTTTATTGAAACTATGGGTTTGTGAAATAAATGATCCAGCAATTTTAAAGCGTTGGCACTCATTCCACCCATTTGAAATACAACATCGCGATGATCATCCCGAAGCTTTAAAATTGCCCGGGCGGTTTCAGTGGCTGTCTGACTTGCTGAATAAATTCCCTTAAGAAAAAACTTCAGCCATTGTTCCCAATTTCCTTCATTACGAACCCTCATCAGCCGTTCATAATATTCCAGGCGATGCATTTTTAAAAAAAGGCTCAGGTAGAGTAATGGTCTGTGGAGAATATTGCGTTCGCAGAGGAGAAACGTGATCAGCAATCGGCCTATACGTCCGTTTCCATCCAGAAATGGATGGATCGTTTCAAATTGTGCATGGGCAAGTCCGCAGTGAATCAAAACAGGTAGAGACTCTTTATCGTGAAGAAATTTTTCAAAGTTATCCAGGGCTTTGAGCATTTCATGAGGTGGCGGCGGAACAAATTCAGCCTGATTTAAACTACAGCCTGATGGTCCGATCCAGTTCTGGGATTTTCTGAACTCACCGGGAGTTCGCTCCCCACCCCGGACATTTTTTAACAATTCGGCATGAATTTCTCTGACCAAACGGAGACTCAAAGGAAGTTTTCTCAGTCGGTCAATCCCATAATTCATGGCTCTTATATAATTCATTACCTCCGCAACATCTTCGGGCCTGCCTTGTTTTAAAGCCTCCGCCTCATGCTCCAGGACATCTTCAAGTGTGCTTTGGGTACCTTCAATTTGAGAACTGTAAACGGCCTCCTGTTTAACGTACATGGCCACAAACAAATCCGGGTTGGGTAACACGGTAGCTACACCATCCAGACGTCCAAGAGCCCTGTCGGCATCCGATAAAAGGCGTGTCAATTCACGATCCATCAATACAGAAGGGGTCGGAGGCAAGTTTTCGGGAATAAAAGCGGAATATCCTGTTGGCTGTTTAATATAAACTCCCGCCCGGTTTTTAAATTTCTGTTTCTGCATTTGATTTCAGTCCATGACAATTAGAAGACTTTTTTACTTTTTAATTTCAAAAAGTGGCCGTTTTTTGAAATTAAAAACAGGTTCATTCCTCTTATTTCAATTTGCTTAAATAAAAATGATATGGTCATAAATTTAAAAAATTATTGGATAAGCACTTTTTTCCCGGCCCCGATGTACCGTTCGCATTCCTCGCGTAAACCTGAAAGGGCCGCATCCAGTTGTTCCTCTGTTTCGATGCCTCCTAGAAAGTACTCCGCCACATTGACCCGGACAACCCGGGTGCCGTCCAATAACCGCATCATTTCTTCCACGGTCTTGTTGAACCGGCTGGTAACCGCATCGATATCGGCCCGCAACTGTGAAATCCCCATGGACAAATCCGGATCCATGGTAACATAAGGTTCAAGGGGGTCCCGGATCACTTTTTGCTGCTCTTGAGAAAGTTTTTCATAGCCCGGTGTCTTTTCCAGTTTTTCAAGGGCATCGGCATAGCAATTTTTTCTTGAAGTGGCTGCTTCATGAAACCGGCTTTGAAATTCTTTTTCAAGGTCCCGAGAAAGCTGGTCAATGGCGGGCAGTTCCCGGAAAAAGGTTTCACGGGCAAGAAGGTCCATCAGCTTTTCCGCCTTTTCAGTAAAAGATGGTTCCAAATCCGGTTCTTTGGCAAGAAAAGGCCACATGTTGGTGATCACTTTCCCGGCACGTTTTAAGTCAGCACGGGCTGGTTCCGTGAGGTGCCGGGTCAGTTCAGCCGCCCTTTTGACGGCTTCTTTTAATTCCTTGCACTGGCTGTTGAATAACAGGATCGTCTGTTCTTCGCTGCCGGTACGAACAGCCCGTATCATATCGACGGCATCCGCCAGTATTTCAGATCCCGGCAGTGCATGGGTCACAAGAACATGGTATTGATCCTGTACCTCCTTTTCACGTTCACCGGTCTTTAAACGAATAGTTTCCGCAACCACGGACTGGTTAAGATCCGGAATCTCTC
>CAYZJH010000097.1:5609-11158 GCA_964478625.1 uncultured Desulfobacteraceae bacterium
GTCTTTAAACGAATAGTTTCCGCAACCACGGACTGGTTAAGATCCGGAATCTCTCCGCCGAAAACATCTTTAACGTTTTCATTGGCCTTTAGAAGCTCGGTAAAATCAATCCCCACCTTGGGGTGAAAAGATGCCTGGCGAAACAAATTGTTATTGGAAAACGTGTTTTTGGCATCCACGCTCAGAGCGGATTCGATTAATCCGCCTTTGCTGGTGGCTGCAATGGCCCCTGCCCGAAGAAGACAAACGGTAAAAAGTCTGACCGTATCAAATTCCCAGCCGAATGGTTCTTTGGAGAACTCTGTTTCCAGATATTTGCCGCCTGCGTTTTCACCGTAATCCGTGCGATTTTTTATCCTGGCAAAGACTTCGGACAAGGGATTTTGTTCCGTGTTGAAAACAACCTGTCCTCCTTCATCTCTAAGCAAGTGCAAAGATGAAAAGACCGGTGTCAGGCCCCGAAGGTTTTCCGTGGTCATCAAACTGTCCAGATCCTGTTTTCTGATGCGGGCAGCAGCTTCCCCAAACCGGTGAAATACCTCCGGAAGTGCACTGGCCATAATGGATTCCACCGCTTTTTTAACACTGTCCACTCCGGTTTGCGGGCTTCGGTCATTGCCGCGGAAAAAGACGGCACCGGATAAACAGGCCTGTCTGAGTAAGCGCTTGAGTTCATCTTCATGGCGGCGCAAACGAATTTTTTCTTCCGCCACCAAAGCACTTTCATCCCTGGTCTGGGGTCCCCGCCCTTTTTTTGAAAGCATTTCTTTGGAACGGAAAATCTCGACAGTTTCCCTATCGATGGCATCATCGACCGGGACGGTCCAAAAAATACCGTTGGTTTCATTCTGGCTTCGCTTACGCATCTCGGAGGTCTGATTTTCAAATTCCTTCCCGGTTTCCGCCAGGGCCAGATGAACCATGATATCCCCGTCGCTGATATGTCGGCCGTTCAGGGTAAGGCCGGCTTTGAACAGTTTTGTGCCCTGAAGCTCATGAGAAGGTTGCGGCTGCCAGAAACCATGAACAATATCTCCATGAATCCGGCTGATATCTCCAAATTTCGGGTTGGGCAAACCCAGGCGTATCCGCTCCCAATCGTCTTCCGCCGGTGTCGGTATCCGGTACCCGTCATCTCCTTCACGCACCTTATGGGCGCTTTTTAAGGCCTCCAGGGCCTCCCGCACTTCAGCAATCCTGGAATCCCCATCCACGGACTCATGCAATGTGGCGGCAATATTTTCGGCGGTACGGTGCACACTTTTGACAAACTGTAACAGACAAATTGCCTTGGCTACAGGCTGGGCAAGGGGATGGGACACTTCTTTTCTGATATTTGCAATTTTGCCGCGGATTTCGCTGGAAATATTGCCGGCAACAAGGTCATATATCTGATCGATTCTGGCCAGAGTTCCAACGGGTTTGTCGGCAAGACTGGTTTCCGGATGGATCAGAAGCTGCTGGGCCAATTTGATAATGGTGCGGTTGGCGCCGCCCACATGACGTGCAGCCCCACCCTGGGTCCGGAGTCCTGATACGATTTGAATAATAAGGTCGATCTGATAGGGAAGCATCGGGTAAAGGTCTGTAAAAGTCTCCGTGGAAAGTTCCGGCAGTTTGATATCGGCCGTCATGCGGGTGTTTTCCCTAAGCCTGCCCCGATGGGCTGAAAAAAGTTCACGCAAAATTTTTTGTGCCGGTGCATTCTTGGATAAAATCCGTTTACTGGTGACTTCTGAAATGTCAGAGGGCTCCAGATGGATTTGCAGAGGAAACCGGTCCATGAGACGGGCCAGTTCCACCCTTCTGTCATCAAGTCCTCCCACCAGTTCATTCAACTGCTCCTGAGAGGTAACCACAATCCAAATTTTACCCCGGCCCACACGCCCCACACTTTGCACCAGTCCTGCCAGATCCAGCATTTTCTGGATATCGCGGGCGACAAATTGCCCGACCTCGTCAATCACAAATACCAGACTTTTACCGGGTTTCCGCCTTTCCATGAGCAATTTGCAGCGTTCGGCCAGCAGGTTAGGGGTGATATCCGCCCGGTTTTTTGCCCCCTGGCTCCACGAATCCGGCGTGGCGTAGGTTTCAGGATCCATTTCATGCATGATCCTGCCTGCCCATCCGATGGCAAAGACAACTTTTCCTTTTTCCCGGTCCCAATCTCTGCTGTAAAGCTTGTTAAAAGTCTTTTTGAACAACTCCAGCTTGCCTTCTTCCTCCAGTGTGATTTCCAACTCGGCAAGATCCAAATCTTTGGCATATCCGAGGCTTTCGAGAAAAAGACGGTATGTGATTTCCGTAAGGGTCTGATTGCCAGAGCGAATCCCACGGTCTGTGGAAATGTCAAAAATGACAGCTTTGGTGGGAATGTGTTCGGAGATGTTTGAAAGCAGCACCTGTATTTCTTCATTTCCGGTTTGCTTTCCAAATAACGATGCGGCACTTTCACCTTTCAGGGTATGATTTTCAATAGTCAGGCCAAGATTTTTGGCAAAACTTGATTTTCCGGATCCGAAAAACCCGGATACCCAGACCCCGACACCTTCATGAGGCTTTTGAGGTGTTTCCCAATAGCGATTGAAAATGGTGCTGTAATGTTTGCAAATCGAATCGGTGGCCACATATTCCCTGATTTCATCACGAACAATATCATCATCGGTCTGGTCCACCTTGATGACTTCTTCGATATGCCGGTCGATTTTATTGGCAAACAATTCCTTGATGTGCATCGTCTTCCACCTTTAAAAAATTTTGGGCCTGTAGTTATGTTCCGCATCCAGAATGCCCATGAAACGTAAACCCGCAGCACCATCCATTTCTCCGGGATAAAACAAAACAGCAGGAACCTGAACGGTGCCCATCATTTGTTCCAGCAGGGATGACGTGCGGTAAAAAGGGAAAAGAGCACCTGCCCGAACGATAAAGACAATATCACGGGTCGGATCACAAGAGGAGGGCATCTGCTTCAGAACCAGTCGATCCAGTGGCTGGTAGTCACTGAGAATGTTATGGATCGTTTCGATAACCTTATTGGTTCCCAATGAAAATTCCAGCTCTGAAATTTCTTTAATGGTGATTGACTCGGCCTCCAGGGATGTTTCCAGGCAGCGGGCCAAAGAAATCCGGGTGATCTTTTTTCCGGCCTGTTCCAGCCTGGTTTGAAGCAGGGTGATTTCGGCTCTAACTGAAAATTCGTCTTCCGGCGGATAGCGAAAAATAGCATAAGGCATGTTGTTGTAAGCACTTATTTTGGGTCGTGGATCAGACAGTTTTAACACCGGTTCCAGGCCATTGATCAGCCTTTGTTTCCATTGGCTCATACCATAAGTTCCCTTGCGTATTCTTTTAAAGATGCATTCGGCAATTTGAGCTGAGCAATACTACCAGCGATGTGATACTCAAGCGCTTTGTATTGGTGAAGCCTGAAAATTTCCCGCTCCACATCCATACTGTCCATTAAAAAGAGATGCCAGTCTTTGGAATCCATTATCTGTTGCGTGTTGTCAACGGTTTCCGCCAGCCCATGTAGAACATATAAAAATGCTTCCTGTGGCATGTGGTAGCCGGAGAATTTTTTTTTGACTTTGCCTTTCACAATGCCAAATTCCGCAGCCATTCGTAAAAGATCTCTTGCGGCCCGCAAAGCGCCATATTCCGTTAGATTGCCACCGGAGGCAATTCGGCCGTCCGTAATGTTTTTTACAAAAGGAAGTACATCTTTTGTCAAAATGAAGTATGTGCCATCCTGGTATCGGTCATACAGCCATTGAGTTGCAAATTGGTAATAAAGATAATCGGTTCTTCCGATATGCCAAAGCAGGCATGATCTCCATTTATCGATTGCCAGGCCGCACCTGGCCAGAATGACCAGGGGTTCAATGCTTTCATTATCAGCAAATCGGCTGGACAAGGTTGTTATGATCTCATGCAGCCATTTTTCATTGGTGGCGGCGATAGTGTTCCGGTTCCGTATATTGGCGATGTTGCTTTTAAATGAAGCAGCAAGATCCCAATTCCTGAAAGCCGCATAGGTTTCTTCAATGAGTGCGCCTTTACGTAATAGTCGTATGGATAGTTTTCTTTTAATCTTCCACATCTTATAATCGAACATGATCGATCGGTAAATAGGGAACGGCTGTTTTACTGCTTTCTCCTAAAGAAAAACCAGCGGCCAGCATGACGAGAAGATGCTCATCCAGGGAACTGCTTTCCGGGATCTTGACTGAGTTTCCTTCATCAGACCGTTTGAGTTTCTTGACCATTTCAATCTGTTGATGGGTTGCCAGATCCAGCTTCATGAGTAAATCCGGAAGATCCAACCCGGATATGTCCTCAATCGTTTTAAAAACAGGGTTCCACATCTCAGCTTGATTGATCCAGTCATGCCATTTTTGGTTAAACCGATCTTCGATTTCAGGCGGCAAATCCCAAAGGGTGCAGATACTTGGACGGGAATAAATTTCTTTGCATCTTTGGGCGGCAACGGCAAAAGCGATTTTGGCTTGTGCAAAATGGTGTGTTTTTGGAAGCCCCCGGCTCAATGCAAGAGTCCCGTATCGCCCTAAGATGCCCTGGGTGTTCCACCACCTGGCGCCATCCATCTCACCAAATCGGGCAACAGATAATCTTAGTTTGAAAAGGATTTCTAATTGTATCTTTTTCATTTGGTACCTGACAGATCCAGAATCCAATTTTATTGCCTATACCATTTTTTGCATGAATAACTTGTTTAAATTCATTAATTCTTCAAAAAAAAGATGAATATTTTGCCCCAAAAATTCAATCAAAGCACTTACTTCCATTGACGTGTCCAAACATCCAATTCACAGGAATTATAAATGGGTTTAGCCTATACCCATAATGATTGATCTTTTCTACTATAACAAAAATAGGCATATCCTTAAGTAAATTTTTAATCCCTCAAGGTCGAAACTATAACGGATTATTGTTTATATCAGAAGCGCAACCTTTTCAATCATAACCTGAAAAATCTTATGGCAAAATAAAGTTATGCGAAATAAACATTCCCCTAATAACTTGACCAAGAGTGCAAAAAGGCTACAATGGCAATACCTATGTCTGAGGCATCGAAAATTCAAATGGATGAAAAACACATGCTCTTGGAGAAAGGGTTCGCAAGCAATAGAGCTGTTAACATTCCGATTAAAAAATTTTTCCACTCCTTGCGTACAAGGGAATAGCTTATGCGTAGAGGGTGTTGCCTTTGTGCGCAGGGCTGTTGTCTTGTTGTTGCGCACACAAAAGTATCGCATCGACCTCCCACTGATACCGCTTATTTGGCCACCAGGCAATGTAATGTCATATCCCAATACTGACATAACCATTAAACCTTCTGGAAGCTGAGCCGCAAGCCATTTTTGCCTCAAGGTTCGACGATCACAAACAAGTCCATACCAACCCCTATTCATGCCAAAACATGGACGATGAACAATTGCTGGCAAAGGCTTTGCAGGTTACTCAAAGGGTATGATTAAGGGAAAAGAGTTGAAGTTGTATTAATAAGGAAAGCCACCAGTAAA
>CAYZJH010000098.1:0-10964 GCA_964478625.1 uncultured Desulfobacteraceae bacterium
ATCGTTGATAAAGTTGATCTGAAGAGTCGATGGCCCGAAAAATGGGAAAAGGAATGGATAGGCTGGTAGAAATTGTTATTCCCCCCAAGGAGGTCAAAAAACGTTGAGTGAACAAGAAACCATTTTAAATATCAATAATATAGAAGTTAAATATCACGAAGTCATCCTGGTTATCAAGGGTGTTTCAATCAATGTTCCCAAAGGTGGAATCATTGCACTTCTTGGGGCAAACGGAGCCGGCAAAAGCACCACATTAAAGGCCATCTCAGGCCTTCTAAAACACGAAAACGGAGAAGTCACTGACGGCTCAATCGAGTTCATGGGGGAACGGATTGATCGCATGGGGCCTGAAAAAATCGCCAAAATGGGAATCGTGCAGGTTATTGAAGGACGACGTGTGTTTGAACACTTGACGGTGGAGCAGAATCTGAAAGTAGGCGCACACATGAAAAAATATGGCCGATCCATCAAAGAAGGCCTGGAAATGGTGTATCACTATTTTCCACGACTCAAGGAAAAACGCAATGAAATTGCCGGGTTTATCAGCGGTGGAGAACAACAGATGACTGTTGTCGGACGCGCTCTGATGACCAACCCGAAACTGATTCTTCTTGATGAACCTTCCATGGGGCTGGCTCCGTTGCTGATCCATGAAATCTTTAAAATTATCACCAAGCTCAACCAGGAAGAGAAGATTTCTATTCTGTTGGTAGAACAAAATGCGAAACTTGCCTTAAATGTTGCACCCCACGCCTATGTCATGGAAAACGGGCGCATTGTTATGGATGACTCCTCTGAAAAACTTTCACAAAATCCGGATATCAAAGATTTCTATCTGGGACTGACCGATGTGGGGGGAAGAAAAAGTTTCCGGAATGTGAAGCATTACAAACGCCGTAAAAGATGGATTACCTAACCTTGAAATTTTATTTACCTCATAAGGGAGCAAATATGCATAACACATCGTTTGTAAAAACATTTTTTGTGTTTTTAGCAGTAAGTGTTCTTCTGTTCGGATGCTCAGGCATGGCAACAAAACCCACCCAAGGCCAATTCAAGGATCCAGTAGTTACCTTGTCCCATGCCGAAGTTGCTAACTATTGGGGATGGTGGTATTTCGCAAAAAGCATTGAACCTACAGCCGGAGAAGCCGGAGATTACGGAGCTCCCCTGAATCTGGCATTCATATTTGAAGTGGAAAATCCTAATTCTTTTCCAATCCAATTGGAAAATTTAAAGTTCACGGTGGCTTTTGAAGAATTCGATCTTAACACGGTACAGTCCATGGAAACCCAATGGATTCCACCGGGAAAAACAAATCAACTGAGAGTTCACGCCATGTTTGACGGAAGGCAATCCATGCTGAGCCTTCTGGTCACCGGTGGCTTTCAACTCCAGGAGAAGGGTATGGGTACAGGAGCCGGAGCCGCTCTAAAGCAGCTTGGGCAATGGTGGACAACCATTCCCGGATTTGAGTTCGATATTTTTCTCAAAGAAGGCTCTGCAGTCTTCACTGCAGACGGTCTAACAAAAGTTGTATCCTTTAACGCTAAATATCCATCCACCAATTAATTCAAAAAAAAACCGGCATTGAAAATTTCAGTAATTCCTTGCCGGTTTTTTTTCATTTCCCCGGGTTGTTGACTTAAGCGTTTATTTTTCCTATAAGCTTCCTATAATCTTAAATTTGGTTTCTTCTGGTAACACTTTCATCATCAATACAAAGGATATCCGAAATGGTTAGAACAGAAATATCCCTTTTTTTAAAAAATGTGCCAGGGGAGTTAGGAAAACTGGCTTCTCTATTTTCAGGCAATGGAATAAATATTGATGCATTGACGATTCAGGATGCCTCCGACTATGTGAAGGATCTTTTTCAGGCCAGAGGTAAAACATTAAAACGGATCGCATCTGCAGCCAGCTATAATTCAGTAAAAAAAGATTCTGCTGAATTTGCACTCATTCGACTTCTAGCCGATGATACCGACAAAGCCATTGATTTGCTTTCTAAAAACGACTACGTTTATGATATCAATCCGGTAATCGCAATCGAATTGGAAAACAGACCGGGCACGTTGGCGGAAATCTCCAATAAATTCGGAGTTGAGGGCATCAACATCAATTATGTTTATGGGTCTGTATCTTCCCCAGAAGCAAAGTGCTTGTTTGTATTTTGCCCGGAAGATATCGATCTGGCATCAAGAATTTTTAAGAATTATTAAAAATCAACCTGAACAACGGATTTTCAGCCGGTGTTCTGACCTGGTTTTTTTTCACTATCGGATCGACATGCGTTAAAACCGTCCTCATAACATTTTTTCCCATACCAGTTAATCTGGCGGATTATACCGCGAATCAGCCTGACTTCTTTTGCCCGCAACGGTAATCTAGAAAAAAATTGCCGAATGTTGTTAAGCCAATATTCAGGGTTTTCCGGATTGAGAAAATTAATCCTGACTAGGATTTCTTTCAGCTGCTCGTACATTCCCTCCAACTCATGATGCGTGGCAAGTCTAGGGGTAAAGCCGGAAGGCTTTTCAATAATGGATGTTTTAAACAGCTCATAACATACCACCATGACGGCCTGAGCCAGGTTCAGGGACGAAAATTCATGGGTCGGAATGTTGAGCAGAACATGGCAATTCCATATATCTTCATTGGTAAGGCCACGGTCTTCCGGTCCAAAAAGGATTCCAATCTGATTTTCATGGGAAATAGGCACCAGATATTGGGCCAATCGGGAGGGTGACTGAATGACCTGACGTCTGGATCCCAAACGGGCAGTAGTTCCTACAATATATTGGCATTGCGAAAGCGCAGATTCTAAATCATCACAAATCGTTATACGTTCCACCACATCCCGGGCCGCATGGGTGGCCATTTTTAGAACTTTCTCCGTATCGTAGTTGTTTGGTTGAACAACAATGAGATTTCCAATGCCCATATTGCGGATCGCTCGTGCAGCGGCCCCGATATTTTCGGGAAAGCGGGGCCGTTGCAGGATGATACTAATGTTTTCAAGATTGATTTTATCAGGCATCAGCCTGTCATTTCCAGCTGGTTAAAAAAATAGGCAATTTCATAGGCGGCAGTTTCAGGAGAGTCAGAACCGTGAACAATATTTTTTTCAATATCGGTTGCAAAATCCCGGCGAATGGTCCCTTCGGCAGCCTCCTTATAGTTGGTTGCCCCCATGAGTTCTCTGTTTTTGGCAATGACATTCTCTCCTGCCAAAACCATTACAACAGCGGGACCAGAACACATAAAATCAGTCAAACTCTCAAAAAAAGGTCTTTCTTTATGAACTGAATAAAAACCCTGGGCCTGCTTTTTGGTCATTTGGATCATTTTCATAGCCACAATTTTAATTCCAGCCTTCTCAAAACGTTTAAGGACTTCACCCATAAGACCTCGAGAGACTCCGTCAGGCTTAATTATTGACAATGTTTTTTCCATAAGTTGTGGGATTCCTTTCAATTTATTGGTTTGGGTCTCCCATATCAAATGCTTTGATTGCCGTCAATGAGCTAGTTTTATGAACAATACCTTTTTTTAAAAGTTTTTGTTATTTTGCATTCATTTTCCCTACGGCCGGAATTTTTTATATTTTGACTCTTGAGGTTTGGGAACGGTTCAAGTGGGATTGAAAAATTTCAGCAAATTATGTATGATTATGTTTTAATAAACTAAGATTATTCATGTTTATGATCACGTGAATACAGGGAGAACAGCTTTTCAGCAATAGCCATTGTTTGGACGAGAAAACTCTATACATTTTCAAAAACCCCAGCACTTTGGATTGGGAGATACACAAATGCCCATTTATGAATTTTATTGCCGCAGTTGTAATACCATTTTCAATTTTTTTTCAAAAACAATCAATACAACCAAGCGCCCTTTATGTCCAAAATGTAAAACCGTCAACCTTAGCCGACAAGTTTCCTTGTTTGCCGTGACCGGCAGGGCCAAAGAGGACAGTGGTTTGGACAATTTTGATCTTGATGAAACCAAAATGGAAAAAGCCATGCAGATTCTTGCAAAAGAGGCTGACAATATAAATGAGGATGATCCCCGGCAGGCAGCGCAGCTCATGCGGAAGCTTTCAAATATGACAGGGCTTGAGTTGGGACCGGGCATGTCAGAAGCTCTGGAACGGATGGAAAAAGGAGAAGATCCCGACCAACTCGAAGCGGAAATGGGAGATATACTTGCTGATGAAGAACCATTTATCATTCCTGGGAAAAAAAGATTGGACCCAAAAGCTTCCCGATCTGTTCCTCAAAGAGACGAAACCCTGTATGATTTATAACTTATTATTGATTGATAACCCATTTAAAGTGGGTCATCTTACAATAATGGGTGGTGGTGAATAGACACAAATTCTGTTTTTACTCAAGGCAGATACTTCCTGATAAATTCACAAATGATGCATTCATGGAGGGGAAATGGAAAAAAAACTTTTAGAAAAAATTGAGATTATTCAGGGAGATATTACTCGGATAAAAGCAGATGCCATCGTTAATGCCGCCAACAATTCTCTTTTGGGAGGCGGCGGTGTGGATGGGGCAATACATCGGGCGGCAGGTTCAGAGCTTCTTGCGGAATGCAAAACTTTAGGAGGATGTCCCACGGGAGAAGCTAGAATTACGAAAGGATACAAACTCCCCGCAAAATATGTCATCCATACGGTTGGGCCAATTTACAGCGGGTCTGTTAAGGATTCGACCTTGCTCGCCCAGTGTTATAAAAACAGCTTTAAACTAGCCGCCGAAAAAAATGTTAAAACAATTGCCTTTCCGGCAATCAGTTGCGGTATCTATGGGTATCCTATTGAAGACGCCTGCAAAATCGCACTGGATATTACTTGCAATTACTTAAAAGAAAATAGTTTTTTGGAAAAGGTAATATTTGTATTGTTTTCTAAAGCCGATGAAATGGTTTATCGCAAACGCTTGGAGCAAATCGCTTGACCCGAAAAGAGTTATACTCTTCCGCCGCTCCATCTGAGTTTGGCCTTCAATACATCGAAATATTCCTGGTCCGGCAGTGTAATCATATTGATAGGGTGCAGTCCTTTTCGTACAATAATCGTGTCTTTTTCATCAATTTCCAAACCTGCCTGACCGTCAAAGGTCAGCATGATATCTTCTGATTTTTCTTCAAGTCTGATGGTAATACAAGCAGAGTCAGGAATTATCAGCGGCCGGTTTGTCAGTGTAAATGGCGAAATCGGAGTCATGATAATAGCAGGCACTCCAGGATGAAGAATAGGCCCTCCGGCTGCCAGAGAATATGCTGTAGAGCCTGTCGGGGTCGCAACAATGAGCCCATCCGCTTTGTAGGTGGTTAAGTATTGCCCGTCGATGTAAGTCCTGATATGGGCCAATCTGGCCAATGCGCCCTTATTGATGACAACATCATTTAAAACCGTTTCATGAACAAAAATATCACCCCGTCGATTCAATTCCACCTGAAGACGCATCCTGGGGGTGATTTCAAATTGTTTATTAATGATCTTGTCAGCTACCGAAAACATTTTGTCTTCGGTAATTTCCGCCAAAAAGCCGACTTCACCGAACTTAACGCCAAGAATGGGAATCGGCTGATCACCAATCCATCGTACCGCACTTAAAAAGGTCCCATCCCCTCCTAAAACAAAAATACACAACAAATCATGGGGGGCGACCGAAATTTTTTTTCCGGCAACTTTCAACCCCGAAGGAAGTCCCTCTTTGCGAAGAACATGGAATCCTTTAAATTTCAGCCAGTCTTCTAATTCGTCTGCTTTTTTTTCTGCTTTTTCCTCATTTTTTACAAACAGTCCGATTCGTTCCACGGTCACTTTATTCTCCTCATCGTTCCAATTCACTGCTCGCTTATATAACGGATAAATTTATACATGTCGAATAAAAAACACTGTGAAACGTTAAACCATGAGACTGTGCCGGTTTTCAGATTCCTAAATAAGCCTTTTTAACGTTTTCATTATTCATCAAATTTTGAGCCGTATCTGAAAGTGAAATGGTTCCGTTTTCCATCACATAACCGCGGTGGGCTACTTTCAGTGCCATATTTGCGTTTTGTTCAACCAAAAATATCGTTGTGTGATTTTCCCTGTTAATCTGTGTTATAATGTCAAAAATACGTTTGACCACAAGCGGGGCAAGACCCAGTGAGGGTTCGTCGAGAAGGAGCAACCGGGGCCTGGCCATCAGTGCTCTTGAAATGGCCAACATTTGCTGTTCACCACCGCTGAGAGTTCCCCCTGCCTGACGTCTTCGTTCCGACAAAATGGGGAAAAGGGAATATACATATTCTTTGTCTTTTTTTATCCCGCCACTGTCAGTGCGAAGAAATGCACCCATATCGATATTTTCAGAAACTGTTAAGTGTGGAAATATCCGCCTGCCTTCAGGAACCTGGCTTATGCCCATGGCCACTATCTTGTTGGGACTTAAACCGGTTATTTTTTTTTTTCAAAGTAAATTTCACCTGAACGAGGTGGAACGATGCCGGAAATGGACATGAGCGAAGTGGTTTTGCCTGCCCCATTGGCACCGATTAAGGTAACGATTTCTCCGGAATATATATCCAGGCTGATTCCTTTTAAAGCCTGGATGTTACCGTAGTAAGTGTATATGTTGGCAAGCTTAAGCATCCATGTCTTCCCCAAGGTATGCCTTGACAACGGCAGGATTCGTTTTGATTTCCCGGGGAGTTCCTTCTGCTATCTTTTTTCCGTAATCCACCACATAAATCCGGTCTGAAAGACTCATCACCAATTTCATGTCATGTTCAATAAGTAGAATCGAAACGTTTTCTTCACGACAAATTCTCACAATAAGGTCATCCAACTCCTTTGTTTCCTGGGCATTCATGCCGGCCGCGGGCTCATCCAACAAAAGAATCAAAGGTTCTGTGGCCAAAGCCCTGGCAATTTCCAGACGTCTCTGGGCCCCGTATGGGAGATTTTTGGCAAACTCATTTACAAATTTTTCCAATCCGATTTTTTCCAGGATATGATAGGAATCTCTGACAACTTGCTTTTCCTCGGCGACTGTGGACCGATTTCTTAAAATGGCCCCCGGAATTCCGCTTCTCATGCGACAATGCCTCCCAATCATTACATTTTCCAGCACGGTCATATTTTGAAATAATCGGATATTTTGAAAGGTACGAGCCATTCCCACCTGTGTGATCTTGTTGGGTTTCAGACCATTTAAACGCACAGGTTTCTCATTGGGAGGATAAATATGCATTTCCCCTCCCGTGGGCTGATAAAGACCGGTAATACAATTGAAAAAAGTGGTTTTTCCAGCACCGTTCGGACCAATCAGGGCAACGATTTCATTGCTATACACTTCCAAATCAATGCTGTCCAGTGCCCTGAGCCCTCCAAAATCCATTTTAAGTGCATTGACTTGTAAGATTGGCTCCATATTTACCATTTACTGCTGCCGACCTTCTTCAATCGTTTTGAACCGATAGTTTCTTCGAACATTGGCAATAATTCCTTCAGGTCTGAAAACCATCATTATAACCAGGATAACCCCAAAGATCATCATCCGATACTCGGAAAAAGCCCGGAGATATTCCGGTAACAAGATTAAAATAAAAGCTCCGCATATGACGCCGATAATGGATCCCATACCCCCCAAGACCACCACACACAGAATGATTATTGATTCCCAAATGGTAAATGACGCCGGATTGATAAAAGTGGTCTTGGCAGCAAACATGACGCCTCCCATACCGGCCCATGTCGCCCCAAGGGCAAAGGCACTCAACTTGGTTTTGGTCTTATCGACACCCATGGCCTGGCATGCGATCTCATCCTCACGCAAAGCCATCCAGGCTCTTCCTATTCGTGAATCCTGCAATCGGCGTACTACAAATATCGTAACCAGAGATAGGCCTATCATCAAGTAATACAAGTAGATATGGGTTTGGTGCAAGGTCAATTCAATTCCGAAAAAGCCCGGACGAGGGATATTGGCAATGCCGCTGGGGCCGAATGAAAATGCATTCCAGTTTTCCAATATCAATCGGATAATCTCACCGAATCCTAAAGTGACAATAGCCAGATAATCTCCACGAAGACGCAACACGGGAAACCCCAGAATAATGCCGAATATTGTTCCGAGAAGACCTCCGATTGGCAGTGCAAGCCAAAAACCGATTCCGAAATGATGGTTTAGCAATGCATAGGAATATGCGCCAACTGCGTAAAAAGCCACATATCCCAGATCGAGCAGACCAGCCAATCCCACGACAATATTGAGCCCCAGTCCCACAACCACATAAATCAGCGCTGTGATCATAATGTTGGTTTGATATAAGGAAAATACCCAAGGAAACCCTGCAAAAAAAATAGCGATAATGACCAGTGCCGGTTTGTAAAGGCGAGCATCTTTCAAAATTATCTGAATGATCGACCCCTGATTTGGATCTTCGATTTCTGCTTTTTTTCTGCCGGTTTCTTTACGCTTCATCATGAATCGCCAAACCAGCGAAAGAACAAAACTGCCGATTCCAACCATTAACATTCGTTCCCAGCGCCATTCAATGGTTTTATAAATGGTGTTGACACGAATCACCATGATCGGAAACGTAAGAAACATAAACCAAAGGGAAGTCAGAAATGCCCTTTTTATTTCACTGATGCTCAACATTATATCGCTTAAACTTTATCGGTTTCCTTGCGTCCAAGTATACCTGATGGCCTGAAAATCAGGATCAAAACCAAAAACAGGAAAGCAAAAACATCTTCATAATCACTGGAAATATAGCCGGTAAAAAAACTTTCCGTCCATCCCAGCACCAAACTGCCCAGAACTGCTCCAGGCATGCTTCCAATACCCCCCAAAACTGCGGCAACAAAAGCCTTGATACCTGCAATAAATCCTATGTAAAAATTGATCTGGCCGATATGGGATGCGATAAGAACTCCTCCGACAGCCGCTGTCGCCGATCCCGCAACAAAAGTAAAAGAAATCACCTTATTGACATCGACCCCCACAAGCATTGCCATATGCCTATCCTGGGCCGTAGCACGCATGGCCTTCCCAATTTTGGTAAACTTGATCAGAAATGTGAGCAAAATCATCACGATTGCCGTGGTTACATAGATTACAATCTCCGAGGAACGGACAATGTGATCTACCGGCTCTAGAAAAGCAAAATCGGGGATAAGGCTTGGGAATGGTAAAAAATCAGAAGTTTGGGCTAATAGAACATAGTTTTGAAGGAAAAGAGACATTCCAATCGCACTAATCAGGGCAGACAACCTAGGAGCATTTCGCAAGGGCTGATAGGCAATTTTTTCCATGGTGTATCCATAAGCCGATGAATAAACAACCGCCGAAATAAATGCGATAACCATTATTGCCATTGAAGGCCATCCTGCAAGGGTGAGAACACCGGCAACAATCAAAGCAGTAAAAGCCCCTATCATGTAAATTTCACCATGGGCGAAATTAATCAGCTGGATAATCCCATAAACCATGGTATAGCCAAGCGCAATCAAGGCGTATATACTGCCCCGCGTCAGCCCTCCGAGAAACAACTCAAAAAAATAGCCATAATCCATCTGAGAATGCCATTTTGAGGATTTAATCCGGCATAACCGCTTCCTCCCCACTAATGAGCAGAACCCGCTTACGCCGGATTTTTGTTAGATCGGTTATTTAACTTCTAATTCTACATATTGTCCATTTTGAACCTGATAGACCGAAAAACCGACCCCGATTGCATCGCCTTTAGTGTCAAAACTGATCCTCCCTAAAGGTGTTTCAGCATACTCGGTGGTCAATGCTTTAGTAATAGCCTCATATTCTGTAGAGCCGGCCTTTTCAATGGCGTTGAGCAAAGCAATTGCGGCTGCATAAGCATTTTCGAAAAACGCTCCGGCATCTGACCCATATGTGTCAAAATGTGCCTGACGTGAGGCAATGGTCATAGGGTTTTGCGTCACATCCTTAGGACCGGTGGCATACACGCCCTCAGCATATTCTCCGGCGACTTTAATAAAAGTATCATCTTTCACGCCATCATCTGAAATGAAAATGGTATCCATCTTTCTTTTACGCATTTGAGTGACTATTTTGGACGCTTCAGGGTGATACCCCCCATATATAACAGCTTCAGCACCTGAACGTTTAATTTTTTGCACAACAGCAGAATAGTCGACAGCTCCAGGAGTTATTCCTTCATATAATACCACCTCAGCCCGTGGATCTTGCTCGAGAAAACCTTTAGCAAATTCGGCCAATCCTTTTCCATAATCGCCTTTATCATGAAGTACGGCTATTTTTCTTAGTTTGAGCACATCCAGAGCAAAATCCACCTCAAGCCGAGCCTGAGCATCATCCGAGGCAATGGTTCGGTAAAAATTGGGATATAACCCACTCTGTGTCAATTCCGGGTTTGTAGCAGACGGAGATATGGCAATCATGTTGGAATCTTTATAAATTCCAAGAGCCGCTTTGGTAGCCCCGCTGCAAATATGGCCGATAACAGCATGAACGCCACTGCCGACAAGTTTAGTGGCGGTATTTGTAGCCACTTCAGGCTTACAAACATCATCTTCTATGACCAATTCAACCTGTTTTCCTAATACACCTCCCTTGGCATTAATTTCTTTCACCACCAGCTCCGCTGCACGAACTGTCGGAATTCCATAAGATGCAAGGTCACCGCTGTGAGCACCGGCCACGCCAATTTTAATGGTATTCTGGGCCTCGGCCATCCCATTTACGGTAAAAACAAAAAGAAATGCCAACACCGCAATAATCATGAAATTTCTCAGTTGATTTTTCATAGCCATCTCCTTTCCATGTTTGAATATTTCATACCTGATTGTTATAAGCTCAATAAATAATCTGCGTCAAGCCCAAAGGAAATCCTTCTTCAGTGCTGACGCATGAGTATTGAATCACAATAATAGCAGGTAAGGGGAGCACTAT
>CAYZJH010000099.1:0-10878 GCA_964478625.1 uncultured Desulfobacteraceae bacterium
CCCTTTTTCAAAGGGGGACCGCTACTTACATCCCTTTTTCAAAGGGGGACCGCTACTTACATCCCTTTTCCAGAGGGGGACCGGAACTTACATCCCTTTGGGGGGACTTTTTAGGAGTTACCCACCGAATTGCAACCGCTTTGTCTTCCGAAGTGCAAAAGCCCTGCTTTTGATCTTTTTGCCAAAGTAAGACTTCCGCATCCCCGATCAGGGGGAAAATTAAGGTTGCACTCCTTTCATCACGCCTTGTTTTTGGCAATGGCCTCCCGGCAGGAAGTCCTATAAGCTTTGGCAAAGGTGGAATCCGGAAATTTTTCAAATACAGCGAGCGCAGCCTCAATTTTTCCCATATTCATAAGGCTGACCCCAAGACACATATGCAACGGCTCGCTTTTCGGATAATATTTTAATCCCATTTCGATAAATTTTGACGACTCCTGATCATAGCCTTTTTTCTGATAGATAATACCTGCTCCTAGAAATGCCCGATGATCCGGATAATAGAGCAACGCTCTTTTATACAGGGCCAAAGCAATTTCATCCGGGGTTCCGACTTCATCAAGCTTAGAATAATCACCATGGCTGAATGTCATCGCCAGGCGGGAAAGAAAATCGGCATGATAGATATATAAGTCTTTTTGATCCTTTAATTGAATTGCATCAACAAACTCAGGGAGCCATTTATGAAAATTACCCCTCAATTTTTTCCCAAATGCCAAGACCTGTTCCTGTGACAATTCCGGATCTGTTTCGAAATAAAGAACATCTTCTATTCTTTTTTTCCAGACATCATGGTCGATTCCCTTTTGGGTTTGCCAGTTTCGATACAGTGCCGTACCGGGAAAAATATCCAGTATATAAAAAATGGCTGCCAGCGGCTTGATCTCACGGATCAGATCAAGGGTCTCCCCAATGGTATCCCATGTCTCTCCAGGACATCCATAAATAAAATACGCTCTCGGTAAAATGCCATAGGAGGTAGTCAGGGAGAACACTTGTTTGATCTTCTCGCTATTTATCGGTTTATTCAGAAATTTTCTGATTTTCTCCGAGCCACTCTCAATGCCGAAGCTAATTTGCACACACCCTGCTTTTCTCATCCAATAAAGAACATCTTCATGAATATCTGCCACACGGCAAATGGCTGCCCAGGAAATAAAAAGATTTCTCCGGCATATTTCTTGACACACTTTTATGGCAAGATCTTTTTTAAGCGCAAACGTGTCATCGGAAACATAAAAAAAGTTAACGCCTTTTCGATGAAGTCTCTCCAGTTGATTCACAAAATAGTCGGCCGAATGAAAGCGAACCCGATGTTTCCAAAACCGGGGAGAACCGCAAAAAGTGCAGTTTCCAGGGCATCCCCGACTCAAACAGACATGATGAAATTTAAAATAGAGGGCCGGGTCAGGCAGATCATCCAGATTTCTAATCAATTCCGATTTCGGATTGAACACGATTTCATTCTGTTTTCGATAGGCAATCCCAGGGATATGATCGGGAGATGGTTCCCTTTTGTATTCAACCCATTGAACAAGCTGCAAAAAAGAATATTCTCCCTCGCCAAGGACACAAAAATCAATCTCCTTAACCTGGGTCAACAGGTGTTCATACAAAAATGTGGCACCGATTCCGCCGAATACGATCTTTACCTCCGGATTTACTTTTTTGGCTATTTCCGCAATGTCAATCCCACCCCACCGGTTGGCATGAACAATGGACATCCCGATAATATCAGGTTTTCCAGATACCAGGGTTTCTTTAATTTTTTCCGGTGTTTTCTGAATATCGTACCAGTTTAAAATTTCCACATCATATTGATGTTTTTTTAAAATTGCACCTATATAAAAAAGACCTATGGGAACAGCTTCAATATCCTCCTTTTGAATTCTTTCCTCCAAAAAATAAGGATATATCAAAAAAATTTTCATGCCTCATCTTCCATGTTTTTAACAGTGGCTTTAAAAAATTTTCGGTCCATGGATAATACATTTCATAATGATGCACCGTTTTCCTGAAATTCTTCATAACTGATTTTGGAAAAGAGAACAACACCCATATGTTCAATCCGTCCATGGTAATTGTCCCAATTGGAATCACCCTTGATTCCAACGGTGCAAAACAATGATCAGATCATCCCGGGATTTATCTCCTCCCCAAAAAAAAAGGGCGGCAATCGCCGCCCGACCTTTTAAAATCTAGTATACTAATAGGATATTACCGCATGCAATATCCACCACCGCCACGGCATCCGCGTCCCATCATCCCATAGCCCATACAACCCCGAGCATAATTTGGCACCAATTTTCGGAGCTGAAGTTGATGATCCAACCTTTTTTGATCCAGTTCCCCCTGAAGAGTCGATATCTCATTTTGCAATGCAAGCGCAACGGCACTATCGGGATTTTCCTTTACCAGCTCGGTCTGCAACGCCAGTTCCTTTTCATAAAGTTTCTGTCGCAGATCTTGTGTGGCTGTAAAAAATTGGGCACGCTGTTCCTCAACCGTTGCAATTTCCTCTTCAGTCAAATTACCTGCAAATCCTTGCCCATAAGGGCATCCTCCTTTTTGCCCCCAACCCGGCCCCCGACCCTCAGGGCCCATCATCTGACCGGGACCTCTTCCCCAACCTGCAAAGGCTATTGTAGCAAAACCGAGGATTGTTGCCACTGTCAATACCATGATTGTTTTAAAAGATTTATTCATTTTTGTACCTCCTTATAATTTTTCCGGACTTCATGCCATACCATCTCCACCCTCTGCGGGCAGATAATGCCTATGGCCTTTATGAGCCCTGCATTCTATTCATTCCTGTTCATTCCAGAAATCATCCGTCGTTGTTCACAATAAGTAGCAATGATCATGCCGCTTCTGCAAACCGTTTTCAGGTTCTTGTTAACCCATTGATTAAACAGTTGATTTCACTCGATCAGCATGAATCGAAGATTTTGAAACAATTTTTTTTTAGACCATATGGGGCAAACCTACCCACTTTTTTTGACTGAATTGGGGAGAAATGAACCGGTCAGGGATTAATCGAGACCATAATCTTTCAATTTTTTGCGAAGTGTCTTGCGATTGATCTTAAGCCTTCGGGCTGTTTCACTTTTATTACCCCCGGAAGATTCCAGAGTCGCAAGGATCGCTTCCTTTTCAATATCTTCAAGGGAGCGATTACCCAAATCCGCTGTTCGTTCATTCAGGCTGTTTCGGCCGGCATAAGTATCTGTGATGGTTGACGGTATCTCTTTTTCTGTAATATGCTCACCGGTCAGCAAAATTGCGGCGCGTTCAATGGTATTTTCCAGTTCCCTCACATTTCCGGGCCAATCGTATTTCAGGAGCATATCCATCGCCGTCGGTGTAAAAGCCTGTATATTTTTGCGATTTTTTTCCGCATATTTTTTCAAAAAATGCTGTGCGAGCAGGGGGATATCTTCTTGTCTCTGGCGCAATGGCGGCACCTTGAGCGTTACAACATTTAGCCGATAATAGAGATCCTCCCTGAATCGCCCTTTTGCAACTTCGATATCCAGGTTTTTATTGGTCGCCGCCAAAATACGGACATCCACTTTCACCGTTTCATCACCACCGACTCTTTGCAGCTCTCTTTCCTGGATTACTCGCAAAAGTTTGGCCTGCATGGTTGCCGATGTTTCTCCGATTTCATCCAGAAAAATGGTTCCTGTATTCGCCTGCATAAATCGTCCCTCGCGACGTTTTTCAGCTCCTGTAAACGCACCTTTTTCATGGCCGAAGAGTTCGGATTCCAGAAGAGTTTCAGTCAGAGCAGCGCAATTGACGACCACCAGAGGTTGATCCTTTCGAGGACTATTGTAATGAATCGATTTGGCAATCAGTTCTTTACCTGTCCCGCTTTCACCTGTAATCAACACCGTGGCTTCTGAAGGAGCAATCATTGCCATCATATCGATCAATTCTTTCATTTTCCGGCTTTGGCCCACAATGCTTTTTAAATCGTAATCTTCAGTAAGTTGCTGTTTCAACATCCTGTTTTCCGCTTTCAGACCTGCATGCTCCAATGCCCGTTCGAGCGTCAGTTTCAGCACATCAAAATCCAGGGGTTTGGTCAGATAATCGTATGCACCTGATTTCAAAGCTTCCACCGCTGATTCCACAGAAGAGTAAGCCGTCATTATAATTATGGGAATGGCCGGATTATACTCCTTGATTTGTTTCAAGGCATCAATACCGCTCACTTCAGACATCCGAACATCCATCAGAATAAGATCATACGGACGCTCTTTAACCATTTCAATGGCTTTGGCTCCGTCACTTGCTTCAAAGACGCCATAACCCCAACTGGATATAATGGTTCCCAGAATTTTCAGATGGCTGGAATCATCGTCTACTACAAGAATCTGAAACGGTTTACTGATATTCATAAACTCCTCGTCAATGTCTTTTTGCCGGCATCTCAATTGTTACGGTAGTACCCTGCCCTGTCAAGCTGTGTATCCTGATTTGCCCCTTATGAGCTTCGATAATTTTATGAACGATCGCCAATCCCAACCCCGTACCTTTACTTTTGGTCGTATAGTAGGGATCGAATATTTTTTTCAAATTTTCAGGTTGAATGCCTTCACCAGAGTCTCTGATCTCAATGTAAACCGTATTTTTTTCGGTTATATCGGCATTGATGACCAAGTGACCACCATTTTTCATTGATTGGATTGCGTTCAAATATAAATTCAAAAGGCATTGGGAAAATCGATCAGCGTCAATTTCAGCATTCATGGATTGTTGAGCCAGATTCACCTCTATGGATATACCTTTGGCAAAAGCTTCCTTTTCTATCAGTTTGACTGAATGCTCTATCAGTAAATTCATATCGGTTATTCGAAGGTTTAAATCCGTAGGTTTAGCAAACTCCAACAGTTCGCTGATGACCCGGTTTAAACGGTCCACTTCCTGGATCATCACCCCGGCCATCTCTTTGTCCCTGTTGTTGTCTTCAAATTTATCCTTCAAATAAGATGCAATTCCTTTGAGTGAACTTAAGGGATTTCTGATTTCATGGGCAACACCGGCAGCAAGACCTCCTATGGCAGCCAATGTTTCTTTTCTTCTTACTTCCTCCTGAAGGCTGCGAACTTCCCGTAAATCCCGAATAATGAGCACCAGTCCAACAAACTGCCCTTCTTCATTAATTATTTGGGATGCACTAAGACTCAGCGGAACAGCCTTTTCCCCCACAATATCCCACTGAGTCTCTTTTTCAACTACGGATTCACCGCGATTCAACGATTCAATAAATCCATAAAAGCCTGATGGCAGAACACTCTCGAGGTCTTTTCCCCGGACTTTTTCCAAATCAAGACCGGTAATACGCTCAGCAGCGCTGTTGTAAAAGGCGATTTTTTTGTCTTGATCCGTTGCGATCAAGCCTACCGGAAGACTGGTCACAACCTCATCCGCAATGGCACTGGTGTCCTGAAGCGATTTTTTTGTCGAATAATAACTGTGCATCCAGAACATGGAAATGAAACCACCCAACCCTAAAAGAACCAGCACTCCGGATAAAATAGCGGTATTACGAATATCGACTCTACGTGCATCCTCGAAAGGGGCAAGATCCAATCCAACCAGTATAATCCGATCTTCTTGAACTTTACCCGAGGAAAAGCTCCATTCATTATCAGCCTGTGGCATCATGGTCCGTCTTCGCATATGATGCCCCATTTCATCACCCATCCTGTCTCCATGACCAGTGATGGGTTTGAAAAATTTGTAGACTTCAAATGCACGCAGGTCATTTTGGATCGTAACAATTTTCCAGTGGATAGTATCAGAGACCTTTATCTCATCAAAATAAGGACGAATTTCTGCCGAACCGATTAATGAGCCCTGACTTCCGGCCAAAACCAAACCCTCCCGGTTAATAATCATGATGTAGAGAACATCCGGAAGCAGTGCAGTTTCTTCAATCAATGTCTGGACTTGCTGCCCGCCCCACATCATTCTCATCATGCCGGTACGCGCCCCGGCTTCCAACCCTTTTATCAATGCGGCACCTTTTTCACTTAGAATACGCACCATATATCCTTTTTCACGATTATAATTCTGAACAGCCAAAACAATCACCGTGATCAGAAGAATCATTACCGAGCCAAGGATAATCCAGGGTGAAGAGTGCACGACATGTTTGAAAGGGCCTTTAACTTTTAAATTCATATTCAATACTGGATCCGGTTTCTAATTCCTCGATAAATTGCACATTGACTCTTACCGAAGAACAACTTTTAGGAGTTTACCATTTGACGCCAATTAAGATGGATACATAAATTTTAATACTTTTTTCAAAAAGATTAATCCGAATCGAATCCCTTTAAAATACTTTGATACCCTGTTGGAGTTTATCAGTTGCATTTTATTTATCCGATCTGGTATTGTCTACATGGAAGCTGATGCGAACCTGCTGAACCTTTAAGATACCCTTCAATTAGCGGTTTCGCAAACCAAAATTCAGGAGATGGCCTATCTTTTTTACCTTGTGCAAGGAGAGAAGAGCTGATGGTTGAGTACGGACTTCTGGTATCAAAATCATCCGAAATACTATTTAGTGCATTTGGTCAATTGCAACGTTTTTTTTATGTTATTCCATATGGCCGCGCCATTGCAATCGGCGTGATTATAGCGCTGTTCGCCTATTGGTTGTTACGGCCCAGCAGCTGATATACTTGCTGATTTGTTTAAAAATAGATGGGTATGGGTGGCTGACAGGTCGGGTGATTTAAATGGTCGGGAAGACTGGATTTGAACCAGCGACCCCAGCGTCCCGAACGCTGTGCTCTACCAGGCTGAGCCACTTCCCGACTCCAAATCAATGTGAATTTTTAAGTCTTTTACCTTTAATTGTCAATGAAAAATCAAGAATTTTATTGAAAAGGATTATTCAGCACGATGGTTTCATCCCTGCCAGGCCCTACGGACACAATTTCGATGCGTGTCTGAGTAAGCTCTTCGATTCTTTTTAAATATTTTCTCGCATTTTCAGGAAGTTTCCTGAATTCTTTTATTTTTGAGATATCCTCATCCCATCCCGGATGTTCTTCATAAACAGGCTTGCATTTTTCCAAAACCTTCAAGTCAGCGGGAAAATGATTCATTGTTTTGCCCTGATGTTCATACGCAGTACAGATTTTCAGCGGATCCAACCCTCCGAGAACATCAAGTTTTGTAATCACCAGACCTGTCAGGCCGTTTAATCTTACGGCATTTCTGACAATAACGGTATCCAGCCATCCGCATCTTCGTCGTCTACCTGTAGTGGCACCAAACTCCACGCCCTTTTCCTGGATTCGTTCACCAACATCATCCAAAAGCTCAGTCGGAAAAGGTCCGGCACCCACACGAGTGGTATAGGCTTTCACAATTCCCATCACCCCGGAAATCGACCGGGGGCCGACCCCTGATCCGCAGCAGGCATTTCCGGATACCGTGTTCGACGAAGTCACATAGGGATAAGTACCGTGGTCGATATCCAAATGAGTGCCCTGGGCCCCCTCAAACAAGACCTGCTTTCCCTGCTGAATCGCTTCATCAATCACTATGGAAATATTAGTCACATAGGGTGCCAGTTTTACGGCATAGTCACCATAAGATTTAATCATGGGATCAAGTTCTAGTGTTTCCGAATTCATATAGTGTTTCAGGTAAAAATTTTTCTCATCCAGGATGGATCTAACCTTTTCCTCAAAAGAATCCGAATCGAGTAAATCGACAAAACGAATTCCTCTCCGGGTGGCTTTGTCTTCATATGCCGGCCCGATACCACGACCCGTGGTGCCGATTTTCTGATCCCCTTTCATCTTTTCGCGGGCATGATCTACCTGTTTGTGATAGGGCATAATCACGTGGGCTCTTTCACTGATCATGAGGTTTTCCGGGGAAACTGAAATTCCTTTGGATTTAAGCCGTTCAATTTCATTGAGAAGCACTTCAGGATCTACCACCACCCCATTTCCGATAAAACAAGTTTTTCCCTGAAGAATACCGGACGGCACCAGATGGCTGATAAACTGCTCACCATTGACCACCATGGTATGGCCGGCATTGTTACCCCCTTGGAACCGAACAACGAGATCCGCTTGCTCAGCCAAAAGATCAACAATTTTACCTTTACCTTCATCTCCCCATTGTGTCCCGATAATTACGATATTTGCCACGTGAAACTCCTTCGAATCGGACCATGTCCGGTTAATAAGTGCATCAATAGAAACTTTGCAAATTTTCCCTTTTCCGGAAGGGAAGTCCAAGGTGAGCGGTGCTTGACATCACCGGGTCGCCTTTGATTCCCCCACTTTCTTTCCATCCGGAAAAAAAGTTTTCGTTCAGGTACTATTCAGGTTAACATGGAGTTTATCTCGATCGATTAATTTCCTTCTAACCTGAAAAAACTGTTGAATCAGTTCCCTGCATTCATGTTCGAGAACCCCTTGGACAATTTCAGGCTGATGATTGAGCCGCATATCTTTTGAAAAGTTGTAAAGAGATCCTGCAGCCCCCCATTTTTCATCATAGGTCCCGAATACCACCGTCTTAACTCTTGCATGAATGATGGCGCCCATACACATGAAACAAGGCTCAACGGTAACATAGAGCGTTGTGTTTAACAACCGGTAATTTTGAACCTTTGGTGCGGCCGACCGGAGGGCGAGAATTTCTGCATGTGCCGTGGGGTCCATGTTTGTAATACAAAGATTATGGCTTAAAGCCAGAACTTTTTTATCTTCGGACAACAGCACAGCCCCCACAGGCACTTCCTGCTGCCGCCCTGCTTTTTTAGCTTCGGCAATTGCCCAGTTCATCCATTTTTCATGAGTATTCATCACGATTCATTCAACCGACTTTCCAAATAATTTTTCGTGCACTAAAGAAATCATTGACAGATCCGCTCGTATATCTTATTAACGGGTCAAATTTCAAATCTTTTTTTCATGCGCCCGTAGCTCAGCTGGATAGAGTGCCGGACTACGAATCCGTAGGCCGCAGGTTCGAATCCTGCCGGGCGTACCAATAAAATCAAGGGGTTAGCCAATAGTGGTTAACCCCTTTTTTATAATAATTTGAAAAGGAACACCAAAAGAACACCAAACAATTTAAAATGTCATTCGTTTTGATTAAAATTAGGTGTTTTTTCTTCGATGGTGACGAGTAAGGATTTTCGGAATTTCGTAAGATGGCAGGTGGTTGAAAATATAAAAATTGATTTTTTTCCCTGATGGCCGCCCAAATTCCCCCATTTGTTGCCACCTGAAAATCCCCCACCTCTTATGAAGCGGCCACCGGCTGCGAATTAAACCCGGCATCTATGATCCGCAGCTAAATCCACTGTATGCCGCCATTTTGGAGCATTATGGCGTGATAGCGGACCCGTCCAGGATAGGAGATTCGAATCGAAAAAAAACTGTGGAAAATGCAGTGAAACAGACCCAGGACACGGGATTGAAGGGTCGCAAATTTGAGCATATCGAGGCCCAAAATGAGTGGCTGATGCATTGGGAAGAACGCTGGGCGGCACTCAGGATACATGGTCGAAGCAAACGTCAGGTAGAAGAGATGTTTAAGGAAGAAAAGCCTCATCTGTCGCAATTGCCGCTGACGTCATATAAGTTTTTTAAGCAAGAAAAACGAAGGGTTTATGATGACGGTACGATCCAGGTGGCAAATTGCTATGATGCGGCCAATCCGGCGCCATTATACAGCACTGTGATAGTGAGGATCTATGATAGAGAGATCGAAATTCTGGACCCGGTCCGGATTGAGGTCATCCGTCGCCATCCGATGGGCAAACGGCCAGGTTCCTTGATAATGGAACCAACAGACCGGATTTTCAATCCCAGCCGGAAAACCGATAGATTATTGGCCAGGCCAAACATCCAATCGTCCTCTGGAAGGTTGGGGAAAGCTCCTCGAAGACATTGCCGCAGCTTCGGCTATCTTAGATCGCCTCTTTCATCACGGACATCTTCTTAAGTTCGAAGGCAGAAGCTACAGACTCAAGGAGGCCTCTATCCGTTTGACGGCAAATAAACAAAAAAATACCGGATGAAAAAGAAAAAAAGACCATATATTTTCACACGAAATATTTTTAAGATATCTCAAGCTGCCGCCAGGAAATTTTGACCCGGCCATAGATGGGGGATTTTCAGATAGCCATCAGGGTAATACAAGCTGTTCCTCTCATCACTTAGAATGAAAAATGGCAGGTGCTTGAAGAACCTGTAGCAAGTGTAATCCGAGGTGAGAAAAGAAGAGGTTTTCATAAATACGATCAGTTCGAGCTTTTGAAGATATTAATTGGCAAACTGAAGTGCACGAAAATGGGTATATTCAACTTGCATATATGGATATCCCAATCTTTCCAAACAATTCCGATTACTTTGCCTTACATGATGGATTTTCTGATCTTTTCAGAGCCTTTGGACATTTTTGCCAGGAACTTTGGAATGTTACAAATACGGATTTACCATATTTACTAAGATGTAGGTATTTACAGAGAAGACGATATTTTTTACTGGTGGCTCTTCCAACAGGGCTATAAAACCATATGGAAAAACTCAAATTATATGGCCTGATCAAATTAGGCAAGTCGGTCATCCACTGAAGGAAATTATGGATGAATGGATTGTTCAACTTTTTAACGCCTTCGGGTTGAACTGGAAGGCGCGAAAGTAATTCAATTAAAACATATAACCTTGCTCTTTCAACCGACAGTTAATTAGTGCGGCTTAAGAGGCCGTTGGACGATACATGGATGAAATGATACAAAAAAATATTACGCGAAAAATTTCAGAAACATTTCTTGATTTTTCAATGCCGCTTTTGGATGCAATTGGACATGGAGTCACTAAG
>CAYZJH010000100.1:0-10877 GCA_964478625.1 uncultured Desulfobacteraceae bacterium
ACTATGCATCTTTTCTATTTTTCTTGTCGGCTTTCTGGCTTTTCAACACAGCCGCCGGACCATCGAACAGGAAACCATAAATCAACTTTTGTCCGCCAACATGTTAAAGGAGGATGAACTCAACCGGTGGCTTCTGGGCCTGGAACAACGATTAAGATCAATGGCGAGTCGCCCGCTGATCATTGATTTTTCGGCGACCTTGGCTGTAACGCAACCGGATGATTCCAAATTCAGAATCATTCGGAATCGAATTATCGAAGACCATTTTTTGGATTCCCTCCAGGAAATAGAAGGTTTTTTTGAACTGATGATCCTCCGGAAAGACGATGCCATGATTCTTGTTGCTTCAGATGAATCCCTGGAAGGAAAATACGGGGAACAGCAGGCTTATTATACAGAAGGGAAAAAACAGACTTTTATTCAAAATTTGCATTACTCCGAAACACTTCAAAAACCAGCCCTGGCTATCGGAACCCCAATAAAAGATAAAAAAGGCAGGTTGGTTGCGGTGCTCGTTGGTTGGGTGGATAATTCCGTTCTCTCAAGTATTATCGGAAAAAACTATTTTTTAAATCAAACTGAAGACGCCTATCTGGTCAATGCATTCAATTTATTTGTCACAGAGCCTCGTTTTGGTGAGGGGTATGCTTTAAAAAAATCGATTCATACCAAGGGTGTGGTTGAATCGTTAACACATCAGGATGTTAAAGGCCTATACACCAATTATCATAATGTGCCCGTGATCGGAGTCTATCGCTGGCTTCCTAAACGTGAAATGTGCCTTGTAAATGAAATAACGCAAGCGGAGGCATTCAGACCGATACATGATTTGAAAAATTCCATTGCCACTGTCGGAATGATTACTGCATTATTGGCTGCTCTTACTGGGTGGATCATTGCACGAACAATTGCCCTGCCTTTGCGGCACCTGGTGAAAGTAAGTGAAAATATGGGTCCCGATAACATGGAATATCAGTTTACGGATGGGGGCAATGACGAGTTAGGCGATTTGTCCCGCTCTTTTTACCGGATGACGGAACGTCTGAAAGAGACTCTGGTTTCCCGGGATCTATTGGTTCAGGAAGTAAAGGAGAGAAAGCAGGCAGAAGATTGCCTTCGTGAAAGTACTAATAGGCTTGCATTGGTCATGGACAGTATTGATTCCATGATTTATGTCGTTGATTTAAAAACCTACGAAATTCTTTTTATCAATAAGCATGGTCGTAAAATATTGGGAGATGTGACCGGGAAAACATGCTGGAAAACATTAAATGAAGGTTATAACGGGCCATGTTCTTATTGCACCAATGACAAATTACTCAATGCTGATGGGACCCCTTCCGGAATTTATGTGTGGGAGTTTAAAAATAAAAAAAATAAGCGTTGGTTTGATTGCCGGGATCAGGCGATCATGTGGGAAGAAGGTCGTATGGCACGTTTGGGAATTGCAACCGACATTACCGATCGCAAACGCCAGGAAGAAGAACTGATAAAGACTCACAACCTGTTACAGGAAACCCAGGAAATCGCTCGCTTAGGAGGATGGGAATATAACATTGAAGCAAATCATATGACATGGACAATCGAAGTTTACCGTATCTATGGTGTGGACCCCGCAGATTTTGATCCCAATGATATAAGCCGCAATATGCGTTTTTATCTCCCTGAGGATCGTCTACTTATTGAAGAGGCTTTTGAAAAAGCAGTCAATTCAGGGGAACCCTATGATCTGCAGTTGCGTCTTGTCCGTGCGGATGGGCAATTGATCTGGGTGAGGACTACCGGAAAACCGTTCCTTGAAAATGAAAAGGTAGCGCGTGTCACCGGAAATATTATGGATATTACAGAACAAAAACAGGCCGAATCCAAACAACGTGAGTTGGAATACCAGATACAACAAGCCCATAAACGGGAGAGCCTCTTTACCATGGCTGGAGCCATTGCCCATAATTTCAACAATTTGTTTACCGTGATTCTTGGAAACCTGGAGATGGCCAAAGAACTCATGCCATCGCATTTTCCGGGAATGAAAGAATTGTTGGAGGCTGAAAAAAGCGTAAGAAGAGCAGCTGAACTCAGTTTATTAATGCTGACCTACGTGGGTTGCAGACCCTTGCCTAAAGAGCCGATTGATATGGCCAGACTCCTCCGGAACCTGCTATTGGAGATAGGATCCGAAATACCTGGCAATGTACGTCTGGAGAGCAACATATCAACCGGAGAATCTCTTGTAATTATGGATCCGTTTGAAGCTCGTAAAGTCATAACAAGCCTGATCACCAATGCATTGGAAGCACTAGGAAAAATGAATGGAACCGTGCAAATCAAATTATGTTTGGTTCAGGATGACAAACTTTTCACAGGCGTAAACCATACGGGTATACCGTTAGGATCGGGCCTTTGGGTGTGTCTGGAGGTTACCGATAATGGCGAAGGTATGGACATAGAAACACAGGCAAAAATGTTTGATCCTTTTTTCACCACCAAATTTTTGGGCCGGGGTCTTGGTCTTGCAATTACCCTTGGAATTGTACGCGCTAGTGAAGGTGCAATTTTTGTCGATAGTGAACTTCATAAAGGCACTACCGTTCGGTTGCTTATTCCTGCAGCATAAACAATTGGGATCAAGGGGAAAAAACAGGCGTTTCAAATACGATCCCTGATTTGGTCCGATTTGCACAAATATGCCTCCGAAAGAACCCTATGGAAAGATTCGTCAATCGAAGAGTCGGTGTTCACATTGATATGAATGCGTGGATCCAGTTCAGTAACAGGTTCAAAATGGGTCAGGATTTCAGGAAGATGCTGAACACGGGCATCCGATAGCCCTGAGGATTTTTTTTCCCGTTCTTTAAGCCTTGATTGAGTCGTTTCGGGTTTGCACTCACACTCTACAAAAATCAGGGTTGCATCCATATCCGAAGCCAATCGGATCACCTCTTCACGCCATTCACGACGAGAATAGGTTGCATCCAGAATAACCGATCGACCCTTTCTGAGCTTTTCCTGAGCAAGCGACAACATCTTGGCGTAAATTCGCCGGCGCCTTTTTTCGCTATAATTTCCCTCGCCATATGGAACCAACTCCTGGCGAATTTCTTTTGCTTTTCGAATCGAATCAGAGCTGTAGATTGCCATAGACAAAGTAATAGCAAGTCGCTGCGCCAGTGATGACTTGCCTGAAGCAGGCAACCCGTTAAAAACCCACAGGGTCGGACGGCTAAACAGGATCGTATATCGGTAGGCTTGATTCAGCAACAATTCAATTTCATTTTTCAAGGTCTTTTTCTGTTTCTGCTCTGTCAATTCATCGTAGCGAATACAGGCCACTTTCAGCCTGACGATTGCGCGATAAGCAGAATAAAAATCGATAAGGGCATAAATATCCGGATCCTGTGCGTGATCCACATAGGATTTCAATACAACCTGACTTTGCCGGGGATAACCGAGCTGTTCCATGTCCATATGCAAAAAGGCCAGATCAACAGCCGCATCCCCGTATCGAAACCGATCATTAAACTCAATGCAGTCGATGATCTGAATTCCGTCAACAAAATAGATATGATCTGTTCGCAAATCTCCATGTCCATCCCGAATTTTTCCTTTTTCAATCCGTCGTTCAAAAAGAGCATGATGATGATGAAGGAAAGATCGGTTGACTTCACAAATGAACTTCCAGCGTTCCCTATCAAAAAGCACCCCGACATAAGGGCTAATCTGCCTGAAATTTTCTTCCGAATTGAAGATGATCATATCCCGCTGTCCGTATTGGTCAATCTGAGGGGTCCGCTCGCATTTTTTGTAGAACAGGGCTAGTTTTTCACCCAGCATTTCCAAATCGGATATTTTTATCTTATGATCTTTCAACAAATTCGCCAGTCTGGCTCCGTCAGGAAGCTGTTTCATCTTGACCGCATATTCCGCCACTTTTCCATCCCCTTCCATTGAAAAACCCATTTCATCGCGCTCAAAAATTGTGACTATATCCTGATAAATTCCCTGGCTGAGACGTCTGTTAAGGGAAACTTCCAGTTCACAATATTTTCGTCGGTCTTCAATTTCCCTAAAGTCGAGAAACCCCAGATTCAAAGGTTTTTTAAGTTTGTAGGCCCACTCACCGGTTAAAAAGACTGCTGAGATATGGGTATCCCGCCGCTTTATTTCAGAGACCGGATGGGGATAAAATTCAGGATCGGCCATTGCTTTGCAAACGGATTCAAAACGTTGCGTAGGGTTTGTCATCATATTTTCCTTTATTGATCATGATCGAAAAATTGTTATTAATTTCCAGTCCATCCACTGAAGCCACAAGGAGGTTAAAAACATAAGCAATTTATTTTTTCTTTTTCTACCGCTCCTGGTCGGAATTGGAGTTCGTGCTCCCTTCATGTACTTAAATAATATAAGTCAAAATGCACACTTTAAAAGTATTACATTTTTAACTGGTTAATGATAATATTAGAATTTATAGACCAATTTTGAGTTCCGGGTTAAGGAGGGTCGTTCATGAGCAAAATTTCCGCCTATTTACAACTCATATTTTTTATCTCGCTGCTGATCTATGCCACTTATCATCTTTTCAAAGGCCAATTTGAGCAAAGCCTTCTGACATTTCCAATTTTTGCGGTTTATTATGTGTTTGTGGTTGCCAGAAATAAAAAGGCTTCTTCAGACTCGAAAAAAGAGGATCAATATTAGTGTCCAATATCACTATCCAAATCGGCGATTAATCACCTGATGTTTTTTACACTTGAATTTTTTCATTTGACACACTCCATAGGCTTTGATAGTAATTTTCTATATCTTTCACTTAAAATTTGATCGTCAGATTCCTGAGTAAAATTAAAAAAATCACTAGCTAATCCTATTTCGCAATCTGTTGTTCGACTTAACTATTCTTTTTTTCATCGAAAAAGACCATTTAAGCAGACTCATTAAAAATTCAAGGTGCGAATTATTTGACCCATAAGAGTTTAACGATCCTGATTTCAGATATCTCTATAGTATCATAATTTTTCACGATAATTTCAGATTGTTTTTTGGAGGAAACAAAGTGAAATAACACGTTGTTTAAAAAATGACTATCGTACAAAAAGGAGGGTCAGATGCCTTGCATGTCAAAAAATCGTTTTTTTTTGGTGATGGTAGGGTTGTTTTTTACCATTGCTGCCTGCAGCACGGAGCAACCCGTTGATATTAAATCCATAATGGCCCAGCCTAAAGAGTACGTAGGCTCCGAACAATGCAAGACCTGCCATCTGGAGCATTATGATTCCTGGAAAATGACCCTGCATAGTCGAATGCTCATCAATGTCAAGGAAAACCCCCAGGCCATCATTGCCGATATGAATCCAGAGTTGATTCGGGCTGATCTCGAGAAAATCAAAGACAAGTTAAAAGTGCCTGTGGGAGATATTTATATTCCAACACCTGATGAGGTGATTTATGTGATAGGCACTCAATGGAAACAGCGTTATATAGTCCAGAAAGACGGCACTTATTATGTTGCTCCGGTCCAATACAACGTAGCGACTAGGCGCTGGGTCAATTATTATGAACAAGCCTGGGACCAGCGCGACTGGCTGGTTCGTTGCGGTGGATGTCATGCCACCGGCGTTGATTTGGTGAACAGGACCTTTGCGGAGACTTCAATAGGTTGTGAAGCTTGCCACGGACCGGGATCTCAACATACCGCCCTTACCCGAACCGATTTGTTCGAAAAAAGGATGACCATCATCAACCCGGCAAAGCTTACCGCCGGAATAGCCGTGCAAATATGCGGTTCATGCCACACCCGGGGCAATTCAAAGCACCCTGACTATACTGAAGCCGGTTGGCCTGTGGGATTTAAACCAGGGATGGTTATTGAACCTTTATATGAAAGCTCCTATGACAAGGCGGACATGCGCCGGTTATATCCTGATTTTGCTTCCCGGTCCCATCACCAGCAATATATTGACTGGATACAGTCTCAACACGCCGTCCAAGGTGTTACCTGTACTTCATGCCATTCGGTGCATCGTTTGGGTATAGCCCCTACCCGGTTTCAAACCAAGGAAGCAGGATCAAGCCAGTGTCTGACATGCCATACCATGATCAATACAAACAGAGCCCATTCTATCCATTCCTTTGCCAACTGTTTGGGGTGCCATATGCCGAGGATTGCCAGCACGGCAGAACCTAACGATATGCGAAGCCATACCTTTAATGCACGTCCACCCATGGAAACCATAGATAATCCTGAGGTTCCCAATTCTTGCCAGGTATGTCATTATCACCGAAATGAGGATGTAAAAGAAATGCAGCGGAAATACGAGATTCTGACCCAACTGCCGAAACCGCAAGGACAGACCATTCCACCGGTATCCATGGATACCATGACTTTAAGGAACCAGGATCCGAAAGGGTCTAACTAAAAACATGGAGGCCTATTATGAGGAAAAGGACCTTATACCTCCTTGGCGTTGCGGTTTTAATCCTCCTTCCTGAAGTATCGGCTGGACAAGAGGAGGTTGCATCCAGATATTATCATTACCGAAGCACGGAAATGAGCACAGGCATATACGAAGAATACGAGGTTCGGCCACGGGGGATCCACACTCTTTTTGATGGGACTAAAGAAAGGCAGCGTGGTACCGGCATCAGCCGCTTGGATGAGAGTGAATCCAGAGCCTGGAACAGGCTTTTTTTAAACGACTCCCATCGTGGCATTGCCTTTTATGAATATCGCCGTTGTGTGGACTGCCATCCAAGTAATGCACAAAATAGGCATACCATTCGCTATGGAATCACCTGCAGACAGTGTCACGGCGGTGAACCCATTGCGAGTATAAACCACTATTTTTCACGGTTAAATCCGATCCGTCAACATACCCATATATGCTCGAAATGCCATGCCGGGGCGGAGGCTTCTTTTGCCCTTTATGCCATCCATGAGCCGAATCCTGCACGGATCTCCACCGCAGACAGAATTCCTGTGCTGTTTTATGCATTTTGGATCATGATTGCCATTGCCGTTCTGACCTTTGCTCTGTTTATACCGCATACATTGATGTGGATTGTCAGGGAGATGTTTCATCGAAAACAAAACAAAGGGAGGAATCATATATGAGATTGCGCAGATTTACAGTGCTTCAGCGTTTATTCCATCTTTTTCTGATGATTTCTTTTTTAGTCCAGGCAGCCACGGGGGTCGGAAGAATGTATGCAGAAACAGATTTCGGAAATACCCTGCTCATTGCCTTTGGAGGCTTTCACAATGCCCTTTTCTGGCATAAGCTGGTTGGAATATTCATGCTGGTGCTGTTTGGAATTCATCTATTGTATATTCTTATTGTGGCTACAAAGCTCAAATACAAAGCCATATCCGGTCCCGACTCCATTTTACCTAATTTAACGGATTTACAAATGATGGCAAAACATTTGGGATGGATGGTGGGCAGACAAAAAAATCCGGAATTTGAGCGTTGGGGCTATTGGGAAAAATTCGATTATTGGGCTGTTTTCTGGGGAATGGTAATTATTGGAGGGACCGGTTTAATTTTGTATAATCCTCTTTCATCCTCTGCGATAATGCCCGGGTGGATGATCAATGTTGCCTTTTGGGTACATCGCATTGAAGCCATCCTTGCCATGGCGCATGTATTTCTGATTCATTTTGCCATTGCACATTTACGCAGGCACAGTTTTCCAATGGACAGAGCCATGTTTGCCGGTGGAACTGATCTTGACTCAGCCAAAGAAGAAAGGGCTGCATGGATAGCACGATTGGAACAGGAGGGGCGTCTGAAAAGGTTGACATCACCGGATATACCTGTACCGGGTCTGGTTTTAAGTTATTTGATTGGCTTTTCCGCTATTTTATTGGGGTTGTATATTATTATTGGCGGAATTGCCAATTCTCGATATATTACTTGGTGATTTATGAATAATTACTTTATAGAAAGGAGAAATTAATGGCTATTACCCTACCCGAACTGCCTTATTCAAAAGATGCGTTAGCTCCCTTCATCAGTGAAAAAACCTTAGACTTTCATCATGGAAAACATCATAACACTTATGTCATCAATCTGGTCAAGCTTATTGAAGGGACTGAACTGGAAAATGAGACGTTAGAAAACATTATCAAAAAAACCGCAGGTGACAGTGCCAAAGCGGGAATTTTCAACAATGCCGCCCAAGTTTGGAACCACACTTTTTACTGGCATTCCATGAAACCCAAGGGAGGTGGAATGCCTACCGGAGAAATTGGGGACAAAATCAAAACCGATTTTGGGAGCTATGAGAAATTTGCCGAAGAGTTTAAAAATGCAGGATTAACACAATTCGGAAGCGGCTGGGCATGGTTGATTTTAAAAGACGGCAAACTACAGGTGACCAAAACATCCAACGCCGATACCCCCTTTGCTCATGGCCTGAAGCCTTTGTTGACCGTGGATGTTTGGGAACACGCCTATTATCTTGACTATCAGAACAAAAGAGCAGATTATCTCGATATATTTATCAAAAATTTAATTAACTGGGAATTCGCCGGTTCTTTGCTCAAATAAAAAATCGGCCGGAAAAAAGAACTCGTCATTTTTCCGGCCGACAACCCCAAAAAAGGTGAAGGTTAACTTTCCCTGATGATCCCCGTTAGTCCTTATGTTGATATATCAGGGTAATGGTCACTGTGCGGTTTAGTGCCCTGTTTTCCGGCAAAACATTATCATAAAGGGGATTAGACGGGCCCACTCCCGAGTGTTGAATTACGTTTGCTTTTTCCCTGCCAAGTTCTGACAGAAGTTGATCATATACGGCTTTGGCTCTTCTTTGGGACAGTTTGATATTGTAGTCTTCAGAGCCGATGATATCCGTATGGCCAACGATATTAACGGCCAAATCTTCCAGCACCCTTATCCGATCCACAATATGATCGACTATGATGGCGTTTCTTTCTTTGATGTCCGCCCGGTCAAAGTCGAACAGAATCAGTGCGTATTTTTCTTCAACCATGTAACCCAGATTTTGGGCACGAAGCTGTTCACGTCGAATAAAATTGATACTGACCGGGGTACTTTTCATATCAAAAGAATTGCCGTTGGTGTCTGTTACTGAAACAGTCGCATCTAAATGACCATATCCGGCGAGTTTTTCAGGAAGAAACGCTTCAGAAGAAAGAACGATTTCAGGCTGAATTTGGCCCTCTCCTGACATGGTTTCAACAGGCCCCTCATCGCTCACAAAATGGATTTGCCATGATGCTATGCCATATTCGGATTCGATTTGAGGAAGAATTCGGATTACGTCTGTGTCACTTCGGATATCAATATAGGTGCTTTTAACCGGATCAAGTATCTCGAGATATTCGGTGCGTATTTCAACCCTCTGGTTTTCTTCTCGCCCCAAATCCAGACGGCTGGTACTGGGGATTTCAGGAAGGTTACGAGCGCTGACCTCCATTCGTTCAGGGTTGATTCCCCAGATATACTGTAAATAGGCACGAACGGATTCCGCGCGGGACCTGGATAAATCTATGCGACCCTTTTCTTCACCAAAATCAGAATTGCATCCGATAATTTGGATAGTTGCACCAGGATGTTGAGTCAAACGACTTCCGATTACATTGAGCACATGAAGGTATTTTTCTTGTCCTCCGCGAAGGGCTGTTTCAGAAAACCTCTCCGTTTCCTTTTGCAGATTAAAAAGGTTATAGCGATCGGGAATGCTGCTTTTTCCCGTATCAAAATAAATATAATTCAACATGGGCGAGGTTTCGATCGTGGTGATTTCTTCGATGTTGATCAAGCCCGGAGCCATGGTGATGCTGCCGGTCGGGGGAAAATAATAGGACAAAACATAGCGGTGAATCATCTTGGATGACACGGCTTCGAAAATCGACGGCAACTCATCGGCTTCATATGCTTTCCATGCTTGTCCACCATGGCTTCTGCTAAATGAATTTAAAAAAGAATCCAGTTGTTTTCCCGGCATATAATCCACAGCATATACCTCAAAATTGGAAATTCCTGCTGCTGCTTTTGTGACAACCGGGGATTTGAATGCGCTGTTGATATCTTCGCCATCAGAAAAAACAATCATGAATTTGTGGGAATCAGAAGGCATTTCCTGGACTTTCAATATACCAGCCAGCATTGCCTCGAAAAGATAGGTTTTTTCTGTCAATCCCCGGTCAAAACTATCTCTCAAAAAAGCTCTCAATTCATCAGGATTCGATGATTGTTTCCAGTTAACATGAAGTTTACGGTCTCCAAACGGAATAGCATCCCGGTCATGAAACACAATCAACGTGACATTATCGATCGGACGGAGAATTTTAAAAATGTTTTCCATAGCCGAAAGAACCGGTTGAACTGCATTCCTCATTTTCATGGAAAATGAATTGTCAACAACCATTACAATGTTAAGGCTAACTTCCTGACTTGTTGCAAGGGGTTCCAAGGATAAGATCTGAGCCATCTTTCCGGCTCGGGATAAGGTAAAATCCTCTTTGGTCAGGTTCAATACGGGCTTTCCTTCATTGTCATAAGCAGAAATTAAAAGCTTGTTATTTTCGAGCGGCTTGAAATCTAGTTGAGTTGCGGACTCCGGCCCGGTGAGCTTCAAAGTTTCATCGGCGACTGCTCCTGATACGATTGATACTGCAACAAAAATCGCGATCATGAGCACAATGATTTTTTTCATCCTTCCTCCTTTTTACAAGAGTTTTAAGTGATACCTTTTTTCAAGGACAAAATTCCAACGATTTTTCATACCCATTCACCATTAAAAACTGCAAAACAATAGTCTATTTTAAATCGTATTTAAACGGAGTTAAGGAGATTAGCAAGAAGATTTTGGAACAAACCGAACTCATCCATATGGATGCTACCCGACAA
>CAYZJH010000101.1:0-10869 GCA_964478625.1 uncultured Desulfobacteraceae bacterium
ACTAAGGGTTACGGTAGGCTGTCCCTTGTATCTTGCCCTCACATTGGGTTCACGGCCGAAATGCACATCCACCAGGTCCCGGAGCATGATGGGTGCGGCAGGATGTTCCACCACCGGAATATCCAGGACATCCAAAGGATCAGAGAGCCCCTGACCCGTAGTATTTGCCGGATCATAATGCCTGGCAATTCTTACCATCAGATCGATTTCTTCATCTATGGTTCTGAATTCACCTGCTTTTTGGCCGTTTAAGGCTCCGGCGGCTAACGCGGTCACATGACCGGGTGACAATCCGAACTCAAATACGGCTTCCTGTCGAGGAACATAGGTGACATTTTTTTGAAAACTTGGGCGGTCGTCATCCAGGTCTGTAAGATCAAACAGCTCTTGAGTATCTCTCATGTAGCCTAGTACTGTATCTGCAGCCTCCATTGCCCTCTCCATGGTCAGTGCGGTCACGCGGATATTGACCGCTTTGCCGGTGGGAGGCCCATCACTTTCTTCAAAGATTTTCACCTTTGGTTTCAAGTCGCTTTCCTTATATGTTTCAGATACATAATCTGCAATTTTCTTTTTCATGTGGGTCAGATACACCATGGGGTCATTGGAAGGGTTGTTCGGAAAATCGCGGTCTTTTTCATCAGGAAGAGTAACAACGACCTCACCATGATTGTTTCCGTTTCTGCGAACGTAATCCTCATCTTCATAGTATCCGGCAGTTCCGGAAGCGCTCTGGGCCTGGCCGGGGCCAAGGGACATGATGAACCGGGACATATCCCGAACCACTGCATCGGTTTTTTCTATGGCTGTGCCTGCAGGAAGTGCAATGGTCACATGATATCTGAAATAGTTACCCGGAAAAAATTTTACTTTGATCAGAGGCATTATCCCGGTAATAGAAAGAATCAAAACAATCATTGCAAACACAAACAGCGCGGAAACACCTAAAAATGCAATCATTTTATGATTCAGGAGTTTTTCGATCAAAAAACGGTAAATTTTCCACAACCAGGCAAAAATTCCGGATTTTAAATGTCTGAAAGGATCATGGCGGTTCAGATCATGTTTCTTCATGATCATCTGGGGTTTGGGGCCCCAATCAAAAATGTGTATCGGCAAAATAAAGAGCGCTTCAATCACGGAAACAAAAAGGGCATATGAAACTGTTTTGGGAATGACTGCAAAAAAATCACCCGTAGAACCGGTCATGATAAGCATGGGTAAGAAGGCCAGAATTGTAGTCAAGGCCGAGGAAACCACCGGTAAAAAAACCTCGGCTGTGCCGTCCACAATTGCCTCGATCTTAGCCTTTCCTAATTGAGTATGTCTGAAAATATTTTCAATAATGATCACCGCATCATCCACGATGATTCCGGTAACGAGCACGAAAGCAAAAAGACTGATGGTGTTCAGGGTGACACCGGTGACATACATGATCGTGATGGTGGTCAGAAAAGAAAAGGGGATACCCACGGCTGCCAGCATGGCATTTCGAAATCCCATGGTGAGCCATAAAACAACAATGACAAGGCTCATTCCTAAAACGAGGTTACCTCCCAGGGTCTTTACCGACATGTTGATTTCAAATGTGGAATCCTTAGTAAAAGCAATCGAGATACCATCTTGTTCATGATGTTTTTCAAATTGGCGGGCAACGGATTTGACTTTTTCCGAGATAACGACCGCATTGCCCTTGTTTTCTTTGACTACCACCAGACGAAGTGAATTGTTTCCGTTTACGGAAACAATTCTGGTGGGATCCCGATGGCTTAAATGGGCACTGGTCACCAGATCCCTTACACGGATAAAATTACCGTCACCATCACGTCGAACCACAACGTTGAGGACTTCTTCCTGATTGCCCAAACGATTTCCCGCATCCAGCATATATTCGGTCCGTTCAGTTCTGAACCGCCCCGTTGGGATTTTGGTGTTGGCGGATCGGATGGCACCGGCCACCTGGTCGAATGTAATACCGAATTGTCTGAGTTTTACCGGATCCACCGATACATGAAATTCTCTATCAAATTCACCGGATATTTCGACACTTCTGACATTGGGGATATTCAGGATTTGAGTTTTAAGCTCTTCGGAATAAATCTTTAAACTTTTTTGAGGAATATCTCCGATGACATTCACCACGATCACCGGCAACCATATATGGGTATCGATGTAAATAAACCTGGGTTCATCGGCACCAACAGGAAGTTCCTCTTTAATATTCAGGGTTCGGAACCGAAGCTCATCATAGAGTCTTTTGTAATCGGTATCATCTAAAAACTTAACCTGGATTGAAGAAAAATTTCGATAGGATTGAGCCTGGATGAATTCCACGGATTCCATATCATCCAGGGCATCCTCGATTTTGGTGGTCACCAACTGTTCGACATCTTCAGCTGAAGCCCCATAGTAGGTCGTGTAGATGAATGCCTTGCCGATATCGACCATGGGCATGTTCTCCACCGGAATTACCATGATGCTGAAAGCGCCTGCAACCACCAGGATGACAAAGGCCACATTCAGAAAAACCCTTTGGCTGATAGTAAACTTTACGACCGGCTTCATCGGGCATCGCAACCAAGCAATTCGGTTCCCGGTAAAAGTCTTGGATCTTCAGCAATAAACAGATAACCGTCGGATTCCCCCAGTACCATGACATTGATGAGTTCACCGGATGATTTAAGTGCTACTCTTGGATTCTCATACCGGTCGATGACGCATTTTTTAGGGATCTGAACTCCCTGGGTGGGTAATTTTAGTGGAAGTGTGAAGCGAAGGCCTCCCCTGTTTTCACCTGAATATTGGGTAATCAACAACTCAATTGCAAGTTTTCGGGTTTTTTCATCAAACTCAGGATTGACCCATCGAATAGCTGCTCTTATTGGTTTTTGTTCCAGATACGCTGAAAATTCCGAATTCAGATGATGGATCGCATCCAGCTCTTCTCCCGATACCGACAGGGGCACCACCAATGTTCGAAAATCAGCCACGCGGGCTAAAGGTGATCCCTGGACAACCTGCTCTCCGGTTTCCACCATCTTGCCAACCATATTCCATCCGGATGGCGCAAACACCTCGTGACGCCTTTTCCGTTCCAGTAATTCATTCAGAGAAATTTCCAGTTTATTTTTTTCGATGACTGCGGAATCATATGCAAGTTTAGCCTGGATAGATTCTTGCTCCGCAGCATCCCGCTGAACCTCGGTAGCTCTTTCTTGTTTATACAGCGTATCAATACGAACAAATTCTTTGTCGTGGTATTTTACCCGCTTATCGGCTTTTTTCAGTTCATTTTCCACCAACCGAAGCGACTGGCGCAGTCCCTGAATCTGAAAATCAATGAAAGTGGGGTCGACTTCGATAACCGGCTTTTCAGCTATGAAATCTCCTACATCGTAGTTTACGGAAACAATTCTTCCGGAAACCTCTGATGAAATCATCATGATCGTTTTGCTTCTGGTATACCCTGTCAGAGTAATTTCCTTGGTGGCATTCTCAACCCGAAAAGTATTTTTCTCCGAAATTTCAGCAGAGGATGCAGCATTGAACCACGATAGAGGCAACAGCAGCGCCATGATTAGGGTCACCGCAGAAAAGTTTGATAAAAATTTATCTATCATAAAAAAACATTAGAAAGGATAATAGGCGCGTTATCATTTTCAAATCGCACATATCATTCACAGTGATATTGGTCAAGAGGGATCATTATGCGGGATGATCTGAAAAATTCCAGCGCTGGTGGGTGGAGTGTTCCATCTGCGCAGGAATTTTTCAAATGTACGCACTCTGTGATATGATTAGGGGCCGATGGTTCGACTTTACTCAGGCAGGCATGTACACGCCACGGCTCTTTGGCTTGATTTTTCCCAATTTGTTTAACCTGAAGACAATATTTCGGAGTTTTTTTTCATTAAAACCGGTTTGATCCTGCAATTCGGAGAAACGGATTCCGTCACCCGCCTCTTTTATAACCTCAAGAACCACACCGGAGGCCGTATTTCCGAAGCGGCTCCGATAACCTCCGGAAGATCTTCTGCAATTTGCATTGGAGATCAACGTTTCCAGGCGATCCATCTTGGCATTCAATCGGTCCATATCCTTTTTTGTGGGTATCTTATAGTACCTGAGAAAATATTTCACCATCGTATCAAAACTTTTTGGCCGGTCAGTATTGGTAGCCATGAAAACTTACCTCCTTAATTAACTTAAACACATTAAACTCAAAAATAAAACAGACCGCTTTATATTAATCATGATCATACTTATTTTTAATCTTAAATTTCAAAATAATGAGTCATTCTGTTAAAGTCAAGGACAGTTCAATTTTAAGTGAATGAAATTAATAAAAAAATATTTTATATTTGAGTTGATTTAGTTTCAAGACGGTTTTTAAATAAATTTTAGGCTGAAAAACGGAGTCTCGAAAAATGGCCGATCAGAAGGGTGAACAAAGACAAAACAGAGTAAAAGCAGTTCATTCACAGCCCACAGGCTGCACAAATGGTGGCGACAATTTATGCATTGAGATGCTCAATTTTTACCTCAGGCAGCTGAACCCCTATTCCTGTTCGGTGGCATCGGTGGCTACGGTGCTCAATACGATTCTTGCCAGATTGAACAGAAATAAAGTCTTCAATCCCATCGACCAGGAAAGCCTGTTAATAAAGGTCAGGACAGCAAACTGGAGGGAAAGAGTCAGCATGGCCGGTTTTCGCGGCAAGCATGGCTTATCAATTACTGCCTTGGGAATGGTGGTCAAATCGGCATTAAGGGCATACGACATTCCGTATAAACAGATCAATACCACTGTACTCCATAAAGGACTTAAGACTCTCAAAAAAGAAAAAGCTCGTCTTTTATCCTTGTTGAGAAAAATTTGCACGGAGCAGAATATTTATATCATCGCACATTTTACCCAGGGAGTTTATACCGGAGACTGGTTTGGAGGGCATATTTCGCCTGTCGGTTCTTTTGATCCTGAAACCAATGGCGTATTCATACTAGATGTGGATGATCAAACCGATGCCCCTTATTGGGTGCCGTTCGAGGTGTTTTTCGAAGGCCTGGTAGGAGAAGCCAAAACAATCGGTCCCCAGGAAGGAGGCTATGTAAGTATCACCCTATAGATATTCTAAATTTTAAGTTGCCGTGAACCAGTGCTTATGCTAGAGAATGACGATGAATATAACTTAAAGAATTGCATCATTACATGGAAAATACTAAAAATCCGAAACCCGAGAACGTGGCAGGTCTCTGGCACAGATTCAGTCTGAGAACAAGAATATACATTATTCTTGCGGCCCTGGTGATCATTCCCCTTACTGAGGGGCTGATCATGATTTTTTATACCCTAAAAATGGAACAAATGGTTACCACGATCGTTGAAAAGGATGTGGTAGCCCTTCAGGTTGCGGAAGGGCTTGAAACGGCAATGGTAAACCAGAGAGGTTTTGTGACATATTATTTCCTTGACGGCAATACGGACTGGCTTCGACAGCTTGGGGAATACCGCAGGATTTTCAAAGAAAAACTGGAACAGGCGGCTGTTTTGGCTGACACACCTGAACTGAAAAATGCCATATCATTAATTGAAAGTGAGTATTTACTATATCTGGAATCAAAAGATAAGGTCATTTCCCTCTATGAACAGGGAGAAAGGGCTGCAGGGTCTGAACTCCACAATCAGGTAAGACAACATTTCTTTAAAATTTTACAGCTCTGTCAGGATTATAAAAATATCCATCCGTTGAGAATTTTGTCTGCAAGACAAGAATTCAATCATGAGGTCATTCGACTTCGAATCATGTCTGTGATAGCCATGTTTGGAAATTTTATCATCGTATTGGTTTTGATTTACGTGTTGATGAATCAGATCCTCGGACCGGTAAGGCAATTGAGTTTGGAAGCTGACCGTGAAGGAGGACTATATCTGCCGAGTGATGAAATCAAAGCCCTGAGCATGAGTGTTAAAGGGTTGATCGAGGATGTAGACATGACTCATTCGGAATTGGAAAAAAGCAGAGAGCATCTCTTTCATTCGGAAAAAATGGCTATGGTCGGCAAATTGGCCGCCGGCATGGCTCACAGTATCAGAAATCCTTTTACTTCGGTCAAAATGAGGCTTTTTTCCCTGAGCAGAAGCGCAAACTTGTCCGAGACCCAAAAAGACGATATTGATGTCATCTCTGAAGAAATCCGTCATATTGACACCATCGTGCAGAATTTCCTGGAATTTTCCAGACCCCCCAGATTGAAGGTACAAAAAATCAGTCCATCCAATGTTGTTGATTCCACCATTCAGCTACTTGAACATCGTTTGAAATCTTACGATGTTGAAGTTAAAATTATAAGAGACAAATTGTTTCCGGAAATTGAGGTTGATCCGGAACAATTGAAGGAAGCATTGGTGAACCTAGTGGTCAATGCATGTGAAGCCATGGGAGAAGGAGGTAAAATCATTATCACCGAAGAGGAAGCTTATCATGACAGCCGGAATCATGAGGCAATCATTCGAATCAGTGACAATGGACCGGGAATACCCAAGACCGTATGCAACAAAATTTTTCAACCTTTTTATTCCACCAAGGAAGAGGGCACCGGGTTGGGTTTAAGCATTGCTTCCAGAATAATTCATGAGCATGGGGGGAGGATCGAAGTCGACTCCTATGAAGGAAAAGGTACCACATTTATCATTACATTACCGGTCGGAGGAAGCAGGCTTTGAGCACTATTTTAATTATTGACGATGATGATCAGCTTCGAATCAGTTTTGAGAAACTCCTGAAGGAAGAGGGGTACACCGTGCTGAGTGCGGCATCAGGGGAAATCGGTTTGGAACTGGTCAAAAAAAAGGCCCCGGACCTGGTGATTTTGGATATGCGTCTGCCCGGAATGAACGGCCTTGAAGCCTTTCAGGCGATTCATAAAATGGAGCCCAAGCTGCCGGTCATTATGATGACTGCTTACGGTACCACCGAGACTGCCATCAAAGCTACGAAACTGGGGGCTTTTGATTATATTCTAAAACCGTTTGAAATCCCGGACATGCTGACATTTATTCGCCAGGCATTGGAAGCAGGAAGATTCATGAGGTCTCCCGTAGATCTGAATGTTTCCCCGGATAGTTCATCGCGGGATGCCATTGTCGGAAGAAGCCAGCCAATGCAGGAGGTGTATAAATCCATCGGACGGGTCGCTTCCACGGATGCCACGGTACTGATTCGGGGAGATTCCGGAACCGGCAAGGAGTTGGTGGCAAGGGCCATCTACCAGCACAGCACCAGAGCTTACAAGCCTTTTTTGATCATAAACTGCGTCGCCATACCTGAAACACTTCTGGAAAGTGAGTTGTTCGGTTACGAGAAAGGGGCATTTACTGGAGCCACGCACCGTCGAATAGGCAAAATCGAGCAAGCCCATGGCGGAACAGTTTTTCTGGATGAAATCGGAGACATGCCTTTCAGCCTCCAGGCAAAAATTCTTCGGCTTCTGCAGGAAAAAAGTATCGAAAGAATTGGCGGACGCACGTCCATACCGGTGGATGTACGCATCATTGCGGCTACCAATCGTAACCTTGAGGAGGACATTACCCAGGGAAAATTTCGTGAAGATTTATATTACCGTCTAAAAGTTGTTACCATATGGCTTCCTCAGCTGTGCAAAAGACCCGAGGATATCCCTTTGCTGACCGAATATTTCCTATCCCGCTATGCAGCCGACACCGGCATGGTCAATCCTGGAATTACCGAGGAAGCCAAGACCATTCTTTCAAGTTATAGCTGGCCGGGAAATGTGCGTGAACTCTCCAATACGATTCATAAGGCCCTGATATTTAATCGGGGGGGACCGCTTTCGGCGGAAGATATCTGCCGAAGCATGGATGAAAAAGCTCCTGGCGGCATGTCCGTATCTAATGATGAAAATATGGATGAACTCCTTCGCCATTGGATCAGGAATTTACTGATTTCTAAAAATGTGGAAAATAAATTCGATACCTCCATAGATCGTTTCACCGCGATACTTGTCAGCGAAGCATTGAACCTTTCAAGCGGAAACCGATCCAGGGCGGCCAAACTGTTGGGAATTTCAAGGCCTACGCTTCATGCAAAGATTGAAAAATACGAGTTAAAACTGGAAACATCCGTAAAAGAATAACTGCACCCTAATGGATCTGAGTGGAGTGATGTTGTTTCAATTAGAGGGTCATCTCATGCCGGCAAAGGCCGGTATTCTGAATTTAAGCCATTTCCTTTCACGCACCCGACTGAACCGTTATCAAAAAACGACCATAATTTCCGGAACTGCCGTAAACAGACCACCATGTCGTACCACGCTTCTGCAGTGCCCTCTGTCTTCCCTTTTTTCTCAAAGAATACGGTCATCTCATCAACCTGATCCCCGGATGTCCGGAACCTGAAATCTTATAAAAATTGGCATACGCTTTGCTTTTGAATAAGGAAAGCACTTTCTTCATTGTTTTCAAAATAAGGAGATTTGATCATGTTAGTTCAAAACTGGATGAGCAGGAATGTGGTCACCATTGGAGTGGATGAATCCATGGAGGATGCTGTTAAGCTGCTGAAAAAACATGGCATAAAAATGCTTCCGGTCATGAAAAAAGGCAAATTGGCAGGTATTGTTACGGACCGTGATTTAAAAAGGGCTCAGGCATCCGATGCCACTTCATTGGATATTCATGAACTTCTCTATTTGCTTTCCACCATAAAAATCGGTCATGTGATGTCTAAAAATCCCATTACGGTTCCTACCGATTATACAATAGAGGAAACCGCCGACATCCTGTTAAAGAACAGAATTTCCGGAGCACCGGTTGTGGATTCAAATGGAAATATCGTGGGCACCATCACACAAAATGATCTTTTCAGGGCTTTGATCTCTCTTTCAGGGTTTGGCAAAAAGGGAGTTCAGTTTGCTTTCCTTTTGGATGACAGGCCTGGGTCTATTAAAGAAGTTGCCGATATTATTCGAAAATTTAATGCCCGAATGGTCAGCATCTTGAGCACCTATGATAATATTCCCGAGGGATACCGGAAGGTTATTATCCGTATTTACGGCATTGACCGCCGGAAGCTGATCGAACTCAAAGAAGAATTAAAACAAAAGGCAAAACTGCTTTATATGGTTGATCATCGGGACAATATCCGAGAGATTTATCAATAGCAAATGATCCGACAATCTGTAAAAAATACTGACACAGCGTGGGATTGAAACGGATTCAAGTTCTCTAGCGACATTGATATTTTGGTTTCCTTTATACGGAAAGGCCGTCGATGAGGAAAAAACCTTGAAATCGCAATATACAATACTCATAGCAGATCGAAACTCACATGTCAGGGAATTTATAAAACGGGAAATGACCGAGGAAGGTTTCAGGGTACTTCAGGCGGAAACCGGCAAGGAGGTTATCAAACTGGTCTATCAATCTTTTCCCCTGGACCTGGTTCTTCTTGATCCGGATTTACCCGATATGGAAGAGACGGTTTTACTGAAAAAAATCGGAGATCGATTTCCATCCCTTCCGGTGGTTATTCACGCGTTTGACTCGGAGGAAACCAACTATTTTTTATATCTAAGACAGGCCGCCTTTGTAGAAAAAGGGGGCCAAAGTATTGAAACGCTCAAAAAGGTAGTCAATGAAATTCTTCAGACTGCCAAATCTTAATGATGAAAGGAGACCCTGATGGTCACAATGGTAAAAATGAGGATAATGCTTGTGGATGATGAAGAAAGGTTTTTGCAGACCACCCAGAAGATGATCGCTAAAAAGGGTTACGATGCCTTGACTGCGACCAGCGGTGCCGAGTGTTTGAAAAAACTCGAAGAAGAGCTGGTGCATGTGGTGATTCTGGATGTCAAAATGCCGGGCATGGACGGTGTTGAAACCCTCAAACATATCAAGCAGAGGTTTCCTCTGGTGGAAGTCATCATGCTAACCGGGCACGCCACTGCCGAATCGGCTGTGGAAGGTTTAAAACTAGGTGCTACCGATTATCTGACCAAACCCACCGACATCGATGATCTGATTGCTAAGGCTGAGGAAGCGTATAACAAACGCGTTGTTCTGGAACAGAAAATTCAAATGGCGGAGGCAATGAAAAAGTCCCACATTTAGCCCTTACGTTCCGGGGTGTTGAGGCAGGATTTTGCATGAATCTCAATGGTATTTTCAAGCACCTGAAATGTCTCATCGTCCAGATCGGTGCCGGCCAAAATATACCTGCCGCTATTTGGGAAAAAACAATTTTATAAGAACGCAAGAGATTGTGACCAGTTCGTATCTATTTCATGTTGAAGTTTCTATCTTATTAATTTTCGATCTAAATCGCGAGGTATAATTTATGGCTGAAGTTGAATCCATCAAAAATGACGCTACTGCAAAATCAATTATCATTAAGACGTTAATTGCTCTGGCACTGGGCATTGCTATTATCCTGATGCCCAGGCCGGAAAACCTGACTCCGGAAGGCCACCGTTTTTTGGCACTTCTGATAACGGTCGTCGTCCTGTGGGTCAGTGAGGCGGTTCCTATCGGGGTAACCGCACTGATCGCCGGAGCCGGTCTGATCCTTTTAAAAATCCAGCCAGCCCAAAGTGCCTGGGCGCCATTTGCCAGCCCGGCGGTCATGTTTGTGCTGATGGTCATCATGTTCGGTGTGGTCCTAAACGAAGTCGGCCTGGCCAATCGCCTGATGTTCTACCTTCTCAAATTTGCCGGAACCAAAGTAAAACGGTTGAGTCTTATACTGGCAATCGGCTGTACCCTGACCTCCACTATTTTTCACGATGCAACCATTACGGTTATCATGGTCTTTGCTTTTGTTCCGGTATTTATGAGCATGGGAATGAAAC
>CAYZJH010000102.1:0-10863 GCA_964478625.1 uncultured Desulfobacteraceae bacterium
AAAAGCGCGTATGAGCGCATCAGCGAGTTCACTGTCAGTAGATACGCTGCAGGCCGGCATGCCGAACCCTTTTGCCAGTCCGGTATAGTCGATGGCCGGTCGGGTGAGATCGGTGAGCGTCCATGCCTTGGGGCCAGGCTCTTTGATACCCGCTCGGGCAAGCTCGGACTGTAAAATCCGGTAGCGTCGGTTTGCGCACACCACGATGGTTACATCTGCGTTTTCCCGCGCCATGGACCAAAGGGCTTGCACTGTGTAAAGACCGCTTCCGTCGGCCTGAAATGCGATGACCCGACGGTCCGGGCATGCGAGGGCAGCTCCAAGCGCATTGGGGAGCCCCTGGCCGATAGCGCCACCTGTTGTAAAGAGCATGGTGTGAGGCTCTGCATTGAATGAGTGCACCGCGTTCCAGGCAAAACCGTTTGTGGCCGCTTCATTCATGAAAATCGCATTCTCAGGCATAAATGCAGCCATCGTTCGACACAGGTTCTCAGGGTCGAGCGGTTGGTTTGAGGCTGCATATGCCTGGACGGTCCTTGAGGTTGCGGCAGTTTTCGGGACGTCCAGTTCATGTGCGAGGGCTTCCAGTGCAAGTGCCGCGTCAACACCCTCGTCAGGGTCCGCCAGCATATGCGAGGCGGCGCCTTCGGGTACAAATTTTGAAGGCTGTCCCGGATAAGCAAAGAAAGCCACCGGGTCGCGTGCACCTGCCAAAACCAGGCTTTTGAGGTTTGCCAGGGCTTCACACGCCTGATCCGGGAAATAAGGCAGGGTTGGAAAAATGGGCATATGGCGCCCGCATTCCTGGCGAGATGGGAAGGTTTCGATCCATACCTTGGAATCTGTTGCTGCTGCCACGCGTTCAGCGGCGCGAAACCCTTTCTCTGTGAGTGCATTGCCCCCGAGCAGAATTCCAGCCCGTCCCTTTCGCAGAAGGCGGACTGCCTCTTTGACGGCCTCGTTGGTTGGCTCGTGCAAGGCGAATGAGGGCTTGAGATAAAGCGGTTGAACTCCCGGTTCCCACTGGCAGTCAGCAGGAATGATCAGCGATGCCACCTGTCCTGGTGGTCCAAGCGCCGCCTGGACAGCAGCGAGACTTGCCTCTGCCATCTCATGTGCCGACTTGACGGTGCGGGTCCAGCCCAGACTATTGGTGAGCGCTATGATGTCGGAGGTAAGCGGAGCGTCGAATTTCAGGTGATAGGTTGCCTGGTCGCCGATCCAGTTAACAACAGGAGTACGTGCACGTCGTGCATTGTGCAGATTGGCCATGCCGTTGGCAAAACCGGGTCCAAGATGTAGCAACGTTGCGGCAGGTCGACCCGTCATGCGTGCCCATCCATCCGCAGCGCCCGTGCAGACGCCTTCGAACAGGCCTAAAACCACCCGCATTCCGGGCACCTGGTCCAGCACCGCGACAATGGGCATCTCGGTGGTACCGGGATTTGCGAAGCATACTTCAATGCCTGCGTTCAGAGCAGTTTCGACTAAGCTTAATGCACCGGTAGTCATATCCATCCCTTCCATTGGGTTAAAATCAAAGGATTAAAAATTAACCTCGTAAGGTGTTTTATATGTCAAGCCACCAAAATTCAGTACCCGTCCTCACGATAATTGCAATTATCACCGGTACCATCAGGTTTCCGGTATGCCGTGGGACGGATCCCCTACCTTTGGGTACCATGTCGGCAGACTGTTGTAATAGCTGTACTGATTCATTGCAGCTACCGTTGGCGGATAGCTGCATTCTCCAGTGGGGCATTCTATTGGGGGAGGTTCACACTTGTTTAGCGGTTGAATTGTCTTAGCTGCGAAAGCGTTAATGGCAGTGCCGCCCAGGGCTATGCCACCCAGGGCCATCCCTGAAACCTTCAATGCCTCTCTCCGTGTGATTCCTTTAGTTTCTATTTTGTTCGAAGTTTTCATATATTCCCTATTTGAATTTGGATATCAAACGGTCTTGGGAGAAACTGCTCCGCTGCCCGCGGGCTAATCAGAATGGCAATACTACGGGGCTGTTAAAGAGCGTTCCGGAATTCTCATATGGATTATTCGTGGGCCGGCGAACCGGCCCACGTGGGTTTGTGGTCACTTCATGGCCAGATCCATTGCTGATTAGGGTTGGCAGGATCTGAAAAGCATGGCTGGAGTTCCACCATCGTTCCGCTTGCCGTGACGGTCCCGGTCCCGTGCAACGTCATGCACATTTCGGAGCCGGGATTGCCGGGATCGATGGAAGCAGCATTGGTGATGGTGCCTCCTATTTCGTTATGATTCAAGATCCAAAGCTGATACGGATCATCCGTCCCGCAGTCGTCGATGACCACTGCCGCTCCTGAACTCGTTCCCATGGACGACAGGCACTTCTCGGATCCGTCGCTATGGACCATGAATCGCTTTGTCAGGGGATGATAGGTCCATTCCTGGGTAGGTGCAGGCGAAGCCAGGCAATAGTCGATCTGCACCTGCGTGCCGTTGGTCAGACCCGCCAAACCAAGGCATTTGCCGGCGTACATGGCGTGCACTTTGCCGCCGAGCCTCGACGGCCGGCTCCACAGCTGGCTGTCTCGATGATCGGACACGGGTAACGAGAGGACCACGGGCTGCGCATTTTTTTTGCTGCCGTCCTGCACGTCCAGCACGTAACCAGTTGCAACGTGGGTGATAATTCCGCCGGGATTGAACTCCCACGCCTGATGACCCCTATCAGCCAAGCAATCATCGATATACAGCGGGGCGGGAGGGCTACCCATCACGTTGAGACACTTCGTACCGTTAAAGACGCTCAATGTGCGCGCGCTTTCATCATACGTCCAAGTTTGGGCTGCCGTGCCGTTGCAGTCGTAAATCTGGACCGGCGTGCCGGCCGCTGTGCTGCCGTCCTTCACATCGAGGCATCTGCCCGAACCCACGCCATGTATCTCGCCCTTGAGCTGAGAGGAGATCATCCATTTCTGGGTTTTGTACCCGGTGAGGTTCGACACTATAATCGGAAGCGGAAGGGTGGTTCCGCCTCCCAGGGTAAGCGCGAGTTCAGTTTCAACCAATATGATCATCCCGCTGAGCCCGTCCGCGCTCGGCACGAGTTTCCACTGCTCGTTTTTTGTCTCGGTGCATGTATTGATCTCGACCTGGCTGCCCTGCGAGATCTCTGTGGCTCTGAGGCACAGGTTCAAACTCGGGTCGCCGATCCTTATCGCTTTGGTATTGGTGTCGTACGTCCAGATCTGACCTGCCGGGGTGCCGCTGTAGCAAGAGTGAATCGTCGGCTTCGTGCCGGGAATCAGGGATGGGACACTCAGGCACCAGCCGTTATTGAGGTTGATTAAGGCTCCCGAAGGGAAAAACGAATCGTACAAGCGGAACCCGAAGATGGCGGCATCGGTCGTGTAGCCATCGCCTGTATCGTAACGGCCCATTGCGCCGGCGGCGCCCAGCACATGGCCCGGATAGCCGGCCTCTAATTGTGGATAAGCATCGGTGTTATATGGGTAAGGGGGATCTCCGAAGCGTATCCACTCCCCTGTAGCGGCAAATTTGAAGCTCATGGCTGCCGGAATCCAACGGTACAAATCGCTGCGCCTGTCGGCATCGGCCCAAACTCTGGTGATCGGGCCAAGGAGCCTTAGATCCAGGTACCCCGCCGTGGTTGTGTAATCGTGCGTGTAGTCGCCCGTGATGGATCCTGACTGGACGGGACCTGCAGTTGGCGGATTCGTGGACTGGATGGCGCTAGTCGCCCAATTGTTACCCCAAGACATCTCCTTTTTCATTTTCTGGTGCCAAACAGTCAGCTCTTTGAGGGGACCCACAGCATTTGCCGGCGGCTGGAACCAGCCTTTGTCGAACGCGTCGTCCGTCATGTGCCCAATAGGATCCGTGTAGATCATCCGCGTCAGCTTGATTCCCCCTTCGACCCCCTCCGGATAGGCAGCCGGATCGAAAAACTTCCACGTGTCTCTGAAATCCAACACCTTTAATGTGTAGTTACGGATGTAGTTGTTTCGTGTCTTCCATTTGTCCCAGGTCGTGGGTTGCGGCTGAGCATTTAAGCCACGGTCGTACACAAGGTTGAGGTAGGCGATTCCCCGGTCCTTTTTTTGGGAGTCGGGGTTCACAAAGGCCGGGTCGAGTTCATTCGCCATAATATCGGCAGGAGTGGCAGCGAGATCCGGATGCACTTTTCCTGATGCGATCCATAAGGGTGCCAGCAGGATACCGTCTCTCAGGAACGCGAGATACAAGGTCTCGTACTGCGCAAACATCGGCAGGAGCCATACCTGGTCGTTTTCATCGTTGGTCTGAAAACTGGGCCTTGCTGTCACAAAATCCCCGCGCATCGAATCCCATGCGTTGAAAACCGTTTGCGCGCCTTCTTTGCACTCTTCACTGTTCACATCCTTGCAAGCATTCCACCAGGTGTCTCGGATCTTCCCCCAGCCATCGTAAGAGGAAAGGCCATCCTGCAACCCATCCAAAGCGGGCTGAACGACGTTATTGATTATCGCCTCATCAATTTTCTTGTCGACGTATTCATACCACGCGTCGTTGCTGCTCACAGGCCAAAAGACAGCCTCGATACCGGACAGCAGTGTGCCGACCACCGGGATGTATTCAGTGAGCGATCTGACGATGGTAAGAGCGTCGTTAGGATCAAGAACCTCATACGAGCTCCCGGCGGCTGCAGCCAGACCGTCCAGATCGGCAACCGTACCAGCGGTCATATCTGAGTTGCAAACCGGTAGTGGTTTCCACTTACGCGTGGGACCCGGTTTGGCCGTCGCCCCAATCCCAATCTCATCCAGGAATCCGTGCAAACCGTTGTGCAGAATACGCCCATGCTCGGCGGACAATAGCCCGACCCGTTGATAAGACCGGAACTCGCTTTTCCATGCCATCACCAAAGCACGGGCTGCCGATCGGTTTCCCGACTCCAGAGCGTCATTAACCAAGCGCAACCGCCGCACGAGATGGTTCCGCGTTTCACACGGAATCGTTGGGTCATCTTCGACTACCTTGATCACCTTACGCACGCGGTTTGCGAGTTGGTGGACATCCGCGTACTGTTTTTTGGGGATCACCTTTCGCACGCGGTTCGCGAGCTGGTCCACGTCCGCCTCCTGTTTTTTGGCGAATGCCGGGACACCGGATAAAGAGATTAAAGAAATCTCAATGATCAATACGCATAATAGTTCCCAAAGTTTTCGTTTCATATTATCCTCCTTATCCTTTAGTCATTTGAAGCCTGTTCTTGTTTTTCTCGTCTTTATATTTTCAACCTTTCAAAAAGGGAAAAATCTTCATTGCTCCCCGACTGACTATCAAAATCTTTCAACCCGCTCTTTATCACATCAAACAATCCCTCTATCGATAAGTCCCGAAATTGCCAGCCGGACCAGATTTTAACCAGATTGATATCGGAACTGATACCGATCAGTAAAAGGGAAGGATTGGTTTTCAGGGCAGAAAAAACAGGTTCGGTGTGGATTGTTTCTAAATCGAAAAGAAGTATGTCCGGTTTTAGGGTTTCGAGTTTTTGCACTTCTTGCGTCGGGGATGCCAGGGTGGTCACTTCGAACTGAGAACAGCGCTGCAGACAGGCCCCGATGGATCCAAGAATGACCGAATTGCCGTACAGGAGAATTTGTTGCCTTATTTTCACACAGACCTCCCTTTTTCCCCCGAGAATATTAAATTCATGATACGGTTACAATGTCTCCAGGGACAAAAAAAGTACAGTCTCTTAAAAAAAGAGACTGTACTTAGGGACAGTCTCGCATGAATGCTTCTATGGGTTCAGCTTGTAGGCCGTCAAGTCCGTGCGTCCGACCCGTTGGTAATGTTGAACCACATGGAATATTTTGAAAAGGTTTCAATATCCATAATGTTTTTCTCAGATCTTAAATATGGGGTTTATAAAATATATCTGCTGGTTTGAAAGGTATAGGAAGATCTTCACTGCCTGCAAATGAAGTCGAAATGATAAATTTTATATTGCCTAGTTTGTTGGTTTATCATCAGGATTTCAATATAACGTCTGCTTTTATAATGGCAACAGCCAAGATCCGCGCTGCCAGGTTCAATAATTCCAGGTCATTGCTTGTAAAGTTTCCGGTCTTCTTGTTTAAGGATTGAAGTGTTCCTAAACAATAATCCTTGTCATCCAGTAGAGGCGTACAGATCAGGTTATGCGTAAAAAAGCCTGTTATATCATCTATTTCTTTATAAAAACGGCTGTCTTCATAGGCATTGTCTACAATCACAGGCTTTCGGTTTTCAAACACCCAACCAGCCACGCCGCATGATTTTGGAATTTGGATTTCGTTCTTCTCAAGATCAAGGGATGAAAAGATTGTAAGTTTTTGGGTCCCATGTTGGAAAAGAAATATTGATGACCTTTCGGAATCCATAAATTGGTTTAGATAAAACATGGATACTGAAAGCGCCGAATCTATTTTGGTCTTCAGCTCGAAAAGCCGTGACAATTCCTTTTCCAGACGATAATGGCGGGGCAAGCTTTCTTCCAATTTTTTCTTTCCTCCTTAAACCTGTGTTCAATAGGTTCACCTTCACGAAAATAAAACTCGTTTTGTCAAGAATAGGTAAGGATGGTTCCAAATACTTTTTGGGTGAAACTAAACTCGGTCTTTGGAAATCATCCATCTTGATGGTTGACTTAGGGGAATATGCATTGCTTGTCGAAAAGTATGGCAGATTTTCGATTGGTTTATCAAGAAGATTTTTTTCGCTGTTTGGTGCATATATTGGGGGATTAATATTGGTTGACTCCGGGAAAATTACTTTCAAAACATGGGTAAAAAAAATGGTTCCCGAACAGGAGATGCTCATGGAACTGCATGAACATTTTTTGACATTATGGTAATTGAGAAGGAAATTTCGAAGAATGTTTGAAGAACTGGAGAGAATAAACAACAGGCCGGAACCATTCCGGTTTTATACCGCAAGAGATTTGTGGACTGATGAACATATTTCAAAACAGATGCTGTCATTCCACCTTAACGATGCAATGGATGTTTGTTCGAGAAGCGCTGAATTTATCAATCGTTCGGTGCAATGGATCGCACTGGAGTTTAATATCGGTAACGATTCCAAAATAGCTGATTTTGGCTGTGGCCCCGGATTGTATACCACACGTTTGGCAAAATTCGGAGCCGATGTCACGGGAATTGATTTTTCTGAAAGATCCATTCAATATGCAAGGGAAACTGCAACCCGCAAACAGTTGAATATCCGATATGTGCTTCAGAATTACCTGGAATTTGAAACAAATGAACGTTTCTGCCTTATCCTGATGATTATGTGTGATTTCTGCGCCCTCAGTCTGGATCAAAGAAAAGGGCTTCTGAGAACATTTCACAGGATTTTAAAACCTGGCGGTTCGGTTCTTCTGGATGTATATTCTCTGTCGGCATTTGAAAAAAAGCAAGAGGTCGCGACATATGAACTGAACCAGTTCAACGGATTTTGGTCACCTAACAGGTACTATGGGTTTCTCAATACCTTCAAATACCATGAAGACAAAGTGGTTTTGGACAAATACACAATTATTGAACCTGACCGCACCAGGACCATATACAACTGGATGCAATATTTTGCCCCTGAAAAGCTGGAACGGGAGTTTATGGAAGCAGGCTTTGCCGTTACGGGGCTTTATTCGGACGTCGCTGGAACCCCTTTTCATGGAACATCGGATGAATTTGCAGTGATAGCCAAAAAATGATATTTGAATGGAGAATTAATTATGAAAAATCAATATGCTGTGTATTACCTCATGATTCAGTTATCCTTGTGTTTTTTCTTACCTGTTTCCTTGTATGCCGAGGAAAAAATCGAATTATCGACCGGGCAGAAAATTTATGTGCCTGCTTATTCACACATTTACAGCGGAGACAATGAAAGGCCTTTTTTGCTGACCGTTACCCTCAGCATCCGAAATATTGAAACCGAGCACCCTATAGATATCACCAAGGTTGATTATTATGAAACTCAGGGAACCATTTTAAAAAAATTCTTAAATGAACCCATGAGGTTAGGTCCGCTGGAATCATGCCGCTATGTTATACCGGAAAGAGATAAAAGCGGAGGGTCCGGTGCTAATTTTATTGTTGAATGGAAATCTGACCGATTGGTCAACCCTCCTATTGTTGAAACGGTTATGATTGGGACTCAAACTCAGCAGGGCATTTCTTTTACCTCTCGAGGCAGGGTAATTCTTACATCCGACTAAATTTAATGGCTTCTAAAAGTGGCGATTTTATTTGGAAGAATCTAAGGACGGATATTTTCTTGCTGAATTGGTCAGTTTGGGTGGCTATAAAATAAGGCGCATTCGCAACATTTCATCTTTTTCTCCGATAACAACGATTACATCTCCCTTTTCAAATTTTTCCGATGGAAGAGGATTGAAAACCATTTTACCGTTTGACTTTTTAATGGCCACAACGATAACACCAAAATTTTGTCTCAAATTGCTTTCAATAATGGTCTGCCCGATTAAACCGGAACTCTGGCCTATTTTGGCCTCCTCCATCATTAATCCCAGTTTGTTACCCATGGTTGCAATATCAATAAAATCCACTACTGTCGGACGTTTTAGCAAATTAGCCATTCGCCTGCCACCGATCAGATAGGGTGAAACAACCTGTGATGCTCCGGCCCGCAAAAGTTTCGATTCATTTTTAAGATCTGAAGACCTAGCCAGAATGAATATATCCGGTTTGAAGCCTTTGGCTGTAAGGGTGATGAAAACATTATCTGCATCAGACGATACGGCGGTCACCAGTCCTTTGGCCTTTAATATTCCTGCTTTTATCAGAGCTTCGTCAGAGGTGGCATTCATGTTGATAAACAACATCTCTTTTTTTTCCAACTCCTCCACAAGGGCCGGGTTTTCTTCAATGACAACAAATTCGATGTGATCGGCCTGCAGTTCTTCACAGATAATTTTACCGATTCGGCCGAATCCGCAAATAATGTAATGATCCTTGAGTTCCTCGATCTGTTTATCCAATTTTTTTCTCCCAAAAAACTTGCCCAGTTCACCTTCTACCAGTATCCCGACGAGTTGTCCGAAGGAATAGGTCACGGTGCCGATACCGGTGACAATAATGAAAATGGTGACCATACGACCTTCGGTAGATAAAGGTTTAATCTCGGAAAATCCAACGGTTGTGATAGTGATAATCGTCTGGTAGAAGGCATCAAAAAACCTCATGTTTTCAAAATAACAATAACCAAAGGTCCCGAATGCAATCACACTCAATAACAACAGAAAAGATATATAAAGCTTTTTAAGTTCCATTGAAGGATATCTTTGCCGCATAACGTTCTGTTTTTCCGATCATTTACCATTATACACCTTTCAAAGATGTGTAAAGCATTATCAGGGAAACCCAAAAAATAAAAACTTTGGTATGGGTCCATGTCCTGACAGTACAAATCAATGTCTTGACAGTAGAAAGTTGTCCGTCATGGCAACCTTAATCCGGCATCCGGAAAACCGGCTTTCTTAATTTACCTGCAATAGAGATACGCTTCTTCTCGTGCCCGGCCTTTGCCGATTGGCACCAAATAAAGGCTAAGGCGCTTGGCCATGGATTAATCGGTTGTCATTCTGAGGAGGCCTATATCGTGTATGGTTATATGGCAAATGCTTGATGGTCGACGAAGAATCTTTCCTCCACGCCGGCACGGTCTTGTTCTTTCCTAACCTGAGCCATTAAGTTGCCCACTATTTGTCATTCCGGCGAAGCCTGTCCCGGCTTGAACCGGGAGCCGGGTACGAAGTGAAGCTGTCAGGCGCTATCCATAAGGTGAAACCATTAGACTGGATACCGGCCTTCGCCGAAATGACGTTAAAAAAATTCTGCAATTTAAATCGATCAATTTAGGTCGTTTAAACTCCGAGTCAGATCCGATGATCGGTCCGGGTTCGGGAGGAGAGATTATCCCGGAGAAAACCATATTGAAAATCGTTGAACATTGTGTAATGATTTTATTCCTTGACTTTTGGATAGGTCTCAATTATAAAAACTTTTTTAAATTTTTTGGCACCGATCAATTCAGGATTTGTATGGGATTTCCGAAAAGGAGCCAAAAAATCTTGGTTGTTGATATTGTTTCTTCATTGCAAACCGCCGGAGTGAACAATTACGAGGTTTTGCATCATGTGGTTGATTTTCTGCACCTATATTAAGTAGTTATTTCCATCCTATTTGAGTTTGCCGCTCAATAGCGGCCCTTCCGGTTTCCGGGTGCGATGGTAAAATCGCACCCGCTCACCTCGGAAGTTGTGATGTTGCAATCCGGTTTCAATACGATGAAATTAGATTTATGTTGGGAGATCGGGATAATACATTGAAAGTTTCTAACAAGGCCGACGCCCTTACCGAACGGATCAAGGAGCTGAATTGTCTTTACGGCATTTCCAATCTTTTTGAAAATCAGGATGTGTCGTTGTCGTGGATTATGCAACGGGCCGTTGAGCTGATTCCGACAGCCTGGCAATACCCTGAAAATGCCTGTGCCCGAATCATCCTGGACGGGCGGGAATACCGGTCAAAAAATTTTAAAATTACGCATCGGCACCAGAATACCGAAATCATCCTCAACGGAAACCATGTGGGAGTTGTGGATATTTATTATGTCCAGGCACCCCCGGAGAGTGAAGAGGGTCTGTTTCTGGAAGAAGAAAAGCGGTTGCTCAGAGCCATTGGTGAGCGTCTGAGCAAGGTGTTGTGGCTGAAACGATCTGAAGAAGCTTTAAAAGAAAGCGAAGAGCGTTACCGGATACTCACCGAGCAGGTTGCCGAAGGAGTCGCCCTGGTGCAGGATGCCCGTTTT
>CAYZJH010000103.1:0-10838 GCA_964478625.1 uncultured Desulfobacteraceae bacterium
GCCCCTCCAGTAATAGCACACTTCCTCGTGTCTCAAACTTTGTGGCACAAGGGGGGGCGACAGCGGCCACGGATTCTCCACTCTCCTTCACCAACCTCACAGCATCTTCCTTAAACTGTTTACTAAATACGCGACGTTTCTTTGCAACCATGAAACCCTCCTCAGGGACTTTACTCCCCATAAGTCAGGTGTCAACTTTCACAGGACCAGACCAACCAATATTTGATTATATTGAGATTTTTTACAACAGATTGAGAAGGCATTCGACACTGGGAGGCATCAGCCCCCTGACGTTTAAAAAAATGGGTTGCATTCAGACCGCTGCGGAGGCAGCATAACAAATGTGTCAACCTTTACGGAGCCACACCAATGGCTGATGGAGCGGAAAAATTGCTGAAAAACAAGAAAATAAGAGTGAGGTTAGGTGAATCCGCTCGAAACAGTGCGTTTGACTTGCTTGATCCAGGCGAGCAGACGCGTCAGGAAATTGCGGTATATTCGCATCTACTTGGCGAATCCGTGGATATTCCATAAATTTTATTAGAGGAGCAGTTATGCAGCAAAAGTATCGTATATGTTCAAAAATTGACTACCATAATTGGCTTAAGGACGATCTTGAAGGGATTGGATTGACGAAATGGCATTTCTGGATGGTTTTGCGACATCCTACTGTTCATTTTCTGCGTGTGTTGCGACGAGTTGAATTATGCAATAATTGTAACCATGGATTGTTGAGGCGATTGGAACTACCATTTTTTAAAACTTATTTTCGCTTGCTGTCCATTTATCTTGGGTATACAATACCGCCAAACACATGTGGTCCAGGGCTGCGTCTGAACCATTGGGGAACAATTGTAATCAGTCCACAAGCTCGTATTGGTGCAAGAGCCAGGATCAATGCTTGTGTCAACATCGGGTTGAAGGATGGAAAAGCTCCACAAATTGGGGATGATGCATATATCGGGCCCGGAGCGAAACTATTCGGGGAAATTACTTTGGGTGATGGCGTTCAGATTGGAGCAAATGCTGTTGTGACCCGAAGTTTTCCTGCAGGGTCCGTTCTCGCAGGGGTACCAGCGCAGTTAATCAGGCAAGACAAAAAATGAATTAAGAAAAATCGTATCATTCATGAAAGGCGACGATGCAAATAATTCAATACAAAATCCATGCTTTTTTGCCATTCTTTTCATCCACCTATCGAGTCATTTCAGAACTTTAATGTGGTGTTTCACAATTTTTTTGAGGTTGAACAATGAGAGTACTGCATGTCATAAACAGTTTGACGTCGGGTGGCGCAGAAAAATTAATTGCAGATATCGTTCCTTTTCTTAAATCACACGGGGTAATCAACGATTTGTATTTGCTTTGTAATAAAAAAAACCATTTTTTAGATAGGGTAAGAAATTACTGTGATACAGTTTTGATATCAAAAAGAACGCATTTGCTTTCTCCGTTTCATGTTCTTGATATTTTAAAATATATTCACTTAAGTAAACCGGATGTCGTTCACTTTCATCTTTTCCCGGCTTTCTATTATGGCGGTTTCATTGGGTATTTATCATCAAAAACCAATCTTGTGTTAACAGAACATAACACCTATAATCGCCGAAGGAATTATCGGTATTTCTGGCTATTTGAGAAACTTATATATTCCAGATATAGCAAAATAATTTCAATATCTAACGATACACAGAAAAATTTATTAAACTGGTTACGCATCCAGAATGACGATTTAAACAAATTTGTGATTGTGAACAATGGAATTTGTTTGCATGAATACAAGAATGCCAAGCCTTTGGATTTGCAAAACGAATTTAATATTCCTTTTTCATCACCAGTTGGGATAATGGTTGGTAGATTTACTGAACAAAAAGATCAAAAAACAATAATTCACTCATTTGAACACATTAATAATAACATACATTTTTTATTTGTAGGTGAAGGCGAACTAATGGGTGAGATTAAAAAAATAGTAGATGAAAAGAAATTGTCTAATCGAATTCATTTTTTGGGTTTCAGAAAAGATGTTGCAAATTTATATAAAAGCGTTGACTTTGCAATTTTGTCCTCAAATTGGGAGGGGTTTGGATTGGTAGCCGTTGAAAAAATGGCCGCAGGTGTACCACTTATTACTACAAATGTTTCAGGATTGAGAGAAATAGTCGAAAATAGCGCTTTATTGTTTGAAGTAGAAGACAGTATAAATTTGGCAAATTTGATTGAAACAGTTATTTCTAATCAGGAAATTCGCAATAATATCATTAGCAAAGGCCTAATTAAAGCAGAAGATTACTCTATTGAGAAAATGTGCAAACAAACCGTAGATATCTATCAAGAATTGGTTGGCAAAAAGAGAAAATGTCCACCTTGATGTTTCACTTGGAAACGCGGCAAGGATATTGAGTTGATTGAATCTGGATCACCACTAACGAATTGTTTTTTTAATAGCAAAGCAAAATGGTTTTATTTTGCCATTGAATTTCATGGAAGTCAGTTCTTCATAGGAAACTCCACCAAAGATTTTCAATATTAACTTTGTTTCATTTATAACCTTCCACTTTATTACATTACCCAATAATCTGGAAAAAACCATTCGTTTTCCAATCGCTCTTGACAATGCTTCCACAATTTCACAAGCACTTACAGGTTTATCGTCCTGAGGCATATATGTTCCATTTGAACACTTCTGAATAACAAGTCGGATAAGATCAGTCAAGTTATCGATATAAATCATGCTTTGTTTGACTTCGCGATATGCATCCGGAAAAACTGGCGTGAGTCTTACCAGTTTTAAAAAACCTGAAATATAGTTTCCTCTGCATCCCGGACCATAAACGTTCGGAGGGCGAATGATTGCGACGCGGAAAGTTCCATCTTCAATTTTTCTCAATTCACATTCGGCATTATATTTAGAAATACCATAAAAGGAAGTTGGTCTACATGGTGTGCTCTCAGTTATTATGTTATTGTTATCGAGTGATTTCTCGACTCCATATACTGCCATTGTGCTCAAAAAGACGAAATGCTGAACGCCTTGTTCTTTGGCTTTCCTCGCAACAGAAATTGTTAGTTCTTCATTTACGCGTCTGTAATCTTCAAAAGGAATTTGCTTTTTTTGGTGAACCAATGCGGCTACGTGAACAACAGAATCATAAGGTGAAAAGTCATGACTTTTCCATTCGTCAGATATCATATCGAGTTCGTCAACAACAAACCCACCTGCAGATTCAAGCCATTTTCTCAAACTCATACCAATGTAACTGTTCTTTCCTGTTATCAATACTCTCATTTAAACTCTGCCCGTGGTTCCATGTGAAATGCCCGCCATTTGCCTTCGTCTTTCAACAATGAATTCTCTCAAAACTTTGGAATCAAATTTTTCCTTTGCAAACAAATATGCTTTCTCTCCATATTCTTTTCTTTTTTCCGAATTCCGAGCCAAATCGAGTATCGCTTTGCCCAAATCTTCTGAATCCTTCACCTGAACAACACTTCCGGTTTCCTGATCCAGCATTGCATCAGTGGGTCCAGGAATATTTGACACAACCACGGGAACACCCATGACCTCTGCTTCGATGACTACGCTGCCAAATCCTTCTCGATAACTTGGCAAAACAAACAAATCCATTGCCGACAAATACTTTTCAACATCCAATTTTTTTCCACAAAAATGGATTCGGGGTTCATTGGTTGCCCACTCCATGAGATCAGGCGAAATTGTATCGCGACCTTCATCGTCACCAACAAATACCAGCCTGGCATTGGGATCTGTCCTGAAAACCATTTGAGCAGCCTCAAAAAGTTCATTGATTCCTTTGTCCCTGGTGATTCTACCTACAAAACCGAAAACAAATGAATCTTCCGAAATCCCAAGTTCACTTCGGATTTCTTTTCTCCAGAGATCTTTATGCTGAATATCGAATTTATCCAGATTCACTCCGGCCGCACTGCCATTCCAGATGACATGCCCCTTTTTGGTGGAATATAGCCTCTCTTGACTGCAAAAGTGCAGATTTCCAAAACTGTCTGGCTCAACTGCAGTGGATAACGTACAGGCCAGTTTTTCAAGGCATTTAAAAATCTTTCTTTTTACTCCAGAAAAACCCACATATCGAATTCCCCACTGACTGTACACCCTGTTTGGAATGCAGGCAGCAAATGCTGCAAGCGATGCATAGAGAGAAGCATTTGGCGTTGCATATTGTACGATATCGAATTTGTTTTTTCTGAAAAATCTAAACAGTTTATACGTGGCCAATGCAGCGCCCATCGGGTCTACCCCTCTCTTTACAGGAAGGGGGAGAAGAGTGGCCAAATCCTGATTTCGCTTGATGAAGGCGTCATCCATTTCACAAGCGATCGCAACATCAAACCCATTTTCTTTCACATATTTCAGCGTATCCAGAAGAAAGAACTCCACCGTTTTGGATATTGTCGTAACGACACAGATTTTAGGCTTCATGCATTCCCAGTGACCATTTGCTTCTTCCTAAAGAAATCGCAACTCATAGTCAAGGCCAACTATAGAAGATGCAGGTTTTACGTCAATCCATTTTTTCCTGAGAACGTCAAAACTGCAACGCAAATACATAAACATTTGAACACCTGACCACAAATGAAACTGCTTGCTTGACTTTCTGCATTTCCAAGGGTATGCAACATCTGCTGATGGGAAACAGTTTTCGGGCTGGCTAATTTATGATTTTTTCTAATAATATCAATCCTTTTTGTGAACATGATGATTGATTTTTTCCATAGTGATCAAACGAAAAAAAGTGTTCGAGTGGTCTTCCTTTTGTTTATGGATGTCGTCCTTCTCAATCTGGCATCCTTTTTGGCTCTCTACGTGCGGTACGAATTCCAATTTGGAACCTTGCTGAAAGACGGTTTTTTAAACGGATGGGTTCCCTACACACTTATTTACACAGCCGTTGCAATAGCCATCTTTTTTCCAATGAAATTCTATAGCAGTCTCTGGCGATTCGCCGGCATCCAGGAACTGATGCACATCGTCTTCGCGGTATCCATCATCGGTGTGCTGCACATCCTGATGCTGGTGCTGGAACTGAGACCTATGCCCAGAAGTTATCCCGTACTCAACGGGGTATTTCTTCTCGGGTTTCTTTCCTTTTCGCGTTTTTCCTACCGGGCGCTTCGCTCGGAACTGCGATCCCATAACAAGTCTGGATCCAGCAAGCGAACCATGCTCATCGGGGCCGGCAGCGCAGGCGCCATGGCATTGCGGGAATTCCAGAGCAGTGACAAGTCGGATAATCATGTGGTCTGTTTCATCGACGACGATCCGGCCAAAAAGGGAGCCTTCATCCGGAACGTCAAGATCATGGGGAATCGCGATGACATCGTGCCTCTGGCCGAATCCCTGAAGATCGAAGAAATCGTTTTCGCCATTCCCGCTGCCACTTCGAAAAACCGGCGGGAGATCTTCGAGATCTGCAAGCAGACCAAAGCCAGCATGAAGATCATTCCCGGTATTTTTCAGTTGGCCAACGGGGATGTAACCCTCCAGAAGATCCGGAGCGTCAACGTACTCGACCTGTTGGGCCGTGACAGCGTCAAAGTGGATCTAACAGAGATTGCCTCCTATCTCACGGACAAGGTCGTCCTGGTGACGGGCGGTGGCGGCTCCATCGGTAGCGAACTGTGCCGCCAGATTGCGACGTATGATCCGAAAAAACTGATCATCTTCGACATCTACGAAAACAACGCCTACGGCATCCAGCAGGAACTTTTCCGAAACCATGCGGAATTGAATCTGACCGTGCAAATCGGTTCCGTTCAGGACACCGAACGCATCCGAAACCTCTTTGAAACCCACCACCCTGAGATCGTCTTTCATGCGGCCGCCCACAAGCATGTTCCCCTCATGGAGGAAAGCCCCAACGAGGCCATCAAGAACAACGTATTCGGCACCCGCAATGTCGCGATGGCGGCAGATGCCCATGGGGTGCACACCTTCGTGATGATCTCCACCGACAAGGCGGTGAACCCTACGAACGTCATGGGCGCCTCCAAGCGCATCTGCGAGATGATCATCCAGGGCATGGCGAACAAGTCCAAAACCAGGTTCGTGGCGGTTCGCTTCGGCAATGTACTTGGGAGCAACGGCAGTGTGATTCCCCTGTTCAAAGAGCAGATCGAGGCAGGTGGGCCCGTCACTGTGACCCACAAGGACATCATCCGGTACTTCATGACGATTCCGGAGTCGGTCTCTCTGGTGCTGCAGGCAGGTGCCTATGCGCAGAAAGGGGAGATCTTCGTGCTGGACATGGGGGATCCCGTGCGCATTGACGATCTGGCACGGAACATGATCCGGCTGTCGGGGTTCGAACCGGACGTAGATATCGAAGTGAAGTACACAGGATTGCGCCCGGGTGAGAAGTTGTACGAGGAAATGCTCATGCAGGAAGAGGGCATGCGCAACACTGCCAATGAGTTGATCTTCATCGGAAAAGCCTTGGAGATGGATGTAGAGAAGTTCGAGGAGCAATTAGAGGAGTTACGTGCGGCGTGCGAGTCGAATTCGGTGCAGATCAAGCAGTTGGTGGAGGGGATTGTTCCTACGTACAAGATGACGCGGGAGATTGCGGTGGTGGGGAATTAGGGGAATGGGGAGTGGAGAGAGGGAACAAAAGCGGCAGGTACCCTGCCGCAGTCCAAAGCGGCTTCGCCGCAGGGGAGAATGCCTTGGAAATCACTTCCCCAAAGCTAGCCCACCGACCTCTTGAATAACTTCGCAGGTTTTGGCGATTTCAGCATCCGTGAGCGTGGGGTGGACGAGGAACATCAGGCTGGTTTCTCCTAGTTCCCGGGCGATGGGAAAGCGTTGGGCCGGGCGCCAGGTGCGCCCATCCGATGGGCAATCGTCGAAGGCTTTCTCCAGGTATACTTCGGAACACGAACCTGAATAGCAGGGCACACCCCGTTCCTGGATTTCCCGCATGATGCGGTCACGGTTCCAGTCCTGCCCGAGTCGTTCGGGCTCCACGAAAACATAGCATTTGTAGCAGGCATGACCGGCCCAGTCGGGAATGGCGGGAACCCGATACGCAGGACATGTGCGTGCCGCAGCCCAAATGCGTTCGGCATGGGCACGGCGCGATGCTGTCCATGTGGGCATGCGGTTCAACTGGACGCGACCGATGGCAGCCTGAATCTCGATCATGCGCCAGTTGGTGCCGAAACTTTCGTGCAGCCAGCGGAAACCGGGTGACTGATCCAGGGAATTGTATACGGCATCGTAACTCTTGCCGTGATCTTTGTAACTCCAGATGCAGGACCACCGTGCCCGGTCATGGGTGGTGACCATGCCCCCTTCCCCGCCGGTGGTCATGATTTTGTCCTGGCAGAAGGACCAGGCACCTACATGTCCGATACTGCCGACCGCACGCCCCTTGTAGGTGGCGCCATGAGCCTGGGCACAGTCCTCGATGACGAAGAGGTTCCGCTCGGTAGCCAGTTCCAGGATGGGATCCATGTCGCAGGGCATTCCGGCCAGATGCACACAGATCACTGCTTTGGTCTTCGGAGACAGTACTGCACGAATGCTGTCTGCCGTGATGTTCTGGGTATCCCGATCCACCTCTGCGAACACAGGGGTGGCTCCAGCGGTCACGATGGTGGATGCCGACGCCATGAAGGTTCTTGGTGTCACCACAACCTCGTCACCAGGGCCAATGCCCATTGCATGCAGTGCGGCGTCCAGAGCGACGGTGCCATTGGCCAGTGCCACGGCATACTTACTGCCTGTCCATTCTGCGAATTCCTTCTCGAACAGGCGGCATTGTTCACCTGTCCAGTAGTTCACGCGGTTGGAGAGAAGCACCTGGGAGATGGCGTCAACTTCTTCCTGCGAAAATGATGGCCAGGGGGAAAAGGGTGTATTGAGCATGCTTTATGTATTTCCTTGGCGATAGTCGATGGATGAACTCATTTTCCGGTCAACATGGTGGTAGCCGGTACCCCGATGACAGTCAGACCATCGGAAACATCGCAAACCACTGCAGCCCCGGCGCCCACCATGACATCGCATCCGATGTTTGTCATCTGGCGTACGACCGCTCCGATTCCGACCCAGGTGCGATCCCCCACACGGACACCACCAGCGATGTTTGCCCCCGGGCTGATATGCACAGCAGACCCGAGCACACAATCATGGTCTACAGTGGCACCAGTATTGATGATTCCTCCTGGTCCGATCTGCACGTCCACGTTGATGACCGCACCAGCGAAAACAACAGTTCCCACTCCGAGTTCGGCATATCGGCTGATGACCGCACGAGGATGCAGGATGCTGACGATGGGTGCTCCTGCCTCCAGAAAGAGGCGAATCTTCTCCTGTCGGATGGCATTGTTGCCGATGGCAACCACCAGTCCATCAAATTCGGGTATAGATGACAGAAGCGACTGGGTGTCGCCTGCCACAGGCCAATGCCCGTTATGGGAGCGTTCCGGCCATGCGTCATCAAAAAACACAATGTTCTCCCAGCCGCATTCCTCGGCACAATCCGCCACCACCTTGCCGTGTCCACTGGCGCCGAGAATGGCCAGTTTTTTCATGATTCAGACCCCGTGAATTTCGGCATGGTGGCCTCTCCTTGTGCACTGATGCCTTCGCGCACCAGCACCTTTTTCACGGTGAGGAAAAGAATTTTCAAGTCAAGAATGATGGAGTGATTATCCACGTACCATACGTCCAGTTTGAACTTCTCGCCCCAGGTCAGGGCGTTGCGACCATTGATTTGCACCCATCCGGTGATGCCGGGCCGCACATCGTGACGTCTATCCTGCTCGGGAGAGTACAGGGGGATGTACTCCATAAGAAGTGGTCTTGGGCCCACCAGGCTCATGTCGCCCTTGATCACGTTCCAGAGTTCCGGCAGTTCATCCAGACTGGTGGATCGCAGGAAACGGCCGAACCTGGTCAACCGTTTTTCGTCAGGCAGGGGATTGCCGGACCGGTCGTTGGCATCTCGCATGGTCCGGAACTTGATGAGATAAAAGGGTTTTCCCTTATAGCCGGGTCGAAGTTGCCGAAAGAGCACCGGTTTTCCCAGTTTCAGGCGAATCAGCGCCGCCACGGTTCCCATCACCGGTGCCAGGGCCAACAGCCCTGCCGAGGCAAGCGTCACATCCATCAGGCGTTTCATGATATTCCCATCTCCCGCAGCAGTACTTCGAGTATTTCGTTACCGTATTGCCAAAAAATATTTAAAAATACGATGCTTTTTTCGGTGGTTTCCGTGCAAAAAAATGTTTACAAATCTCATAGCGAAAACATGTTGCCATAGCGGGAATATTGTTGCAAACATCTTTTCATGACGGCTTCAGGAATTTTCTTTTTGTTTATCGGGCTGATCACTACAGGAATCATCAGCGCAAAACGCATGCTTAACTCCCGAATACTTCCATGGGCACTGTTCGTGTACCATTTGTTTTTTACACTGGTGTATTGGCATTACACCCTTTCTCATCCGGCTGATTCAAAAGGCTATTTTCGTTCAATTGGAAAAGAAATCCCATTAAGAGCAGGCACTCAATTTATTGAATGGACAGTTAATAGATTGGATACCGTTTTTTCCGCAAGCTACTTGGATTATTTTTTCCTTTTTCAATTGGCGGGATTTCTGGGCATCTGCGTTTTGTATCGTATTTTCAAAGAAATCCTGCTCTTTCCCACGTCCAAGCGAACCAAGCAACTCTTGCTGCTTTTGGTGTTTCTCCCCAATCTGCATTTCTGGACAACTGCCATTGGGAAGGACAGTTTGATTTTCCTGGGTATCACACTGGTGGTATGGGGTCTGATTGAGTATCGAACACGCATCCCGGCTCTCTTCAGTGGACTAGTTCTGGTTTACTTTGTTCGGCCCCATGTGGCAGGGTTTCTAGTCATGGCTGTCTTGATGGCACTTTTATGGGGTCCCGGGGTAAATATTCGATGGAGAATCATGGGGACTGTAATTGTGACTGGTATATTTTTATATATTTTGCCTCTTATCCAGGACTTTCTTGGTCTCGATGAAGTCACTACAAAATCAGTAACTGGCTATCTCGAAACACGGCAGGGATACAATCTCGAAGGTGGAAGCAGCGTGGACATTCGGGGATATCCACTGCCGTTGAAGATTCTGACGTACCTTTACCGACCGTTCTTTTTCGACGCGAGAGGCATCATGGGGCTTATCGTTTCTGTCGAGAATGTCTTGTATTTCCTGATGACGGTGATCGCGGTGTCCCGAACCCTCTGGTCCGTACTCTGGAGATATAAATTCAGTTTTTTCATGCGGTTCAATTTCTTTTTCTTCCTGATCGGAACCCTGGTTTTTTCGATGTCTATTGCAAATACCGGCATCGCCATCCGCCAAAAGACGATGTTGATGCCCAGTTTCATGGTCCTGGCGGTGACGGTGTATGCCATCAAGCAGTACTATGCCGGGCAGAAGTCGCGTGAAAACCCCGTTCCCGGGGAACCGGTTGCCCCGGAAACCCGGGAAGGAAAGTCGTACGCATAAAACAGGATTGGAATGCACACCTGTAGTCCAAAGGGGGGAGTTCCATGAAATCACAGTTTTCCGGTATCAAGGTCAAAGCGCTGGCGGGGGTGATCCGGGGGGTTGAGACGGTGAACCGGCAGGCGTCCAGGATGTCGAGGTTTTTGAGCAGTTTCGTGCTGCATGGCGTGGGGGATCGGGAGATCGAGGAGTTGACGGTGCGGGTGTATGACGACCGGGGAACCTACCGGGAGTCGGGGATCTTCGATTGGGAGGAGTCATGGTTCCAGCGGGATCTGCCCCCTGCCCCGGCGAAGATCCTGATCGGAG
>CAYZJH010000104.1:0-10530 GCA_964478625.1 uncultured Desulfobacteraceae bacterium
GCAATGGCTTTGATCAGTTCGCTCTTGTTCATTAAAATCCCTCCAGTTATATAGTCAGGAAAAGCGTTTCTCCCGCGAAATGATTTTAATAAAGTTAGAAATGATTGTCAAAATAAAGATAATTATCGATTATTTATAAGTATTCTATTGTATAAAAACAGTTTAAACATGATTGTCAACTCATCAAAGACTTTTGGCGAGAATATTTTGCATGAACTGAAACCATTTAAATTTGACATTTTTAAGTCAATACCGTCAGATGCTTGTCATTTCAGATATTATGGATAATAAATCAGTTTCTGTGGAGAAGAGCAACACAATCGAATAAATCGAATAAAATTCTATTTTACGAAGTATTCAGGCATATATAAATGATATTCTAATAATTTTAATTACTTTTATTATCATTATCATTTGAATTATCCCATGGATGGTTAGTTTGTCCCAGAATAGTGAGTAAATTATGAAAAAGGAAATAATATTGCTTCGATAATTGGGATGATAAATAGGAGATTGTACTTGTGCTAGGTAAAATGTTTAAAAAAAAGGAAATAAGGAATGAGGAACACCTCGAATATCAAAAAGTTAAACTGGAAATACTTATTAACGCATTAAATTACGAGTTAACAATAATTTCAAAAACATTTGTTCAAGTCAATTTGGAAAATACCACAATTCCCATATATGAGCTGATAAGGGAGTTGGAAAAAAAAATCCTCATAACTGCTTTGACTCAATCAAATGGTAATCAAAAAAAAGCATCACTAATCCTTGGGATCAATCCATCTTCCTTGCATGGAAAGATAAGAAAACATGGTTTTATTTAATATGCATGATTCTAAAAACAGTCCAACTAAACTCTAAATTGTTTCTTAGGATGATTAATTCATGGAATGGGGGTGATTATGAATTCGTTGCATTCTGAATTGCTTGAAGTATGGTGTAAACAAAACGGATATCAGGTTGCTTGGGGAAACTCAAGTATAATATCAAAAGTTAAAAACGACTTAATTGAAAAAAACAATACGGGAGAGATTGATAGTGTTTTTTTTGATAATGCATTAAAAGACATGATTAATACTGACTATGACATTTCAAATGATTTTCCAACTGTTATTATTCTGGCTATTCCGAAAGAAGCTCATATTTTAACTTTTCAGTACAATCAGAATGAACTACTTGCAATATTGCCTCCCACATACTTGTCATATCGGGCCACTTTTGACTTAGTTTTAACCCAATTGAAAGTATTATTAAAGGATTATGAATTAAAACTTGTAAGTGCTCCTTTGAAAATAATTGCTGCTCAACTAGGTTTGGTAAAATATGGACGAAATAACTTAACTTATGTAACCGGAATGGGTAGTTATCATCAATTAGTTGGTGTTTTAATCAGCAAAAAAATCGATGAGAAAGATTCATGCAAGAATAATTTAATCTCAATAATGCCGGAATGTTGCTCATGTAACATTTGTCAAAAAAAATGTCCAACAGGTGCTCTTTCCAAAGACAGGTTTCTTCTTCATCAAGAGAGATGCTTGACATTTATAAATGAGAACCCCGATCCATGGCCGAAATGGCTTCCGCCAAGTGTCCATCATTGTCTGATAGGTTGTTTGCGTTGCCAGGAATATTGCCCGGTGAATGAATCTTTACTATATTCAAAAAAACTCATACCAATTTTTTCCGAAACAGAGACCATGATGATTCTCGAAGGCTATCTCAAAGATAGCAATGATCAAGAAAGAAAGAAGGTTTACAATAAACTTGAAAGCTTGGGCATTGCCACCTATTCTTTTTCAGTTCTCAGCCGAAACTTAAAAGCATTAATTCACAACAAGCTCAATGAAGTGATTAAATGAAATATAAAAAATTATGCTGTTTGCATATCTGATATACTTCGCAATTTCTTATTCATATCAAGAAAATCTCGACTCAAAAGACTATAAAACACTACTTCCTCAGCTATATTTGATTTAAACTGATAATACTGAAAAAAGCATCTTGACAGATGACTAACATTATTTCAATAAAAATTCGTTATAATTAAAGTAAAAAAAAGCTGGCTTGCTTAATCAAGCAAGCCAGCTTTAATTGTCTTCTAGTTCAGTTTCTCAGAAAGAGAACTTGAGTCCGAGTCGTGCAGTAAGAGGTGTTCCCCTGAAGCCATCTCCATACTTCCACATTTCCTTCATAAAACGCGGATCTAGAACCGGTTTGTAATCATCGATATTCCAGTTTCCAGCCAGAATTTGATCATCAGTTAAAGCTACGGCTCCTTGGTTGTAGATTTGGTAAATTCTTTGAGCTGTTGAAGTGTTAAATAAGTTGTCTACGTTGAGATTGATGTTCAGGTTGTTTTTTCCAAGCTTTAGATTGTACTCTGCGTAGAAATTGGCGAACCAAAAGAAGGGGGTGCGGCCAAGATCGCCGCGGTTGTAGGGTAAGTAGCCCTGAACGTCCATGGCGTATTCAGTGGAAACAGGAATGCCGCTCATGGCATTTATCACCGCTCCCAAAGTCATACCGAATGGCAGTACATATGAGCCATACAATTTCACGTAATGAGGTCTATCGCCTGGCATTGGGCCATCAATTTGATTCATACTCTTGTCAAAAGCAAGGTACCACAGGTCAAAGTAACGTGCCACATTTGGATCTGTTCGACCAAACTCATCACCTGAAGCTAGACCGGAATAGTTTCCTCTCAAACTACTCCAGGTGTAGGAAATTCCTCCCATCCACTTATCAGAAAAGCGCTTGTCTAAAGAGAGATTAATTCCCCAGTATTGCCGTTTGGCTTTCGGAATGTCGGGTGCGCCCTGCGGGATCAGGCCCAGGGCCTTGGCCTCGGCCCAGGCGTTCTTAATGAATTCTCCGCCAGGATTTGTGGTGTAGTACTCTTCGCCGTGATCAGTTAAAACTCCGATGTCTTCAATTGCCCAAAGCAGTTTTTTATTGACCAGGCGAGCTGAAAGTGAAATGTTTTCAGCTATTTTTTTTTCCATGCCGAGGGCAATTTCCAATTGACTCATGGGCTTCATGTTGGGATCGGTGGTATCGAAAGAGGGAGCTCGAAAATCGATAGTTTTATTCGGATGGAGAAGACGACCGGGAAAGTAGCCGTTGACGCCAATCTTATCCCACTCGTAGGTGTCGAGTGCGTAATAGGCGCTCCTCCACTTGAAACCACCATAAGATCCAGCAGCCATGGAGAGTTTCATGACGTCATAGAAGATGCCTGCCGAGCCGAAGATTTTAAGATCGGCATTTCCCTTGACGTCCCAAATAAAGCCGAAACGTGGAGCAATCTTATCACCAAAACCCCACTCAATAGGGCGTAAAGCTTCGAATTCAGGATTGCCTGTTGCATAAGAAGGGATATATTCGGACTCAGAACGGACACCAAAGTTGAGAGTCAGCCGATTGGAAATAGTCCAAGAATCCTGAATGTACAAAGCCCAGCGGTTGCTATACGCTTTGTAGAAATCACCGAAAGGGCCAGCTACATCGTTGTTGCGTACACCGTAGTAACCGTAAGTGCCGCGGCCGTAGTTGGTGCCGTAGGCGATAAAATCACGATTCCAGGCAAAAAATAATATTGGAGCCTTTGCCGTGTTGTCATAATCCTGACCTTGACGCACGAATTGAATTCCAGCCTTCCAGGAATGCTCCCCGCCAAAATTCAAAAAGTATGAGAAATCAACTCCCATACTCATTTTCTCATCGAGTCTTTTCTTTGAAACAGATGCGTTGGCGCGAGCATAATTCATATACCCAGTCTGTCTCTGGTAAGCGGTTGGAATATCGAGTAAACCAATATTACTTGTTTGATAATACCCTCCCGGAGCTTCAGTTAAAAACTGAAAGCATGGTTCATCTGGAGGTTGGACTAGTTGATTTGTACGGTCGGTGCGAAAGAATCCAGCTCGAAAACCTACCATCAAATTGTTACCAACAGTTAAATCTGCTGTGAAATTACCAGATATTCGTGGGAAACTGAAGCCAAAATCATCATATGAAATTGCTGGGTTGGGATTTCCAATGATGGTCGACAAATCGCCTTGATGCTTGGTGAAATTGTTAACTACAGAGGTTGATAAACGTAGATTATTTAGGGGCTGAGCAGTCAATTTGACTTGCCAGTTCATCGCTTGTTCGATGCGTTTCCAGTCTTTAGTGACTCCGGTAAGATAAGTTGTAGATCGTGTTATGTTTTCATAGATCGGCATAAAGGAACCAAAAAACCATATTTTATCCTTAATGATGAATCCTCCGAGATTTATACCGCCTTCAATCCTGAAATCATCTCTTTTCCCGAAATATTCATCATAAGAATAGTATTTTGCTTCCTTTGAGTTTTGCAGATTGAGAAAAAGTGAATCAGCGTATTTGGCGCGTAGAGGAGATCCGCTGTAGTATCCAATGATATCACCTCGGAAAACATTACCACCGGAACGGGTGACCACATTTATAACTCCGCCCAGAGAACCACCGAATTCGGCCTGGTAGCCAGAAGTTTTAACCTGGACCTCATCAACGAAGTCGAAGGAAACCGCCTGGCCGCTGGCGCCGGTGACAATGTTGGTTGTATCAGTTCCATCCACATAGTAAACGTTTTCTAACCCGGTAGCTCCATCGACCGAAGTTCCGCCCAGCATAGGTTCAGTTGAAACCCCGGGGATGGCCGTGATCAGGGAGTCGAAGTTGCGGCCCTTGGGAAGCGCCTGGAAAATTTCCTTGGTCATAGTCATGCCTTTGGCTGTAGAGCGAACGTCTATTAAAGGGGCTCCTCTAACTACGATGCTTTCACTGATTTGGCCGAGCTCCAGGCTGACATTGATGTTAAGGGTTTGTTCAACCGCCAGGTTGATGCCTTCCCTGACCAGGGTCTGAAAACCGTCTAGGGTGTAAGTTAAGCGGAATACACCAGGGCTGAGAGCCAGGAAACGGTAGGTGCCGTTTTGATCGGTTACTGCGACTGATTCACCCACCATTTTGGGGTTGGTGGCTTTTACGGTGACTCCGGGCAGGGGCGTGCCGTCACTGGTGGTGACCACGCCCATGATTCTGGAGCCGACCGCCTGAGCTGAGAGGGCCCCGCACAACAATAACAAAGCCATAAATACTGATGCGATAACTTTGAGTTGTTTCATTAATTCCTCACTTATTTAGTTTTAAAAACATCTACAGAAAATGATTTCTTATTTTTAATAAATTAAGGAGGAAATAATAGAAGCATATCTTGGTTTTGCAGTTTTTTATTGGTATCCGATTTAATCAATAACAATAGTCGATTACTGCTTATACTGATACGCTTACGCATAACTATTTTTATGCATTTCAGTTGCCTTTGTACTTGAAAGAAAAGTAAAAAGGGATATGATGATTATTATTGTTCTATTTTGTATAAAAAGGGGGATAACAATAGTTTTTTAAGATTATTTTTGAAACAACAGCTTTATCTTTATTCGGAAAAAGTCACTTTTTTTCAATTTTTATCGCTTTTTCAATAAACTACTAAATTGGGATCCCGCAAAGGATGAGAATGGGAAAGCTTATATGAACAATCTAGAAAGATTTAACAGCGTTTCGATTTTTAGAATAAGCGATAACATCTTTTAGCCATCGCTTAGTGCTCCGAAGAGCTGGTATGTATAGGTTAACAGAATAGTGACTGATGTTAAACAAAACTTTTAGTTTTACTGGAATTCCCTTTTTAAGAAGAAACTCATGTGCATTTTTAACTTTCTTTATAGGAAAAAACTCGTCGCTTGAACCGTGGATGATATAGATAGGAATCGAAGGAATTTTATCTAATTCAATTCCTATTGGCGATCCTGCAATTAATATGGCTGCTGAAAATAAATCTGGATGTTCAACCAATAAATGCCAACCGCCTACAGCGCCCATGCTGAATCCAATAATGATTACTCTTTCATTACCTGAGTGATATTTATATTGCAAGTGTTTAAGTAATTCAATTATAGCTTGAATTGATTCAGGGGATTTCCAATCAATTTTTGGACAGTCCGGGGCAACAATTATACCTTCGAATTTATCGAATGCGGGCTCTATAAGATGTGTCATAAAATCATAACCGTAATACGGCGTTATTTTTCCTCCATAATGCAAAGCTAAAATGATATGAAAATTCGTGGTTTTAGAAATCAATTTGGGAACAATCAAGCCATAACGCAAGACAGTTTCATTTGACAGTTTTAGATCAAGCATGTATTTCCCTGGCGAAAAGTATTTGCTGTCAGATGACAATGGCATGACATTGTTTATCAAAAAAGATGTTATAAAAAATAGAATTTTTTTCATAATATTATTTTGGTTTAATACGGTTTAAGAGACAATGATAAATTTATCAATGGATTGTTATCAAGCTCCATCACCGAACATTAAAAGAATGATTTCTGCTGGTTCATCGAAAGGATTCCAAGCTTCATGGCTAATTCCGGCCGGGATGAAAACCATTTGCCCCGAATGAAGCATCATTTCTTTTCCATCGATTTTCGCCATAGCTTTGCCTTTTATTCCAATTACCATTGAAGGGAATGGGTTGACTTGATCTTTAGGGTCTTTATTTACGTGTTGTCCTTTTTCAATATACCCCCAGCCGGAACGCAAGCCTTTTTGATAATAAAAAATCACCATATTGGCCCCATGAATCTCTCTGCTGTTGGTTTTACTAAAATTAACAATTTCCGGAATGCCGCGAGTCCAAAAATGAAATGAAAAAGGAATGAATTTCACAAAAAACAATTCATTTGGCTTAAATCCCGGCATAAACCCAATTTCCATAGGTGAAATGTCACTAGCTCGAGCTTTCCCCATTGCAGTTAAGGCATTTATTTTTTGATTGTCAATTTCTTGTAATAAATTAAAATCCATTATATACATTACAGTCGGATCTTTTGGTAAGCCTTTGCGAAGTTCCACTAAAAATTGGTTATTCTCGTCTTTTTGTCCAGTTACTATCACATGCCAATCACCAACATCTTTTATCTTTACCACAAAAGTAATTGGCTCTTTAGCATTTGGATCAATTTTGAAATCATTTACAAATGAGAGAAGAATAGATTCAGTTTTAGAAAAATTGTCCGCATAGGTGAATGCTATTACCATAAAGAATAGAACAATAAACAGCTTATACTTATTTTGTTTCATTATTTCCTCCTAAAAGTGCTCAATACATTATATATAAATAAATAGCAATGTGATTGGGATAAAATGATGCTTTGAGTAGAAATGAAGTCGATTTGTTATTTTTGATGGATGGTTTGTTTTCAAGCATGATGTTTCCTTTTAAAAGCTGCCCACGTTTTCGAGCGTGGGCAGCTTCTAAAGATCGTTTTCTAGAAATTAAAACTGAAAACGAATGCCAAAACGAAAAACTCGAGGATTAGCCAAATTGGCTATTTTGCCAGGATAAGCGTCGGGTACGAATGTGTTGTTGTGTGTGTAGTAGGTACCCATCTCGTACTGATAGCGACGTTCTTCAAAGTTAGCGTTGAAGACGTTGAAGACGTCGATCATTAGATAAACGCGCTGACCTTCACCAATGGAAATCATTTTTTCTAGACGAATACTGAGATCCCAGTTTATTGGAAGGCGAGTTTTCCCGAATTCCTCCATCATTACTTCTGTTGTGAAATAGCTTCGATTGCCCCAGGTCTGATTGTTAAGAGTGAAGCTGCGAGCCAGGATATTTCCTTCTCGAGCGTGGAAATTTGCTGAGATGTTGAAATCAGCAGGAAGTTGGTACAGTCCACTCAGTTTAACCATCCAACGAGCGAAAATGTACTGATTGATCATGCCCGAAGTTCCACCAACTAAAGGTGAATAGGACTTGCTGTCATAAGCCCATTTATTAGTTGGATTTCCAGCAATGACAGTATTTGTCCTAGCTCCATATCCACTTTCACCCCAATACTGATATTGATTTTGCAAGGTTATTGAACCTTGAGCCATCCAGCGATTGGACAGGCGCTTGACCAGCACCAGGTCGGCCGACATATAGTTCTGATAATAATCGGGTCTAGGTTTGTACATTAGATAAGAAGAGTAACCATATTCAGGTTTGGGTAGAAAATAGGGTTTGCCGGCAGCATCCATGGTTGAACCGAGAGTAGGAATTGTAGCGGGGATAGTTCCTGCCTGAGAGTAGGCATGTATGCCATCAAAACAGAGACCTGTTTCTGGATAATACAAAGTGTTCCACCAAAAATTATTGTTTAAACGGTAGGTCAGGTTGAGAGATATTGCCAGGTCTCGGGCTAATTCCCGGTCGATTGTGAACAGAGCTTCGTAGGTTCTTTGAGGAGAGCGCTTGCCATCGATTAACTGACGAGAAGGTGATAAATCGCCGGGATTGAAGAAATCGAAACCGCGGATCAGCACGCCGCGTGACTGCATTTCAGCGGCATTGCCGATGAAGTTGCCGACGTCATCCCAGACGCGGACTGGCCGACGGCCGTTGCCCACCAGGGTCCACCAGTAGAGCTCGGTGAAATCAGCCTTGCCGTCGCCGTTGTCCAGCCACCAGAAATCCAGATTGCCGGAAGTGCCGTAGGGCAGGAAGTTTCCGGCTTCACCAACTCCGTAAATGCCTCCGTAGATAGCACCAGAGAGTTTGAGAATAGTTTTGCCGTCACCCTTAAGGTCGTAAGTAGCGCCGATGCGCGGTGAGATCATGGGCACAGCCCAGTCGGGATCTTTAACTCCGGGCACGGTGATATTGGGGAAAATCCCGGCCAGCCTGCTGACCAGGTCCGGGGTGAAGTTGTTAGTGAAAACCGGATGATCGGGCACAATGGCTTTCACCTCAAAAGTTTTCATTTCTGGAATCTGCAGGTCATAGCGGGCGCCCAATTTCAGGGTTAGATTGCCGAAAGTCAGGGTATCCTGAATAAAGGCGGTGACATAGTCAGTATACTGGTCGCGCACCAGTGGCCGGCGTAGTTCGAGGTAATTCCAGCCGGCGGGCACCTGGTTGAGGCCGTCGCCGTTGAGATCGAGCTGGACGGTGTTGTAATTGCGACGAAAACGAACCGAGCCAGTGCCGCTGTAGTACTCGGAACTGAAGAGATTTTGATTGGCGGTGGAGTATTCAAAACCGAATTTCCATTCGTGTGAAGCGTTAAAGATGACATCGTTGAAGTAAGTCAGGTGTAATGCATAGTTTGTTTTAGGTCGTTTAACGTTGTAAGCATAACCTGAGTGAGTATTGGGTGCATCGCCGTAGGTGGCATTAGCCATGTTGTACCAGGTGGCGTATTCACCGGTGGGATAGGCGGAAGAACCCGGATCGTTCATGGGCCACATTCTGAAACCAGCGTCGGAAGCGGCGTACTTAAGGCTGAGGAAGAGGTTGCTGCCGAAAGTCTGGTCCATCTGCAGTTTTAGGATCGGTGAACCGAAATGCGCCTGTCCGCCCTGGCCGAGGCCCTTGGGTAGGGTAGCGGAAACTGAACGGCCTTCCTTGATCTTGGCGCCGACGTGGAAGAAGAATTCCACCCGATTGTTCTCGAAAGCCTGCAGGTTTAATTTAAAGGCGAAATTCTGCAGCAGGGTGTCATCGTTGACTCCGGTGATGGTCCGGGTCTTGATGTCATTTACTCCGATCGAACCCCAGTAGAACAGCTTGTCCTTGATGATCGGTCCGCCCAGGTTGAAACCCCAGTCTTTGATGTTGCGGATACCGACCGAACCGGTGATGTCGGTGCGGTAGAACTGCTGGATGAGCTCATCGGTGACGTTTTCACCCTGGAATTTTTCATCGGTGAAGTAAACGCGGCCGCCCAGGGCATGCTTGTTGCCGCCGCGACGGGTGACCATGTTCAGGGCGATACCGCCGGACTGAATGGTGACGTCGCCGCCGCCGGTGGTCACGTTCATTTCCTCGAAGGCGTCGAAGTCCCAGTATGAGGGCGTGGCGCCGATGGCCGCCGGGTCGGTGACGTTGACACCGTCGACGTTCCAGGTGTTGTTGTTGTAGGTGCCTTCACCGCGGCCTACTGATGAAGCCTGCTGGCCCGATTCGGAACCGGCCACGTTGACCCGGTCGGTCTGCACGCCGGGGGCCATGGCCAGGATGACGAAGGGGTCACGGCCGGTGGGCAGTGACTGCAGTTCCTCACGGGTGACAACCGTGTTGATCTGGGTGGCCTTGGTGTCGATGACCGCGGCCTTACCTTCGACCACGATCTCTTCACTGACCGCACCCAGTTCCATGACCAGGTTGACTTCCGAGGTTACGCCTAGGGATACGCCCACGCCGCTTACGGATTTCTGTTTGAAACCTTCAAGCTCGGCTGTGACGACGTAGTTCCTGGACGGGAAGAGTTCACGGAAGCGGAACACTCCCATCTCGTTGGTGACCGCGGTCAACTGGGCGCTGACATCGCTGGTCAGAGTGATGGTCACACCGGGCAGAGGCTGCCCGTCCTGAGTGACCACTTTCCCGGTGAGGTTGCCGGTGCGGATCTGCGCTTGCAGAAAAGGCACCAACAGCACCAGGGT
>CAYZJH010000105.1:0-10280 GCA_964478625.1 uncultured Desulfobacteraceae bacterium
ATCCCAGTTCATTGCCTGTCTGAGTGATTCCTACCGTCCACATCCCGGCATTGAGCCCCTCCTCGATGTCGCTGATGGTATCGCCTATTTTTACCATCGCCTCCATGGGATACACCTGCAAATCCATGGCGTTTTTATAACACATCCACGGATAAGGTCGCCCTGCAGAAACATCGGACGAACATACCACATTGTCAGGCTGATATCCTTTTTGGGCTGCTGAAGGTACCAATATCTTCATCATGGGTGAGGTATACCCGGTGGACGTGCCGATTTTGATTTTTTTCCTGCGAAGTTGTTTCAACGTTTCCAGCAGACCCGGAATCGGGTCCGAATGCTTTGCAATCACTTCAATCATCAGGCGCTCGGTTTCACGATACATAACCTCAATATCAGTTTCATCCGGTAATTTCCCGTGCTCCTGAATCCATTTATTCTGAACGATGGGCAAACCGCAAATGCTCCGGATATGATCTTTTTTCATCAGCCCCATAAATTGACGAGTTTCCTCCACCCCAACAGTTACTCCAAAAAGGCGAAAAACCTCAATAAAAACCGCTACAGGTCCGATACTTCCATAATCAACCGCGGTTCCGGCCCAATCCAGCACCACTGCTTTTACTTTACCGGTATAAGGTTTATTTTTGATATAAATCTCCATGGTTTTCTCCAAAATTGTCCTGTGATAATTTTTTGCATTCCCAAACTCAGCTTTTTCGCCACACATGGGTTTTTCGTTTTAAAAAATGGCTGACCGTTTCCACCATTGTTCTCACCAGTATATTGGTTATCACGATCAGCATGCACATAGCTGCGGCAGGTGCTGTATCGCCGGCATCGTCCATGTTGACAACAGCCACCGATGCGATAGGCAGATCGCTGGAATAGAGAAATATAACCGCTGATACCGTGGCCATGGCACTGACAAAATAAAATGCCGCGATTTCCAGTATGGCAGGAAGACATACAGGGACCGTCACCCTCATAAATGTTTTGTAAAACGGCACCGCCATGGATTCGGACACGGATTCAAACTCTTTGTCAAGCTGGCGAAGCGCTGTTGTTGCGGTAAGAAAGCTGACCGTATAAAAATGAATGATATTGCAAATAACCAGAATAGTGACTGTCCCGTATATCCAGTTGAATGGATTTGAAATTCCAAGGCTGGTGAATGGAATTTCCAGGCGGGGATTATTGAAAAAAAAGATATAGGCAATCCCAAGCACCAGGCCAGGAAGCGCCAGCGGAATGATTGAAAGAAAATAGGCACCTTGTTTCAGCCACTTAACCCCCTTGGTTTTTTCAATCAGATAGGCACTGATGAACGTGATCAGGGTCCCGAAAAAAGCGGTATAAATGGCAATCCGGACACTGTTATAAAATGCGCTGTACCCACCCCCGCCGACATTCGAAAAGAGATAATGATCCAGTGTCCATAACTGAGGATACAGATCAGGGTGAGAAAAACCATAAGGCCACATTTTAACAAAGGAAGCAACACCTGCTGTAAAAACCATTATCAGAATGAAGGCGGCAATCAGAAAGCAGATGATAAAAAAGAAAGTATCCCGCCATATCCCTGGTTTGGGTGAAAAAGGAACACTTCTGGAGGTCACGACAGCTACGGAACGTTTTTGTACCAGGCGATCGGCGACAAAAGCAATGACGGTGGGAACAAGCAGAATAATGCTCACTGTGGCCCCCATACCGAAATTTTGTTGCCCGATCACCTGCTTGTAAATATCCACGGCCAGAATATTGTATTGCCCGCCCACCACTTTGGGCGCTCCAAAATCCGTGAAAGAAAGAGTGAAGCAGACAAAAACGGCGCTGAGAAGTCCGAACTTGATTCCCGGGACAGTCACGGTAAAAAAAGTTCTTATTTTTCCGGCCCCGAGACTTTCCGACGCTTCATACAGTCGAGCATCCGTGTTGGAAAGGGCCACCAGCAAAATCATGAAAGCAGGGGGGAAACTGAAAACCACTTCGGCAATAACAATTCCGGTAAAGCCATAAAGACCAATATCCCAGGCAAGCCATGCGAATTTATCGAAAAAACCGGTGGTTAACACGCCCTTGTTTCCGAAAAGATAGACAAGGCTTAAGCCATACAGCATCGTGGGCGCAAACAATGGTATCATGGCTGTAACCCTGAAAAACCATTTTCCCCTGATCCCCGTGCGGTTCATGCCATAGGCATAGATAAAGGCCAGTATCACCGAAATGACAGTGCTCCAGACAGCCACGGAAATACTGTTCCAAACAGATTGGGAAAGCCCGCTATTTCGAAAATAATCAAAAAAGTTAACCAGGCCTATAAACCGTTTTACGAGTGTGAAATGATTTTTCGAATCGAGTTGCCGGCCGTCTACCAGCCAGCGCTGAGAAGAATCCCGTGATAGAGTGATGGGGAAAATGTCCAGATTGGTCCGGGTTATCATGCCGGATCGGGCACGGCTGCAAATTACTTTTTCAATTCCATTGTCTGCCACAAGCACGCGAACACCATCATATTCGACACTTCCCCCCTCTATTGTAAATGTCTGGTTATCGATATAAAGAACAAACTGACCATTATCCTTCATCAGGACAATTTTTCTTCCGGCAATATCAACTTGACCCCAAAAACTGTCCTGGGATTTTTGCTGATCCTCAGGAAGCAGAATTTTGACAGGAAATTCTGAATGAGCAGCACGATTGACAACCTCCAGAAGGGGAAGCACCACTCCCACCAAAAGCCACAGGCATGCCAAAGCAATCAATCCAAAACGAATCCAGTCATCAACACCGGATTTCCGGGCGACGCACTTATGAGGAAAAAACATTATGCAGCAGCGTTCTCTCTGAAAATCAACAGTTTGTCCGGGGGAATATGAATCGGCAACTCCATGTTTTCATCCAGACCCATTTCCTCAACAGCCTCTGCCTGAAGATCCATGGCAATGGTCTGCTCCACGGCGGATCCCCCGTTTTGATGCAGCACTTTCAGGTAAATGCGGTAGAGTGATCCACGGTATTCGGATATGCATGTGATCAGTCGCCGGAACTGATGCCTCTGCCGATCATGCTGGCCCATCGGCTATCGCGTCAAATGAGCGATATCAGGCTTGCAAAAAAGCTGCCCTACCTGATGCCCGATGGAAAAGTTCAGGTTGGTGTTGATTTCCAAAACCGAAAGCCTCATCGTATTCACAGTATCGCTGTTATCGCCAGCCAGAAAAGTATCGAAGAGCCCGGTATGAAAAAGCTTTCAAAAGATATCCGGGAATTGGTCGTTGAGCCGGTCTTTCAAAATGAACCGATCAAACCCGATGCCAAAACCCTGATTTTTATCAATCCCGACGGGCCCTTTTTGGGAGGTCCTACACACCATTCCGGACAAACCGGGCGAAAAAATGCTATCGATACTTACGGAGAATATACCAGGCATAGCGGCAAGGCTTTGAGCGGCAAAGATCCGATCCGCATCGACCGTATCGGTGCTTATGCAGCCAGATATGCCGCAAAAAATATTGTTGCCGCCAAGCTGGCTGCGGAATGTGAAGTCATGCTCAGCTATTCTATCGGAATTACCCGCCCCATCAGCCTTCAGGTACAAACTTTTGGTACGGAAAACATCCCTGAAGACAAAATCAACCGATTGGTGAACCGGCATTTTGATTTTCGGCCGGCAGGAATTTTAAAAACATTCAATCTTAGGCATCAGCCATCGGCCAATGCAGGCATTTTTTTTCAAAACCTTGCCGCTTATGGACATTTCGGAAGAACCGACATGGATCTTCCATGGGAAAAAACAGATAAAATCGAGCTGTTATCATTGTGATAAAAACATGCAAACATTTATCCACCATATTAGCGGAGATCTTCCTTTACCGGCTTTATTTGTTCTGGTGGGAGTCTCTATCTATATGCTGGGTAAAGGGGCGGATCTTCTTGTGGATGAAGCCATCAGCCTTTCCTTAAAATGGAATGTACCCAAAATGTTTATCGGTGCCACCATTGTCAGTCTTGGGACTACCTTTCCCGAAGCTGCGGTTTCGATCACAGCAGCAGTAAAAGGAGCGCCGGATCTGGCATTGGGTAATGCGGTCGGCTCGATTATCTGTGACACCGGATTGATCTTGGGACTTTGTGCGATAATTTCACCGCTTCCTTTGAATCGGGACTTTATCAACCGCCAGGGGGTCATCCAGATGACTTCGGGATTTTTACTGGTGGTTTCCTGTACGCCTTTGTTTGCTGTTGACACCATATTTGTCCATGGAGGAAGACTTCCTCAATATATGGGTTTTATCTTTCTGATCCTGTTGGCAGCTTATATGGTTCAATCTTTTCGTTGGGTTCAACGCGTCAAGGATGTTGCCTCTGTTGCCGGTGAAAACATTTTGCAGAAAAAATCAAAAACATTTTTTATCATACTGAAATTAGGACTTGGCTCATTTTTGGTTGTTTCCAGTTCCCAGATGCTCATTCCGGTCGTATTGGAAACCGCGTTCAGACTATCGGTACCATCGGGCATCATCAGTGCTACCCTGGTGGCTTTCGGAACATCCCTCCCGGAATTGATCACATCCCTGGTCGCTGTCCGAAAGGGTTATGGAGAACTGGCAGTCGGGAACGTGATCGGCGCTGATATTCTCAATGTTTTCTTTGTAGCCGGGGCTGCCGCCTCGGTAACCAGAGGCGGGCTGGCTGCACCGGTTCATTTTTTTGAGCTTCTTTTTCCGGCCATGCTTCTGCTATTGCTTATATTCAGAATCGGAATCGAATTTTCTTCAAAAGGCAAGTTAAATCGCCGGTTCGGCATAGTCCTGCTGACCGTATATCTGCTGGTCACCTATTTAAGCTATTCCGGTGTGAAAATTTAAGGGTTTTGCATAAATCAGGTATTATCCATAATAACCTCATTTCGCGCGATTGCCGCCTGTTGAATCACTTTGCCAGATGAAATATTCCTTTTTTGCAAGTCTTTGGGAAAAAAGGCATGACAATGATAATCAGGATCAAAATTATCGCTCCTGTACCATCATAACAGGGGATGCCTGTGCCTGTCTTAAAGATATCCTTGACCGAATGCCGGCTATCTTACATCCGAACACATATGATGCATGGTTTGACCACAATAAACATAACACCAAAAGGTTAAAAGAAATTCCGAACTGATTACTTCAAAAAAGCAATTGACACGAACTGACACGAACTGTTAATTACATATCTATGGTTAGGTACAATTCGGATAATTCTGCCAACACAGTGCAGAGGTGCTCAAGATGGAAAAAAACCGGATAACGTTCTGACAATCGAGGAGTTATCCGTTTATCTGAAAATTTCGAAGTCGACGCTTTATAAACTCGTCCGGGGGGAGGGAAATCCCTTTTCAAAAGGTAGGGCGTCATCTGCGGTTTCATAGAGAACTCATTGATGGGTTGTTAGGCGTTCGGATTCAAAATGAAGAATAGGACCAAGGGCCAATTGGAGGCCGAAATCTGTGAGGCCATTATAAGGTTCGAAAAAGAGTTTATGGGCCGAGGTCCTTTGGAAACCAAGGCCTACATTATTGAGGACATGGTGCTGGTAAGGCTCCGAAAGGTTCTCACGCAGGCCGAATTGAAGCTGGCCGGTGTGCCCGAGGGCAAGGACGGACGGGAGTTGGTCAAGCGCATTCGCATCGCGCTGTTGGAGCAGGGCCGGCCTTTGCTTGAAGAGGCGGTGGAAAAAATATTGGAGGTTAAGGTCAAGAGTCTGCATACGGACATAAGTACAGTTACGGGTGAAAGGGTGATTATTTTTTCCTTAATGTCAATTCCTGCATCCCTTTCAAAGCAATAAGATATGAAATTTCGCTAAAATCCTATTTCTTTTTTTAACAACGCATTCCCTCCTATTCCGTTTTTCCAACATTGCCAATTGAATGTCATGAGAATGGAAAAATTGTGCTTGACAAACATGGCAACGATAATTTATAAAAACCGACGATCTGCCGAAACAAAAGGTGCATGGAAATTCACAGTTTTTTTCGGAGGACAGGGAAGATAGAACAATAAGACCTTAGAGTTGGACCGATCCCCTTCGACGTTTTGAAAGGGTGCGTGATAAATATAAGGCCGCTGCTCGTTTTTTAAACGAGCAGCGGCCTTTTTTTATGCCAAAAAGGAGATTTTTTGTGAAAACAAACAGGTATTCATTTTTGCGTCAGGGCAAAGTCCGGGATGTATATGCCGCCGGCGGCGACCGATATCTTCTGATCGTCGCCAGTGACCGCATTTCAGCTTTCGATCATGTGCTGCCCAATCCTATTCCCGGCAAGGGAAGCATCCTGACACAATTGTCCAATTTTTGGTTCGATCAAACAAAGGAATTGATCGCCAACCACATTGTGGATATTGAGCCAAACCTGGAAGACTGGGAGAACGACGGCCGGTGGCGGAAGGACCAGTTGGCGCAGCGCTCGGTGCTGGTGAAAAAGGCCCGGCCGCTGCCCATCGAGGCCATCGTGAGAGGGTACCTGGTGGGTTCGGGATGGAAAGAGTACAAAAAAACCCGAAGTGTCTGCGGCATTGAGCTGCCGGACGGATTGACGGAAGCAGACCGCCTCCCGGAACCTATCTTTACCCCGTCTACCAAAGCCGAGCAAGGCGCTCACGACGAAAACATTTCTTTTGATCATGCCGCCAGTCTGATCGGAAAAGAGATGGCCGAAAAAGTGCGCGACATCAGTTTGCGCCTGTATTCCTTTGCCTCCGAGTTCGCCAAAACACGGGGCATCATCATTGCAGACACCAAGTTCGAATTCGGGCTGATAGAGGACGAACTGGTTCTCATCGATGAAATTTTGACCCCGGATTCTTCACGTTTCTGGCCGGGTGACACGTACCGTCCCGGTTCGTCTCCGCCCAGTTTTGACAAGCAGTACGTGCGCGATTACCTGGAGAGCATCCAGTGGGATAAAAAACCGCCTGTTCCGGAATTACCGGAGGAGATCGTGGCCCGAACCGCCGAAAAATATGAAGAGGCTCTGCGCCGTTTAGTCGATAACAGTAAACAACTATAGAAAGGTACTAAAAATGATCCAGAGAAATCATGCCGGGGATAAGCCCCAAGTGGACCCAACCGCTTTTATTCACCCGTCGGCCGTCATCATCGGCAATGTCCGGATCGGCGAAAAGGTCTTTGTAGGGCCCAATGCCGTAATTCGAGCGGATGAGCCATGTGAGAAAGGAAAAGTTGAGGCGATTGTTATCGAATCCGAAGTCAATATCCAGGACGGGGTGATCATCCACGCTTTAGGCGGATCTCCCGTTCGGATCAGAAAGGGCGCTTCCTTGGCTCACGGCGCCGTGGTTCACGGGCCGTGCTATGTGGGAGAGGGCTGTTTCATCGGTTTTAAGAGCGTGGTGTTCAAGTCGACCCTGAATAATGGAGTCGTTGTCCTGCATCAATCATTGGTGGAAGGGGTGAACATCGAGGCGGGAATGCATGTGCCGTCCATGACCGCCGTGCGCAACGAGGAAGATGTACGCGAGCTTGGTAGGGCACCGTCCGAATTGGCGGCGTTTGCCGACAAGGTTCGACGTACGAATGTCTTTTTGGCGGAGGTGTCTTGATATGAATGCGTCAGCAACGGAGACTCTTCCCATGGTGGCCATAGTCATGGGAAGCAAGTCCGATTACGAAGTGATGAAAGAAAGCGCCAAGGTTTTGGCCGAGTTCATTGTGCCCCACGAGGTGCGGGTGATTTCCGCCCACCGGACACCGGACCGCGCCCATGAATTCGCAACCGGCGCCGAAGCGCAAGGTGTCCGGGTGATCATCGCGGCCGCGGGCAAGGCGGCCCATCTGGCGGGCGTTCTGGCGGCGCTGACCACGATACCGGTTCTCGGTGTGCCCATGACCACCTCGGATCTGGGCGGTCTGGACTCCTTGCTTTCCATGGTCCAGATGCCGGCGGGAATCCCGGTGGGCACCACGGCCATCGGCAAGGCCGGAGCCAAGAACGCCGCCCTCCTGGCAGTAGCCGTCTTGGCGTTGTCCGACAGCAGTCTGCAGGACAAGCTGAAGGCGTACCGTAAACGGATGCGCGACAAGGTGGAAGCCGACGACAACGAAGTGCGCCAGGCCGCCTCCGTTTGAGTTTTTCGTGAACGAAGCCAAGCTTCTTTGCTTGCAGCAGGTCTGCAAGGCGAACAAGCAATTGTACGGAGTTAACCGATGAATAAAATTAATGGTATTCGGCCAAATCTGGCAGGCGATTATCCACGGATCCATCCAACTGCGCTTATCGATCCTTCGGCCCAGATTATAGGTAATGTTGTCATCGAAAAAAACGTGTTTGTCGCTCCCCTGGCCGTGATCCGGGCCGACGAGTGCGGTCGTGACGGCATAGTGGCACCCATTGTCATTGGCGAAGAAGCCAATATCCAAGATGGGGTTATCATTCACAGCCATTGCGGCTCCATTGTATCCATCGGAGCCAGAACCTCGGTGGCTCATGGCGTGGCCATTCACGGTCCGTGCGAAATTGGAGATGATTGTTTTCTGGCCATGCGGAGCACCATATACAGTGCAACCCTGGCTGACAGCGTATGGGTGGGCATGGGGGCCCTGGTCATGCGCGCCACCTTGGATCCCCACACCTATGTGCCCGCCGGCAGCGTGATTCGCTCCAGACCGGATGCCTGGGGAATGAGGTTCGTATCCACTAAAGAGAGGCAGTATATGAAGGAAGTTCTGGAGGCAACCAACCGGCTGAGGGAAGAATATTTAAAAACACGGTCCGTAGTTATGTCTAGTTGAATGTAAAAGAATAACTTGAGCAAAGGTGAATAGGATGGATGTTCAATACAATTCGACAATTGAGACTTTGGAAAGGCTGCGCGCCGAATCAATTAAAGCCGGGGGGGAACATAAAATCCAGGCTCAGCACCGCAAGGGAAAGCTTGCCGCGAGGGAGCGAATCGATCTTTTGCTGGACGACGGCACCTTCGAGGAATTTGACATGCTAAAAACCGGTCGCGGGAACGCTCTGGGAGATATGCGCAACTACCCGGGCGACGGTGTTATCACCGGTCACGGAAGTATTGACGGCCGCGAAGTGTTCGTTTTCAGCCAGGATTTCACGGTTGTGGGAGGCTCCCTTGGTGAGGCGCACTCCCAGAAAATCTGCAAGGCTATGGATCTTGCGGTAAGGGTGGGCGCACCAATCATCGGCCTGAACGATTCCGGCGGCGCCCGCATCCAGGAAGGTGTCGACGCGCTGGCCGCCTACGGCGAGATTTTCCACCGCAACGTCAGAGCCAGCGGGGTGGTGCCCCAGATTTCCTGCATCATGGGCCCCTGCGCCGGCGGAGCCGTCTACAGCCCCGCCATAACGGACTTCGTCTTCATGGTGCAGGAATCCTCGTACATGTTTGTCACAGGCCCCAGCGTGGTCAAAACGGTCACTCACCAGGATATCACATCCGAAGAACTGGGAAGTGCCGCGGTACATGCCCAGACAAGCGGAGTCGCCCATTTCACCGCACCCAACGACCTCCTGTGTTTGCGGGAAATCAGGCGTTTAATCAGCTATCTGCCCTCCAACAACCGACAGCGGGCGCCTATTCTCGATCTGCGTGACCCGGCGAACCGCATCGATCCGGCGTTGGACTATCTCGTGCCGGAGAACCCCAACCAGACCTACGACATGAGCGTGCTGATTTTCAGCATTCTGGACAGCGCCGAGTTCATGGAGGTCCAGCACGATTTCGCCCGCAATATTATATGCGGTTTCGGCCGTCTGGGGGGCCAGACCGTGGGGCTTGTGGCAAACCAGCCGGCCGTTTTGGCCGGAGTTCTCGATACGGACGCCTCTTTCAAGGCGGGCCGTTTCGTGCGCTTCTGCGACGCGTTCAACATTCCTCTGATCACCCTTGTGGACGTTCCCGGCTTTATGCCCGGTCCCGACCAGGAGCACGGGGGAATCATACGCCATGGCGCAAAATTGCTGTACGCCTTTACCGAGGCTACTGTACCGCGCATATCGGTAATTGTTCGCAAGGCATACGGCGGAGCTTATTTGGTGATGAATTCCAAACACATTCATTGCGACATCAATTATGCCTGGCCCACGGCCGAAATTGCCGTAATGGGTTCAAAAGGCGCCGCAGAGGTGATCCATCGCAAGGAAATCCAGGCGGCCCGATATCCGGAAGCCGTCCTGAACGAAAAAATGGCTGATTACCGGCGCACGTTTTTAAATCCTTTCCTTGCAGCCAAGCGGGGTTACATCGACGATGTGATTT
>CAYZJH010000106.1:0-10276 GCA_964478625.1 uncultured Desulfobacteraceae bacterium
TTGCGAATGTTGCCGTCGGTATCCGTCAGATTTCCGATTGCACAAAGCACGGAGATTTTTTTGATATCTAAAGCACCCTGGTTTGCTTTATTATCCAGCATATGCTGATACCATTGATAGTTCCAATGATTTGGAAATAGCCGGATATCGATGTTAAGAATCTCTTCGGAAAGAGCGACATCAAAATAAACATGAATTTCTTCGTCTGAGATATAGTCGCGAGTCTCTTTCCAGAGCCCGTTTTCCAGCACAAAAACATTTGCCCCTGTTAATACCGTACCATCGCTGGTAATTCCTTTGCTGTAAATAAGTATTCCTTTTTTATAATTCTTTTTGTCGAGGATAAAGAGTTGGTCACCAGGTTTTACGAGTTTAAATTTTTCACTGAGATCGATTCCAGCACTCCCGTACATGGCCTTATTTTCAATTGCTGCGGCTATAGTAAAGGTTTCATAATACCATTCTAAATCATTGTACATCAGAGCAGAAAAACCAGCGGCCAGGGTGTTTTCAGGCGTATTGTAATGAGCCTGGTTTTTATGGATCACACTGACTTTTATCGGGTAGGTTTCATCTGATGACCATGAAATATTTACATCGAAAAATAACGAGTTGCAAAGGTAAAGAAGAAAAAGGAAAAAGAAATTTAGTCTATTGTGATTTTTAATCTTGTTCAAAATATTTTGTCTCAATGATAAAATATAAAAAGATATGCTGAATCTTATTTTTTTACCCGAATTTTCGAATTGGGTACGGACTGGTCATTCAAATAAGGAAAAATCAAGAAAGACGTTCTTTCATACTGATAGGTTATCGCATGGAAATTATTCCATTTGATCCCACCAATTGTCCCTATTATGGTTTTCAACAGCCGGGTTAGAGGGGATAAAATCATGCTTCTCTTGAAAACCGGCTGATATAAGGTTAATTTGAGTTTCACCCCTGAAATGGGTTTCATTGTCTTTAAGTTTTCCGGATATGGTTACTGTATAGGTCTTTTTATCATCGAACGGGCTCAGGGAGCTGATGGCCTCCAATTTGTCGAATTTGATGAGCATAAACGAACCTTTAAAAGTCCGGTGAAGCTGATGATGGTTTTCCCATTTTTCAACCAATGGATGAGGCAATGGGCCGGGCTTTTCACTTTTGATCAGAGCGATGGATCCCTTTTTTTGCCCTTTATTCCAGGGCAAAGGTTTAACCACGTAATTGAGTACCAAGGTTTCCGGATCAATTTCCTCTACATTGCGAATGTTGCCGTCGGTATCCGTCAGATTTCCGATTGCACAAAGCACGGAGACTTTTTTGATATCTAAAGCACCCTGGTTTGTTTTCTTATCCAGCATATGCTGATACCATTGATAATTCCAGTGATTCGGAAATAACCGGATTTCGGTACTGACAATTTGTTCGGAAGGAGCAACATCGAAATACATATGAATATCTTCTTCTGCGGTATAGTCCAAAGTTTCCTTCCAGAGACCGTTTTCAACTACGAAGACATTGGCTCCTGTACATATTGTTCCTTTGGTAGTTATTCCTTTGCTATAAATCAGTATTCCATTCTTATAAGCTTTTTTATCAAGAATTATGAGCTGGTCACCAGGATTAATAAGGTTATATATCTCATTGATGTCGATCCCAGTTTTCTCAAAAGTAGCTTTTTCTTTTTTAGCTGCTGATTTTGTCAATGTTTCATAATACCAATCCAAATCATTATGCATTAATGCAGAAAAACCGGCAGCTAATGTGTTTTCTGGCGTTTTATAATCAGCCTGATCTTTATCAATCGCATTTATTTTTATTGGGTAAGGTTTATCTATCGACCACGAAGTATTTACAATCAAAAAAATCGTAGAAAAGAGGTACATCGGCATGAAAATTAGGAAAAATATTAAGGAATGATTTTTCATAATATTTAATTCTCCTCATAAAAAATTTATTTTAAAAGAAGGTAAGGGTATTGAAATCTGTGGTATTTCATTTTCCTTTATCAATGAATGATTTATTACAGTAGTAGTATTAAATTTAAACGTTTTAATTTCTACCATTCCGTTTATTTTAAGTCCTTTCCATTCAGAAGAAACGAGTAAGTTTGTATCATCGATCTTAATGTTTTGAGTAACCTCTGTTGTTCCACTTAATTTGCCATGTATGACTACTACATCTGGAATTATTGCTTTGGCTTCTGCATTTGCGCTTATTTTGGCTGATAAGCTTCCACCGCCGCTCCACTCAGTATTGTCTATGCATCCATTATAAATCCCTGTTATTTTAGCACCACCGTCTCCCGACAAACCGATATTTAAAATGTCCACAGTTGCATAATTTTTTATTTTTTTTGGCAATGGAATACCGATTATGGTAAACGGGCCGCTTGAAACATCCAGTTTGATATGGGTTGAGCCGTCAACAGATGAGGATGCAAAGGTAGAACAGCATTCCCAGAAACGGTCGAACTTGCTGTTTAAGGAAAGATTAAGTTTTTCCGAAAGTCCAAGCGTTTTGAGTGGCTCACTGACATAGTTTGGAACCTTGACGTTGATACCGGAATTGAATTTATTACCGCTGTTGACCACCATAATTGTTGTGGTTGCATCGTCAGCCAGGCCGGAACCTATTGAAGCATTAACCGTTTCATCAAAATAAGGCAGGTCGGTTACAAAGGTCAGGGGACTGATATTGACGAGAAAATTATGGCCTTCCGGTAAGGTGGTTAAGGTAAAATCACTCTTAGAAAGAGTTGTTCCTGAATCGACACAGAATGGTCCTGATAAGGAGTTCACTTTGACGAAAGTAACATCAAACGTGCTGCTGCAGCTGGTACCATTGGATAATGTGTATTTTGCTTCATAAGTGTAAGTGCCGGGAACATTAGTGCCATGATAAATATAGTCGTCATTTATCAACTCAATATTTGAATGGGGAGTCCATGTCAAAACACCTCCTTCAGGGCTGGTTACTGCAGTCAGATAACAAAAATCTCCTACGGCCGTAATCAAGGTGCCAAAAAGTTCAATACTGCACGGGTCAATGACATTTATTTCTACAAATGATTTGCAATGCAATTCCGATTCAGGATTATCATAAGACAAAGTAATCGTTGTACTTCCATAGTCCAATCCGGTAAGGATGGCGGTATCTCCGACTGCATCGAGCTGAGCAGCATGCGGGTTTGAATTTTCCCAGAAAAAAGAGCCTCCAACGGGTTCTCCCGAAGCTGACAAGGTGATAGCCTCTCCAAGTTGAACAGTGCCGGGGCCACTAATTTTCGCACAACATCCCTCATACCAAATATATTTTATATCCGAACATTTTTTACCTTTTGGAGTCGTATAATTGACTCCTACACGAATATAATCACTGAAAGTTGGCTCGAAGGCGGTTAAACTAGCTGTGCTCCCATCGGGTGTCAAATTAGGGATTCTCCACCAGGAGTAGGAGCCGCCTGATGGATCGCCCGATGCATTCAAGGTAATGGTTTGTTCTTTTTTTATGGCCGAAGGTCCGGATAATGTCACTGCGCATTCCCATCCGAAAGCCAGGGGCACCCATACCAAACTCCACAGAAATAATGTGCAAACAGTTAATCTGATTACAATACTCATTTTATAGACTCGAATCGGAAAAAAGTTCATCTACACGTTTATCTGCTTTTTGTTTCCAGATACCTTGAGGAATCCCTGAATATGCTTCGGTTGCATCCCGGCGACGACCTGTTTTTTCCAAAATCTGTCCCAATGTATACCCAGCATAAGCAATTTCCTTGTCATCAGGGTATTTTTTCATAAACATTCGGAGCAATGGTTCAGCCTCATGATAACGTTCCTGAGTTTCGTAAATTTTGGCCAACCAAAGATAGATTTGAGATTCGATATATTCCTTTTTATCAAGCTGATCAAAAATTTCTGAGGTGTTATTTGCAGTTAACTGTTGAGCTATGGTGAGGGCTATTTTTCCGTTTTTTTCAGCAAAATCATACTGTTCCATGGCTTGAGCATATTTGGTCAACAACCAGTGTATCCGTAAGGCTTTGTAGGTTCCGGCATGGTTTCGAGCATCTTTTTCCGCAGCTTTTGCACCAAGATTGAAGGTTGCGACCGCAAGTTGATCCATCCCCATCCATTTCAAATCTCGGGCAAGATTCAATTGGGTTTCATAATCAGCAACCTGATTAACTATATCTGCTAGAAGGTTAGCGTCTTTTTCTGCAAGTTTTAAATCGGCATCTTTTGACCAATAAGAATCAATCATTCGGGAGTATGCTTTGAGAGCAAAAAATGAAGGTTCGGGGTAGCGTTGAATGTAGCTTTCAAAATAGTTGATGGCTTCATCCCAGTTTTCATGGCTTTGTGCCACTCTTCCCAACAAAAAAAGGGCTTTGCGACCTGTGGCACCGTTTGAATGGGCTTTGGAAATGTACTCTAATATTTGTACTCCCTCTTTGGTGCGGTCGCATTTTAGCAATTTAACGGCCAATTTATATGATACGGTTGGTGGCAAACTTTCCGGTGGGTAATGTTTTGAGATATGAGAAACCCATCTCTCCAGATTCTTATTGGACTTGTCCGGTTTTGGACTTTTTTTGTCATCCTTGAAAGCCATTTCAAGCAATCGAGCATATGCATCCATTCTTGCATATAAATAAGGTGATGATGCATCAAAATCATCTTCATCGGCTATTTGATTAAGCAGTTTTTTCCCTTCCTGGTTTAATCCGAAATCCAAATAAAGAACCGACAGTCGGTAAAGATCTCGAGGATCAAAGTCTTTGGTAGGAAATTTATTTTGAAGTGTTTCAAGCAATTCTCTTTGCTTTATCAAATTTCCGTTTTGCCCATAAATATCGAAAAGTTTTCGGCAACTTCTTAATAACACCTTATTATGATTGGAGTTATAAGCCTCACATTGTTCTGTCACAATTCTTTCAAATATAGAAGCAGCGGCATCTTCACGTCCGTTTTTGAGTAAAATCCATCCTGCCTGATAGAGGTTTTTGGCACCCAACCCCGCTTCAGTCTGCAATGCATGCAGATGGTCGAGCCACATGCTTTTCGCCGAATGATCTCCGGTCTGGTTGTAAATATCTAACAGGTTTTTATAGGCAATCAGGAGATTTCGGAGGTAATACTGTTTGCGCTGTTGATAGGCATCGGAAGACAAATCATTGGTTGCGGGGTGATTTTCAATATATTGCTGATAAAAGGCAATGGCTTCAGATAATTTTCCGGCATCCCAGGCGGAGGCACCTTTTTTCAGAAGGTAGTAATTTTCAGCGGCAAAACAATTTGAAAAAAATAAGATAACCCAAGCAATTATTATCGGCAAAACAGTTTTTCTGGTCATATTTTTCCTCCTTGTTTGCAGCCTGTTTGGTTCTAAGTGTCAAGGCGTCATCGATGAGAGCAGCAATGAGAGATACCCTCCTATATCGATATTGGAACGATATGATGGTAAAGATTCCGCAAAGTCGACCCGGGCATTGATATCTGCTTTGTCGGTGATAATCCGTATGATCAGGCATGGAATTGTGTTTGCATAACAAACCTGAGCAATGGAGGCTGCACCCATGTCCACAGCCACAGCGTCGAACTTTTTAACTATCCAGCGTTTTTTCCCATCATCGGCGATAAAACTGTCACCACTGGCAATAATTCCTTCATGGTAATTATTCTCGGCAATTTTGGTGTTTTCTGATATTTTTTTGGCAATCGCGATCATTGTCTTGTCAAGTTGTTGGTAGCCGAGTGAATGACTTCCACTTCCGTCGGGTGTTTTTCCCCAAATAAAACCATACGGTTTTACTGTTCCGAAATCATGTTGCCAAACTAAACTTGCAATAACTACATCACCTATTTTAATTTCGTCGGTCAGAGCCCCGGCAGGTGCTATGGAAATTATGCGCTGAACTTCGAATTTTGAAATCAGGACCTGAGCGGTAATGGCATTGTTGATCATTCCCATTGGTGATCTGGTTAAAACGACTTTGGTGTTTGAAAATGTTCCCACAAAAAATTCACGATCAGCATATTTTCGGGCGTATGATACATTCATTGAAGACTGAATTTGCTTTGCTGTCCCGGTTAAGGCAACAATGATCCCGGTTTTTGCAGAAATTATGTCCGGTTTAAGCAGGAAGCTTGAAAATACTGCAAGCAAAATTATTTTTATTTTCGAATTCCATGATAGATTCATAATAAACTTTTGGATGAAATTTGATTACACGTTGAACTTATGGACAAGAAAACCTTGCAGGCTCACGGAAGTTCTGAAATGTGATTTTTCCTGGTTTCCTTGATATAACTTGTCCCTGTCGCATGGAACCAAGAAATTGAGCTATACTTTAAATTCAAGTTGATTGAATTGTTTTAGAAGTTGATTTCCTCTTTCCTGGTTAAGAAGCCGAACATAATTGATACGTCCAAGCAAAGACGATTTGAATTTGGATTGTGAAGTCCTATTTTCCCCGAAATTTTTTTCATGTTTAGCCCATTTGCGCAGTTCTGAAGTGGTGCCGTTTTGAAGACAATTATGAATTATCGCTCGCAGTTTTCGTATTTCTTCCCGAGGTGCGTTGGTTTTTTGATTAACCACAACTCCGGTAATTTTTTGACGTTTAGCATTTCGCATCACGATTGTTTTAGAATGATTAACAGTAAAACCTTCCTCCTCAATGATTCGGTAAAAAAAAGGGATCATCCGGTTAAATGGAAAATTGTCACCCGAAATAGAGATATCATCCGCATATCTGGAATAATTGAATCCGCATTTTTTTCCTAATCGTGAAAACCGTTTATCCATTTTACGACAGACAATATTGGAGATTGCCGGACTGGTGGGAGCACCAATAGGCAAACATCCCTCGTGTGAGGTAAGCTTGCCGAGCAACTCAGCAATATTTTTTGGATAACCCAGAGCTTCAAAAGTTCCAACCACCCGGGGATATGTTATGGAAGGAAAAAAATCCTTTATATCCATCTTGATAACAATTTCTTTAGCAACGTGCCACTTTGCATTGGTGAGAACTGATCTTTGACGCACATAACCCTCGGCGTGAGAATTTAAAGGCACCCTATGGAGAATAACATCAAGAATTCTACGCTGAGTATTTTTAAGTTCCGGCTTTGGTGAATCAATTTTGCGAAATTGTCCATTACTTTTGGGAATATAGAATCGTGTATAATGTTTTCTTGTTTTGCATGAGAGCTGGTTTAAACTTTTACAATCAATTTGTAATAGATGAGCCAAATGGGCCAAGTTCAGAATACAGCAAAGGCCTCGTTGATGAATTTCATAAAAATAGGCGGATAAAAAACGACCAGCTCGCCTATCAATATGGCGGTTTTTGTCCAAAAAGGTTAAAATTGTCGGATCATATTCAGGGATAGAGATAGGAAAAAAATCAATGGTTTCATGACGATTAATCTTTAGTCGTGCAAATGCCACTATGATATCAACAAGTTGTTTGTCTACTCCGGCTTGCTCGTTAACTTGTCGCAAATTGCTAAGAAAATGGTTTTGATTTCGGCAATGATTCATCTCCTTGATCCTTAAGGAATAAATGAAATCGGGGCTTTTTTTACCTTTACTTAACGTGAAGCATCCAGTGCTTCACGTGCGAAGCAAGTCATTAAACCTGCATGGCGTAACGCCATACGAAAAAGCTAAAAATTAAAGCCCCGATTTCAAAAATTGAGTTCATTCAGATTAATCCAGGGTTTATTCGTGTATTGAAAACTTTTTTTTGTGCCAAAAGGTATCATCCAGCATAGCCTGTTCACATCCTGCCTTTTGGGGTTCATTTCATTACCCAGAATTTCTTCCTGCTGACACTTAGCATAATGATTGCAATTAATATTGTGGTTTAGGGTCGTTAAACTGATGCCGCAATTCGGACAATAAAATTCATCAGACTCAATAGAACCGAAATAAATATTTTGTGTTGCAAAATCACATGAAAAGTTGCATTTGGGGCAGGTCATATTCAATGACGCAAATTTAAACGGATTGGAAAATGCTACATTTCCCATTGTAAGCAATGTTGCGTTAGATAAGAGGTACTTAATAAAATGTCTTCTGGAGATAAGTTTTTTCATTGATCAGCATGAACAAACCGTTGGGTATTTATTTTTCTGAGGGCTTCCGAATCATATCAGAACTGATGAGGAAAAAAAAACGCGAATAAACCCGCCGGGCCTATTCGCGTTAATCACTTTTTATTTTCGTTCGGCAGCCCGGCAATCATGATCGGTAAACGATTTTAGACCCATAGCTTTGCGTCACTCCCTTTCGAGAGTTTTGCCTTTTCGTCATTTTTTATTTATTAAAAAATAGATTTTTTAAAAAGTCAAGCACTTTTCTAATTTTTTTTATATATTTTTAATTTCATGTAAACTAACCACCCTGTTAATGCAATGGACACTGTTGAACGTTGATGCAGCTTTCAGCGACTGGATACAGCTACCGGGATGAATGTGAATTTTTACAGGGCAGAACAGCCCTTTTTATCTCTTAAATAAAATATGGCCTGTGAATATTCTGATATACTGTCCTTGTATCAGGCGGGTATAAGAATTATTTCAGGAAGAGAAAATAAAGATTTTTCGTTGCGAAACTGATTAGATTAGTCGTTGATCTGACCCAGTGAATACCGTTTTGTATAATCCTGGAAACGTTTCATGATTTTAAGCGTTTGTTCGCAGGGTACCCCTTTGCCGATAATGACATCGTCGACTTGTATTACCGGAAGAATCTGTTTGTTGGATGAAGAAAGAAATGCCCCCTGTGCTTTGGTAAGTTCATTGACATGAATATCCCGGATTTGAACTTCAAAATCATGCTTTGCCAATTCCAGGACCACCTGCCTTGTTATTCCCGGAAGGATATCCTCTGTGCCGGGAGTCACCAACTTTCCGTCAATGAATATGAAAAAATTGCTGGTGGTACCCTCCCGGAGGCAATCATCACCGTCCGTATAAACCGCCTCCACGGCATTTTTCTGATAAGCTTCCTTGAGGGCCAGGATCGCCGATAAATAGTTGAGACTTTTTGCAGCAGGGACTTGCCTTTCTATGGGAACCGTGATGATTTTCACCCCATTTTCATACCATTGTCGAGGATAATGAAACACTGGGGTAACCATCACCAATAAACGAGGTTTTCCACAGGGGGTGATAAAGTCCTCGGTTTGTCCTCCGGTGACCAGGATTCGAATATTGGAGTCCTGATGCTGGTTCCTTTTCAGAGTCTCCATCACAATTTTGTGTATTTGGTCGATGCTTGCCGGAAGGTTGAGGTCGATGCTTTTTGCGGAATGTTCAAGTCGTCTGAGATGGTCTTTCAGATGAAACGGCTTTCCTCCATATGTTCTTAAAAAGTCAAAAATACCATATCCCCGAAGAACGGCCAGGTCGTTAACCGGAATTTTGGCATCATGTTCGGGCAAAAATTCACCATCGATATAAAAAATATTGGTCATCCGTAGTTTCTTTCCTAAAGTCAGGTTCTCCATAAAAATCTGATATGGCCCTAATACTAAATCATAAGATTTAAAGCCTTTGTTGGGAATCAAAAACATGCCGGTTACTGTTTCAAATTTCGATTGAGAATATATAAACCTTTGACAAGTTTGTCAATTTGCCTGCTGAAAAGCATAAATACTCTTTGACAACATGTTTGGGACATGTATAAAAAGGGAAAAATATTTTCATACCGGGGGGTAAAGAAGGGTGTTCCAAAATTCCTATCGCAATGGTTTCTATTTTACCCACTGAATTTAAACCGCTTATTTTAAAGGAGGAAAAACATGTCGGATTGTATCTTCTGCAAGATCGTCAAAGGAGAAATACCTTGTTTCAAGATCTATGAGAATGACAACGTCTTGGCTTTCGCAGACATCAACCCCATATCAAAGGGGCATCTTCTGATCATCCCCAAGCGGCACATAGAAAACATGTGGGAGGCCACCGAAGAGGAACTTGTCACCGTCATGCGAACGGCAAAGAAACTGATCCATGCCATCAAGGATGCCATCAATCCTGATGGTGTCGCGGTGCTTCAATTGAACGGCAAAGCTGTCAATCAGGTGGTCATGCATTATCATTTCCATTTGATTCCACGCTCAAAAGACGAGGGCAAACTTTCCATGACTGAATGGGAACTGATTCCCGGTAATATGGAAGAAATCAAGCAGACTGCCGGGCAAATCACCGCAGCAATTAAATAAGGATCTGTCATTAAATAAGTGTAACAAACCTATTGCAAAAGTTTAAAAATT
>CAYZJH010000107.1:0-7890 GCA_964478625.1 uncultured Desulfobacteraceae bacterium
CCCTGGCAAAATCGACTTCGTGGCCGCTGATCCGGTCATCCTGCAAAAAAAGAATTTCATGCCAGTAGCTGGCCCATCCTTCATTCATGATTTTGGTACGAATCTGAGGCTGAAAAAAAATTGAGGTTTTCCTGATTACCTGCATTATGGATTGCATCCATTTGTTGTCTTCTTTGTTTAAAAAATCAGAGTTTTCCATAAGGTACTGAATCAGGTCGAGTTTTTTTTCTGGTTTCTGGGTAATGCTTTTGTTGTAGAGGGTTTGAAATTCAGGATATTTTTGATCTATTTCCGAAAAAAAGGTTTGTTCCCCCAGATTGCCATATGTTTTGAGATACTCATTGTATCTTTCAATCTCTTTAATATATTCGGTGATATGGACCTTTTTTTCCCGTTGCAGAAAGACATCGAAATAATAGTCCAGTTTTTTGGTACGAGAATTTTTGGGTTTATGATCAAATCGGATCAGTTCATCAAAGTATCCCACAAGGTTGTCGATACTGCGGGAAAATTCAATGACATAATCCACCCATCTTCCGTATTCCGAACGAAGTTTTGCAATCATCCGTTTATCGGATAAGGCCTCTCCGGTAAAATCATAGTCCCAGGTGTGTTGAAAATAGAGATTGTTTTGAAAAAAATCGATATGGCCGATGACATGATAAAAAATCATGACATTGAGCCAATCCGGATTGTTATCATTGTAAAAGGATATGGCCGGTCTGGTGTTGATGACGGTTTCATATGGATTGCCGGGATATAATTCGTATTTGCCTTTTTCTTTTAATACTTCCACATCATGCACCCAGTAATCGTATAGGGTAGGAATCATTCCTTTCGGGGATAGCTCCAACAGGTCTCTGTTGGTGACAATATACTCGAGGGTTTCATCCCGGAAACTCAAACCGGCATCCTTGGCTCTTTTCTTGCAGCCTTCCATTATTTTCTTGCTATGTTGATCGATCAGTTCCATGGTATTTTCCGATGTTTATTCCGAAATCAGCTTTTTAATCCCGTTGATCAACCGCGGCTCATCCGCATTGACATCCATGACATCCATCCGGATCAGCTTGGGATAATCTTTTAAAAAGCCGGATTTGTTAATATAACGTTCCACTTCGGTATTGTTCAGGGAAGCAGTTGGTGCCCCAATAACAGTGATGCCTGCACGGGAGACGTAGCTGAGCATTTTTTTGATTTCCGGAATCGTCTCTTTTCCGTCCACATCCCAGTCATCGCCGTCTGTTCCATGAAACACATAAATATTATAGTCCGCAGCCAGACTTTCCTTTTCCACAATTTCATTAACCAGACGAAAGGCTGAAGCGACCTTGGTACCGCCCGCCACCTTCGACCGGTAGTAGGTTTCAAAGTCCGGAACCTCCTTGGCATCGGTATCGTGAAGGATAAACCTCGATTCCACCTGCTTTTCATATTGATAGAGAATCCAGCTGTAGATCAGCACATGCTGGGCTACCACGATTTCGGTAGGTTTGCCGGCCATGGACCCTGAGTAGTCCCGGAGAAAAAATACCATTGCCTGAGACTCGTAATCTTTTTCACGTGACAGAATCCGGTAAATTTTGTCCCTGGGGGATATGATAAAGCGGGTTGGATCGATATCGTAAAGGTCGGGAATATTTCCCAGATGGATGTTGGTTTCGATGATTTGCTTTAAAGTCGCTTTTTTGTCCAGGATCTGTCCTACTCCCCGGTTACGGTCGGTCAAATCATAAGTATACCGTGTTAAAGATCGTTTTTTGCCTTTATCTTTCAAATTGGGAAGTTCAAACTTTTCAGTGAGGATTTTTCCCAGGTCATAGGCGTCGGATTCCATCTCATGGGGCCCGCCGGTGCCTTCGCCCGGCCCCGCACCCTCACCTTCCTCCCTTCGAACAGGCTGTTCTCCGATAACTTCACCTTCTTCACCTTCACCGTGTCCTCCCGTGCCATCCCCCTGGCCAGGTGGACTGAACGTGTTGTCATGGATCAGTTTTTCTTCGACTGTGGTAGGTACGACCACAACCTTGTCCTGTCTGCCTTTGCCTGGTTTGATCAGTCTTCCCACACGAATCTTTCGGGGAAATCCGTCTTTTTCACGTTGTTTGTCCCGCTCCAGCAGTTCATCCAGAGATTTTAGATAGGCGGCGTAATGGTCCTGCGGAGGTGTCATATCCTGAAGCACGAACAGGTCATGATATGCATAAAAACTTTTCGCCCAAGTTCTTCCTGACCGCTCCGTATCAGCCTCATTTTCTATGGGCGTTTCGTGAACCTCTGCATGACGAATTTCCGACAGGACTTTTTCTTCCTCTTCTTTTGAAAGTCCTTTGGCTTTGAGCACGTTGTATATTTTTAAAAAACGAGGGTTCATTTTTCCGGCCTTATTTTTCATCTTCCTGGGTGCAGAAATACTCAATCGTTTTCTGTGCGCAGGTATTGCAATAATGAAGCTTTTCGATCATGGTTTTGATCATCCGGTCATATAATTTCTGATTTTCTTCGTTGGTTCTGTTGGCCAGGGCACCGATAAGACTTCCTGCGCCAGCGATGTCCGATTTCAGGCGAACATCGGTAACTGCTTTCACCAATTCGAGGTTATCCATAAAATCATAATCCGGGTTCACGGAGATTTTCTGGCCGTAAATTTTGCGGATCGATGTTCGAAATGTTTCGCGCTGTTCATCGGTTTTCAGGCCCAAACGGTCTTCAACACTTTTAATGTAGCGTTCATCGATCTTAATGGCTTTCAGATCACCGGTCTGAGGATCTTTATATTTCCACATCATATCCGGCCCAAGATTTTCAGCATCAATTCCGATGATCATATTGACATAGTTCAGGACATCTTTTCGAATGGCATAGGGCTCATCCATGTATGCATTGAACATTTCCGTCATGACCCGTTCCCGGTACAGTTCTTTGGCGGTTTTCAGATCCTCAAGGTATTTGGCCCGGTCGTTTGCATCCACAACATAGTCCAGAATAATCCGCTCCATGGCTTTAAAAAAGTCATAGGCAAACATGCATTTCCCTTCATTGGTCTCGGAACTTTCCATCATGAGTTGAATTGCTCTTCCCAGGTTGCGCTGCCCAAGGCCCTTTTGCCCGAATCGTTTGGTGGTGTCAGGATTCTGGTTAAGCGTATCGATGACTTCGGCAAGGGTTTTAATGCTTTTTTCTCCGGCGACTTCCCCTGCGGCTAACTTCATGGTTTCAACAGGTGTCAGTTTTTCGGAGCGCGGAAGTCTTGTCAGGACAAATCCCACTGAAGCGGAATGATTTAAATTGGGGTCCTGATGCAGATACTCACGGGTCAAGGTGGACTTGGCCTCACTTCCAATGGCATAGTCGGTTAACTGTTTTTGCAGTCGGTAGTTGGTGTTGTGGGAAACATAACAGATTCTGCATCGATCCACGATGGGAGCTTCCTCCTTTTCGGATACATAACGACTGAACTCGGAATTGTTGCTGGTGGCAATGATCAGGGTATCAATAGGCCATTTATATCCGTCGATTTCGATGGAACGGTTCTGAATTACCCCGAGATACACCTGAACCAGATCCTTTTTGTTTTTATAAATTTCATCGCTGAAATGAATTCCTCCCCCCGCAACCCTGGCCAGTGCACCCCGTCTCAGGTCAAAACGATAAGGGTTGTTGGTATCGGTAATATGGAGAAGTCGCTGAATGGATTCCTCACCTAAAAGGTCCACTGCCGAAGAGGTAATTTTATCCTTTGCCGGATATTTGCCCGTTACGGTTCCAAGACTTTCAGTCAGAGGCACAGGAACGATTTCAATAAACTCGAGCATATCCTTGATATTCCCTCCGGTAAAATTGCGAATATCGTTCCAGATATATCCGGAACATGCCCCTAATGGACGATAATCTTCATAAAGCTTTTCAATTTCACCATCCGAAAAACCGAACTCCACGGCCAGATATTCCTGATTTTCATCGGTTTCGTCAAAAAGGTTCATGGCCAAAATCATGGGATCTTCATAGGTTTGTGACTCAATGATATCGATTTTTCCATAGGTTCCGATTTTGGAAATGTTTTTGAACCTAAAAGTGTATTTCCGGTTTTCGTCTTTGAAGAGAAACTGACGGTATTTATTGCACAGGTATTCCACAAAAAAGGTTTTGCCGTTTCCCGGTTCACCAACCAGAACAAAGGCCATTTCTTTGGAAGAACCCCCTTCAGCAGCATCCTTAACATAGGAAACGAAACTGTTGATTTCATCATACATGCCGATAAGATGCTTTTTTCCGGTCCTGAAAATGTCAAAGTCGTAGGTGGTTTTTCCGTTGACCACAACTTTATTGATCCCATTTTCCAGGATCATTCTGGAAACACCCTGGAATGCATTTTCAAAGGAACGTTTTCTTTCTTTGACCATTTGAACATGGTGATGAAGAGTTTTATTGGTGTTATTTCCCATAGTTTCCCCCTGATTTCAGTTAAAAATGCCCAATAGAGGTTAGGTGGTACCGAGATGAAATTTTTCAGTTAACCCATATTACGATTCAAATCCAATTCCCGCTGCTCAACGGGTATCCAGTAGAATTCCCTGACCAATACCCTGATGACACTGGCCAGAGGCACAGCAACGATCAATCCTCCGATGCCGAATTGTGCCCCCACGATAAGTGCAAGTATGACAACCAAAGGATGAAGCCCGGCACTTTTTCCAATAATTCGGGGTTGAAGCACAAATCCTTCGATGGCCTGGATCAGACTGAAAAGCACAAGAACTGCTGTGAAAGTGATCAGTTTAGTGCTCCAATCAACTCCTCCGGTAAGAAAAATGATCAATATGGCAGGTGCTAGGCCAATAACCGCTCCTAAATAAGGAATGAAACCTGCTATCCCTGCTGCCGTACCTATTAGAATGGCATAATTGGTCAAAGCCGGAAAACCGATAAAGCCCATAAAAAAGAGTCCGGCGGCAAACATCATTCCCACAATGACAGCGACAGTCAGCTGACCTCGCAAAAAACCGCCCATGGCTTCATCGATTTTGTCTAAAACATCGAAAGTCCGTTCCCGATATTTTGGAGGAATCATTTTATTGATCGTCGGCCTGATTTTTTCCCAGTCCACGATAAAATAAAAGCTGATGATTCCGACAAAAACCATGAAAGAAAAAAAACTCACCACAAAACCGATGCCGCTGAATAATCCCTTGGTGGCACCTCCGATTGCACTGAATCCTCCCGATGCAATTTTTTGGATAGTCGGCAAAATAGATGCGGCAATTTTTTGATAATCAATTTCAATCTTTTCAATCTCTTCTCTTAAGTTGCGTATGAATTCGGAATCAATCTTAAGATTGGTGTTTTCAGACAACCAGGCCAGAAACTTGGGCATTCCTTCCTTGATTGCTTCAAAAAGCCTGGCAAGCTCCTGAAGAAACTTAGGAATCAAAAATGCCATTAATAAAAACATAATCATGAAAACCATCAGATAAAGAAGAAGAGTCCCGCCGATTCTCCCGAGTTTGAGGTTTCTCTGCAACCTGATGACTATAGGGGCCAGAATGTAAGCCAGCAGGAGGGATGCAAGAAACGGGGAGAGGACATTCAGGATAAAAATGATGGATGTTTTCATCAAACCGAATGTGTAAAATCCCAGTACAATGACAATCATAATACCAATGATGTAGATGATTCCCCGAAGAAATCGGTCTGGGATATTCATGCTGGTCATGTTGGTTTGATACCTTAATCAGCGATTTATCGAATCCAGCCTCATATCTTATGTCTGATGGGTTCGATTTTTACAAGTTCCATTTTGCGATATCAATTTTTTTTTGACTATACAGTGCTAAATCTTTAAAAAATATTATAACCTTATATTGTTTAAGGTTCAATATAAATACCTGAATTTCGAAATTTAGGATAAGCTCGCTTCCCATCCGGGTCGACAACCCAATTCCTAAATATGAGTATATCAGGCTTGGTTTTTGTGAAGTTCAAAACCGGTTTATTAGAAATTGAAGTACCAAATACCTTTATTGGATATCCTATGAAAAATCAGAGTTACGATCCATCAAAGTCGCTAACATCCTATCCTTGGCAATTGGAGCAGTTTTTTATCCGTTCCATTGATATGGTTTTTAGCGTGTGGCCCAGACCTGTTCCTCCAAAAAGAAAGCTTAGGCAATGTAAAATCGTATCTCACAGAGGGGTATATGATAACAGGCGTATTCTGGAAAATACTCTGGAGGCATTTGAAGGTGTAAAGCGTTATGGAATATGGGGAGTGGAAATTGATCTTCGCTGGACAAAAGATCTTGTGCCCATTGTGATCCACGATAAAGGACTAGACCGTCTGTTTGGTGCACCTACAAAAATCTCGGAGCATACCTTTTCATCGATCAAAAGCCGGTATCCGTTGATCCCCAGCCTGGAAGAAGTGGTTGAAAAATATGGAAAGGACATGCACCTGATGGTGGAGCTTAAAACAGAAGATTACCCGGATCCGGTTTATCAAAACAGGATATTAAAAGATATTTTCAGAGGACTTGAACCCATGAAAAATTTTCATCTGCTTTCTTTGAATCCGGATATGTTTGACCTGATTCATTTTGTTCCTCCGGAGGTCTGTTTGCCCATTGCAACAAAAAATATCAGAATATTGAGCCGGCTGGCATTGAATCGGGGATACGGTGGCATCAACGGACACTATCTTTTGGTGGGAAACAGCATGGTTGATCGGCATCATCAAAAAAACCAGAAAATTGGAACCGGTTTTGTGGAATCTCTCAATTGTCTTTTCAGAGAGCTAAGCCGGGGTATTGACTGGGTATTTTCAAATAATGCCGCAAGGCTTCAATCAAAAGTGAATTTTATGTTAAAATAAAGTATGGTGAGCCGGTTTTTAGCCACCGGCAGTTCCCACAATTGTTGCCGAACCGCACACTGTATCCAACTTATGAGATATCGGTTTTGACTTTTTGAAGAGCGGTCATGGCAGCGGTGATCATTCCGGTTAGATCGCTCACATTGCTTGGGATGACCAGGGTGTTGGAGGCCTTAGCCAGTTTACCGAATTCCGAAATATAATGCTCGGCAACCCTCAAATTGGCTGCTTCCTGTCCACCTTTCATCTGAAGTTGTTCGGCAATCGCCTTTAGCCCTTCTGCTGTAGCCTGAGCTACTGCCAGAATTTCCCTTGCCCGGCCTTCAGCTTCGTTGATCAGCTTTTGCTTTTCTCCTTCAGATCGCAAAATAGCATCCTGACGTTCGCCTTCCGCCCGATTGATTGTGGATTGCCTCTCACCTTCGGATTTGGCAATTGCCGCTCGCTTTTCCCGTTCCGCAGTCATCTGGGCTTCCATTGCTTTTTTGACTGATTCCGGAGGCATAATATCTTTGACTTCATAACGCAACACTTTGACACCCCATGCCTGAGCCGCTTGATCAACCGAATCGACTACCTGGCCATTGATGGTTTCGCGTTCTTCAAAGGTCTTATCCAGATCGATTTTTCCGATGCAGGATCTCAAGGTGGTTTGAGCAAGTTGAGAAGATGCGAGGCGATAGTCATTGATTCCGTAGGCAGCCAGCTTGCTGTCCATTATTTGAACATAAATCAGTCCATCAACTTCCACAGTTACATTATCCTTGGTGATACAATTCTGGCTCGGAATGTCCAGAACCTCTTCTTTTAGAGAAAACTTGTAGGCCACCCTGTCCAAAAACGGGAAAAGTACATGAAAACCCGCACCAAGTGTTTTATTGTATTTACCGAGTCTTTCAATGATGTATTCGCTTTTTTGTGGAACAATGACGGCGGTTTTGAGAATAACAACGACAACAAGTGCGGCCAACAGCACCATGGCGATAAGCGTGGCGTTCATGATAGGCTCCTGATGATATTAT
>CAYZJH010000107.1:7990-10201 GCA_964478625.1 uncultured Desulfobacteraceae bacterium
CAACAGCACCATGGCGATAAGCGTGGCGTTCATGATAGGCTCCTGATGATATTATCGATTATCAACTATCCAACGTGGTAAAAATAATGACAGACAACTCACATACACCTCACAAAGCCTGATTCCCTCCGGTTCTCTCCTCTCCGGTTTGGGTATTTTTTTCGGAACCCTCAGATTTTTTCACAAAAAAAACCTGGCGGGAATTGTCTACAAATCTCATGATTTCAACTTGTTCACCCTCTCCGATTTCTTCATCCGCAGCAGCATCCCAAAAAGTGCCGCGGTAATGGATACGTCCGTTGGAATGGGGAGTGATGCGCTGGGCTACCTTTACACGAACTCCCAGTGGAAAATCATCAAAGTCATTCTGCTCATGATCTATGGCAAACCCACGGAAAATTCTGATCACCATCCTGCGCAAAAGGACAATCGAAGTGATGGTTGAAGCAATAAAGACAATGATTTGTTGTGTGATAGTCAAATCCAGAATCAGCAGAGTCCCCGCTACGATCCAGCAGCCAACGCCAAAAAAAAGGACTATGAATCCCGGCATGAAAAGTTCTAAAAAAGCCAACCCGATTCCCAGTAAAAACCAGATCAGCCAAGCTGAAAAAATAGCATCCGGATTCAAAATAACTCCCCTAAAATTTTGTGTTTTCTAATCATCAACTTGACAGTCTTAAGTTCCCATAAGTAATTGGATTTAGTGTTATCGATTTTATTGTGTCGTCATTCCGGAGAAAGCCGGGCACCAAGTGAAGCATAGCGCTATCCAGGTGGATTAAGTAAGCCGGTTTTTCTGGATGGCGGATCAATTCCGGCATGACGGAGAACTTTGTACTGTCAAGGTATCAAGTTCTAAATATAAATAAAAAATCAACCATTGTTAAGTTACCCGGCAATCCGTGTCGTATGTTGATCCATTTTGAATGTCAACATTTAAAATGGATCAATAGGTTATCCGTATCCTTCCGGGTATGACTTATGCCATTTCCAGGCCGTTTCCACAATAGTTTCCAGATCGGCAAATTGTGGATTCCATCCCAGCTTTTCTGTGGCTTTCAAGCTCGATCCAATCAGAACAGCCGGGTCACCTTTCCGCCTCTGAGCAATCCGGACCGGTATGTCTTGTCCGGTTATTTTGGAGGCGTGTCTGATGACTTCCTTCACCGAATATCCCTCGCCATTGCCAAGATTATAATGGCCATAAGAGAATCCATTAAGCAGTTTTTCAAGGGCAAGCAGATGTGCCTGTGCAAGATCGCAGATGTGGATATAGTCACGGATACAAGTGCCATCGGATGTTGGATAGTCGTCTCCATAGATACTGATGGCCTCCTTTTTACCAAGTGCTGCCTGCAAAACCAAAGGAATCAAATGTGTTTCAGGCCGATGGTCCTCGCCGATCTCACCTTCCGGGTCTGCTCCGGCTGCATTGAAATACCGAAGACAAATATGTCTGATTCCGTATGCATGATAAAAATCTTCCAGTATCAGTTCTACCATCAGTTTGGTTTTCCCATAAGGATTGACCGGTTTTTGTGGATGATCTTCGGATATGGGAATATCAATAGGCTCTCCATATGTGGCACAGGAGGAGGAAAATATAAAATTGTCAATCTTGTGTTTAATCATTTCTTCCAGCAGAATTGCCGTGTTGGAGACGTTATTTCGGTAGTATTTCGCCGGTTCCGTGACGGACTCGCCCACATAGCAATAAGCGGCAAAATGCATGACTGCAGAAATGTCATGATGGGTGAATATGTGACCGAGCAAATCCCTGTCCTCCATAAAGCCTTTGTAAAAAGGCCCCCATTTAACTGCTTCCGCATGACCATAGACAAGACTGTCAAGAACAACAGGGATGTAGTTGTGCTTTGCCAGATATTTGCACATATGGGAACCGATATAACCGGCACCCCCGATCACCAGAATATGGGGTTTGATTTTGTTGGTTAAGGGCATATAATATTCTTCTGGCTTCAGGCGGTTAAGAAAAACCCAAATAAAGCTAATTCCCAGGGGCTATCCATGATACCGGCCAAGGTCGGGCACGAAATGAATTTTTTCAGCTTTATCCGAGTACAGAAACAACCAAATGAATACGGGTCGTTACCGGCATGAGACCGGGAACTTTCCCGATTTAAAATCGCTCAACTTAGTCAATATGATATCAAAATTAATAGCACCCGATTTTTGTTTTAACAAGAT
>CAYZJH010000108.1:0-10170 GCA_964478625.1 uncultured Desulfobacteraceae bacterium
AGGGGCAGACGGTAAGTTTTGCCGGGACCGGAACAGATACTGACGGCACGATCATCGCGTATCAATGGAGTTCCAACATTAACGGAGTTCTGAGCACCAGTCGGACTTTTTCTACATCGAGTCTTTCCGCGGGTATCCACACCATCACCTTCAGGGTGCAGGACAACGACGGTAATTGGTCTGCTGCTGCAGCCGGAGCCCTGACGGTCAACATGATCGCTTCGTCCGAGGAACACATGTTTTACTGTATGGGATATGGCTCTGGAACAGATCCGGTCAAGCAGGCGGAAACCTGGCTGAAAGGTCTCGGAGCCAAAAAAGAAGGGACTGTGTGGATATATACCAACACCAGCGGAAAGAAACATGTCATCCATTTTGTCCAGAGTATCGAAGGTATGAAACAGGCCCTGATGACCGAAGGGGCGCATGTATTGTACAAGGGTCATGCCAACTACGGCTTGGGCGCGGTTTTCCCCACGGCAACGGAACGTGTAACCAACATCATTGAAGATATCTACTATATCGATGATCCGCGTATTTTTAAAATCAGTTCTCCGATACTCAGCGTCAGTGTCTTCGGTATCAGAGGAAGCCATGCCTTTCCCAACTGGTGGCCGATTTTCCGGGACGGAACCAGCGGAATCATGCCTTATGATTTCGGTAAGGTTGTCGGAAAGGCACCTTATACCTACGACGCTCCTGCACACAATTACTTTATAACCTATCAGATGCCGGGTGATCCGTCCGGCATACATTACCAACTCGATTTGGTAAGATTTCCGGATTCGGGTTACCCTGCGTGGTATGCTTCCGACGGAAGCTGGCCGAATCCTTCCAATCCGAATCATGTTCAATATTTTATCAGAAAACCCGGAACGGTTATCGATCCATATAATCCAAAAGCGCATTATGGTTCCAAGACTATCCTTTTCAGGAAAGCTCCTGATATTACCAAAGACCAGCTAAAATACAAACGATTGTATTATGAGGCGTGCAATTCTGGAAATTATTTTCTGGACACGTTTAACCACGGAATTGTTTTTTACACGGTAGCAACTTCAGTCGGCGAGGGATTTTATTACTACCTTAAAAATTATCTGGAAGGGAAAAGCGATTTTCAAATATGGCAGGCCATGCAGGCTCGGCAGGCTGTTTACGACTATTATGATTTCAATAAGTTGCCTTCACAACAATAGTAAATAGCGTTAAATTCGGAGGTGTTTTAACATGAGGATTTTTATAACCGCGATTATCGTCTGGCTGATAACCCTTGCACCTGGTTTTGCAAAATTTCAGGAGCCGGGAGTGCCACGGGTGGACCGGCAATTTAGCATCGAGAAGGAGAGACGCATCGACGAATTGGAGAATCTGGAATTGGAAGCAGCTTTTGAAATGCTTGCGTCGCCGGAGTTTTTAGGTGAGGATGAGTATCTTGACAAGGCCACCTACAGGACATTCTATTACCGGGCTGAGGAAGCCATCGAGTTTGTAATGAGATTCGTCCGGTCACCAAAATCGGAGAACAGCCAGGCGGGGATACATAAATTGTACATGGCAAAGCGGATTTTCCAGGTGTTTCCTGATTTAGCCATGGACCGATTGACGGATCTTTACAACGGTGCGGGACCGAAAGTAAAAGCCAATGTTATCTATGTCATTGGCCAGATGGCTGATGATCAGGGGCAGGGTCCGGCAACTTTGTTGACCGAGGCTTTAAATGACAAAACGATTTGTCAGGAGCTAACCGGGGAGAGTGTGGGAGAGCCTTTGCGAATATGTGACGTGGCTTATAATCAGCTGGTACTTCGGTACTCGATTGAAAATGTCCTGAGAACCATTGGCACCGGGCACAGCTTGGATGAACGCGATCATCACATACAGATTCTGCAAAGTAAGCTGAAGTAGCTACAAACTAAGGAATGTCAAAGCGACCATCCGGTTGATCTTCCCGGGCATGTTTATATCATGCTGACCCGTGTGAACGATCACCGGATCGGTCTATGCTTTCCTTTTCAGGGAGTGGAAGAGGAGGGAGTTTTTCATGAAATTGGGTCTTACCGCAGCGATTAAATGAATTTTCATAGGGTCTGCCTACCTGAAATTATGATTTCAGGCCATAGTTCCAGCATTCCAGGGACCTGCCGGTCAAATATTCGAGTCGATTCTTTTCCGGCAAGTAAATTGAACGAAAAAATTCAAGATCATTTGGATCGAAAGGCCTGAGTTTGAGTGCAGTCAATAATTTTGCCAGATAATTACTGATCCTGCCCCCCAAAAGCCGTGTCACCGGTGATGCGTAGTATTCCAGCACAATCCGGCTCCAGTCCCAGCCTTTATGCACGACTTTTTTAACCGCCTCCAATTTGATGCCCGGATCGAGCTCCAGAAAATGGAATAATTTTTTAAGTGTTTCCTCAGGACGACCAACAATATCCTCTTCAAAAATAATGGTAAACAGTCGATCCTCAGGTAAATACCGTCGCCACATCTCCAGGTACTTCGCATAGTAACCGTACTCGACAATCCGAAGTTTGGGATTTTTGATTGCCGTTTCTTTAAGACCGGCCAAGGGGGGAAGGTTTCCCCATTTCATATAATGCCGGTATGCAGATATCGCCCGGTTCACAGGATCCCTTAATGAAATGATCACTTTTATCTCCGGGAATCTGCTGGTAATCAATTCCGCAATAGGCGGCCGGGTCTCATCAAATTGTAAATCCCTCGAATTATTGTACCAGTATGGAAGATAATCGTAAAAATATGTCGTTGATGCTTCACCAAAAATCTTATCTGAATCCACCCCTTTAAAATGGTTGAAATACCACTTTTCACCCTTGTTGTAGTTTTCCACACCACCAAAAAAGTGAATCTCTTTTTTCCGGGGAAGGCTCGTTCCGGGATGTCGTTTTAATTTATCCCACAGCCAGGTCGTGCCGGCTTTCTGAGCTCCGATAATCATGAAATCAGGATCCCGGAATTGCATGGTTTTTTCCTTTTTGAGGTAATTTAATAACTCCGAAACCCTAAAATTCGGCCAATTTTCAACCCAGTATTTTTCATTTCAACCCACAGACTTTCCGCATTTTGACCACCGGATTTGCCTGTTTAAATTTTTTTCATTCCCTTCATCTCAGTAAAATAGTCTTCGAATTTCACGGGATAAATTTTTTGCTGCGTCCAAATATTTTCTTTGTTATATAATGGTCATGTTACCTTTGACCCTCAGAAAACGCACGATCACTGCAGCCGACCTGGACATTATTCAAAAGGTCATCAATGAAAACCGTAACAGGTCACGCACCTAAATCTCCAAGGTTCTGTGCCGCAAATGGAATTGGCGACAGCCCAACGGCCGTCTCAAAGGCATGGCGTGTCGTGAAATCCTTCTCAAGCTTCATCGTAACCGACTTATAGATTATCCTGCCGGTGTTCATGACGGCAGAAACAAAGGACGTAACAAATCGATTACCTCTGCTGATATCGATACAACTCTCATTGCCCATCCACTTTCTCAAATAGATCCACCTCGATTGATTCTTGTCAGAGGTAGTCGATAATCAGGCTCCTGAAGATTCAATTGGAGTAACCATAAAACCATCGCTGTTTTATTATTTCACCAGATTGATTTTTTCCGGCAAAATCAATCGATAGATTCCTATTGCCTTAACCCTCTTCAAAAACCTGTCTGACTGAGATTTTTTTATCATTTTGTGTAGTTTTTATTGCCTTTTTTGATCTCCATCCATTTTTTTTCAGATAGCTCTATTCCACCGGTTAAGCCGCCTCTTCAAGCGGACTTATTAAATCTCCTCAACCTATAAGCGTTCAGTCTTATTAAATCTCCTCAAAAAGGTAAAAATTTAATACCCTGTTTTACAATAATCCTGTAAACAAGCTGAAAAACAGCCTCGCTTTTGAACCGCCAAAAACGAATCTCAAATAACTTTGGATCCAGCAATCATACTCACCAAGACTTTGAAACCAAAAATCGGTAACACTTTTTGCCTGCTGAGGCGCCTTGGATCCGATAGCAGGCGGTAAAGCCATTCCAGGGATAATTGCTGCCATATGGCAGGAGCCCGTTTCACCGTGCCGGCAATGGTGTCCAGGGTACCGCCGATACCCTGGCACACCCGGACATGTTTCAACTCAGCGGCATGGGAAGCAAACCATTTTTCCTGCTTTGGAGAGCCCAGGGATAAAAAGAGAATTGCCGCGCCTGAATCGTTGATGCGCCGGACAAGTTCAGGCATTTGCGATTCGGGAACATACCCGTTACAACGACCGGCAATTCGCAGCCTGGGAAATTCAAACCGAAGCCTGGAAACTGCAGACTTATTGACAGTTTCCCGGGCGCCATAGAGAAAAATCGATTTTGATGTTCGTTCTGCCAGGCGACAGATATCTTTCATCAGGTCAACTCCCGGTACACGATTCAATTTCGCTCCGTGGAGCAGCCGTGCAGCCAGGACAATCCCGATACCATCCGGGATCAAAAGGTCAGCATGTTTGAACACTTCATAAAGATCGGGATCTTTTGGAACCGAAAAGTTTTTTTCAGGATTAGCGGCAAATATACAGCAAGGTTTCCTTCCCGAAAGAAATCCCTGGACCCGTTTTATCGCCTCCCGGCGATCTACCGGATCGACCCAGATATCAAGAATTTTTAATCTTTCCTTCAAATTGGCCTGCCTTGTTTTCAAATGGGTTGTGTTTGAAGGGCGGTTGAGTAAAAATCGCCGTTACAAAGGTAACTTGATCAACCCTCCCTTTTTTTATTAATGTCAAAACCGTGGTCGGTTCCTTTTCCCCATACCATGAGGAAAACCAGCCCATAACAGGGTCATGAACACCTTTGACCGGCTTTAAATATCCGTTTAAAAGTCTCAGGAAGATATAATTTCCGGCATTTGCAAGCACCCACCAATTTTCGGCCTGATTAAGGGCTACATCGGGGTGCAGGTGGAAATTGAGCTGAAATTGGTGAGTTCCGGTTCCCGAAAAGCTGTCCCGAACTAAAAAATTTGCCTGATCAAAGAAAAAAATCGACCGGTGGTGACAAACCGGGTGCTTCAGTCTGGTATACCCGTCATGTACCGCACTCAAAAACAGGTTGTCTTTTTCTTTTTCAAAGACCTTCAGTTTCGCATGATAAGGATTGCTCCAGATAAAACCGGTTTCCTGGACGGCCTGGTCCTGGTCATCGATGGTAACGGTATTGTGCGCCCGGGTACCTTTGAAATATTTTCTCCACTTCGCAACACCATTGTAACGGTAAGTTCCGGGATCTACCAGTATTGGGCGGCCGTTTTTTGACAGGCTAATGGAAAGAGCGTCGGCATGGCCATGGTTATAGAGAGGAGCCATGCCCAAAGGACCGTGGTCAAAAGTAAAAACCAGGTCGTCGTTGCGGATAACGGTGTATCCGGAATCGGGAAAGGTGGCAAAATTCTCTATGGGATGGTCCGGAGCAATTCGGGGTGGGGCTATGCAAGGTGCCACGGCAAACCCGTTGTCACTATCACCGATGGCGGGGAAATGCCGGTTTTTGTTTGTAAACGAATCCAGGAAAACTTCTCCGGCAACCAATCTTTTTTGCCAGTACCGAACATCACCCAGGTTATTTTTTTGAATAAAATCCATAGCCAGCCAGTAAAGATCCAACACGAAGCGATGGTAGCTGAGCGACTGCTCTGCAGGCCCTCCATCATCGAGGATCTGATGGGCCAATTCATCATTGAGAAGCTTGATCCCGGTTGCCAACCACTCTTTTCCCCGGCGGGTCGACCGGAAAACGGCACCTGCGAAGACAAGCCCGACTGCCTCGGCGATGGTGTGGTTGCCCAGTGAGGAATAAAGGGACAAATTTTTGGAGATCAGCCAAGCATGCTGATAAATGGCTTTTAGGATCTGATCGTATTCGTTGGATGTCAGGTTATCAAGCATCTTGAGTGCGCAGAAAAAAACAGGTAAGCGCAAAGCACATTCCATGGCGGATTGATAATGTTCCCCCGTGGGAAACGGGTTTGCCCCAAGCCATGAGAGAATCTTTTCTTTTGACACGTTCTCAGCTTTTTCCCGAACGGCAGTGTCGTGGTGTTGATGGGAATCAACCAGCAAAGCAATCGCCTGCTGAAGCCTGGCCGGCTCCCATCGTATTCTGATGTCTGTTTCCGCCGCTGCCGGGTCTGAAGGCTTCGGTTGAAAAAAATTGTCGACATTTTTCGAATTCAAATCGTGATGGAACTTAATTTCAGAGTCAGAAATCAAATCCGGCACGATGAGGCTTTTGATTTGATCCTTATCAATGCCGGGTGTTTTTGAAAAACGATGTCCCGGTTTTGCCGACCATTTCAAAAAGGTTGTGGTACCGATCCGGCTGATTCTGTAAAAAATTTCACCGGGGGAAAAATGGCGCAACCGCAACCGGATAAAGTTTGGATTGAATTTCATCTGTTTTTCATTATTTTTTCGAACAAATGGTTATACTTTTGTCCGACGGATTTGGATGAAAATTGGTTGGATAAAGTGCTGTTTTTTATATTATGATTTTTTTCATTTTTCAAAACCATTCCAATGGCATGGGAGATTTCTTTTTGATCATGGGTAACGGCGTATCCTCCTCCGTATTGATTCAGATACTCTCTGATCGGGCTTCTTTTTGGCGTAACGGCAATGATCGGCCGTCCCACACGGGCATAGTCCGCAAATTTGCTGGGAAGAAAAGGGCTTTCGGCCATATCGGCCTCCAATACCAGCAGGGCGGAGGCTTTAAGTGCTATGGCCATAGCATTTTCCTGGGAAACTGACCCGAAATACCTGACCATGTGATTCATTCCCATTTTTTCGGCAAGCTCTTTAAATTCAACACACACTTTTCCCACAAGAAGCAGTCCTTTAAACCTTTTTGGATTGGATGTCACCGCTGTTCTGACAGCTTCCAGGAGTTGTTCGGAGACCCGTTCCCTTGATAAAAAACCAAGGTGAATCAGCCAGCCTTCGTCGATTTTGGCCGCCTCATCATTCATGAAGCTCCTGGAGCCGACATGAGGGATAGAAAACCCCTTTCGGGAAAGGTTCACCCCGGATTTTCGCGCCACCAGTTCCAGGGCGTGCGAATTGGTCATGTGGACCGCATCGCTATGATTTAACACCAAACGTAAAAAAGACATTTGGAACAAGTTAAAAACCGGCATTTCATAGGCATTGTAGGGTGCCGGGTTTATGGAGGACGGCCATGGATCACTGAATGAGGCAACCCAAGGCAAACCGGTATATTTTTTGAGTTTCAACCCCACCATGTGGCTTTCAAAAGGCGTGGAGGATGTCATCATGAGGTCCGGTTTAAATTCTTCTGCAATAGAAAGGGCTTTTTGAAAAGCCTGTCGGACCCATGGATTTTGAGGGTTTATCGCCATGAGTTCACGATAAACCCGGATAGCTAACTTGGCTGGAACACTTCTTCCGGCATTCATTGTGGAAATGGGTACATAAGAAATATTATCCCGCGCCTGATCTTGTTGAATGATGGCTTTATCCGGTGTATTCAACCCTGCGATGACCCGGATATCGATCCCCAGGGATTCAATGGCCGATTTCACCTTGCCGATTTGTAAAGCCCTGGCACCAGGGGTTGGGGGAAAAGATTGGGATATTAACAGGATCTTCAATGAATTCGGTCTCCGATTGCGCTTAATCTGATCATTGTTAACTAAAATAAGCGTTAGAGTTTCATGTCTTAGCTATTCGGTAATACTTTTAAGTAACTCCTCACAAGTCCCCCTTTGAAAATAGGGGATTTAGGGGGATTTTTAAAACGGAACCGGTTCACTTTAAATCCCCCCATCCCCCCTTTTTCAAAGGGGGGGAGCAGCCGGTCCCTCACAGAATGACAGGGAAAGAATGACTCCCGAAAATACCGCCGTTGGTTTTCAGCATGATTAAACCAGTTTGACGCACTCACCGGTACGGATGGATTCCATGATTCTGAAAGTGGTAAGGGTGGTGCTGTAGATCTCCTCCAGGGAAATGGGTGAACCGGACCCATCGGCGATGGCGTTGACAAATGAATGAACCTGGTCTTTCTGTCCTTTGTCCTGATTGAACAGTTTTTTCTGTTTCCTGCGGCCGCCGGCAAAAATGGAGACCGACTTGAAATCTTCCAGAACAGCACTAGCACCGAAACCGAACACTTCGACCCGCTCCTTGGGCAAAGTTTTGTCTCCGTTAGACAGGTAAGAAATAGTTCCAATGGAACCATTTTCAAAAACCAACGACACATTCACCACGTCATCCAGGTTCTGCGGTTCCTTCATGGACGCCGCGTATACAGACACCGGCAAAGATCCGTTCAGCCATGTCAAATAATCCACAAAGTGGCATACCTCACCGACAATACGTCCGCCTCCGGCTTCCGGGTCCTGTATCCACGAATCCGAAGGGATCTGCCCGGCATTGATCCTGTAGGTCATGGCCAGCGGCCCCTGGGGGAAAGCGTTTTTCAGGTACCGGCTCAAGGGAGCGAACCGCCGGTTGAACCCGACCATTAAAATGGGTTGTAATGCTGTATCGGCCGGATTTGCCTTTTCTTTGGAGAGTGGCCGATGATTGTCCAAAGAGGCGATCAGTTCAGCGATGTCTTTCAGTTCCTGTTCATTGAGACAAAGAGGCTTTTCAACAAAGACGTTTTTTCCGCCTTTAAGGGCTTTAATGACAAAATCCGCGTGGGAATTATGGCGCGTGGCGATAAACACCGTGTTGATGTCGCGGTTTTGCAGCAACTCATCGGCATCGGATGTGCAGAATTCGAAACCGAATCGTTCGGCCACGGAAAGGGCCGTGGTGCCGCTGGCGGTCATCACTCCCTTCAGTACGGTTGTCGGCTTTTTGGGGATATTGGGAAGAAGATTGCCCTGGGCATAGGACCCTGCGCCGATGAAACCGATGTTCACCGCAGCGGGCGGGCGCGCAGATCCAGATATTCGCTGAATTCTGCTTTTTTGCAGGTCCATGTTTTTTGATACATCGTATTCGATGAGGATGCCGACAAAAGGCTCCGACTTTTCCATCATCATGTCATAGGCCTTGGGTGCATCTTCGAGTTTGAAAGTGTGGGTGGTCAGATAACCCACATCAATCTTCTTATGGCAAAGCAGGGACTGAAACGCTTGCATGTTTCGCTGTTCCGTCCAACGGACATACGCCGGCGGGTAATCGATCCCCTTTTCCTCGTACTGCGGATCGTAGCGTCCCGGGCCGTAGGAGCACGACATCCTGACTTGAAGTTCTTTTTTGTAAAAATGGGGTTCCCTGTCAAAACCCGTGGGCACGGCCCCGACCACCACAACCGTTCCTCGTTTGCGGCAGATGGCGCCGGCAAAATTGATCGGGTCAAGTGAACCTGATGCCGCAGTAATGATGACCGAATCACAACCCAGTCCATCGGTAAAACTGATGATACGCTGCTCAATGCCGGTTTCCGTTCGCACCACTGCCAGGTCGGTGCAGCGGCCGCCGGCCATGTCCACCATTGCCGCATTGACATCGACACCGACCACCCGCACACCGGATGCTTTCAGTAACAAGCCGGTCAGTTGTCCCAGCAGTCCCAGGCCGATTACCGCACAGGTTTCCCCAAGCCTCAGATCGGCCTGTCGTACACCCTGCATGGCAATAGCTCCTAAAGTGTTGTAAGCCGCCGCTTTGAGATCGGCGTCAGGTTCCAGCCTGACACACAAATGCATGGGTACGCTGACAAATTCCGCGTGGGATGCCGTCAGCCCTCCGCAGGCAACCCAATCGCCGATTGAAAAGCCCTTGACATCGGCAGCCATGCCTGTCACTTGCCCAACAGACGAATATCCAAGAGACGAATAAGAGTCCAGTTTTTTCATGACTGCCCGGTAGGTCTGAACCGGTCCCTGGGTTTTGAGGGTCTGAAGGACCTGTCTGACTTGCTCCGGGCGCTCTTTGGCTTTGCCGATGTAGCCTTTTCTGGCTGTCTTGACGGTACTGCCTTCGGTTCCGGCGCTGATCAAAGAATAATGATTTCTCACCAGGAGCCTGCCATTTTCCATAACAGGCAACGGTGCTTCAACAATTTTGATATGCCCGGTTTTTAATTTTTGCGTTAGTTGCTGCATCGATGATATGCCTTGATGGGTTGAATAA
>CAYZJH010000109.1:0-9644 GCA_964478625.1 uncultured Desulfobacteraceae bacterium
TCGATGCGGGTCAGTCCGGAAGTGATCCGGTTGGTTATCGTGAATATCGGGTTTAAGTTTCTTGTCATTCTATTACTCGACTTCTCGATCCTCCCAGGCTTTTTTTGCCTTCACCTCTTCGATAAGAAACCGCACGCCCTGGTTGTCCGACGGGTTCAGCCAGAGCATATTCTCAAATATGTGCGCCGCCTCGTCAAAGCGTCCAAGACGCCAGAGACACAATCCATAGCTGTGCATACAACGCAGAAACGGACGGTTGTCGATCAGGCCCCAAGCTATCACGCCGGTAAAGTCGTCACCCAAAGACAGCTCACCGATGCGAAAACCGACTTCGTAATGTCGGATGGCATCCTAGGGATGGTGGTCAAAGACGAAATTACCCAGATGCGAATGGGCATCGAGACAACCCAGGTCCGCCTGGCACAGCTGCATCAAAATCTTTTCCGCCTCTGCCCGCTCGCCGGCATCTTTGAGATCTTTGGACCGGGTGATGGGGTCATTTAAAGGATCATCAGGGTCCTCGCCGGGCAGCACCTGCTCCATTTCGAACATAGGGCGGGGACCGTGGGCAATGATCGGCTTGGCCCATTCCTCGATGGGTTCGTCTTCTTCTCCCCAGTACTCTTCCTTGGGGTCCCACATTCCCATCTCTTCGAGCCCCAGGGGAACCAGATTGAGGGCCTTCACGTCGATGCGAGTCGACTGAATCTCGCCGGAGAGATAAGGATGGCCCGCGTAACGCCACTGCTTTCGAGGCGCTACCGTGATAATGGAACCCGGCACGACATCCCAAAGGCGGCTTGCACGCAGGGTAATGATCCGATCACTTCCTAACAGACGGCACCGGGCGTTCTGTCCACTGATCGTGAGGACAACCAGTTCGACCGGTTTGCTCCGGTCGATATCATCGTCTGCCGCCTTGTGCTGCCGCATGCTTCGGGACGGTTTCTTCGTTTCTGAAGGGTAAGGATCGAGGTTGAGCCACCTCCGGTAGGCGGCCATATAGCGTGCCCCTGCCGATGCCCGCGGCAACACGACCTCGGAGGCCGCCACCACATATTCGGAACCGTCTTCCCGCCGGCATTTGGCTGTCAGACCGCGTCGTTCGTTGCCGTCGTAATCAACAGCCAGGACAGAAACCGGTACCCCGATTACAAAACCGTCGGCCGGCAGCGGGACGTCGTCCTCGAAAACCTGTAGAAAAGCCCAGAGCTGCTCATCATCGCCGTAGGTGTCGACAGTGATTTCCTCAATAAGTCTGTCCAAGGCTTCGAGTTTCTTACCCTCTTTGGGGCTTCGCGTGCTCATCTTTATTGATCCTTCCAGACGCCGGCCTTCACCAGACGTTGAATCAGCGCCTTGCGCCGCTGGTGGCCGGCCATGAATTTTTTCAATTCGTTTTGGAACTGCTTTTTGGTCGCAAACAGGTCATAGGCTTCGGCAATGTCGACGAGTATGCGGCAGGCTTCGTCATACCCCCGCCCCGATCCGCGCTCGACGGGTTCTCGAACCGACGCCCAGGCCTTGGAAAAATCACTCGACAAGTCTTTCAGATACGCCTTGCGTTTCTCACGTTGCTTGATCTCCCGTTGTTTGCGGTCCCGTTTTTGCTTTTCCAATCTGATTTGTCGGGCCTTTTCGGCGTTCTGCCGCAATTCTCCCGCCACACGCCGGGGTGCGTCGGTATCGCCCGTCTGTAAGCCTCGCCGCCATGATGAGAACCGGTTCCTGACAGATCGTTCGGCCTGCTGCCCCTTGCCCTCCAGCAACTGTTTCAGGATCGTATTGACTTCATCCCGGGGCAGGGTGTCGATCCACTTTTCCATTTCCCGTCGTGGAACTTCCTTCTCCTGCACAGCCGGGCTGCCCATGCCGGCACCGGCCAGCAGGTCCGGGTCCACCTCAAGAAATTCGGCCAGCGCCTGCTGGGCTGCTGTCAGGTTTCCCAATCCTCTCAAGCATAGCGGCTCCATCTCATTGTCATGCATCATTTGGCCGGCTACGGCCGGCAGCCAGCCAATGTACAGGCTGCGCAAATCCCCGCGCAGCAGTTCATCACGAACCGGGGCCAGACGCGCCATCCAGCCCCGGCCTTCCTCCATGCCGAAGCGGTCGTGATTTTCCGACTCCTCCAAAGTCCAGGTGATGATCCAATGGGTCCTGGTGGGCTTGATATCCAACAGGTAAGGCACGGCCGCAGCTCTGGCGGTCTCTCGGGTCAATGCTTCGATAGGCAGTCGCACCATGAAAATGGCCGTCATCCAGTTGGCCACATAGACATGGACATCGAAATAGCGCTGCATCAACTTTTCGGGATCGCCTTTGAAATTCCCCCAATGGTATTCGTTGGTAAAGCTGACCGGCGTGATCGTGGCCCGCGTCGAGAGCGCCCTCAGCTCGGCCATTTCATCCGCTGTTAGCGGCCGGTCAATAGACAGAAATTCGTAATACTGGTATTCGCTCATGGTTTTAGTTCAGCCTTTATCCGCCGGTATTTTTGGACTCGGGAAACCTCCCGGGAACCCTTGAACTTGTAAGCATTCCTTACAGGTTGCTTGCGGGTCCAGTTCACTCTCCTGGTAAATAGCCTTCAGGTAAAGCGTGATATTTTGCGGCGTGGTTTGATAAAGATCGGGAGACTCCCGGTCTATACCATAGGTTTCAAAGTTCTTTTCCATCTCATGATTCATTAGCTGCGATTCAGTCATGGCGTCTGTTTGAAAGTCAATTATCCGGCCAAATGAAAGGTTCTATGTCGGCCAGATGAAACGTTTTGCGTTTCGATACCAACAACCTGAGATACCATTTTACTCCTAAACCCAGTGGTTAACCCCGCAAATCCCGCTCATCCTTCGATCGGATGGCCTCAAAAATTTCCCTGGCTAAAATAGGAAAGGCAGCCCCCTGAAACTCCTGATCCGCCATGTAACGGGTGACAATCTTGTCGTTTTCGGCCATGCGGGCGATCTGCTGATCAAAGGCAAACCGCTCCATGATCTCCCGCACGTTATTGGAAAAGCCGTTGATGTAACTGTTCAGGTTCGGAGCGAGCTGGTTGGGGTCGTCGAGCAGCTTGGGCAGATCGAGCTTGGACAGGTTGTAAAACTGCCGGCCGGTGATCTTCTCCAGCAGGCTGCGCACCACGCTTTCGGGCTTGGCCTTGATCTGTGCATGCTCCTTGAGCACCCGTTCTTTGGTGGGGGCCAGCAGGCAGTCGAAGCGCCGCAACACCGTCAGCGGCAGGATCACCTTGCGGTACTCGTTGCGTTTATATGGGCCGCGCAGCAGGTTGCAGATGCTCCAAATAAAATTTGCGAGTTGACAGTGGGTTTCCAGATTCATTCCCGTTCCTTTGCGAGTAACGCCCATCCGGTTAAAAAACTGTTCTTGATGGGGCAGTTATTTGGTCTTTTGCGGCAGTTCGAGCACCCCCTGTGCCGTCATCCTGTCGCAGAAGGCATCCAACTGCGCCCGGGCCAATTTGGAAGGCTTCGCCTGGCCGTTCTCCCAGCGGTTGACCGTGGCATAGCTCACCCCTACCTCGCGGACCAGATCCTCCTGACTCATGGCAAGCTGGCGACGGACCTCTTTAACCAATGCCGCGTAATCCGGCTGAATAAATTTCATCGGTGCATGGGCCTTTCATTCCCAATAGCCATTAATTACTATAAACTTTATTGCGAATGTAATACCATCCGGCAAAATTAAAGCAAGCAAATAATGGCAGATGTCCGGCCGTTTGCAACCGACCTGTTAAATTAGGAAATCTGAAAAACGGAGAATTTTGTCTTTGTTTCGGGGCCTGAAGGCGTAATTAAGGTTAAATATTCGGCAGTGAACATGAAAGAGACGGATGGGCGGAAAATGGAGAATGCCGCCGGGGATGTAGTAAAGGACGTAACTTTAGGAAATCACTGCACTAATAACACGAAGCCCCGCATCCATGATGCGGGGCCATATTCGTTAAGCAACCGGTTAAGAAATCATTTGCATTTATTTTCTGGCTCCCCTTTGTGGATTCATTTCGAAACCACATGGCATCAACAACAAAAATTTTTTAGCCAAGGTTATCCCAACAGTCAGGAGAAAATATGGGGCTGATCAAATTATAACGTCCCCTTATCTTTATAGAAACTGAATCTCTTCCCTATGCTACATTGTTGACATAAGGGTATTTCAGGATTTTACTGTCAGAAGTAATAAGCGCAGAGTCGTAAAGCCTTGCAGTTGCTACGATAATCTGATCAGCCGGATCGCGGTGGAATTTGCCTGGAAGTTTTGTGGATTCTATGGCAATTTCTGGTGTGAGTTCGATAAGGCGGACGCCAGGATAGCTGAGAGCCTCATAGAACCACTTTTGCAACGGGCATGGCAACTCCAATCGGTTGTACTCAACGAGCTTGGCGATCTCCCAAGCAGAGATTGCACTTACCCCGATAATTTCTGTCTCGTTGGCTTTAATGATCTCTGTCTGGGTGCTGGTGATTTGCTCATCCCCATGTACCCACCACACCCAAATGTGAGTATCAAGGACGATCATCTCAGAACTTCCCATTCCTCTTCGGCAACACTGCCGAATGGATCAGTGTAACGTATAGGCTTACCACGAAGAGGATAGCATATACCTTTTCTCTCTACCTGCTTATGGCTGCGGATAATGACCTCGACTTTATCGCCAGCCTGAAAAGGCAGACCCTTGATAATAAGTGATCCGTCTCTCGATACTTTTGCTTCCACTCTATAATCTGGCATTTTTCACCTCATTTCTTCCTCTATACAACCCATCCAGCAATGGAGGTCAATACCTATCGACGGAATGCCAAGGCAGGCAGACCTAAGAAATTATTGTGCTGATCCGTATATCTATAGCCCTTGAATATTATCCAACAATAACCCAGAAAAAGTCAAACTTAAGTTTTATAAAACCTTTTGTGGGGTCATTCAATTTACTTTGGAACAAATTCTTCTGACGGCTTTTTTTTGAGCAAGCCCAAACTTAACCAACTTCATGATCATGCACAAAATTTTCAAATAATTCAAGTTTCGATTTGAAGCGATATCTTTGAGATTTTTAATCCGGGAATATTCCAGTTTCGGGATAATAATACCTGGGTTTAATACCCATGCCGGACGACCATCAGCTCGCTATTTCAGGACTCTTGATCCATGATCTCCAGGAACAGATCACTACGCAAACCGATGGTTTATTTCAGGCTCTGATATTGTGAAGTTGATCTTTCGTAACATCTCAAAGGATGTACCGATTCTGGTACATTCAATGAATATCAGCCAGGCACCGCGAGGTTGAAAAAATTAGAATATCTTGGCACTGGAAAGAAATACGGGGTAAGTGACAATGCGGTAAGGAAATGGATTAAAAGCTACGAAAACCAAAGGGCCGTTTAAGTCTTGTTAGAGGAAGCCGGATATCTTAATTTCTCACACAGAACAAAAAAGGGATTGGCTATTTCAAGCCAACCCCTTAATTTTTTTTGGCTCCCCAGCACGGACTCGAACCGCGGACCCGATGGTTAACAGCCATCTGCTCTACCGACTGAGCTACTGGGGATCAGCAACATAAAGGGCTTTAATAGAGGAAACGTTCAAATATGTCAAGAATAATTTATCAGGCCCCGGTAAAAAAATGTAAGGCAACCCCAAGGAGATTTCAGGTCCTTAGAAATATGGAAATTAATTTTTGAGCATTACGGCGGGCGGATGTCGGCTGAAAAAAATGATCACCGTCGATGGCTTTAAAACGGCTCAAAGGGCATACTTTCCGGATATTGTACTCATATTGCCTGTTATGCTCCGAGTAAATGTTCAAGACCCGATCCTTTTTGGCATACAAGCACAATACAGGGGTTTTTATCAGGATGGCCTCTTTTAAAGGAGTGAACAGAAAAAATTCAAAAAGAACATCCCACAAATGCGTCTTATCCTTCTTTAGCACTCCGAACGATTCATGGTCCTTGGCAATATCGGGAAAAAGAAATTCCGAATATTTTTTAATACCTTCAGTAATATTTTTCTTCATGGTCAGTTTCAGATCGAGCTTTCGATAATAGGCCAAGAAGGATTTAATCACGGCGAATGGTTTGAGATCGGTTAACGGGTTGATCAATACGATTCGGGAAAAGGGTTCCGACAACCTGTGCGCTGAAAAAAGGAGCGGTATGGCCGAATAACAACCGGCAATGCCAAACAAAGGAATTTTTTTCCTGCGGCATATCTCGCCAGCCTCGGCTACCATGATCAGGGTGTTTTCCATGCTTGTTTTCAAGGAAAACTTGTCCGTGGATCTTCCATGGCCGGAATAATTAAATGAAATAATGTCCAGATTCATTCTGGCCAGCCATCTAAACAGATTCAGTTGCTGAGCGAAACTTCCGCCAATCAGCGGCGGGGCAAGGATTAATCCCCGTGTATCATCGGATTTAAGCCTCGCCCATTCAATCTTTCGGTTTTTCAGATCAAACCGATGTCCCCGACTTATTTTTACTCCCATTTTTCATAATTACATTAAAAATCAAATCATTACCCTTACTGATATCGGATTTCACTATCAGGAGAGTCCATCTCTTTCGGAAATTCGGTAAATGGAAAAGGTTTGAGGTTTTCGTTTAAGGTCAGATACCTCAGTACCTTATATGCGTATGTGGAAACTTTGTTGGAAAAAGTTCTGACCGGTTCATTATGTTTTTTGGTTATAAAGAGGAAAATATACTGAAAAAGCACTGTCAACTGAATGATTGTTTTTAAAATTTCAAAAACAATCACAAATAAGATACTGAAAAGAAAACGAATAGCAATTTGTTTCCGACTGGTTTCATAGGGCAGTTCGTTCATGGCCTCTCCTTAAGGTTATCGGGTCTGCAAATTTTCAATGGACGGGCAATCCTCGATCATGTCCGTCAAATCATCAGGGGTAAAGGATAGATAGGAAAAAATTTTCTTTTCCAGTGCAATCGACTTTTCCCAGAGCCGGGCTAATCTTTGGCGGTGTTCCGGAATTTTGCCATAACGCTCGATAATATATTCCATGCGTTGGGAAAATGATACGACTTTGTGGTGAAGCACCCGCTTATCCGAATAATTGATGATTTCAGCTTCATCGGGAAATATGTCATAGCCGTTATAACTTCGCAATCGCACATGCTGAGCGATGATATCACCCACTTCGGGATATTCCAGATCCCGAAGCAATTGTCCCCCCGTTTCCGCATGGTTTTCTCCGGATTCAAAACTCCGGGTCTTGGTGATGTCATGTAAAAGAGCCGCCGACAAAACCAGGTCACGGTTTAATCCATTTTTACGCCCTCCGGTTAATTGGTCGGTCAAAAACAAGGCTACACGGGCAACCTGGATAGAATGATCTATAATATGCTCCGGCATTTTCATTAGGTGTATCAGTGCAAAACACTCTTCCTTACCTGGTATTCTCATGAATAGTCTCCAAAACTTAATATCCTGACAGTCCTAAGTTCTCATAAGAACTTCGAATTAATCATTGTCGATTTTATTGTATCGTCATTCCGGTAAAGCCTGTCCCAGGCTTGAACCGGGAGCCGGAATCCAGGTGGATTACTAATCCGGTTTTTCTGGATGCCGGATCAAGTCCGACATGACGGCGAACTTTGTACTGTCCAGTTAACTTATAATTTTAACAAATTATGCTGAAAAATACTATTGGTATCATGAATTTTAATTTTCCGGAAAGGTTTTGTCGCCCTATGGGCAGAGTTCTGACAAAACCCCATAGGCGGCTGACCCGGGGTGTTGATCATTCGGAGTGTTGATTCCGGGATAGTTTGCAAGACATTTCAGGGTCTGGGAAACCCCCGGCCTGGAATTAAATCCATGTTGATGTGTTTACTGCCGACTTCCGAGATATTGACGCTGAATTCGTCAAAGGATTTTTGCATGACTATTTCAGCCAGATTCTGGGCAGATCCTGAATAGTCAACCAATATCAAAGCCTCATCGGCCATGGTTTCTTTTATCTGAAGATTGCTGATCCCCGGAATTTGAACCAGGCTTTTCCTGAAACTGACAAAACTGCTCAAATTTCCTGTACCCTTGACAAAAAGCTCGATCTGTCCTGATGTAGACTCCGAACTTTTCCAGTCCTGGACAATCTTGGGTGCCAAAACTTTGCCGGCAAGCGTGCCCACGTCCGACAGTGCATCAGATCCGGCAAATGCATCATCCGAACCGACTGCAACTGATTGCTGGTCCACGGACATAATTTCTTCTCCGGTATCAACCCGGATGGCCCTGACAGACAAATCAGCCCTGACCGAGCGGGTTGTCACACCCATGGCAGCAGGTACGATTTCGGCGACAGCCGTTCCCACCACAATCACATCCGCTTCCAATTGTCGTCCCAGTTGAACAGCTTCCCGGTTCTCAAGATAAGGATTGTTGATGTAACTTTTATTGTTTTGATATAAGAGCATTCCCTCATGTTCGACGACAGAAAAACCATGCTCCATCAGGACATTCATAAATGCTTTTTCAGAAAGCCCTTTCACAAAAGAGGGATCTTCCCCCCACCAGTAAGATGGCAAGATATCATCGATATTCTGCTCTGCCAGAAGGAATAGAATTTTCGGGTAATTTTTTTCCTCTGTAACTTTCTCCGGGGTAAAAAGCAATTCCTTGATTTTTTCTTCAAACGGGGTGGCTTCTATCAAAATGCGGTAGGTTTTTCCGGATGTATTTTCCGCAAGGACTTTGTATTCGAGAATATAGTCTCCGATTTTTTCAAAGATGGATTCATCAAGTTTCTTAAAGTTTGAAACAAGGGTTTCTTCAGGAACCAGATCAGCCATGGCCCGATAAACCGAAGAAACCATAGCATTGGAAATTGCTTCTTCCCTTGCAGATGCAACATCTTTACCGCGGATCATTCCGGTGCCGACAGCTTTCACCTTTAATGCATTCTCCTGGGCAGTTACATGACCCACACCATCCGGTACGAGCACCGACAGCAAAATGACCAGAAAAAATTTTGCCGCCATATTTTTATTTATCGCCATGGTTTTAGAAGCCTATCGTTCAAACCGAAATGAGTTGCCGAAAAACAGGAAAAGCGAGATATTGGCCTTTCAAGCAAATAACCTTTTTTCAAACCTTTCGCGCAAGAGCATAATCGGCAATATCTATCAATGTTTCAAGGGTCTGTGATGGTTTAAAAACCCTGATCGCCTCTTTTGCTCTTTGAACATATTCATTTGCCTGCTTTCGAGTATAATCGATTCCTCCGGAATGTTTCATCATGGATAGAAGGGTTTCGAAATCTTCTGTTGAAAAATCCTTTTTTCGGATAATTTCTTTGATTTTTCGGCGACTTTCATCCGAAGATTTTTCGATTGTGCGGATAACCGGAAGAGTCAGTTTGCCTTCTCTTAAATCAGTCCCAACGGCCTTTCCCAAAACGGTCGTATCCGATGTGTAATCCAGGAGGTCGTCCGCCATTTGAAAAGCTATACCCACGTTATACCCGTATTCGGCCAGGGCATTTTCATGGTGCATGGGCGCATCTGCCAACAAAGCCCCTACATGGCATGCCCCTTGAATCAAAACTGCTGTTTTTCGGCGGATGATTTCCATGTATTCGCTTTCGGTCAGATCAAAACTTT
>CAYZJH010000110.1:0-9601 GCA_964478625.1 uncultured Desulfobacteraceae bacterium
CTGTCAAAAATGGTTTAGAAATCAAGACCACCGGGGATTTGGTCAAAAAAGCCAGAATTCGCGCCTTTGGGAATCTGATCCAAATGGCTCCTCAGTCCCGAAAAATCCGTGACCTGGCCCAAAAACACGGAATCGACATAGGACCTCCACCGGATGGATGTATACGATGCCGCTTATGCATTCGTGTTTGTAGGGAAATTGTGGGCCCCGGAGCCTTAAAAATGGAAAAAAGGGAAGGAGCCGATTTTGTGGTTCCTGTTCCTGATGCCTGCATCGGATGCGGCACATGTGCCAACCTCTGCCCGACCCAGGTCATTAATGTCGAAGATGTTGAAAATGTTCGCACCATTTCAATCCGGGATGAAATCATCGGACGTCATCCATTGGAAATTTGTGAAGGATGCGGAAAACGCTTTGCTACTCCTAAATTCTTAAAACACATTTCCGATCGCACAGCACCTCATCCGGATGTAAAATTGCACCATCGATATTGCCCAACATGCGCAAAGTTATTTTCAGACCGGATAAAATCTTTTAAAAATCTTCAGGAACGAATGATCAGCCACTAAAGGGTGATCATCACATTTGCTGAACAGGAAGCATGGATATTTTAGCTATCTATGGAAGTCCCAGAAGAAAAGGGAATACCTCGACACTTCTGGATCAGGCTGTGAAAGGGGCTGAAAACGCAGGCTCTCAGGTTGAAAAAATCGTACTCAGAGACTGCAAAATGTCTCCTTGTCTTGAAATATACGGGTGTAAAAACACAGGGCGATGTGTCATCAAAGATGATTTCCATCAGGTCATTGACAAAATGATGACTTGCAAAGGAATTATGCTGGCATCCCCCATATTTTTCTATACTGTAAGTGCGCATACAAAAATTCTCATGGATCGCTGCCAATCTCTGTGGGTCAAAAAATACTGGGTTGATCAAATTCCTCTCCATAAAAACAAGTTGACCAGAAAAGGGCTTTTTATCTCAGCCGGGGCAACAAAAGGGAAAAAACTCTTTGACGGCACCCTTCTGACTGTAAAATATTTTTTCGATGTTCTGGATATTGAACTCTGGAAATCGCTGCTATATCGTCAACTCGATTTGGAGAATGATATTCTCAACCATCCTGAATATCTTGAGGAAGCGTATGAAACCGGAAAAGAATTCGCCCTGGCAACAAAAATGAATCATGTATCGTAATCAACCCCCCGGACCACTTCTACCCCGCAAGATATCATCTCCCGAACCGCGGACTCAACCGAAGACAATCCCTCAAACATGCCTGAGCGCTGATAATTTTCCAACCTTGCCCCGGATATGCTCAGGTCGACAACAACCCGTAAGTTTGTACCGTTGAAATATTTTACGGTTTCAATGGCTGACACTCGCACACAGGAATTTAAGGTGCATCCCCCCATAACCAGAATATTTCTGCCCCCATCCAGAGCCTGATTCACCCATTGCCGGTAACCATTTGTAGGCGGAAACAAAATATTGTTTCCAGGTTTAATGAAATAAAGTTGATTGGTTTTAATAATGTTTTTGAAATGATCATCCCAGTCATAGCTGTCAGGAGGGAAGGGACATCTCGAAAACATGAAGTGGATCCAATTACCATATCGATCTAAAACCTTTGCACAATACTCGAACCCGGTTTCAATGGGTTTAACATCCTCATTTGCATTTTCGCCAATGGATTTCATCCATGCACCTTTTGTAAAAGAACGCTGAGGATCAATGACAAGCAACATAGTCTCCTTGGCTGGAACCCTTTTAACCTCGAGTAGACACAAAAGCTTTTGATAATCACCGGCAACATCACTGCCTGCTGATTGGTTTAAAATTTGAATCAATTGATTTTCAGATAGGGCCGCATCAACTCGGCCACAGCCAACCTCTCGTTTTTTTAATCCTTGAATGGAATTTGTATTTCCACCTTTTTTCACCATAAGTGGAGAAAGCAGTGTATCATATTTCACATTCAAAAGAACACGCCCGTATGGACCCAAAGGGTCTTCCATGATTTGACTAAGGTAGAAATGAAACCATTCTCTGGAAATCGGACCCAGCAGAGTGAGCAAATCTAAAACAGCATAAAGAGGAGCCTCGCGCCAATGCCACCCCAACTGTCTTGCAACACAATGAAGCTCTTGCCGTGAAAGCTTTCCATCTTGGTTGAGGTCAAGTATGCTAAAAAGTTCATTACCATTCATGATCAAAGATGATAACACAATACAAAACGCTTTATTTGGATCAAAAAAGATCTAAATCCCTAGCTAGTTTCTGATACGGCTCAGGAAATTCAGGCTGAAAATTCTGGTAAAATGGCACAGGATAGCGGGCTCCGATTTTCTTCCCGGCATTTAAAAGCCCCGAGTATAATGATAGAAGGTTGCCTTTGGAAAGGCTTAATACCATTTCATCATCCTGGGTCATGGAAAAAATCCGATCCCCCATTCCCGGCATGGAAATCCGGGGTTTTCCGGTAAGATATGGAGCAATCAAATATTCGGTGCATTCCACTTTGCCCCCGAAGTTTCCCTGAATGCGAGTTCCTTCTTCAAATACTACTGCCTGAACCATCCTCATGACCTGCGCAGGGTTTCCATAAATTACCACACAATCCGGTTCAAATACGGTTTTCACTAACGGAGAAAGAATTATGGTACGTTCCTTTGAATTCTCAAGTCGATTCATGGAATTGACCTCAAGGATCGCTTTATCCTTTTCCTGTGAAAATTCAACTTCGCAAAAAAGATTCCCCAGGGTTTGTTCAGGGTCGGTTGCATCCGTAAAACCAAATGCCAGCATAGCCGGGACACAAATTAAATCTTCACGGGTGCACCCAACCGTCCATCCGTAAAGTCTTGCCATAGTGACAGCCTGGCAGATGGTTACCCTTTTTTTTAGTGCAATTGAAGGCTGTTTGGTTTTTTCCGGAAAAGGCTCGGAGGTAGTGCTGAATTTAACAGCTATTGGAAATGTTTTTAATCTCAAATCTTCTCTGATAAATTGAGCCATTTCTTTGAAGTCCGGTTTATCCATAAAAACTCTCCTTTTTCTGTTAAAATGAATTTAATGGGGAAATTAAATCCCGGAATTGCCACGGATTTCGTTTCAATTTTATAGTCTCAAATTCTCATAACTACTTGAATTTAATTATAATAGATTCTATTCTATCGTCATTCCGGTGAAGGCCGAAATCCAGATGGATTAAGGAAACTGGTTTTTCTGGATGCCGGATCAAGTCCGGCATGACGGAGGACTTTATAGTGTCAAGATTTCAAGATCATGTTCATTTTTTTTTGGGAAAAGCACCGAACATTCAAAACCGGTGACTTGCCTTTCATTTCAATTTTCGACCCCTCAATCACGAATTCTTTTTATTTTGGCGTTCAAACCTGCAAATTTGTTTTCAATGGCCTCATATCCTCTGTCCAGATGGTATACACGATTTACAACAGTTTCACCTTTGGCAATGAGCCCCGCCAAAATCAACGAAGCACTTGCTCTTAAATCGGTTGCCATAACCGGAGCCCCATACAAGGTTTCAACCCCTTTGACCATTGCCGTATTGCCTGAAATTTCAATATCAGCTCCCATGCGGTGAAGTTCACTTACATGAATGAATCGATTTTCAAAAATATTTTCAGAAATCAGGCTCACCCGATCCGCAACCGCCATCAGCACCATGAACTGAGCTTGCATATCTGTGGGAAAACCAGGGTAAGGCATTGTTTTAACATCAGCGCTTTTAATTACTCCATCCCTCCTGACCTTGAGGCTTTTATGATCGACTTCAATCAAGGCGCCGGTCTGCTCTAATTTGTTAATAATTGCGCGCATATGATCCGGCTCACAATTGGAGATGGTAACTTCACCTTTTGTGAGTGCTCCGGCCACCAGAAATGTTCCGGCTTCAATTCGGTCAGGAATTATCGAAAACGAGACTGGATGGAGATTTTGGACCCCCTTGATGATAATCACCGATGTACCAGCCCCTTTAATTTCGGCCCCCATTTGATTTAATGCATCGGCGAGCGCAGTGATTTCAGGTTCACGGGCCACATTTCTGAGAACCGTTTCTCCTTCCGCCAAAACTGCTGCCATCATAAGGTTTTCCGTTCCCCCGACGGTCGGAATATCAAAATAAATATCCGCACCTGTCAGTTTTCTGGCCTTAGCCTCCACATACCCGTGCTTGACCTCAATGGAAGCACCCAATGCTTCCAACCCTTTCAAATGTAAATTAATCGGACGGGCTCCGATGGCGCATCCCCCCGGAAGAGAAACCCTTGCTTTACCAAGCCTCGCGACCAAAGGGCCCAAAACAAGAATAGAGGCACGCATCTTTCGAACCAGATCATACGGTGCCACTGAGTTATTCAGCCCGCTCGCATCAATTGTTACCCCATTTTGATGACTTTCCACACGTGCGCCAAGATGTGCGAGGAGTTGTTTGATGCTAAGAATATCCTTTAAATCAGGTACATTGGTATAGGTGTTCAAACCATCCGCAAGCAATGATGAAACCAGAATGGGGAGTGCGGCATTTTTTGAACCGCTGATTTTAACCTCCCCAACCAGCGGAACTCCTCCTTCAATGATGATTTTGTCCAATTTGTTCTGTTCCTTTTTAACAAAAACAGTTTCGGGTACCAGAGTATAAATCGATTATACCGTTCAACCAGCTGGATAACAAGCTTAGGCCTGAAGGCTCGTTTCCGAATCCCTATTTCCAAAAAGCGGGGGCATTCAAAAATATCAACCAGGTATCACTATAAACGAACTTGACTCATGGTTCCATATGATAATAAAAAAGCGCTCTCCACTCCATTTGACAGAATGAAGAGCGCTTATGAGCGATCATTAACAGGTCGAACCGGGATTAGTGATGTTCTCCGTGACCTTCGCCTCCTTTAATTGTGTCGTAGGCCGCCTTAAGGATGCAATAAGTCATTCCGGCACCCAATATCGATAGAGCATACCAAAGCCCCCCATGAAAGACAATATGACTCATATCCCAGATCCATTCAAAGGCAAATGGAAACATAATTATTCCTCCTTATTATCAGGCTGTTTCAGCAGCCGGACTCAGCTTTCCAACCGGCTCCTCTTCCTCTTCCATCTGTTTTTCCACAGTTTCACTTTCCTGACCCGGCAAGGGATTCAATTCCCTTTCCTGTGGGAAAACCGGAAGATAACGGTATGAAAGGGAAATAAGAATCGCTCCGTAAGCCACCGGCAAGATGGTGGTGGCAATTTCTTGCCAGCTGGGGAAATAAGTGAACCAGCTGTCGAAGGTCATCACCGGAACTGCCAAAACTTGAAGCACCATAACCCAGCGGTTAGTACAAACACCAACACAAGCCAGAGTTACCGCAATCCACAGAGCGAGTTTGTTGGTTCTTCCGAATTTGGTCACCAAAATCAATGCGGGAACAATTCCGCCAAGTACAACCTCTAAAAACAGAATCCAGTATCCATACCATGATCCGGGATCACTGGTGTAAAACTGTGAAAATGTAAATCCCATAGCCGGTGCTGTGTGAAACGCCCAATACCAGGTATCGATCAGTTTGGCGATAATGTAGGTCAGGAGCATCCATCCCGATATTTTTGCCAGCAATTCAATGACATTATCCTTGACAAGCTTTTTACCGGTAATGACTTCGGTGATCTTGGTGATCAGTATGGTAAAACAGGGGCCACAAGCTGCTGCGGACCATGTAAACAGGAAAAAGGTCCATGGCCATATCAGGACACCTTCACGAAAACCAAATGGCCTTCCAAAAAGAACTCCTGCCACTCCGCCAAGGGAGCCCTGGTGGAAAAATGAAAGGAACGCACCGGTTGCAGCAAAAACAGCCATGATTTCATGCATGTTGTGACTTAAATTATGAAAAAATGGAATTTTGTCAATTTTTCGATTTTCAAGGACCAGCGGAATGTATTCTATGGTGAGAACTGCAAAATAACATGATAGGCAAAATGCCACTTCAGTCAGCATGGAATGTACATTTGCATGCCAGAAGATGAACCATCCTCTCAGCGGCTGTCCGATATCGATAGCCAGTATCAGCAATGCGGAACTGTAGCATATGAATCCGATTAATACCGCATAGTTGATAATATTTTTTAAATCCTTAATACCGATGATATAGCGCAAAAAGCCTGTAAAAAAGGCGCCACCGCCCAAGGCAATGACCGCAAGGTCGGCCCAGATCCACAGAGCAAACCCGTAAGCATCATTCATGTTGGTTTGATTCAGCCCTTTTAACCAGCATAGGATCATGGCGTAAATGCCAATGAGAAGAACCACACCCCACGCGCTAATCCATAAGATAAATTTTCCGAGTGAACAGCGTTGAACGCCCTCGGGAATTAATTCAGAATCCATAAGGTATGCGCTCCTAATGTTTTAAATGGTTACCATCACCACAGTTGTTGCCTGATATATATAACTTCCTACCCCTATGCCTTGGCCATTTCTTTTCTTTCATGCTCAAGGTAATTGTCGCCGGCCATCCGGACCCATTTTCTTTTTGAAACATAATAGACTTTCGTATTGGTCTGAAGTCTCTCCAGCAACCTGAAAGCATTGGGGTTTTGTTTCAATTCATATACCGCATGTTTTGGATTGTTCAGGTCTCCAAATGTAATCGCTTTTGAAGGACAGGCTTGTGTGCAGGCTGTCTGGTATTCATGTTCTTCTAATTCTTTTCGTCCTTCGTAAAAAGCACGATCCATGGCAAGCTGATAACGATGGAAACAAAAACTGCATTTTTCAACGACACCACGCATACGAACGGAAACATTCGGGCTTAAATATTTTTCCATTCCTTCTGGCCAGACCGGGTCCCACCAATTGAAATATCTCACATGGTAAGGGCAAGCGGCCATACAATAACGGCACCCAAAGCATCTGGTGTAAATCTGACTCACAATACCTGTATCCATGCCATAATCGGTGGCGGTAGCCGGGCATACCGAAACACAGGGTGAATGCCCATGATCCCCCATACCGGAGCAATGCTGGCATGGTCTTGGAAGATAACAAATTTCGGTATCCGGATACGGTTTTCCATTGGTCAATTTGTAGACCCGAATCCACGTGATGCTTTTTATTTTATCGGTCTCGTCTTTTTTAAAGGGTACGTTGTTTTCCTGCATGCATGCCACCATGCAAGCGCCACAACCGGTACACTTGTCCAAGTCGATGACCATACCGTATCTTTTGGCTGTTGTGTTGTTGTGTCCTTTTTCCATCAGAACCTCTTATTGATTTCCAATCGTTCAGCAATCAATTTCTGCCATTTTTGCATTTTATTTAAGATTGCGCTACCGGACTTCAATTGAAAGCTATTTATTTTGAAAAGCTCTAGGCTTTGGTCAGCTTCGCCCGGATTCCCCATGCCGCATTCAGCCCGGTAACAGGATCTTCAACGGTACCCAGTACCTGGTTTATATTTGAGCCTTTTCCGTTCCCCATGTAATCATCAAATGCCGTATGTCCCAATCCTGAGGGCATTGCGATGACATTGGGCATAATCCCATCATAAAGGGTTATTTTAACACGAGCCTCACCCACCGCAGTAGCCAAAACCGCATAAGAACCTTCTTTCAACCCCAGTTCTAAAGCTGTTTTTGGATTAACCTGTACGACCGTATCTTTTTGATTCAAAACCTTATCCGAAACAATTTTAAGCATGTAAGGTGTCGATGCCGCATATCCCGTTGATAAGGTCATGGAATCATATGGAATTAAAATATAATTACCGGCCTCTCCATCAATGCCGATATCCTCATAATGAGGGATACCGGTCTTGCTGTCCGGAGATTTTTGAATTTCTGTTGCTACAAATTGCATCTTGCCGGACTTGGATTCATATGACCATGGGTTGGGAGCAAACCCCTTATCTATACTGACAACCTCCTTTTTCAGTACATCCCACTGATGGCCTAAAGTTTCTTTTAAACATGTCTCATAACTATCCCACTTGAATGCATCGGCAATCGAGCCACCGATCAATGCTGCGAACTTAATGATAACATCCCCCGTGTTCATTGTATTATGCTCAGGCTTAACAACCGGTTTGGCCAGGCTGAATATCGGTTTTTGAAACATTGAGGAATTGGGGACATCTTCATATCGCTCAAGATAGATATGGTTTGGCAATATCAGGTCGGAAAACTGGGCTGTTTCATCCATAAATGAAGAAAAGCTGATGACACAAGGAATTTTCGAAAATGCTTTCTTTACACTCTCAGTGTCCGGAATGGTGAACAATGGATTGGCATTTGAGATCAGAAGAGCCTCAATGTCATAGGATTTTTCTTCATTGATCACTTTCGGGAAACGATCCAGCAGACTCTTCGCAAAAGGATATTCCTTTGAGCCGGCTCCATCAGCACGGCCTTTCTGAAGACCGGCCATAGCAATTTCATCCAACTTGGGTTCGGGCCAATTTATATAACCCGGCTTCGGAACACTCCAGATACCACCTTCGGAATTAATATTTCCCACTAAAGCATTCAAAGCCATAACCGCCATTATTTCATGGATGTTTCCTGGAATTCGTCCTTCACCCCGACCGCAAATGGCGATAGGTTTTGTGGCCCCGGCAAATTCCCTTGCAATTTCTACGATCTGAGATTCCGGCACACCCGTTATTTCAGCCACCTGTTCAGGGTTATAATCTTTCATGACTAGCCCCTGGTAGGTCTTAAAACCGCTGGTGGCCGTATCGACAAAATTTTTATCGTATCGTTTTTCACGGATAATCACATGAGCAATACCCATTGCCAAGGCCGCTTCCGTGCCGGGAATAATCGGGATCCATTTGTCTGATTTGGCTGCGGTGTTGGACAGTCTGGGTTCGAACTGGATAATTTTACCCTTTTCCCGAACCTTTTGACTTGCCTGAAACATCCGCACGGGAGACCCCCACCCTTCCAAAAGGCCGCTTCCGAAACTTAATACAAAATTTGCATTTTCAAGATCAAAACCCACCGAGCCTTTGGCTCCTTGCATCAAATAAAGGACGGCTTCGTATGAGTCTTCAATATTGGCCGGAGTCATGAAATTCGGAGAACCATAAGCGGTTAAAAACCTCTCCCATAAAGCAGAAATGGTTCCTTCTTTCCTGCCGGAAATGACCGCTACCTTTTCCGGGGAACCACTCGCTCTGATTTCACTTAATTTTTCAGCAACCTCGGCAATCGCGCGTTTCCAGGATATTTTTTTCCATTTGCCTTCACCCCGGTCTCCAACCCGTTTCATGGGGGACTCGACTCTAAAAGGACCGTAAAGATACTGAAGGCCGGATGCCCCAAGTACACATATTCCACCGTTGTTTACTGGATGATCTTTCATCCCTTCAATTTTGACTGCCCGATGGTCCACTTTTCTCACTGAAATGCCGCAACCTCCGGGACAAAGGGTGCAAACCGTATTTTCATAGGTATATTCTCCATCGCTGGGAACCGGTGTCCAAGGCCACATTTGTGTCCAAATAGACAGATCATCCGTCAATTTCCAAGGAAGCGGCGTCAAATTTATTCCTGCGGCAGCCCCTATGGCAAATGATAAGAAACATCTTC
>CAYZJH010000111.1:0-9325 GCA_964478625.1 uncultured Desulfobacteraceae bacterium
TTAGACCGATTCATTGACTTGATCTGAAAATTTGATTACTGTTTCCACATATATCCAGGTTATTCAGCCTGTTTTCTGCGATAGATGCTGGATTGAACGGTAATTTTTCTTGATGTTAGGGTAGGCTCTCTATCATACTGTAATTATTATTACTTTATACTTTTAAGCATTTTATGACACTTTTTCGGGTATATCGTAATGACAAGTTGGCGGGTGCCACAGGGAAACACTTTCAATGGTGTAACGATGAAACATGTCGGCTGAATAAATTTTGAGGCGATCTATAATGGTGACAAATAATTTTGGATGGGCTGGAAAAAAGGAACCCGAATCATCCAACTTAATACAGATTGAAAAAAACAAAAACATGGTTTATTTTGATTTATATTATAGAAGAAAAATCATAGAAGAAATGGAAAAACATGATTGATATAAAAGAATTAAATCCGGAATTCATCACTGACAAAGAAGGTAATAAAAAAGCAGTGGTTCTTTCCATCTCCGATTTCCGGGAATTGATGGAAGATCTCGAAGACTTGGCTGTCATTGCCGAAAGAAGAGACGAGCTGACCATTTCCCATGAAGACCTGTTGGCAGAGCTGAAAAACGATGGCCTCTTATAATATCAGATGGAAACTCTCTGCCAAAAAAGAACTGAAAAAATTACCAAAAGAAACAATTCTAAAAATATTGGCTGTAATTGAAAACTTGCCTGAAAATCCATTCCCAAAACAGTGCCGAAAGCTTGCAGGATCGGAGCGTAGTTACAGAATCCGCTCCGGCAAATATCGCATTGTCTATTCAATCTTGTCCGATGAATTAACAATAGAAATCCAAAGAATCGGGCACCGGAAAGATATTTACAAAAACCTGATATGAGTCCCTATCCTATAAATCTCCTTTGTCTTAACCCCGATAATCCGGAGGCTCTGAGGGTGTTCGATATAAGGAAAGATAGGGTTGACATCCGTGTGAGAATCTGTGTGAGACTTTTATTCCAAAATGTGCCAAAACCGACTAAAATTTATTTAACTTGTTGTAACATTTACTCATCCCCAAAATAAACACCCGTGTCCCGCGCAGCCCGGATAAGATCGTTGCCGGGATCCACAAAACGATTTTTTCCCGCAATATCCATGATCGGGATTGTCTTGATCACACTTTCCCGGAGGGCAACCATTTTGCCATATTCGCCATTGGCAAATGCATGGACTGCAGCCGTACCCAGACGGGTACACAAGATGCGATCATAGCCGGTCGGGATGCCTCCACGCTGAATATGTCCAAGCACCGTGTAGCGACATTCGGTTTGGATAAGTCCTTTCAGTTCTTTGCTCAGCCATTCCGCAATGCCCCCGAGCCTGATGGGTTCTGCCGAATCCGGGACGAATTCCCTAGTGACTTGCTGTCCACCTATTGGGGCTGCACCCTCGGCAACACATACAATAGTTGATTTGCTTCCAAGACTACTGCGTTCCTTGATTTTAGCGACAATGGCCTCCAGGTTAAATGGGATCTCAGGGATGAGAATGACATCTGCACCGGATGCCAAGCCGGCATGAAGGGCGATCCATCCGGCATTGCGCCCCATGGTCTCTAGAATCATAACCCGGTGATGACTGGTGGCAGTGGTTTGTAGCCGTGCAAGGGCGTCAGTGGCAATTTCAACCGCAGTATGAAATCCAAAAGTTTCATCGGTTCCCCAGATGTCGTTGTCAATGGTTTTGGGGACACCGACCAGCTTAAGTTTTTTCCGTTTCCAAAACTTACTGGCGATCTCCATCGTGCCGTCCCCGCCAATGATAATCAAGCCATCCAGTTCCAGCTTCTCGACATTGGCCATCACCGCTTCGGACCGATCTTCCTCAACGATCCTTTCTCCAACGCGGACCTTGTAAGCAAAGGGATCACCCTTGTTAGTTGATCCCAGAATGGTGCCCCCTTGAAACAAAAGTCCCTTTGTTCTGTGCCAGCTCAGGGGAATTATCGCCGGCCCTTCGATTAGGCCGTTAAAGGAATCGACTACCCCAAGACACTCGATGTCGTAGTGTGTGACAGCGCATCTCACCACCGCTCGAATCACGGCATTCAAGCCAGGGCAATCTCCCCCGCCGGTCAAAATCCCAATACGTTTGATATTTGCCATAAATGTCTTTTACTCCTTAATGAATAAAATATCCCAGAATTTCTCAAATCAAAAATAGCATAATCGCTCTTGAAAAATTTTATATTCTCGAACCCGGCCATATGAAACCATCTCCACCCCGGTGAATTTCGAATATATAAAATCCGATGAGCATTTCCGAAAAATGCAAAAATGACCAATCTCATGAGCAGCTTCAGGAAATTCATTCCAGTAACAATTAAGCCGGCATTGATTTGTTCTGCAATCAAGCACGCCAAGCAGATTGTTACGATTCATCTAATGATTTTGTTTCAGGCGACCGATATCCGGGGACATTTTTTTTTCAAGGTCCCTTCATATATATATTCCTAAATCCTGACATAAGTACCGACAATAAATCAATTCAGCATCATTTTAAAAAAATACGCTCTGAATTTTCCGGGTTCGGAAAGTAATCCTATGAACCGCATATTAATCGGATACACCTTTACCGAGTTTTTGAAAACCGGTTTATCAGTGCATCAAAATCACCAGGAGTCAAAATTTCCGCAAAACGTTTTCCTCCCCTACTTTTATTTTTATAAAGATCCAGACATGCTTCGAGGATTTGAAGCACTTCCTGGTCATTGAATAATCCAGGCATTTCCCTCGCTAGCCGCGGGTGTCGTCCCAGCTTCCCACCCAATAGGATTTTATATCCCCGCTTATTTTCACAAAAGACTCCATTGGGGCATACGGTTATGCATTTTCCGCATGCCATGCATTGTTCCTGATTGATGTAAACCGAGGTATCTAAAACTATTGCATCGTCGGGACAATTTTCCACACATTCACCGCACAGATTGCATTCTTTTTCAGTGACAGCTGGTGCTATGGCCCCGACAATGCCGATATCCTTGATTTGAGGCTGAGAACATGCATTGGGGCACTCGGCCACCGAAACACGGAATTCCTGATGGAGCTTAATGTTATCTCCAACCTGTTCTTTTAAAAAAGAGAGAAGGTCAGCCTTCTGAAGAACATGCTCCAAGGATTGAATCAGGCTATCGGAAATGGCCGCGCGGTTCGGACATCCGTTTGGACCGAAACAGACATCAAGCTGGTAGCCTCTAATTTCTGAAGCCATGCCACTTAAATAGCGCTTCTGGGTTGCCTTGACTTCCTCTAAACCGACAATTGTTTTCCCTGACTCGGCAGCTTCTTTTTCAACACGCCGTCGCACTTTTTTTCGTACAAAAAACGGTACTTTTTTAACAGCTGCCTCTGCTTCGGGGGTCCATCTCATCTCATTTTCCTAATCAAAAGAATAAAAATTAACGCTTGAAGTCTGATGTACCTGCTTTTCTGATTTCAAATCTTTGAGTCGTTTTTCCATAACATGTCGATCATCTACATTGGGGACTTTTAGACCTCGCTTTAGGATTTTTTCTGCTTTTTTTAAGTCCTTTTCAACACCAAAATTCCATAACCAATAAAGATCAGACCATCCTATCCATCCAGCCCCCCATTCCGGTTCAACAGTTAACCAGTTCTCAAATAAAGAATCGACTTTTTCAGCTTTTCTCATTTTGAAATAACATTCAGCCAAAAGAATACGAATGTTTCCAAGATTTCTGACATATCTGCCAAGCATGCCCCGATGCATCTTCACATATGATTCAAAAAAATCCAGTTGTTGTTTCTCAAGGGATTTATCCTTTAAACCGGCGGTATACAGCTCGTCTGCAAAGGTAGCTGCCCAATAAAGCAAATCCTTTCCAGTCACATCAGCTTTTTCTAATTCGTAAATGGAGTCAACCTCCAGATTTTTCATTAATTGTAAAAGAGATTCCCATGCATTTTGGCCATGCCTGACAGCCTTCACCATATCACCCTCTCTGTTGGCTATGCCCTCCTGTTTTATTTCTCTGCTGATCTTTTTAACCAGTAAGGCTTCATGGGAGAAAGGGTTATAAGAGAAATCATCAACCTCAGACATATTTTTATCTCATTCAATTTTTTCCATCACGGTAAAAACCGATAATGGCCGGTAATGGGATACGAGAATAATATGTCTTCCAGTTTAGGCCCAGCACCAATATTATGAACAATCAAAGGATTGCCGGATATGGGATCTGGTTTATCGGTAACGATTCCAATATGCGGTAAATTACCCGGCAACATCCATGTCACTATATTACCGGGCTGATAATCATCAGCATTCGGGGAAATCTCCAGTATTTGACCTTTACGGGAAAAGAATACCTGAAGATTGGGTACCCTTCGATGATCAATATTGGGATCCGGCTTGGTCAGACCCCACATCCTCCTGGATGGATAAGCCTCAAAGTCCGCTTTCATGTCAAGATGAACGAGTACCTGAAGGTCTATGCCGATTTTTCGATACGACCGAATGATTACATCGGTACAGACACCAATATTGCCGGGAACATCACCACCTGGATAGGGAATGGTTATATAGCGGCCATCGTACCTAACCGAGTGCCGGGTCCGCTCCAGGGCTGCTTTTACCAGATCATCTACGTTGTTTTGGGCAAATGATGGGGATATCCACAGAAAAAATATCAGAAATATTTCAGGACGAATTCTCATACCATTACCCCGTGACAACCAAACCATATGATAAGTTTTAAGAAAGGGATTTTCGTTTTTATCCTTAAATGGCCTCTCCTCTTTGCAGGGTTGACATATACCACAAGTTATTCTTTTTGGATACTCACTAAGACCCAAACGGACCGATTAAACACGAAGCTATCGGTCATTCCGGTGAAAGCTCATCGGTGCCAAATTAAGGTACCAACAGATATCGGCATCATGCTTCAAATATGGTCTCTTGCATATCATTCTGAGGGAGGGACTCGCAACAGCTGGATGACAGAAAAGAAAATATTTTTCAATAATATCCATACCCTGCCAACCACAAAAACCGTGAAAGAAAAGATCGACATATCGTTCTTTCATATAAAATTGATTGAAATCACGGCGACCGAAGGATCTCTGTTTCTTAAACTGGACCGATCATGAAATCTTATCTGGAGTTTAAACAAGAGGGGCCATGCCGGGCTGAAGGAAAGATTCTTCGTCAACTTCTGAGCGTGTGCCATATAACCATTTACCATGTTGCCCTATTCAGAATGGCAATCTTGAATACCTTATCAATTCCTTAACTTGACGCCAATGGGAGAAGCCAGGTTCCTTCTCAGGTGCTATCCATGAGGGAGAACCATCAAATTGGATTCCCGGTATGGCCGGTACCGCGTGATAGATTTATCCAAAATAAATCGCTCACGTCGAGCCGATATCTTCATAAACGCTTTGCGTAAATCTTGGGGTGCATATTGCCAAAAAGATGAGATCCGAGTCACCAATATTGGTAATTCTTTGTGGGGTTCCAGGCGGTATTAAAACCACATCCTCCGGACCCACTCTTGTTGGGGCCAGTTCTCCCACTTCAACGAGACCCTTGCCTTCAAGGATTATATACCGCTCCGTCACATCTTTAAGGCGGTGGAACCTGGTTGTGACTCCAGGTTCAACCCTTGCACGGGCAACCGATACTTCTATGTCATTGGGCGAATTCCACCACTCAGTAATAAAACAGCGTTCCTCAAAGAAATACTCTGAATCAGATTTGTTTTGGATGATTGGAAGTTTAGTCATAAATCATGCCTGTTAAAATGATTCTTTTTACCTGAAAAACTGCCTTTGTAATCGTTTCACTGTTGAGGTATCAACCTGAAATGGATTCACCGGTTTGGTTGTTGGAAAAATAATTTCTTCCATCTCAAACGGGATACTTTTTAATTTTTGGTTGTATGCCTGAATCATGAGATGCTCCAGTTTCAAGACATCCTCAATATTGTATGACAGCAATGTCTCCAATGATTTTGAGTTGTTATTTCGTTGATAATCATACCACAGAAGAACCGCAAAAAAACCATCCACTTCGGCCAAGGTTCCGGTTCGGCCTATTCCCAGTTGCCTTTCACATGATTTCAATCCACCAGAATAACCGAGACTGTGCAAAATGTATCTTAAATCGATATGTGCATGCTTTAATTTAATGCCAAAATAGCGTTCTATAATGGGGACATCAAACGTTTTCCCATTATATGAAACAATTATCTTATATTGATAAATATCGTCTGGGAAATCCTCAAGATTTTCTCCGTTGATATAATACCTAATTGACTTGCCATCATAGAGCGCGATTGTGGTAATGATATCTAACGCTGGTCCGTATCCGGTGGTTTCGATATCAATATAGGCCATTGAATCACGGTAATCCCTGAAAATTCGCCAATGCTCTTTGGATGGGAGATTATCATAGAAATATCGGGGATCGCCACGCTGCATCTTTTCTTTGGAAATATGGATATGTTCAGAAATCTTCCTGCATTTTCCCGAAGACATAAACGCCGGCGGTGAATCCAGGAATTGATCCATGGTTTTTACACCACTGCACCATATTCGTCTTTCAGTTCCAAAGCCCACAGATGGTATATGCAAAAAGCTGTTTTTGAGCACTTGTTTCGAGCCTACAATTTATTGTGTTCTGTAATCTTTGACCAATGCATTATTATCTTAAAATTCCATTTTTTTCGGTTTAACGAACCGATGGAAAAATCTTTGGGGAACCATCCGGAAACCAGCCTTTTGTTATGCAGCTATAGGGCGATGATTTCTCTTGTTAGGTGATATCACAAAAACGTCCATGTTGAGGCAATGATTCGTCGAAATAGTCCACCTTGACAATGAATACCACACCAGCATACCTTTGGGGAAAAAAACATACCGGAAAAAAGGAACCCTAATCATGTGCGGAAGGTTTGTCGTTTTCAGCAATCCGGAACAACTCCAACAGCATTTTCCCATAGACAAAAGGCTATCCGAATTCATACCTAATTATAACGTTGCTCCCACACAGGAGATCGTTGCGATCATCCGCCAGGAAAGCCTGAACGTGCTCGAAAAGCTGCACTGGGGTCTTGTTCCGCACTGGGCAAAAGATATTTCCACCGCTTACAAAATGATCAATGCACGAATGGAAACAATAGCCTCTAAACCTGCCTTCAGAGATGCATTCAAGAAAAGAAGGTGCCTGATACCTGCTGATGGTTTCTACGAATGGAAAGGCCGGAAAGGAGACAAACAGCCGTATTTTATAACCTTACCGGATGAGAAACCTTTTGCTTTTGCAGGAATTTGGGAAACATGGTGGAATAAAGAAAATGAGGATAAACCCTACAGATCATGTTCCATTATCACACGAGATGCCGGCGAATGCCTCAAAGATATTCATGACCGTATGCCGGCGATTTTGCATCCGGATACCTATGAGATCTGGCTGGATCACAATAACCATGATACCAAGACACTACAGAAGATTCTGACAGAAAAGACGGTGATTCACTTCAAATTCAGGCCGGTATCCAAACAGGTTAATTCTGTCAAAATAAATGCCCCTTCCAATATTGCACCAGCGTCAAAATAGGAAGTGTTGTTCCTTTCTGGTTGATTTCGCAGTTGACTGGTAATTTTAAAAAACACCTTATAATTTTTAGAAATAATTAAGCATAAAAAAAGTCTAGACTTCTTATTTATAATCTTCATACAATTTCATATCAGGATAGTATTTGCCGGCACAATCAGGACATATACTGTGACTGAAATCGGCATTGGAATGATCTTTAATGTAAGCTTCTATCTGATTCCAGTATCCTTGATCATCACGAATTTGTTTGCAAAAAGAACAGATTGGTAAAAGACCGCTTAAGGTTTTGACTTTGGATAATGCTATTTTAAGCTCACCTATCAGCGTTTGAAGTTGGGTTTCTCCCTTTTTTCGCTCGGTGATATCACTGATGCTGGACAGGATGTATTTTTCATTATCGATAAGGATGATATCGGCAGCGAAAAGCCCGGTCAAAAGATCTCCCCCTTTTTTTCGAAACTGAAATTCCTTCTCATTCACGTTACCGGATTCTGATAATTGGTTGACCACATCTCTGCGGTCCTTTTCCCTTTCCCAAAGATTCAAATCGATTGATGTCTTTCCAATGACCTCAGCAAGCGAATATCCTGTAATATTTAAGAAACCTTCATTCACTTCAATGATTTTTCCGTCCACCAGCCGACTCAGAGCAATGGCATGAGGAGAAGAGCGAAAAGCCTTTGAAAATTTCTCTTTCTGCACACTGACTTCAACCAGTAATCTTTTGTTTACCATTAGCGTCAGGCTGTATGTCAGAAAAATAAAAAGCATCTGGTATATGATGAATATGCTGATTTCAAAAATGTCAGATTGGAAATAATCCTCTTTACCTGTTGACCCCCAAAAAAACTCTGCAATCCGGACTATGTTTACAAGGCAGTAGCCCAAAAAAATCATGCAAATACCTGCGGCCAACCGCCTCATGCCATGCCCAACTCTATAACAAAGGAGCCAGACATACTGAATGCAGAAGATCAGAAAAAAAATGGAAAAATTAAGGGTCCTTATTCTCAGGTCAGGTTGTACCAAAGCAAAATAGGCGTGGATACAAGAGAACACGATCAATAAAATACAATTGTGAATTGAGGAACTTTTTGTTCCTAAAAAATGTTCCAATCCTTTATACAATAAGACAACCCCTGTAAAAAATAGTGTATTGGCCACTACCACGGACATCCAGTCCGGGATTGACCCCCGTAAAAAAATCAGATAAATGGCAATGGTTTTGAAAGCAAATCCCAAAACCCAGAAACCGGTACCTTCAAAATGCTTATGGTTTTGATACCACAGCGCCAGAATAACCAAAAAGCAGACAATATCGGTTAACACATAACCGAAAACAATGGTGTGCATATCCAGTGACATATTGAATTTCCTTTTTACAAAACAGTTCAGTGCAAAAACAATTTTTTCGGGAAGATTCAGTTTTATTCAAAGGCGGCATTTCTCAATCCTGACATAGCTCTGTTGGAGTTCTATTGAACAAATTACAAATTCGTATTCGAAGTTGCTAAATTTAAATATATTCACGGGGCATTCTGTATTGTTAAAGGTAATCTATAAGATATTAAAATTTGAAAGAGCAATTATGATGCCAACGATTTTAAATCAAACAGTGGAAGAATCCATTTTTCAGGGTTTTCTTTTGAGGTTTCTTAAACCAGTCTTTACCGGGGGTGATAGACAATCATTGAGCAGATTTTAAG
>CAYZJH010000112.1:0-9125 GCA_964478625.1 uncultured Desulfobacteraceae bacterium
ATTATCCATAAAACTCCCTTGGATAAACAGTTTAAATTTTCACCGAGAATTGCTGGGTACCCGTGTTTTGTGAAAATTGTTTCCCCTATTATTTCATGTTTCCCTTCCGGAAAGAGCAGTTTCGGGCTCCGATTCTCAATAATGGAAAAAAAGATCCTGCTCGGATAAATTGGAAAGCTTTATCCTCCTTTTTGCATGCCGGTTATCTGTTATCGGGTGGTGGCTGTTGGGTTCCTGATAACTCATTACGGATAACGGGAAACTGAAAACTTTTATTTGTTATCGGGGTAAAGGGTCAATGAGTGACGGATTCCGAAATTTGAAATACTTTTGCCTTTCTTTGCGCGTTGGCGGCTTTGCGTGAGGGGAGTCTTTGTGAGTGTTCGGTGTTCAGGGTTCAGGTTTTATCTGTTCGATTCTTATCTCTCATTGCTCCTAAGTTTTATAGCTCCGCACGGTAAGTTACAGGCAAATTTTTCTGCAACCACTTTAAAAAATGACCTCTTTGTTAGAAATGAAAAATGTTTGTAGCACTGCTAATTACAAAAAAAATCAGCGGCCCGAAAGCCGCCTTTTGGTATTCAACAACCATTTTGAAGATCTTTTTATATCTTCGGACAAAAAGTTTTATTGTTTAGAAAAATTTGGCTTTCAGTTCCCTTCAGATGGGGTTGGATAGCAAGTTCATGTAATTTTGGCAAGTTAAAAAAACGTTATGCGGTCTATTTTCTTTGCATTTGCCTGAAGCCTCTGCCGCTGTCAGAGACTCCCCAACCATTTCGGAAACTCCGGAATCTTTGTACGATTTGCTCACCTATCCGGATACCACGGAACTGTTTCGTGAACTGGTGGCAAAGTATGAATGGCGGCCTTTTGGTTTTGCGCAGGTTCGACATTAAAGACGATGGTTCGCCCCTGGGGTTTGAGGATATGTGCAGTCTTCAGGCTTTGGGGACTGCCCCGAAATAAAGCGGAAGCTATGAACGTGTGGCAAAAACCATTAATAACTTTGTTTCCGGCCCGCGCCTGATGGCTGCCAGGGAACAGTTTTTTTCTACGCTGGTGCTCTCCGTGATCCTTCGAAACGGTGATGCGCACTTGAAAAACTTTGGTGTGGTATACGACGATCCCTTGGGCAGTGTTGAGCTGGCGCCGGTTTACGATCTAGTGACCACCACGGCTTATATCAGCAATGATGTACCGGCGCTTACTATTGCAGGAACAAAAAAGTGGTGGCCTCACAAATTTTTGGAACGTTTTGGCGTTGTCAGCCTATCAATGCCAAAGGCAACCATCCTGGCCATTTTCGACCGTATGGCCCAGGCGGTTACGGAAACCCAACGGTTAATTCCCCGCTACATTTCAGAACATCCGGAGTTTCGTGATGTCGGTGAACGCATTATGGCATCGTGGGATGAAGGGCTTACAGGCTTCATGGTTACGGGAGGTAACAGGAATATACACTGTGCAAGTTTAGAGCAGTTTCAGGGTCTAGTGAGGGTTTCCTCATGGGAGTTCAAGTCTCCCCTTCGGCACCATAATAAAATCAATAGGTTACAAAAAAAGCCCCTTCGATTTGGAGGGGCTTTTTTGGGGTTTTGCAGACCATTTGTAAGCCGTTCATGGAAATCCCACAGCAGTACTTTTTTCATTTGTTCAGTAAACCTTTTGTTTGTCGACGTGTATGGCAGGAAAAGAATCCCTTACCGGGAAATAGTGCTGCCTGGATGATTCAGATTTCTCGTAGAAACGGCAATAGAAACCTGACTAACGCCCGGGTATGATGATCCTGGAATCGTTTTGAATCCCAGGGCTGATAATGGATGATTCCTGCTCTTGCCGATATTTCAGCATCTCCTGATTTAATCTTTCCATTGCTTCGAGCATGGCTTCCGGGTATTTTTTTACGGCCTGCTGAAGATCCTTCGCGGAAATCATGGTTGAGATCGGAATGGGCCCGGCCTCTGACATCAGGTTGGCTTGTCCGACAAAGAGGGTTTTTCGGCTTTTGTCTTCGGATCCATCAGGTCTTACAGGGGTCAAACGACGCACTGTCGCCAATTTCATATCCGTAAAATATTCTTCCCTGTAAAGGTTTTGTTTGTCTATGGTAAATTCGATGTCTTCCACAAATTCTTCAGTCATTTAATTTCCTTCTCCTTGTGATCCACAAAAAGTTGTCATAAAGATATCCCCAATAGATACTTGAAAAATATCAGGTATCAGAGGTCGATGAGAACATAAAGTAAAACTTATGTTACATCTTTTCAATTTTTTTTAAAACCCGAACTGTTTTAAACCATTGAAACAGAATCCATGCAGGAGAACTTGACCATGAGACAACAACAATATGATGTGGTGGTAATCGGCGGAGGTATTGTCGGTGTGAGTACCGTATGGCGACTCAAACAGCGATATCCCGACATGGCGATGCTTCTGGTCGAAAAGGAAGCAACCCTTGCCTGCCACCAAACCGGTCACAATTCAGGAGTAGTCCATGCCGGGGTCTATTATGCGCCAGGAAGTCTGAAGGCAAATTTTTGCAAACAAGGTGCTGATCGTACTGAAAAGTTTTGTCAGGAGCACAATCTTCCATATGTGAAATGCGGCAAACTGCTTGTCGCTACGAATGACGGCGAATGCAAACGGATGAAGTTGCTGGAACAGAATTGTACTATAAACGATATTGAAACCCGGTGGTTGTCCCAAAGTGAATTAAAGCAACTGGAGCCCCATATTATTGGAATGGAAGCTCTTTTGGTTCCGAACACCGCCATTACCGATTTCCGGAAAATTACCGTCAAAATGGCGGAACTGTTTGTGGCGTTGGGCGGCGAGGTTAGAACCGGTACGAAAGTTACCATGGTTGATGAAAGATCCGATTGTGTGCATATCCACACCCAAACCGGTACCATAAAGACCCATTTTCTCGTAGCCTGCGGTGGTCTTATGGCTGACAGATTGGCGCGAATGGCCGGTATATCCATAAATTTTCGAATTGTTCCTTTTAGAGGAGAATATTTTCGCCTCCATTCCCGGCATCATCATATAATCAAGCACCTGATCTATCCGATTCCCGATCCTCAGCTTCCTTTTCTGGGGGTGCACCTGACTCGTATGATCGATGGTTCGGTTACTGTAGGTCCCAATGCCGTATTGGGATTTAAGCGTGAAGGTTATGGTAAAATGAATGTTAATTTGAAAGATGTCTACGAAATGATGAGTTTTTCAGGTTTCTGGAGAGTCATCCAAAAAAATTGGTTCTCGGGATTGGAAGAAATGAAGGATTCAGTCTTTCGAACCGGATACCTGAAACGGATTCATAAATACTGTCCGGAAATAACCCTGGAAGATCTTCTTCCTTATCCGGCAGGAATTCGGGCACAGGCGGTCAGTGATGGCGGAACGCTGGTACACGATTTTTTATTTGCAGAAAGCAGACGCTCTTTTCATGTGTGCAACGCTCCATCTCCTGCAGCCACCGCAGCGATTCCGATTGGGGAGTATTTATGCGGGAAAGTGAGTCATATTTTCAAAGCATGAAGGAATAATCGTTCATTTCTTATGCCTGAATGGGGAGGGGCATGGCAGGATTCAATATGCATGATCGATCTTTTTTTCCCACCCTTTCCTCCCTCATCAGAATAAGTTTCATTCAGGCGTTAAACAGTAAAAATTATAATATTTCGTTACTCTGATGTTAAACCGCATTCTTTCATGGTAACCGATACTTTTTTGTAAACATCTGAAAATCTCAATAATCCGACAATTTTTTTATTCTCAAAAACAAAAAGGGAATCATGTCTTCCCATGACAAACCAATCAAAGGCTTTAGCCAAAGAGTCATCTATTTTGACGGATTGGTCCTCCATGGATGCTTTAGCAATAAAGTCTTTTATTTTGACATCTCTGGCTTTTCTGCAAAGATCACTAAATGGAGTTTTCCAAAGGCGATATTGTTCACGCATGGATTTGATAGTATATCCAAGGCCGAACTTGGCGAGGTTTTTTTCTGTTTCAACTTGGTCATATCCGGGCTCCAACCCGCGGATCAGATCGATGGGTGAGATTTTCCCCACTACCGCGCCGGTCTCATCTTCTACAAGAAGGATCCTTTGCTCGCTTTCTCCGGCAAGATATTTTTTCTGAGCTTTTTCCAAAGCCAAAAGCGCTTCATAAAAAGGAGCGTTTAGTGAAATTCGGGGAAATCGGTCTATCGGAACCATAAGATCTCGTACTTTCATTTTTTCCATATTTCTGTCTCCTCTGTGATATTGTTGAGAGTCATTTTAAATATCTATATCATTTACTGCTTTTTCAAGGTGATGTATAGTCATAAATTAATTTATTGAAAAATTGATTCCATAGTCCTCTTAGGTTAATCATATGCACGAATGGGTAACCTGAAGAAATAATAATGGATAAGCCGCTCACATTCTGTGAAAATGATTAGCCCTGTCGTTGACATGCAACATTGCAATAATATATTGAAAATATGTTTTATTATGGATCAAAAGATTATATGGCGGCTGCACGAAAAGCTTGTAATTCTGTTTCCATAATTTTCCAGCCGGAAAAAAGGGCTTTAACTCTATTCATTCACAAGTCCGGATGCAAAATAAAAGAGCGGGGAACCATGACATGAGGAAATTTATTGAATTAACCGTATTGCTGGCAATCGGCATTATCGCATCATGTTCCGGCATTCGAGTCAGTCAGGACTATGATATTTCGACAAATTTTTTTAATTACAATACATTTGCCCTCTCTCCTGAACCACCAAGATCGAGTGGTAATTATTTAATGGACAGTCCTCTGATTGACCAACGAATTCGTCAAGCAATCGAAAATACCCTCGTATCGAAAGGTTATCGGAAGGTTGCCGATACCGGACCTGATTTTAAAATTTCCTATCAGATGATTGTCAGTACCCGGATTGAGACGGATGTCGTTCCGGGATATATGTGGGGAGGTTACCCTTATAGGTACAGGCGCTACTATTATCCATACTGGGATGGTTTTGCATATGAAACCTATGTGACACAATATGATGAGGGGACATTGGTTATTGATTTTATAGACAGTCAGACACAAAAATTGTTCTGGCGCGGGGTCGGATCACGCCGGATCCTTCAACAATCTACCCCTGAAAGAGTATCCGAATGGATCAATCAGATCGTCATGGAGGTGCTGGCCCAGTATCCTCCGCTACCGACAGGCAGGTAAATTTTTTGAAAGTCATCGGTTGCTCAGGCGGAAATCCGGATTTCAATAGCCTGGAGGAAAGCATGCGTATTTTAAAATTGGTGTTATTGGTTATGATTATTTTCACACTTGGCGGATGTGCCGGTGTTCGGGTCAGTCAGGATTATGATCCCGTGACCGATTTTTCCGGCCTTAAAACCTTTGCATGGAAAACCGAGACCCAACCAAAAACAGGAGATATCCGGGTTGACAATCCTTTGCTTGATGGACGAATCCGCAGCGCCATCGATATGACGCTGGCAAGTATGGGTTATCAAAAGGTTTCCAGTGGGCGACATGATTTTAAAGTCAGCTATGCTTATGGGGTTCGGACCCGGTTCGAATCCTCACCCTTGAGTGTCGGAACCGGGTTTGGCATAGGGGGAAGTGGCTCTTACGGAGGTGTCGGAATTGGTATGCCCGTTGGAAGCTCAAACCAGGATGAGGTTTTTCTGGTGATCGACTTTACCGATTCTTTACGGGGGAACCTGTTATGGAGGGGTACAGGTACACGCCGGGTTAATATTCGGTCGACACCCGAAGAAAGTGCGGCGACGATCAATACTTTGGTGGAAAAAATTCTGGCGCAGTTTCCGACTTCCCGGAGATAAACATTTTTCAACCCCCCTCTTTTATCTTTCAATTTCATCAGGGGCTTTTTTCAAGGGCTTTTTTCCGAAAATACTGTGCCAGTGCAGTATCCATAAACATCTGGGTCAGATGAAAAGCTATAGCGGGAATCATGGCAACAGGAAAATCATTGGCAAAATATCCGGCCCAAACAAGATAAGACACCGTTAGAGTTTTTTGTGAAGTGTGGATTGTGAATGCCGAGGTTGAGGCCTGATCTAGTCCGATAAGCTTAGAAATAGTAAAATTCATTAACAGGATCAGTACTCTTAAAATGATCATGAATCCGAACACGGAGATGACCACCATTCCGGAGCCAAGGATTTCTGAAATTGAAGCCGAGACAGCATTGAAGATGATCAGCAACACGACACACTGGGAAAAAACGGAAAAAATTTTTCTCCAGGGGGCAATGATATTTTTGAGTCTGGGCCGGAGAATCTGACCGATAATCGTGGGAGCCATTACTGTGATAGCAAGACTGCCAAGAATACTGTAAACAGGCAGGTCAATGGCCTGGCCGAATTGCAGAAAAATATTGAGCAAAAAAGGAATGGTCAGTAAAGCGACAAAGTTGCTGAGTACACATATAAATAAACTCAGAGGGACGTTTCCCATAGCCACGGCGGTCATGACAGTCCCCGAGGCCACTGTCACCGGGGCAACGGCGATGATCACCGATCCGACCACAAGATCCGGAGTGCCGGAAAAAACCTGATTGGCCAGAAAAAAGGTGATAACCGGAATCAATATGAGAGAGGAAACCAGGGAGGCTATCAGGACTCTTAAATTATGAAGTTGCTCGATGACGGAACTGGTGTCCAATGAAAGACCTGTGATCAAAAAGGCAATGAAAATACCCACGTTGAGTATCTTATATTTTTTGATTAAGGGTCCCAACGCCGGAAAAAGAACCGCCAGAATCACCACAAAGGCGATTCCGATGAAAAACCATTGTTTGCGTAACATATGTGTCATTTTTGGAAATGATTTCGATTTTGCTTTTTATTAAAAACCTCTTGGATACTTACCCAGACCATATCTTCCGTAATCTGTGACATACAATAATCGTCTCCCAGAGGGCAATTTGATCTGGAATGCCCGCAAGGTCTGCAGGGATAGTTGATGCTCAGGGTTTTATCGTGGTTTCGCCTGGGCTGCCAGGCTTCCCAGCGGGTGGGGCCGAATAAAGCGATGACCGGGGTGTTGACCGCTGTGGCAATATGGATGGGTGCGGAATCGTTGCCGATAAGCAGAACACTTTCATGGATCAGTGCGGGCAGTTGTTCCAGGGAGACCTTTGCACACAGGTCAATCCCAGGCTTTTGCATCCCTTTTAAGATTGCTTGACACTTTTCCCGGTCTTCGGGCCCACCGGCAAGTACTACCTGTACCGGATAGTGGGTCGTCAAAGCGTCGGCGATATGGGAAAACCGTTCCAAAGGCCAGCATTTATAACACCTTCGGGCACCAGGATGAATAATGACAATGGCTTTATCGGGTTGAATCCCATGTGCTTCAATGAACTGCCTGATGAATTGAATATCCGGTTTGCAAACCTCAAGGTAAGGGTTAGAATCGAATGCTGAAAAACCCAGTGCGGTTGCCATCATCAGGTGGTGGTCTACTGTGTGGATCTTTCCGAATTTATAGGGGACCCGATGGGTGTAGGCTTTGTTCAAAAAATAGGAGGATCCTTCGTAACCCATCCGGATTGGTGCACCGCTGATAAAGGTAAAAAACGCAGATCGATCGTTTCTTGTCAGGTCAATGACCATATCAAAATTGCCGCGTCTTAATTCAAGAAGGAACTTGATAAGGTAACGAATACTCCGCCTGGCCCGGTTATAATCAAATATCATCAGGTGGTCGATATGGGGATGGTTTCCGAAAATACCGGCACTTTGATGGTTAACCAGAAAAGAAAGCCTCGTGTTGGGCAGGGCATCTTTTAAAGCACGAAGCAAAGGGGTCACCAGAACGGTGTCACCGATATACCTCATTTTGATAATTAAAATATGGTTTAGCCTGTTTGTATCCCAGGCCGTTATTTTCATAACCGCCTCCTAATTTGCGGTAATTGTATTGCTGTTTAATGGTAGTGACCCGGCAAAATCAGACAAGGTCTTTGCGCGCATTTGCCAGGAAATTTCTACAGCCCGTTTTTTGGAGCGTTGGCTCATTTCAGCATATCGTTCCGGGTGATTCAACAAGCCAAGCACGGCATCAATAAAACCATCCATATGATCCGGAGATATGTAGGTGCCAGCATCTTCGAGCACTTCGCGTACCGAGGGGATATCGCTACCGATGGCTGGAATGCCGTGGGAGAGATAATCCAATGCTTTTACGGGGCAGGTGAGATACCGGTTATAATAGGTATCTTTCAACATGACGATGCCAAGGCTGGCTTCAAGCGCCATTGCCCGATGCATTTCTTCGGGCGGCTGAAAGGGGTCGAATCTTACATGCCCATCGACCCCAAGGGCCTTTGCCCGTTTTTTCAAAGCAGAAATCTTTTCGGGTTTTCCCCCTAAAAATACAATGCGGATATTTTCCCTGGAAAGCTGTCCGGCAGCCTTTAAAAGAAAATCAATCCCTTTGTCGCCATGCATGTGACCCACATACATAAGGGTTCGGCGTTTTCTTTTTTCTTCGGACGAAAACGTGGAGGGCATAGGTTTGGTACCTAAAGGAAAGGCGCAGGACGGAATATCAGGGAATATGTCTTTGTAAAGCTTTTGCTGGGCCCGGGTGATGCAGACGATTCCGCTGATTTTTGGTAGTAGCAGGTGCTCATAGATCCATTCACGATAATGGCCGGATTTTTTTTCCTTTACCCATGAAAGGTCCGCATAAAGATCGTGGAGTTCATAAAATCCCTTAACATTTTTATATCGTTTACAAAGGAGAGAAAGAAAAAACAAAAACCCGGATTCTCGGGTAAAAACCGAGACAGCGTCTTTTTGAGCCAATTGTTTAATCAACTGATAAGCAATAAGAAAAACCGACCAGCTATAGGTGGCACCCAATAATCGATAGCGGGGAATACGGTGAACAACGAAATTTTCCATCGGTTCGATGCCGTAAAAATGCTTCAGGTCCTCCGGTGTATTGGTAGATACCCCGGCACCAATGCAAAGGTGAGTCTCGTATCCCAACTGCGCAAAGGAACTTGCATTGTGAAGTGCCATATTGACAATGGGGCCGGGTGTTTTCCAGTTCCGTTTGTTGACCCAGACGATAATCAT
>CAYZJH010000113.1:0-9073 GCA_964478625.1 uncultured Desulfobacteraceae bacterium
CTTAGTGCAGACATCAAAGCCGGTTCCAAACTTTCTCCAGCCCGTGTGGAATTTTTGGTGATGGATTTTTTTGAAAAAAACAGAGATAAGTTTGACAACGTATCCTTAAGCTTTGGAGGTGAATTCGAGACCACGAGCAAATCTTATACATCACTTACTTTTGCCTTTTTTATTGCTTTGATGGGAATTTACATGGTGCTGGCTTCACAATTTAATGACTATTTTCAACCCGGCATTATTATATCCGCCGTACCCTTCGCGTTAATAGGCGTGGTCATGGGCCTGTTTTTTACCAGAACCACATTTACTATCGGAAGTTTTCTGGCGATTATCGGGTTGGCGGGTGTTTCCGTAAACAACTCGCTTTTACTCATCGATTTTATCAATACACGGATCAAATCAGGTAAAGAAGTCCGGGATGCGATTATTGAAGCTTGTGCAGCAAGGATGCGTCCTGTGCTGATTACGACGATTACAACGCTTTTAGGACTGCTGCCCATGGCCATCGGAATACCCAGCAAGTCCATTTCATGGGCGCCCATGGCCATGGCTTTTGTTTCAGGCTTGGCCAGCTCAACGATTTTAACCCTCCTGATCGTTCCCGTGGAGTTTGAAGCCCTTGAAATGATAAAATCAAAATTTAAAAAAGATCATGATTCATAAAAAAAGTTCAAGGCAATTCCAAATGAACCGAATAGTGTATACCATTTCAATCCTTTTTGAAGCCATCGTGCTGATTTTTTATTCTGGTACCGCTTATGGCATTACCCGGCAGGAGGCGGTTCAATATGCCGTTGATCATGCTGAAAGTATTCGTATTGTAAGACAAACCGCCCAGGAAACCCGGGAGGTTGGTCGTCAAAACGTTGCTTTTTTGAAGCCTCAGTTGAATATGGTGGCTGCCTATGCGAAACTGGGAACCAATGCACCGGATATTCCGGTTCCGGAACTAGAATACCCGGAGAGGGATATTTTGGCGCAGTTGCAACTTAGCCAGGTTCTGTTTGCCGGAGGCCGTATCATGAACAGCCTGGAACTCGAAAAGAACCTGTATAAACAAGCGGACCATCAGGAAATTACGGGAATCCGGGATATTGTCAAAGACGTTAAATTCTCCTTTGATTCGGTTTTGTTTCAAAAGGCTTTGGTGGACATTCTCCAAGATCGTTTGGTACAGCGTCAACGAGAATTGGAGGATGCGAGAAATCTCTGGGAAGTTGGTGTGGTAATGCTTTTGGATGTGCGGCAGGCTCAATTGAGCCTGAACCTGGCCGATGATGCGTTGAAAGAGCGGGAGGTATCCCATAAACAGGCCCTGATCGATTTTAATATCGCCCTGGGAAGATCCGGCAGCCAGGAACTTCTGGTTCCCGATGGTGCTCTTAGTGAGATTGAAGATCTTGATGCGATGATTCAAAAGTTATATGAGTCCATGGACAAGGACGATTTCCTCGATATCGGGCTTCGTAAAACTGAAGTGGAAACCGCCCGGCTCAATCATCAGATAGCTCGCGCAGGGTATTATCCTGAGGTGAGATTTTTTTCGACGGCAGCGACTCAGGGTGATTCCAGGACGGATATGGATGAGTCCTGGAGCGTAGGATTGCAGATGCAGTGGAATTTTTTGGACGGAGGATTGACACGCGCTCAATCTGCGCAGTCAACCGCACAGCTTCGCAGGGCGAGGGAAAACCTTGAAAGAACCAAAAAAAATCTTTCCGGTCAGGTGGAAAAGATTGCCATAGACAATGAAATCCTGAACCAACGGAAATTGCTCCAAATAGAAGCAGTCCAGCTTGCTGAGGCAAACTATGAGGATGCCCGTGAACAGTACCGAGGCGGCACCATCACACTGACCACACTGGGAGAATTCAACCTCAGGTTTGCAGAAGCCCGCTTTAATCTGATTCAGATTTATTTTTTTAAACGCCGGCTCATGATTGAGGCTGAAGCACTTCTGGAAAATGAACACACTTTACGGTAGGAAAAAAAACGGAGTGATCCTTCGTGGGGTCACTCCGTGCAAAACTCATAGGTATGATTTACATTTAGGATGATTCGATGATGCAGCCGCAGGAACACTGTGCATGTTTCATCTTGCAGACAGATTCGTCCTCGCGGCTGTTCATACAGTCCCTGAAGGAAGAATCACACTCCATATAGCAATTGCTGTCGAATTTTTGACTTGATTCACTCATAGCACACCTTTCAAAAATTCTCATGAACTGAGCGGTTCCATTCAGGCAACATTCCGTGATCATATAGAATACTTTCTGAAGCCAATCCGACTTTTTGGATTGCCTGTTCCTGTGTTTTTTGCCACAGGATACATTCTCAGATTCGTTTACGAAAATAATTCCTGACGGAATCGCTCAGATTAGTTGTAATATTATGTTGTTTTATTAAACCAGTAACATTGAAATACCGCAATTTCCATGCGGCTACAACAATAATAATCATTATCCAAAGGGTATCAACCCTTAAAGGAGGAAGAGATTTGCGGATGGCTCTGAGCTTACTTTATTTTGGATAACCCCGGTATAAGTGTCTGAGTTGCCGTAACACCGTTGATCATCCGGATTTTGCTTTGGACAAAGTCACCGATCACTTCGGCATCAGAACAGAGTAGATCACGGGTCAGAACGATCTTGGCGATCAGATCAAATGCACCATGAACCGAATGAACTTCCTTGACTTCTTCGATGGCAAATAGCTTTTCCATAATTTTTCTTTCATGCTTGGCCTTGACATTCATCAGCACAAAAGTGGTGATCCATCGTTGCATATCCGGGTAATCTCCGGTGGTCATGTTTGCCATTTTATTTCGAAATTCCTCCATGTCGTGGGGTATCAGCTCATCGATTCCGAAACCGTATTGTCTGGTCCGGCCAAGTTCCCATTGGTGCCGTGCAATGTAGCTAAACAAATCAGCAGGGGTGCGGTCAGGAAAATTTTCCAATAATTTTGCCTTTTCGATCAAGGTAATCATGGGGTAATAGATGGTCGCATACCAGTCTTGAGCGGCCTGTTTAAAAGAAAGGCCTTCGAAGCCATGGTTTGTCAAATAATTACGATGGGAATCGATCTGGTTGATCAGGGATTCATATTGTCCGATTTCGGTCAATTCAATTTTGGGAGAAATTCCGGTCTTATCTTCAAAGTCCAAACGTTCCAGATAGAGAATGTTTTCCAGGGAATTTTTAGAGGGGATCAATTCGACGATTTCAGCACGGATATCTATTCTTCCCAGGGCTCTAGCCGCAGCGATCCGATGGTTTCCATCCAGCACATAATAGTCATCCTTGATCTGATAGAGCTTAACAGGAGGCATGGGGTTTCCTTCAAGCATGGCCTTTTTGACCTGTTCAAACCGTTCAGACGGCACATGGGGTTTAAGCTTGAACCGGCTGTCAAAATCGTGGTATCTTCCTACGCTTCCGATGATCTGATCGAGCAATACACAACGAACACCCCGCTTCCGATAATCATAGGCAGCCTCGATTTCCTGCCTTTGATCAAAATCATTTTTATTCCACTGGTTGGTGTTTTGAGAATTCGGATTTTTAATCCGTTTCGATATCCAGGAAATAATACCCACAGCAATTCACCACATTCGTTTTATGGATGGTTGTAATCCGTTCAGATGGATTGTCAAAAACCGCGTGAACATGCCCATGGAAAAAATACCGGGGCTGGTAACGGTCAATAATTTTCCGGAAAGTCTTGAACCCTCTATGGCAAAGATCATCAGCATCGTGAATATGCCGGGGGGGTGCATGGGTAACGACAATATCGATTCCCCGGTGCCACCACAACAGCGGCCGTATTTTTCCGACCATGCGTTTCATTTGTTTTTCGGTGTATTGCATAGGACCACCGTTATACCAGCGGGAGCCTTCGAAACCCAAAATCCTGAGCCCCCTGAAGCGTAAAAGGGTTGCATGCAGATCAATCCCACCTGAGGGCGCCTTGTCCCGGTAACGCAAATCATGGTTGCCCCGGACATAATACATGGGGGCATCAAAAACTGAGACCAGAAAAGACAGGTATTCCGGTGGCAAATCCCCGCAGGATATGATCAGATCAACCTTGGGAAACCGTCCGGATTCGAATCGGGGATAAAAGAGTGGATTGACTATATCGGATACCGCTAGAATCTTCATTGTTTACCGCTCGGCACTTTTGGCGAAAGCTTCAGGAACCAGTCATGTGGTCAAGGGTTCAAAAGGAATGGTCAACTCATAGACACCGTTTTCAAGCTTTGCATTTATCCGGCCGGCGCTTTTTTTGAATACTTTCATCATGCTGGTGTTTGAAAACAGCACCTCAGCCGAAAACCCCTGAATCCCTTTTTCCTTGGCGTGCTTCATGAGTAATTGATACATGAAGCTTCCAATACCGATTCCCTGATAGGCTTCATCAACCAGAAAGGCGACTTCAGCATAAGGACGGTGCTTTTCCCTGATATATCTTGCTTCGGCAATGATTCGGGCTTTTCCCGGTGCTCCCACGAGTCCCACAACGGACATGACCTGATTCCAGTCCAAATTGGTGTACTCCTGCATCTTGGAATGAGGCATGGTGCGAATACGTCCGAAAAACCGCTCATAAACCCCTTTTTCTGAAAAGCGGTAAAAAAGCCTTCGCATTCCTTCTTCATCCGATGGTTTTGTCGCCCTGAAACGGACTCTGACACCCCCTTTGAACGTCTGCTCCGTGGCAATATCTTCAGGATACAGGCTGGCGCTGCCCGGGATAAAAATTTGATCTGCATAGATAATCCTGGCTTTTTTAGCCTGTTCCATCAGTTCAGGACGGTCATCGGGATGGGCGATATCGATAAGGGCCTGTGCGCGTTCACGAAGAGAATGGCCTGTAAGACTGGCGAAACCGTATTCCGTCACAATCATATCGACTGATTCATGAAGGCTGAACCGGTTTGGAAACTGATTGATCGAAAATACAATGTTGGGATGGCCCTCGATATTTCTGGAAGAAAGCGCAAATATGCATCTTCCTCCCGGGGAAATCTGAGCGCCGTTAAAAAAATCCATGACTTCGGCCGGACCGGTCGCAACATTCCCTTTTCCGGTATGCAGGGCGATTTTCCCGGACAAATCCACCTTCCTGGCCGGTAAAATGGCGATAAATTGAGGATTTCGCCCAATCTGAATCGGATTGTACACTTTATCGATCCCCTGAAATTCCACAAGAGGATTATGATCAAGCCACTCAAAAAGCTTTTGGGTACCCAGCGCATAGGAAGCCAGGGATTTTCCCCGATAGAGTTCTTTGTACCGGTTTGTTACAGCACCACTGTTGACCAGGTCCATGAGTGAGTCAGTGAAAAAGGGAGAGTGGATACCGAGATGCTTTTTTTCGGTCAAATAGGGTGTGAGAGCATCGAACAGCGGGCCGATGGAAAAACCGATACAACTGCGATTATCGATCAGTGAGGCTACATATTGCGCAGCCTTATCAAATACATCGGTTACCGGCCATCGTTCAAAATAATGAGGAGGATATTCCGAACGAACCAGGAAATCAAACTCAGAGAGCGGAACAAAAGTGTCCCCATAGGTAAACGGCATTTTGTCATTGATTTCACCAATCACCAGGCTGGCTTTTTCCATAGCCAGCCGTGCCACATCCACGGCAACGCCGAGGCTGCAATAGCCTGCATCGTTTGGAGGCGTGATCTGGACAAAAGCTACGTCGATATCGATAAGTCCCGATTCGATCAGACGAGGAACCATTGAAAAACGGCTGGGAATCAAATCAATACGCCCCGCAGTAATTGCCTCACTGGTGACCCATCCCGCAAAAAAGGTTTTTAGGCGATAATTCAGATAACAAATTTCTTCAAGGCATATGGCATCACCAAAACTGACCAACTGGGTCAATTCAAGATCCTGGAGGTCGTAATCGGTGCTGTCCAGAAGACGTCGAACCAATGTTCTGGGTTCGGCTGCGCCGGTGCTGAGAAAAATGTTCATGCCCGGCTTTATTTTACGGAGAACTTCCTCAGGTTTAACAATACGCTTTTCCCATGATTGTGATAATGCGGCTTTCATTGTCAAAACCCCACAGAAAAAGGTTTAGTGCAGACAATACGATGACACGGTGAAATCTCTGATGGTTTCATGTCAGGCCACCCCCCGGTTGCCCTGCATTCCTCCACTCACCATGGCCATCGGAATTGTTATTTAAACATGAAGGCAAGTTACTTAAAATATTTGTTAATCAATATGGAACCAATATGTCAACAGATTTTATCACCAGGGAGCTTCATCGATGGAATTCAGGAGTCACAACAGGAGTTACTGGCAGCAATAGTTTTTTTTCACCGTATCGGAGTCGATCAGGTCTTGAATGCTGGTTTCATCAAAAACGCTGTAAATAGCATCATGAACTTTTTCCCACATGGGAAAAAAAGAACACTCTCCCCTGAGCGGGCAGGTGCTTTCACTCGCATTCAGGGCCACGCACTCTATGGGATGAACCGATTCGTCCATATATCGAAATACATCTCCCACCGTGATATTATGAGGATTTCTAATCAACGTATATCCTCCCATATAGCCCCGTTTCGATTTTACCAGACCGTTTCTCTTCAAACGGCCCAAAATGACTTCGAGAAACCTCATGGGAATTGCCTGGGCTTTACTGATTTTATGAATTTTTATAGGCCCCTTCCCCTGATGTTTTGCCAGTTCAAATATGGCGCGAAGCGCATATTGATTTTTTTGGGTCACCAACATAATTCTTTTCTCTCATTCACGCCGCCCAATGGCCGATCAGTCGGGCATTTCAGGGATCATCAGAGGAAGCGTCACATTTGCGGCATTGAGTAATTTTTTGCATAATCCCGTCGGAATCGGCACTTTCCGGCATATGGTATCGGCAATGGTCATTTCCACTGCCCGAATCGATCCTAATTCGTTCATACCGTGGTCAAAAGAAATTTGAATCGGCTGCCAATATTTTTCCGTTTCTTTTTGTAAAAGACATGAAAGCATTTCACAAAGCGAATGACCTGTAACCGGAATGGGGGCATCAGATAAATAAAACCGACATGAATGATGAATTGACTTTGATGAAAAAATATATTTTTCAATAGGGTCTTTCCTTCGGGACAACCACACTAAATTTTGATTTAAATCATCTTCATTAAATGGTTTTAATCCAATAAGCTCATGGGCGGAATGCTTTTGAGCCAGTGCGGCTGCGCTTAAACCTGATCTCCGGTCAATCAGGCGGGCGAAAATTTGCCACAACGCCAACGTTGCTTCCCGACCATTGCCGAGAGCATTAATCAGATGGACCCTTTCGGCTATGGATCTCAAAAAGCAAACGGCTCCGATCCGCATTCCCAGCCTCATATGGATATTATGAACTGATCCGATCTCAAAAAGCCGTCCTTTATACTTCAACGCTAATTTTATGGCTTCAATTTCTTCTTCCGAACATTTGGACAGATTGGCAATCGTGTGGTGCTTGACTTTTCCGTTTTCACGGTAAGAATCTCTGAGCAGGTGACGATAATATGTTTTTCCACGGCGGACCGTTTTAGCTGAATCGACATACATGGTGGCTATACATCTATACCATACAACATTCTATGTCAATATAAATTCAAATATTTTAGTGGCCACACTAAGAATCGATTCATGTTGTCTTTTGGTTGCTGTAATCTGTGGTCATGGATGCCAGGGTCCAGCCGACAACCTGGTTTTGGTGGGAATGCCTGAGAGTGCACAAGGATTGGCCGCATATAGGGCATTCACTATCCAGACAAGGGTCCAGGTGGATCATCACCGAAGCACGGCCATTGAAGTATTCCTGAATAATTTTTTCGAGTTCTTTGTTTTCCCGGTGGGCGCATTCCAGGGAAAAATCACGAGGCAGAATCAGGTGAAAATCAATATGGACAAAGTTTCCGGATCGCCAGGCCCGAAGCTGATGGACATCGATATAGATGTCCTTTCGATTTTCAATGAGAAGGTCGGCTATTTCCTGTAAGAGGTCGGGTTCGGCCTTGTTCATAAGACCGGCGTAAGATTGCCTTACCAGCTTGGCTCCGGTAACTAGGATGTTGATCCCTACCAAAATGGCGACAGCTCCGTCTATCCAGTACCACCCGGTGTGATTCACCAGAAAAAGCCCTGCCAAAACACCTATAGAGGTGTAGACATCGGTGAGGATATGCTTTCCGTCGGCTGTTAATACCAGGGACTGATTTCGTTTTCCCACGCGAAGAAGCAGGATGCCGAGGAGCAGGTTCACCGCCGATGCGATAACAAGCAAAAAAATGCCTTGTTGAAGATATTCCAGGGGATGAGGATAAAGCACATGAGAAATTCCGGTTTTAAAAATTCCAACTGCGGCGAGAATGATGAGGGCACCTTCAAAACCCGCTGAAAAATACTCGATTTTACCATGGCCATAAGGATGGCTTTCATCAGGGGGTTTTGAAGCCAGCACAATGCTGAACACGGCAAAAGTTCCGGCAACCACATTGATAATTGATTCAAGGGCATCAGAAAGGATAGCGGAACTCCCGGTGATTTTAAAGGCATAAAATTTGACCGCCATTAAAATGATCCCGACAAAAAGAGAGAAAGCAATGACCCCAAGATTTGCTTTGAAAGTATCTTTTGAGTTTGACTGGGTGCTCATGACCGACTGCTCGCTATCTTTTAGCTGATAATGTCTTTTCTTTGATGATTTGATCCTTAACGTATAATACCGAACCACTCGATTATTTTTTGGAAAAATTGAGTATATATATAACTGATTCTTTTTCGCAAGGTATAAAAGAGAAGCCTCAGACCCATTGAAACAAATAAGGATGACTGGATGATCAAAAAGTTAAAGCATATCCAGCCAAAGGTGACGATATTTTTAATTGACAAAAAAGACTATTGCACATAATAAATCCGCTCATTTATTTTTTTGAAAAATTTTGAATTCATTAATTTTAAGACATGTTAGGAGGAGCCGATCATGTATGTTCCAAGATATATGTTTTTTACAAAAGGGGTCGGTATTCATAAGGAAAAACTTGCGTCAT
>CAYZJH010000114.1:0-9013 GCA_964478625.1 uncultured Desulfobacteraceae bacterium
TTCCGGACGAATCAGGGTGTTCAATTAATCAATGGACTGGTCAAAAATTGCTCTTTGTGCTAGGATTTTTTTGCGCATTTTGGCTCTCCCTGCGATGGTAGTAATTTGATAATGTTTTGATTTTGCAAAGCAATCACATATCATACGTTCCAAAACAATGGAAGTCAAAATGCGCTTAACCTCATAATTTCAAAAAACTTTTTACCTTTTTCTACAGAAACTACCCACTCAATTGTGAGTACATTTCAGGTAAGTTGGATCACATCAGAACCTGTAGGTAGCCATGACGCCTCCGAGCAATTGCATCTCACTGCCTTCCTTATCAACGATGGGGCTGTCCGCAGCATCCCCGACAAGCCATTTTAATCCGACAATCCCGGTGATACCCCAGTTTTCCCAGGGAGAATAATCCAGGTTTGCCATCACGCCGAAATCCTTTATCCCACTATCGGCACTGTATTGGGAAAGGCCGCTGCGATTGGCGTTGTCGGCATCGATTCCGAAATACGTTTCCATATAATCATCGCTGGCATATGTGGTGAATGCGGTGATTCCAAGGTTGACCCCATCTTCCAGTTTCATGGTGTACCCGGCTTCCAGGCTAGCTGTTAATCCGTCATGGGCATCGTTTACATCCTGGGCCACTAAAAGGGCGAGATGCCATTGGTTGATCATGTATCCCACAAATCCACCTAACTCGATAGCTTCATCGACTGTGCGCATGCGTTTAACCCTATTGTTATCCACATCGTCGTCGCGTTTGCCGCGATACCGCAAGAAGGGCCCGGCACTCCATGTGTCTCCGGCAATGACATTAGCTTTCAACATGTTGCCCAAGAACTGAATATATCGACCTGAACTCCAGCCTGCCCGGATCAACAGAAGTGGAACGGCCTTATAGTCTTCAGAACCTTCGTAGTCCGGGACAGCTCCAACACCGACTCCGAGCTTCCATGCCGGATCCTTTTTTGCAATCACTACCGGGCGTGGCATACTAAAATCGGAGTAATCCGGTGTTATACTTGAAGCAAGTAAAATTGGGTTTGTATCGAGCGTGGGATTTTGTAACGCTTCTTCTGCCGCAAACCCAAAGGTTGTAAAGAAGCACAAAACAAATGTGGCAACAATCATCGCAATCCAGCGGTTTTTGTTACACCTATCATCTTTTTTAATCATGACATCTCCTTTTTTTAACAGATCAAAAGTTGGTAGTTAACCTGAGGGTTCAAAGTTTTTTTAGTGGTTTTAAACCTTCTGCCGATACCTACTCTCGGAAACAGGATTGCATTGGGTTCCTAAACCAAATCATCCCACAATGGGTTGTAAATTTTCATTCCAAATCGTCCACCAGGACGACATTTTGTACCTTGAATTCGCCGGTATCAAACAAAATATAGGTCAAATCAAAGGCAACATTTCGTCCATTCTTGGATTCGCTTTTTAAAACCATAATCAATGGATTTCTGTGAATACTCGTTTCTTTGAATCGGACCTCACCCCGTTGGATTGCTGACCACCGTTTCCGCCGAATCTGTATTTGCGATAATACCGGAGAAAGCCGGTCCGAAGGCGAACACGCTTGAAGCCGGGACTAAAAAGGCAAATAAGATAACGACAATTTAAATCTGAATCTTTATCAAATCTGTCCTTAATTCATTCATATGGACTTGACCGTCTTAACTTCTCGTAAGTACTTGGAATTAATTATTATCGAATTTGTTGTGTTGTCATTCCGGCGAAGGCTGGAATCCAGATGAATTAAGAAAGCTAGTTTTTCCGGATGTCGGATCAAGTCCGGCATGACGGAAAACTTTTTACTGTCAGGGTATGGAGTTTTCTTCAGCAAGCTCGGTAAAAGTACACTAGAATACGAAACCGATTTTTGCACCTATCCTCCAGTTGTCCGCACTTGTTTTTGTATCAAAATCCCGTCCATTAATTCCAAAGTCATCAAATTCGAGGTCTTCGGTCCACTGATATTTGGTTTCGAGTCCCAGGAACCAAAAGTCGTCCATTTTGTAATTGAGTTCGGCAAAAATCTGCCCGCCAAAAACCCAGTCATCCGCATCACGGTCGATTCTGTTGGTTTCGATTTCAAAGTAGTTGTATGAAATCCCGCCACCCACACCAAAAACCCATTGGGGTGCAATTTCAGCCATATATTTGAGGTTCAATTCAATCGGGATATAGGTTACATCAATATCCACTTTTAAGTTTCCGATCTTGTCATCATTTTCAGAACCCGCCCAGCCGATCTCCATTCCCAGATAAATATTCGGCATGACGGCGTAGTATCCTTCTAGGCCCACATAGAGAGCCTCATCAAGGTCAATATTGTCAAAAACATCATCGGTAAAATTGAGGTAATCGACTTTGAGAGCAACGTTGCTAATTCCGAGTGGATATCTCTCAGCGGCAAAGACAGATGTTGAAACAATTACAAACAAAACCAGAAAAAAGGCATATAAAAGTTTCTTCATGATTTTTCTCCGTTCATTTTCACGATGATTAAAGGGTTAAGGATGCCATCAAAGCCCCTCCAAGGCCTTTGCTATATCGTGACTTAATTGTCCGATCATATTGCTGTATGTCTGAACAAGTCCCTCGTAGGTTCCATCTATGACCGTTTCACTGTAAGTCGACCTTTTCTGAAAAAGTTCCCTGCCTTCCATAACTCCCCAGATACTCCATTGAATCTCCAGATAAGCTTTATCATCGAGAGAGCCTTTCATTTCCATAACGTTGGCTCTGACAAGGTAATCCGGTTTGACGGTAGCATCCCATGGAAATATGTAGATTCTGTTTGTGCAGACAAGCCGGGTAAGATTTTTGGCAATGACCCTCGAGAAAGTATCCGGCAATGGTTCCGCCCAAAGGTCAAACTGGGCTCGGGAGAGTTCGGTTTGGGATGTACGGGTGACGATTTGCGGCCGATTGGCATATTCCGGAAGTCTCACAGGCCCGACTCCAATGTTGAAACATGATGGTGTACCGGCAAAATACTGGTCTTCGGCTCCGTTGGAAATAGGGCTCAACAAGTAGAATCTTGCAGGAGGAGAGCTTGCACAGCCGGCAAACATGACCGGCAATAGGCATAAAATAATTGTCTTTTTTACCAAAAAATTAATAGTGTCTTTCATTTCAATTTCTCCCCTTTTCCCTCTTTCCGAAAACCACTGATTGAGGCTGCTGATCCAGATTTTCAACCAGAACCCTGAGCGACCAGACGGTCATTTCCAGTTCTTTAAGCGCTTTTGTGAGTGTGTAGGTGAGAGGAGACCCTTCTGCGGTCATATATTCGATATTGCTGAGTAGTTCTTCAGCTTTCTTGAAAGCAAACCGAGCTTCATCGGAGGTTTTTGTAAAACTTTGCGTTATCAGCTCCACATCACCTCTGGCTTCTGCCGCCAGTTTTGTTATTTCTTTCGTGGCTTCACTGATATCGTGGGTAAGGGGTTTTAGGTGCTCCCCCATTTCCCTGATGGTTTCCGTTGCAGCATCAACCCCTTCTGCAGTGGACCGAAGAATGCGCGGGATCTCCGGATTATTGACGAGCTTTTCTATTCCGTCCGCCGCTCTCTGCAATTTTTTAAAAGTCTCTTCAATGGGAAGTTCTTCTATCTTGCTTTGAAGTTCCTGAAGGGTTGTTGGAATTGACGGAATCTCATTAACCATTGGATCGGCACCAACAAGGTTTACCGGTGTATCAGGATAAAAATCAAGTGCAATCATAAGCTGACCGGTTACATAACTCTGGGTCGCAAGCTGGGCTCTGAGACCCTTTTTGATCAGCTCTCGAGCATTTTCTTCAATTATATGGCGATTTTCCCTGTCAGCAATGCCTATGATTTCGAGATTGCCTTCCCCAAGCTCTACATAGACCGGGATTTGTACTTCAAATGCTTTCGGATCAAATCGCATTCTGATCTCCGTCACACTTCCCACCTTGACCCCACGAAAGACAACGGGTGAACCGACACTCAACCCTTTTACGGAACCCTGGAAATAGGTGACATACTTGGGCCGATATTGAAAAAACTTTCCTGAGCCCAGTATCAGAACCGCCGCAACGATCAGAGCGATGGCGCCCACGACGAAAATTCCGATAACGGTTTTATTGACTGGTTTGCTCATAAAAATCCCTTTCCCGATAGATCTTATTCACTAAACATCTTAGTATTCTCTTCACCCCTTGTCAGAAAGTTCCTGACCTTCGGGTCCGAAGATTCTTCAAGCAGTTTTTTGGGATCACCCCCGGCAGTCATGGTTCTGGTCTCCACATCCAGATAAACAGAGTTATTTCCGATTGCAAATATGCTCGCAAGTTCGTGGGTGACCACGACAAATGTTGTCCCGAGGCTCGCCTTTAGCTCCAGGATCAGGTCATCCAGCAGGCGGGCACTTATCGGATCAAGTCCTGCGGAAGGTTCATCAAAGAAAAGAATGTCAGGATCCAGGGCCATTGCCCGTGCAAGCCCGGCTCTTTTCTGCATCCCTCCGCTGATTTCCGATGGATAAAATTCTTCGAATCCTGCAAGCCCCACGAGGGCAAGTTTAAGAGAGACCATTTCCCGGATCTGGTTCCGGTTCATATCCGTATATTGCTCCATGGGAAGCGCCACATTCTCTGCCAGGGTCATGGAACTCCAGAGAGCCCCGCTTTGATAGAGGACACCAAAACGTCTTTTGATACGTTCCTGATCCTCCGGATCAGAATCCCAGTAATTGACATCTCCATAGTATACCTTACCATTTAATGGCGCTTTCAAACCGATAAGGATCTTCATGAGCGTGCTTTTTCCGCAGCCGCTTCCTCCCATGATAATGAAAATATCACCCTGGTTCACTGAAAAATTCAGGTCCCTCATCAGGATGAAGCTGCCGTACCCCATATCCAGGTTTTTCACCACTATTTGGGGTTTATGAACATTCATATACCCTGCCTCATTTTCTGGTTGTAACTTCTAAGTAACTCCTCACAAGTCCCCCTTTGAAAAAGGGGGATTTAGGGGGATTTTTAAAACGGCCTCAGCTTGTCAAATCCTCCCGGCCCCCATTTTTCAAAGGGGTGAGCAGTTACTTACCGGTTTGGGCTCGGCATGCTGAGTGGAACGCTTACAAGAAAAAAGGTTTCACGTGTTCAGTATTCAGGAAATCAATTCAGAAGTCTGGCACCATTTCTGACCAATGAAACCTGCTCCACCATAAGTTATGACGAACACCGTCAAATAATATTTCATTGTGCCTGAAGACTATTGCCGTTAAATTCCTAACACGTTGCACATGATCGTGATTAATGCCGTTGCAATGATGATACTGACAATACTGGTGACTACCGCAGATGTTGTTGCATACCCCACGGCAGAAGCGCTTCGGCCGCACTGCATTCCTCTGAGACATCCGGCCAGGGCCACGATCACTCCGAAGACCGCGCTGTAAAAAAGACCGATCCATACATTGTTCAGGCTGACAGCCGCTTTTGTCTGGTTAAGGTATACGATCGGTTGTATATCCAGCATCAATACGCCAACGATCAATCCCCCCAAAATTCCCATAATATCCGCATAAATGCAGAGTAGGGGCATCATGAAAGAAAGTGCCAACATTCGAGGCAACACAAGAAATTCCATGGGTGATATGCCTAGCGTTTTGAGCGCATCTATCTCTTCGTTCACCTGCATGGTTCCCAGTTGAGCCGCATAAGCGGCGCCCGTGCGACCGGCCATGATAATTCCGGTCATGACAGCGCCCATCACCCTGACCATGGCAATCCCCACAAGGTCTGCCACATAGATCTGGGCCCCGAAGGTCTTGAGCTGTATTGCGCCCACAAAAGCCAGAATCAGGCCGACAAGCATGCTGATAAGAGAGACGATGGGCAGCGCCTGAGATCCTGATTCACGGAGAAACAGAAACAGATCGGATTTTCGAAAAATAGCCCTTCCGCTTAAAAAACGAATAATGGAAATGAATGCTTCCCCGATAAAACCTAAGACCTCCCCTATGGATGCTGTTAGCCTGGTAGCGTCTCCACCAACCCGAGCAAAGAAAGGCTCCTTTTCAGAGACTTTTCTTGCACCTTTTCGCTCCGGGACCGCCAAAGCCAATTTCAAAAGACGCCGTGATCCCTCCGGAAGATTTTCATCCCGGTATTCAATTCCCTTTTGCTCACAAAATGATTTTAATGAAATGAGGAAGGTTAAAAGATTGCTATCCCATCCTGAAAGTCCGGAAGCATCAAAACTTACGGAACGTATCCGAGAGTCGGAGTCGATTTCGCCAAGCACCTCATTGGCAAGAGGTAAATTTTTCCCAATCTGCCAGCGACCCGTAAGATATATGGTGAGCGAATCATCATCGTTCCGGCCAAAATTTACCCCGGCTTCCGGATTTTCATTTTCCAAGGTTTCCATGTTTATATTGCTCTTATCTTTTTACAGACGATTCACCCGGCTATTAGCAGCACCCAAACCGGCAAGAAAAAAGGTTCCAGTGTTCAGGTTTCAGGAAAACTCCCAGGTTGATGGTTCGATTTCCTGATCACTGAACACCGAACACTGAAACTTTATTTACTTAGCAATCATTAAGGTTCAATCCTGGTAATTTTGGACCCTTGAATACCAATTCCAGCCATTAAACCTTTTTGATCGAAAAAGAAGGCGTAGACCCCTTCTCTGGCGGTTGTGCTTGACAATGACCTGGCAGCACCTTCATCTACGATAACGATTGTGGGACCGATTCCAATTTCCCATCCCTCGCTTTTATCCAGATATTCAAGAGAAGCATTATCCATAAAGAACAGTGCGTAACCGAATTTCTGAGCCCCTGCCTGCAATCCGTAGGAAGCCGATACCGTGTTATAGTATCCCACGGTTTTTCCATTGATTCTAAGGGCACCTTCACCAAATGACCCACCCACAATAAAACCTCCCTTGGCAACGCTCGGAAAAACCAGGATGCCTTTAGCTACTTTGGAGAGTTCCATGGCAGCGGGGGAACCACTGTACAACGTATTTAATGCATCATCTACATCGAGATTGATCCGGGTGGCCTTATCGGTAGGCCTGGGCTTGGATGAACCGGTTGAACCGCAACCTGGAATCATGCAGACAGCCACTGCTAAAATTACAAAAACAGCTGAAAAATTGATCCGACGCATAAACAAGCTCCTTTTTTATTTCATTAATGGAATATTTTCTGCCAGTTGATAATGCAAAATAGCCTGAATTTTGTTTTCAATCTGGTAATAGCGTGCAACCTTCGTGGCCGGTAAGACTTTCTGAAACTTGGGGATAAATTGTTCTTTAATCTCCAGGCGTTCCTTTTCCAGCATGATGAGTTTTTTCAGAAGGTTTTGGGCGGTTTTATCGGTCATATTGTCATAATTTTCAGCATATTCCACAATTAGGTTTCCAACTTTGTCATTGTTTTTCATCAATAGAGTTTGAAATTCGTCGTAAACGGGCCAGAAACTTTTGGCCTCTGTTTCCGTAAGATTCATATTTGATGATACGAGCAGTTTTTTATCCGCTTGAATTTTTTCCCGAACAATTTCCATGTCCGGTGAAGCGCCGCCCTCATTTTCCGCTTTTTGAGCATAGGCTGAAGAAGAAATGATCGTAAAGCACATGATCAACCCCAAAATCGTAGCACTTGACACCAAAAGACGTTTCATGGTCATCTTTCCTTTCTTTCCTTTTCTGTTTTCAGTTGATATCCTAAAAAGCAAATGATTTCATATTGAGGATTCTATTCTCTTTTGCCACTGTTGGATTGCAATTTCCCCGTATTTTTTAACATCCTCAAGATGAATTGAATCTTGCCCCTTCAAAGAAAAACGTGAATGCGAATTTTATACCAGGATTAATGAGTTTCCATAATCCCTCAGGCATGAAGGTGACACGTTTTTACCTAATTTGAGTGATTCCGATGAAAAATGACCGTTATTCCGGCGCAAGCCCGGCACGAAGTAAAACTTTCAGGCGCCATCAGGGAGGTGATCACGGCAGCCCGGATTCCAACTCCCGGAGCAAGCGCGGCACAGGTTTTGTCGGTATGATTTTGGAGGATTTATAAAATGAAATCGCTAACTATAGGGGTTAAAATTATTTATTCGGGGGGTCAATGGTGCTAAATTTTGTCGAAATTTCAACAAAATGACTTTTTCCCGGCATCCGATGGTTAATGCTCTGAAAAGGCAAATTAAACTGCGTTTCCGCCGGTCGAATAAAATCAGCCTAAGAGGAGTACTCTGATTTTCAAAACCCATTGACATGATGGTCGTTTTACACCTAAATTGCATATAACTGGTGCCGAAATGAAACGCCACTTATTCTTCTAAAATAAGGATCTAAAATGAGCGATTTTATTTGGGAGAATCTAATGACGACATACCGGCGAAGGCCGGTATACAGTCCGATGGTTAACCTCTTGGATTCCGGCTCCCGGTTCAAGCCCGGGACAGGCTTCGTCGGAATGGCGGATACTTCCCTGCCAAATCGATCCGTTTGGGAAGGAGTATCAAAGAAGCGGATATTTCAATCAACAGGCTCAATTTACTTCATACGATTATAATTTTTTCAAACTTATTCGATAGACCATATAATATCCTAAGCATTTAACTTCTGTTAGATGAAATTAAGAGCAATCAATGCCTCCTTCAAAAATGAAAAAAACTGCAGATTTCGATTGGCAGAAGAATTTAAGAGACGTACTGATCGAAATTTCAACTTTTTTTATTAATCTGCCTGCTGATCAGATAGATAACCAAATTAGGGTCGCACAGAAACGAATTTGCGAACTTCTTGATCTTGATCGCTCTACACTATGGCAGACTCATGAAAGCATGGCCGGAACATTGTTTTTGACACATTTTTATCATCCGCTGGAAAGCTCCCCAGTACCTGAGTTGATGAATGCCTCTGAATTTTTTCCGTGGACTCTTTCAAAGATCATGAGAGGACAGACCTATGTTCTTCCGAAAGTGACCGACCTTCCGGTGGAAGCGGCTAAG
>CAYZJH010000115.1:0-8699 GCA_964478625.1 uncultured Desulfobacteraceae bacterium
CTGACATGGGATGGTTTAGGGTTGAACCCGTTATGGCAGACACAAAAAATATCCGGATATGTAAGCGATTATTATCTGGCCGATATGAACAATGACGGAAATAAGGAATTGGTTGCCACCGTGGTCAGTCGTCGCGATACTCTTCTTTCTTCGCCCAGAAGCACGGTGATCTGGTACGATCTGAGCATGCTGGCCCCTTCGGATGATTCAAAGTAGTTTTTATAAGGCATTCCCGGCATCTGATTTGGACAGGATGCTGGTTTGCCATTGTGCGCCGGATCAAAAGAAGAACAAGTTATCAGGGTTGTCATTCTGAGGGAGCGACTCGCAGTGGATTGATGTTCGGAAAGAAAATATTTCCCAAAAAGTTGATTGAAACCACGGCGACCGAAGAATCTCTCTTTTAAGGGCCGGACCGGTCATCAAATCCAACTTGGAGTTGGAAAAAATAGAAACCGTGCCGGCGTAAACAAAAGATTTTTCGTCGGCCAATTATCGCGCCCCATAGCAACATGTATGATGTCGGCCTCCTCAGAATGACATGCAAGAGACCACTTTTAGGCCATGATGCTGGTAAGATAAGACCTTGATTTGGCACCGATGGCTTTCATCGGAATGAAGAGTAGTTACCGGCTTATCCGAAAAAATTAGAATTAAATCGGGGCGGGTATCAAAATTCTTACCATTTTACTGAAATATCGAATAAAATAACTTGACAAGCTATTTATTATCGAATATGTGTTTTTCAAAGTGGCAGAAGAAAGCACTTTGCAAGTGACGCTTCAGACAATTTACATAACCAGGAAGGAGGGACAACGACCGTCACTACAGGGCTGATGACCCGTTAAGGTTTAGGTTTAGGTAAAGATGAAATGGTTTTGGTTAGGGTTTTAATGATTATTCATTAAGGAGGAAAAAAAGATGAAGAAATGTTTATTAGTGAGTGTGGCTATTTGCCTGGCTGCTCTTCTTGCAGTACCGGCCATGGCACTAGACACCAAATTCAGCGGTGAGTATCGTGTCAGAGGTTTTCATAACACCAACCAGACTCTCACCTCCGATGATTCCAGCGATTCATGGATGGACATGAGGTTCAGACTCCGAACCGATTTTATGGTATCGGATCATTTAACCGTGACCACCCGCTTTGACGCGCTGGACAACAAGCGGTTCGGCAATGCTGATAAAAATACCGGCAATGATTCCGATAATATTGATTGGGATCGTGCATGGATGACCATCAAAACGGATTATGGTATTTTCATGGCAGGCCGTATGCAGGGTGAAACATGGGGTACTGATTTCAACAATGCCGACACGGAAAGAGATCGTGTAAGATGGCACAACAGCTTCGGCGACCTGACTCTCTATGCTATCTATGAGAAAAACGCTGAAGGCGACGGAAACAACCCGACAAGGGGAATCCAGGGCAATGAAGTTTCCGACCAGGATTTCGACATTTACTATCTTGGCGCTGCCTATAAGATGGAAAACATTTCCGCAGGTCTTCTCTATGGGTTTATCAACAATAAAAGCGTAGCCACCCAAACCGATCAATACCACCTGTTCATTCCTTATGTCATCGGCCAATTCGGACCTTTCGGATTCCAGAGTGAATTGAGATACAACGGATTGGGTGATCGGGAATTTGATAACCCCAATTTTAAAGACAGAGATTTCGAGCAATTGGCTCTTAACGTTGAAGGTACCTACTCCATGGATATGTTCAAGTTTGAGTTGGGCTATATTTATGCAAGAGGCCCCAACAGCGAAGAGCAGGATGAACTCGTGGAGCGACGTTTTGGCGATCCGACCTTCAGGGATGGAAACGTCAGCAAAATCAGAGGATACGGCGGCGGTATCGGTGATGACTGGGAGAAAGCCTGGATTCTCACCAATTCAGAAGATGACGGTATTTACTCCAACCTTGGTGGAATCGGAAACCTGTCACAATCAGGTGGGCTCAACGAACTTACCGGTGCTCAGCTCTTTTACGGTGGCATCACAGTGATGCCCATGGAAAACCTGGATGTTAAATTCCTGGTTGCCTATGCCGAAGCCGATAAAACTCCTTCAGGAATCAGCAAAAAATTCGGTTGGGAATATGACCTGTTCTTGAATTACAAGATTTTCGATAATCTGACATATTCCTTTATTGCCGCTTATCTGGATTCCGGAGATTTCTGGAAAGATGCAAATCGTGCTTTGGACAGAAATGACAGCATGAAAGACAACTTCCACCTGTTCCATCAGTTGAGCTTGACATTCTAAACTCAGCTTTGATATTTGTACTATACGTTAAGAAAAGCCCCGGGCGTTTCGCCGGGGCTTTTCTGTTTATGGTGTCATCCATATTTCAAGTTTCAGGCCCTCTGACCTACTTTTTTTTAAAGAGTTCCACTCGGCTGTGCCGGGCCCAAACCAATGAGTAACTGCTCCCCCCTTTTTCAAAGAGGGCCAGGGGGATTTCACAAACTGATGCCATTTTAAAAATCCCTCTAAATCCCCCTTTTCCAAAGGGAGACTTGTGGGGAGTTTCTTAGAAGAAGAAGAGAGAATATGATTCGCTTTCCTGAAATCGATCCGGACATTTTCAGATTCGGTCCTGTTCGCGTTCGCTGGTATGGCCTGATGTATATTCTGGGCTTTCTGGCTTCCTACTTTCTCATTCAACGGCAAAACCGCTCCAAACAGCTCGGATTAAAAGGGGATCTCCTTCAGGACCTCATGCTTTATCTGATCATCGGGATGGTTTTAGGGGCCCGCCTCGGGTTTTTGCTCTTTTACCAATACTCAGACTGGGGGTATTACGCAGCAAATCCGATAGAAATAATTGCCGTCTGGCATGGAGGGATGTCATTCCATGGAGGCCTCCTGGGAGCCTTGGCATCCGGCTGGTTGTTTTGCAGAAAAAACAAACTTTCCGTCCCGGCCGTAGCTGATTGTGTGATTGTAACGGTGCCGGTGGGATTGGGACTGGGGAGAATTGGAAATTTTATCAATGGAGAGTTATACGGACGTGCCACGGATGTGCCCTGGGCAATGATCTTTCCCCAAGGAGGCGATATTCCCAGGCATCCGTCCCAACTCTATGAGGCACTCCTGGAGGGTCTGGTGTTATTTTTGATTCTTTGGTTTCTAAGGAAAAAAGAATTCAAAGACGGTATGATGGTTGTTTTTTTTCTGTTGTTTTACGGCATATTTCGATTTTTTATTGAATTTTTTCGGGAGCCTGATCCTCAAATAGGTCTGTTGTGGAACCAAACGGTCAGTATGGGCCAGATTTTATGTTTTTCAATGATCGCGATTTCCGGAATTTTAGCTTTTTTAATTCATCGCAGAAAAAGCCGCTTTAGCTGAAAAATTTAATTGCAACCCTGCTGTTTATGTTTAAATTTCCTGCCCCCTCAGGGAAAAGAAAGAGCTTGTGCCTTCTGAATGCAGCTTGCCATTTTTTCGATTGATCCTATTTTCTTTTGTAAATTACTTAGAAATTCATTTGAAAAAACGGAAAGCTGAATAAACATGACAAAACCAGACCGTCGCTTTGGAAAAGATCTTCAGGGTACTCTATCTTTTATCCCGGTCATTATTTTAATCTTAATAATTTCCGCGGAATGTCTGTTCGCCCAACCCCGGGAAATGCACCATAACCTTTGGATTGAATTGATTCCTGAAGAGCAAAAACTCAAAGGGGTTGATCATATTCGGGTCGTCCTGGAAAATTCTGATTTTCTTCGGCTCCATCTCTCTGAAAAAGCACTCATTAAAAGCGTTTTGATCAACAACAGAAATATTTCAGCTAAGTTTGACAGGGGCTTCCTTCAGGTACCCGTAATCAAGACCACCGACAACACCATGAATATTCTCATCAAATATGAGGTTATATTTGATGATCCGGTCCCTTACCTGCCGGTGAACACAGATAATCCCGGATTTGGTGTGACCGGTACCCTTTCTGAAAAAGGGGTGTTTCTGTTAAGCGGGTCCGGGTGGCGTCCGGTAGTACCGGATCACCACTTTTCATGCTCACTTACTGTAAAAGCGCCAAAGGGTATGATTGCCGTTACGGCTGGTAAACGATTGGGTGAATCAACTGAAGGTAATCATACGATCTCCAGGTGGGAAATCCAGGAACCTGTCAGGGGCCTTTCCCTTTCGGCGGGATATTATCAGGTGTTTGAAAAGTCCATGGACAGGATCTCCCTCTATGCTTTTTTATTTCCTGAAAGTGCCTTCCTGGCTAAGGATTATCTGGAAGCAACCGCAAGATATATCCGAATGTATGAATCAATGTTCGGTCCCTACCCTTTTCCAAAGTTTGCAGTGGTGGAAAATTTTTTCCCCACCGGTTACGGCTTTGCATCCTATACATTGCTTGGAAGTCAGGTTCTTCGTTTGCCGTTTATTATCGATACCAGCCTCGGCCATGAAATCGCTCATTCCTGGTGGGGTAACGGCGTTTATCCGGATTTTTCAATGGGGAACTGGAGTGAAGGTTTAACCACATATGTTGCCGACCATCTGTTCAAGGAACACCGGCAAGAGGAAGAAGCCAGAAGCTACCGACTTCAGATGCTCAGAAATTATGCGACTCTGGTGACCCCTTCCAATGATTTTCCACTGAGAAATTTTATCAGCCGTATGGATCCAGTGACAAAAGTTATCGGCTACGACAAAGCCGCCATGGTTTTTCACATGCTTCGAAAAGAGGTTGGAGAAAAAAATTTCTGGATATCTCTTCAGAAAATTTATGATAGATACCTTTTTCAAAAAGCTTCCTGGAATGAATTCAGAAATATGTTTGAAGAAATTTCCGGAAGATCTCTTCAACCTTTTTTTGATCAGTGGATAAACCGCATGGGGGCGCCTCAATTGATGCTGAAAGATATCGAATTCATCCAATCCGTAAATGGCGGCCGGATAAAAGGAAAGCTTGTGCAAAAACCTCCTTTTTATGATCTTCGAGTTACCCTTTTGCTGGAAACCGACCGGGAATCACAAACACAGACCATATCATTTCAAGAAGAAAGTACATTATTCGAGTTTGATACGGAAAATACTCCTGTAAAGCTTTATGCAGACCCGAATGTGGATATTTTTCGAAAAATGGCTTCTTATGAAATACCGCCGACCATCAACAGTCTGAAGGCCTCGAATTCAATGGCGGTGGTACTGGCTGACAGCATGAATCATCAGGGTAATAGAATTGCAGATTTGCTGATGGAAAGCTTGGGCATCAAAACCTATCAAATTATTCATGAAAAAAATTTACCACTTTCCGAAAAGATTCAGCATGATATCTTGTGGATCGGGATGCCCTCAAAAGCAGAGTTTTTTAAATCTATTCCCGAAACCGTTTCTTTCACACCAGATGGTTTTTGGATCAATCAAGTTGGGTATAATAAGCAGGAAGACGTTTTTTTCGGAGTTTTTCCCAATCCTGACTCACCAGAGCATGTGTTAGGTTTCTTTTATCCGCATTCGAACCAAAACCTTGAGGTGGTGGTCCGCAAAGTTTCTCATTACGGCAAATACAGCTATTTGGCTTTTAGGGAGGGACACAATTTGGCAAAAGGAGAATGGACTGTCGATCAATCTCCGCTCATCTACCATTTCGATACCCGGAAAGGTGCAAGATAACCATAATACAAATGAAGGATACAAGAATGAAAAAATATCGGTTTTCGCAGGTGATTCTAATACTATTCATTTCATTTTTCATATACCCGGCTAACGGATTCACTTATCATCTTCTGGATCTGGCCTCAGGTGAAAAGACAAATTTAAAGGAGTCCGTTGAAAAATTAAAACTTAGCAGAATTATTCTTGTGGGTGAGCTTCACAGCAATACAGAGCACCACGAAATTCAATTAGCCGTGATTTCAGCTTTACATGATGCAGGCGTCAGGGTGGTCATCGGTCTGGAGATGTTTCGCCGGGACAGCCAGGAGGATTTGGATCGTTGGATCTCTGAGGATATGCCCCCCGCTGAGTTCCACAGGCGTTATTATGATAACTGGAATTATCCCTGGCCTGCATACAGCATGATTTTCGAATATGCCCGCGAGAACAAAATCCCAATGGTGGGCCTGAATGTCGGAAGGGAAATCACTCAGCAGGTGGCCCGAAAGGGTTTTGACTCACTATCTGAAGAGCAGAGAGGTAAACTGGAAGATGTCGTCTGTATTGTTGATGAAACATATATGGCATTTATCAGGAAAGCTTTTGGAGACCATGCGCATGGCAACCTGAATTTTATTCATTTCTGTGAGGCCCAACTGGTATGGGACAATGTTATGGCAATCCATGCACTGGATTACCTTCAGTCAAACCCTGAAAGGGTCATGGTTCTTTTAACCGGAATCGGGCATGCCTTGAAACTGGGCATTCCGGCACAAATTAAACGGCGATCCGACATACCCCATACGGTCATTCTTCCGGAAACCCCCGGTTATATTTCACCGGAGAAAATAACTTCTGAAGATGCGGATTTTTTAATTTCAAAATAACTCCCAAAGGAAACCTTCCAAAAAATGACGACATATTGCACCAATTGTGGAAAACCAACCGTCCTGATCACCCCCGAGGGAGATGACCGATTGAGAAAAGTTTGCCCTGCCTGCGACATGATCCACTATGAAAATCCTAAAGTTGTTGTTGGGTGTATCCCGGAGTGGAATGAAAAAATTCTCATGTGCCGGCGGGCTATAGAACCACGATATGGCAAATGGACCCTGCCCGCAGGTTTTCTGGAAATCGGAGAAACCGTTTCTGAAGGTGCCAGGCGGGAAACCCTTGAAGAGGCCTGCGCAAGAGTCGATGATCTGATTGCCTATGCACTCTTTAACCTGTCTTTTATCGGCCAGATTTATATCATGTTTCGGGGCCGCCTGATTGATAAGGAATTTAAACCCGGCCACGAAAGCCTTTCAGTCGATTTGTTTGGTGAACATGAAATTCCATGGAACGAGCTTGCATTTCCGGTGGTTGAAAAGACACTGAAAAAATATTTCAGGGATAGAAAAACCGGAAAATTTCCGTTTTTCATCGGAGACATCAACCGATCCTTCTGATGACAGCGAGTATGGAATGCTTCATGAAAACCTTTTATTCCTTATACAAGACCAGCGAGTGCTTGATATTGATCCGCTTCCCGGCAACGTCCGCGTTTTCTGCACCCTGTCGCATAAATGATACATTTTTCTTTTAATTTCAATAGGGCCGCCTTTCGCTGGTCATCTGTCAGAATCTCCTGATCAAGAATTTTTTTTATGGATTTTATTCGATATTTATCCAGCATGGAATTTCGGGAAAGCTGATCATCGTGCCCTCCCCTTTTGATAATCAATGCCTCATCAATCAGATACACAGGATATTTAAGGCTTACCCTTAGCCATAGATCATAATCCTCACAGGCAGGCAGGCTTTCATCGAAAAATCCCACCACATCCAACAGGTCCCTCCTCAACATTACTGCCGATGGACTGACCAGGCAAAGGTTTAATGACGATTGAAAAATCATGCCTGAAAGTTTCTGATGATGTTTTCGGGGATTGACTCTTCGGCCGTTTCTGATCCATATTTCTTGGGTCTGACAGATCATGGCATCCGGATTTTTTCGAAAAAAAGAGATTTGTCGATCCAGTTTTTCCGGAAGCCATAAATCATCGGAATCCAGAAGCGCGATGAATCGGCCTGAACTTGAAATGATCCCCTGGTTTCTGGCTGCGCTGACTCCCCTGTTGGGCTGACGAATCATTCGTATTTTTTCGCCGTAGCCGGCCAGAATTTGGGCTGTGTTATCATCAGACCCGTCATCGACAACAATCAACTCATAGTCCTTAAACGTTTGAGCCAATACCGAATCGATGGCCTCCTTTAAAATCCATCCACGATTGTAGGTAGGTATAATTACACTGATTTCAATATGTTTTCTCTTGTTCATGACAATTACGATTTTTTCACATCCAGCGATCTGCTATTCATTCTGGTAACATTGAATAGACACGGCTTGCTCAATCATTCTAATATGGATCCGGTCGGCCATCGAACTTTTTTAAACTCTTCTTGCTGATCAATTATATATCGTACCAAAAAAATTGTCATGATTGAAAAATCTTGTTAGGTTAATGGTGAAACGTTTCAATTGAAGAAAATCTTCTGTAATTCTTAATAATAAGGAGACATCCGATGCCTGGAATTTTATTGCGGTGGCTGATTCTTACCGTAGCCATTATTGTGACCTCTTATTTGCTGGATGGAATTAGAATAACCGGATTGTTTTCAGCGGTCTTATCGGCAGCGCTGTTAGGAATTTTTAACGCTTTTTTCAGACCGATACTGCTTGTTTTGACTCTACCCATAAACATCCTTAGTCTTGGCCTTTTCACCTTTGTGATTAATGCGTTGTTACTCTTAATGGCTTCCGGAGTGATACCCGGATTTACGGTCAGCGGTTTTTGGACAGCTCTTTTCGGATCATTGCTGATCAGCCTAGTCAGCTTTATTCTCAATACCTTTATTGGCGGGCATGGCACCATTGTCTATCTGGACAAAAGCACACCGGGAAAAAATCCATGGGAATAAACAATGAGGTTAAAAAAAATGAGATCAACTCATTTCGAAAACCGCAGGGACAGAATTCTGATTATCGATGACTCCATCTTTAACATTAAAATTCTTGCTGAAGCCCTTAA
>CAYZJH010000116.1:0-2025 GCA_964478625.1 uncultured Desulfobacteraceae bacterium
ATAAATTAACCCGGCGCACCGGATCCAGAAACCTGATTCCCACTTTCTTGCCGCTTTTGCCGCAGTCCGTATCCACCACTTCGCCCATATCGCCATTGACGATATAGGAAGGAAGCCCACCCGTATCGTCTACCCCCTGATTTTTGATGTTAATGATCTTGTCTTTTTCCCTGAAAAGAAAATCCCCCTTGGGTTTTCCGGTCTTTAACGGGTTAAGTTCATCCTGAAGCATTTCATTTAAGCCATTGCAGGATAAAATAGTCCGGGAATTGACAGGAGAAATTACCTGAACATCCCATACGGGATCGAATCCGCGGGCAGGCATTCGCTCGGAAACGATCTTTCGGATAATGTCATGGATTCTTTCGGGGGTATCGATCTCGATATAACGGAGGTTGGCCCCCGATTCCGGGTCAAGAATTTCGGACGGTTCATAGATCTGTCCTTTGGCAATGGCATGGCAGGCTTTGACGATTTCCCCGCTGTTTCGGTGGATCTTGGTCAGTTCCACATTAGGGACTCCGGCAAAAAGAAAATCTCTTAATATCGCCCCGGCCCCGACCGAAGGCAACTGCCCTTGGTCACCGACTATCAACAGCCTGGTTCTGTTGCTGTCAATCGCTCTCATAAGGTCTGCCATCAGTGAATTGTTCACCATGGACGCTTCATCCACAATCAAAAAATCACACGGTATCGGGCACATCTCGTTAAACCCGAAAACAAATTCTACACCCTCTACTTGCGCCCCAAGGGTTCGGTGAATAGTGGATGATGCAAACCCGGTAGCTTCTTCCATACGCTTTGCGGCCTTGCCGGTGGGAGCGCACTGGATCGTTTTTAGCCTGGCCCTTTTAGCCCATGCAAGAACTTCCTTGATGGCAGTGGTTTTCCCGGTGCCAGGCCCACCGGTAAGGATCGACACCTTATTATATTTAACCATTTCAACGGCAAGCCTTTGCTGTTCGGTAAGCTTTATTGTTGCTGTTGTTGTCATGTCATATTTCCTCAAACTCTTTTTGCATAACAACCTCAAACGATCCGCAATGGTTACACACCGGCACCCCTGCCCATACTGCACCGCATGTAAGGCACTGAAGCACATCGCCATTTTTTATCAGGCTGTTTATCTTGGAAGAGATCAGCCATTCATCCACGTCAACAATCACAAGGGTCAAACACCCATCTTTTTTGACCAGCTTTTCTTTTTTTAACAGATGGGCAATCCCGGGCGAAGGATCGATCCCTACCAGTTCAGTCCCGGCATTTATTAAGTTCTGCTCTGCTACCCAGGTATGACCTTCGGAGTGCATCAGTTCATCGATCAAGTAGAGAATCGCCGCTGACAATCTGGCAACCGAACCCCGGTCAACTCCCTGTGACAGGCCGAACTTATCCGCCATGAGAAAACCGATTCCCTTAAACCGGGTAAGAATGTATGGATTGTCCCTGACCCTCCGGACCGCATCGCTGCCATACTTATTGATCAGGGCAACCGGCAGCGTCTTCATGAGGCCCAACCCGGCAAACATCTGTTCAAGATCGATCAGGGCTTTTTCAATGTGTTCGTTTTCAAACAGCAAAGCCTGCATCTCCTTGACCCGTTTCAGGTTAATCCCTTTGATCTCGACCGCTACACGGGCCGGATCACGCTTGATCACTTCAAGGGTATCTTCGCCGTACTTTTCCACAAGCCGGGTACCAATCGTCGGCCCGACCCACTTGACCACCCGCACCAGGTACTTGAAAATCCCGGATGTGGTTTTGGGCTTGATCTGTTCGTAAAAATCAAACACGAATTGCTTTCCAAAAGTTTTGTGCCTGGTCCACTTTCCCCATAATTTATAGGACATGCCTTCTTCCGGATTCAACGCATTGCCAAGTCCGGCAAACTCGGTGTCACCATCATGGAACATCCCGATGATAAATCCATTTTCACCACGGAACCTGATCTTGTGGAGATTTCCAACCACACTATCGATCTCGTTCATTGTTTTGCATCTCCCTTTTCCTGACCGCCAAAAGCTG
>CAYZJH010000116.1:2125-8137 GCA_964478625.1 uncultured Desulfobacteraceae bacterium
CCCAACTCAACACTTTTGTTTCGGCCATTGTTCACTTCTCCTTGTTTTTTCTATTTGTTCCCGGATTAATCGAATCTCATGCTTGTGGGTCGCCCATGTTCCCGGATACTCCAACACCCTACACCCGGCATCCGACACGCAATCAACCCCATGTTTGACAATCAGACAGCGAAAAGCCGAATATTGCCATTGCCTTAAAAAGGGACCAGTTCATTCTCCAACTCCGATAAAAACTTATCGGCCAGTTCGGTGGTCATTTGTTTGGCTGTTGGAACATCATACGGTACCAGAAGCTTTTCCCATGATTCCTTGTCCAGACCAAGATCCTTCTTCAGGCCGGCCATTTTTTTGAGTTGGGCCATAGTTACCGGGCCTGTGCTTACTGTGACCTCTGAAGGTTCTTTTTCTTCATCCGTAGGCGGCGCAATTTCCGTTTCTGCCTTTACATCTTTGGACTCAGGTTCCAGCTCAACAACCTGATCTTTTATGGCTTCCGGATAAAACTCTTCAGCGATATCCTTTTCCTCGTCATCTGTAACAGCACCGGTATTTTGGAGTTGCTTTCGCGCATAATGTTCCATCTGGTCCATGTTCCGGAGGTATTCCATTTTATCCCGATGGATCTTTAGCGATTCCTCCTGAAGCTTATCAACCCCGCCGGGGAAAACAACAGCCACAACATACACGGTTGTTATCGATCCGTCCGGAATCGTAGTTGTCTTTGGCTGAACCATCAGCAACAAAGGAAGAAACGCCAGCGTTCCGCAGGTGGCCGCCTGAATTGCCGTCATGGACCCGATAATATTCTGGACTGAATTTTTCCCGGTGGTACGAAACTTATGGCACCCGCCAAAATACTCGGTGCCCTCAATAATGCAGGTCAACGTGCCATTGAATTTGCACTTGTCACGCCCCTTATAATCCGGCTGAAGACAATCACACGGACACTTTACCTCTCGCCCATCCCTGGTCCGTGCTTTTTCACCATTTCCGGAACACGCACATTTGGCACCGATATAAGCCGCAAGCCTTGTCTGAAAATTAAGGTCAATATCGTTATACAAAAGACGGACAGGTATCCCGATCAGGTTACCGTTGGCATCCTTGATTGCCCTTTTGTTTTTCTTCAACGATTCCATCAACGGTTCATCAATCCGGAAATCTCCATGTTCATCACGCTCATTTGTCGTGATAATAAAATGGTCAAGCTTTTTCGGGGGCCTGAACTCTGTCCCCGTTGTACTTTCCATCATTGCTCCTTTGACACCGATCTTGATTTTTCCAACCTCCATAAGAGATGGGATCAGACCCATAATTGACATATAAAAATCTCCTTTTAGTTTGATAAGGTGTTTGTGCCGGCACCAGTTTAAACTTGTTGCGCTCCATCAACCCTTCCTTTCGGTGGTAGTTTAAAATGATGGCCCCAAATATTCATTGATTAGCCCATGCAACTTGGCCGTATTCTCAACGTCTGAGATTGCATAAGCGGCAATTTCGTCGTGCAAGCCCATGTCCCAATAGTGCTGGACAAGTGATCCTTCCATATCCTCCGGCTTGCCTTCGGTTTCTCCGAAAAACACTTTCATGTAATAATCCAAAGTCCCATGGGCGAACTTTTCCCAGTTGCCAAGGATCGCCCTGAGGTCCATATGATTTCCGATCTGATACTTGCGGGTATCGATTGCTACTCCCGGACGTACGCGACGCTTTACCGAGTTGAGATTCAACACCTTGACATCAAACTCGATCCCATTGAAGGAAACAAAAAAATCATACTTCGAAAGTGCTTCCCAAACTTTTTCCAGGACAAGCTTTTCATCCTTACCGGTATCTCCACCCATGATGATCGCCTGGGATTTGCCGTCCTTCAGGTCATGGATCGCCACGCAGCACACCATGTTCTGTAAAGGATGCAATCCCATTTCATTCCGACGCTTTTTGGCCTTGTCCTCGATATCCATTTTGATCTTTTCCGGATCCTTGAGGTTTCCGGCAGCCTTGACTGCCGGCAAAAGCTTTTCTGTCTCAGGATCAGCAATTGTTTCGATGTCGAAAACACATACCTTGCGACTGATTATTTTTAATCTGGCCATTCAAACACTCCCTGTTTTTAGGTAATTAAAGAAAGTAAAGATAAAAAGGTCAAAAAAGGGCTAAAAAAATACAAATAAAAGTTGAATCATATTTAATTTTATGATAGACGGCTTTAATATTAAGACCTACAGGGTTGATTTACCCCGTTTTTGCACATCCTGTGAAACATAAGTTTCATGTTGTGATCTTCGACAAGTTCCTGGGGAGTGATCTGATGGTCAGAAAACTCACAGATCTGAAGAATGATGCGCAAAGAGGGCACGAACTGGAAACGTCTCAGTTTGGACACATAGCCTTCGGTCCGACTAATTGCCTGGGCAAGATCAACAGCCTTAACAGTGTCTTTGTATTTGACAAGAAATTCATCAAGGGTCATTTGGTTTTATTCCATCAGATATTTTATGGTTAAAAATAATACTTAATTAGATTAAAATTGAGTATGAATCAAGTTTTATTTTAAGTTCAGCCAGTTTTTTTATTTTAAAAAAAGGAGATCCATAAATGGCTAATGAACTCAAGCTCACTGTCGGAGAATTGATTTCCATATTCCGAAACAGAAAAGGATTGACCCAGGCAGAACTCGGGGAAATGGTTTTTACCGATCTTCAAACGCCGAATGTAAAAGTTAAAAAGATTGAGAAAGACCAGCAGCGCCCTACGAATGAAGAAGTCAGAAAGATTGCAAAGGCTTTGGATGTAGAACCGGAATTTATCATGCAAAGCAAACTTTGTGTGATACCAAGTGAAAAAGACCGCAAAAGGGAAGGGTACGAATACAGAATATCAGGTAAGGTAAAATTGGCATGTCCGAATTTTTCAACCTACCTGCAGGCCATTAATTCCATGGCCAAAGTTGATGATATTGAAGTTATGATGATCATTCTGAAAAAAATGTGCAAAGAAATTCTTTCCGGAAGTTCCACAAACAAAAAAATCAATCACAATAACACCAACAGGGACAACACTCACAAAATATGATCCACCATTTCTGATCAAGGCCATACACAACCGAAACAAGTACCGGTATTTAAAAACCATAACAAAAAAATTCAAACGATCTCGTGCTTTTCAATTCAAAAGGAATTTGTGACAATGGAACTTGATTGGAAGTCAGCTTATAGGGAGTATTTTTTGACACGACACAAACTTTGCCGGAAGCTTCCCTTAGGCAAAGCCATCCGGATAATTAATCAAAAAATGGGGCAGATTCTGGCAACTCATGCAATAAAATATATGGATACTGACCTGGCTTTTACCGATTTTGTTATCTGGCCATTCGGAAAAGGGCGTCGGGTCACCACTATCTTTAAAATTTATATAAACACGGCCACTTTCCAGGTTTGCGAATTTAACCCGATGGCCGCCAAAAAGATCCTGGGTATTGAACCCGGAGATATCTCAAAGCGTTCGCACCTTCTGTTTTTAAGTAAATGGCAGCGCGGTATTTTTCAAGCAAGCATAGGGGTTGCCGGAACCAGGACAACAGTACTGAAAAATATTCTCTTCATGGCCGTGGATGGAAGGGAAACGCCCGCGCAGGTGTATATCCGCAGAATCAGTGAATCAAAATGCAGGGTACTGCTGGTTTTTAGGCTGAGAGATTGCTTTATTTATCGATGCTCGATTCCGGAAAATTTCAGGACCCAAAGCAGCGGCCAGATTGAAGCACAGGAACAATCCACTAAGGAACGACTATTTAACAATGTCTTGGTATTTTATCCCAATTAAGCCTGCCATAGTTAAATTTAGCTTGATTTGTTCTTAAAATTAATCTATTCTCCTTTTTATATTCGGCCGGAATATCCCGTTTGAAAATAATTTGAGGTTATTTTGAATCAAATAACCCATAAAAACGTCGATATTGGCATAACAAGAAATAATGAAGGGGAGAGTTTAATTGGAAGAAAAAGATCGGTTACTAAAAATTGACGAAGTTGCAAAAATGCTCGGTATCTCAAAGTCAACGCTGTATAAAAGATGTGCGCCTGGGGCCAAAAATCCATTTCCGATCAAAGCCAAAAGGGTTGGAAGATCGGTTCGATTTTCCGAAAGCAAGATTCAACAATACATCAAAGAACGATAGACACCAAACAGGAGGTTGCTATGAGTATTCTGGCCGAATGCCCCGCCTGTCATTACCAACAAAAATATGTCAATAAAAAATGCAGCAAGTGTTCTGAAGATTTGGAAAAAGCAAAACGATCCGGACGTTTAAATTTTTGGGTAATATACAGAGTCCCGGGAAATAGAAAAAAAATCTACCAAAAATGCAAATCTGTTGAAGATGCCCGCGCTCTTGACGGAAAACGAAAAGTTCAGAAAAAAGAAAACCGTCACTTTGAAATGCTTCCGGAAAATGATGTTACATTCCAGGAATTGTCCGAATGGTACCTGGAGCTTGAAGTGGTCAAAGGGTTGAAGATGTTAGGAGCCCTCAAGATACATTCAAGAATCTGGAATGAACAGTTTGGAACTCTCCATGTCAACAAAATCAAGATGTCCTCAATTGAAAACTTCCGAACCAAAATGCTCAAGGCCGGCAAGTCCAGATCGTACATCGACCAGATTGTCGGGACCGCCCGTGCTATGGTCAATAAGGCGTTTAGAGATGATATGCTCAGTGGTGACTGCTTGCGGCCATTTGAAAAGGTTAAAAAACTTTTAAAGAAAAATGCCAACGCCAGGGATATGATATTTACCCGTGAGCAATACGAAAAATTGCTTGCCAATCTTCCTGCCCACCAGGTCCCGATTGTGGCAACGGCATATTGGACAGGAATGAGAAAAGGCGAAATCCTGGAATTGACATGGGATAAGGTTTTTCTGAGAGATAGAAAAATCCGCCTGGAAATCGAAGATACCAAAGATGATGAAAAAAGGGTAATTCCAATCCCGGAACCGCTGTATGAAATTCTGTCAAAAATTCCACGCGCATTGCATGATAATCATGTGTTCCTTTATAAAGGCATTCCGCTTAAAGATGTCCGTGCAGGTTTTTATACCGCATTGAAAGACGCCGGGATACCATACAAGCGGGGTGCTAAGGGTGGACTCACATTCCACGACCTGAGACACACTTTTGTCACTGATATGAGAAAAGCCGGAGTACCGGAAAAGCTGATTATGAAAATCACCGGGCACTCGACCCGGGAAATGTTCGACCGGTACAACACGATCACAGACGATGAAGGAGATTCGGCAGGTAACCAGTTGGTTGCGTTCAGGATAGACAAAAAAAAGAATGTTCAAAATGAATGAATAAAAAATAATCCCATACGGAAATGAAAAAGCTGCACGTCCACTTGGTATTATTGAAATCGCCAACGATTCCCGCGGCGATATCTCAACCGGAAATTACATCGTTACACTCAAAAAAAGCCCTCCATGGAAAGGCGTTCTTAAAGACAAATCAATAAAAACTATCTTATGCCAAAAACCGTAAAACATCCAAAGTGGAGTGAAGTCCTGTTTTTATGCCTAAAATTGATGGTTCATTCCCATTTTTACAACAAATATCCCAAAAAAGTTCTAGGCCAGTTCTAGGCCATTGCGTAAAATGTGTCTTATTTTTCCTTATTTTTCACCATTTTGCATTGCGGTAATAATGCACATAACACTTAAATAACATTCAAGATTACAAGATATGCAATGCAAGAGAAAGACAAGCCAGATAACTAAAATAAAGATTCAGGGTCTAGTGAGGGTTTCCTCATGGGAGTTCAAGTCTCCCCTTCGGCACCATAATAAAATCAATATGTTACAAAAAAAGCCCCTTCGATTCGGAGGGGCTTTTTTGTTGGATTCTAGGCCAATTCTAGGCCATTGATGAGAAGGTGAGAAGAGCGGAAGGGAAAAATTGCACGCTAAGACGCAAAGGGGCAGTGTGAAACCCGTAGCGGGAACACCTTCGGAGTT
>CAYZJH010000117.1:0-6273 GCA_964478625.1 uncultured Desulfobacteraceae bacterium
TTTACCATCATAACCTGGCGGTACAAAGTTATCCGTCATGCCGGACTTGAACCGGGAGCCGTTATCCAGTTCGAATTTATCCGTTATGCCGGGCTTGATCCGGCATCCAGAAAATAAGCTTTTCGAATCCACCTGGATTTCGGCATTCGCCGGAATGACGATATAATAAAATCGATACTAATTAATTCCAGGTAGTTACACGAACTTAAGACTGTTAAAATAATAAATAATGGTGCTGATAAGGTGACTCTTTATATTTATGGTGCAGTGGTTATTTTTTTTATCCTATGGGAGCTGCTTTGGTATTACCTAGGTGTTGGCCTGATGTTTCCCTGGAAACTTAAAAAAGATTTTTCCCGGATCAAAAAAGATATGACTTTTATAGATGTGCGCACCCTGGCCGAATATAAAATGTTTCATTTGGAAGGGGTGGTTCATCTTCCGGAAATACTGGCATATCCTCGTGCAGCCGATCACCTTGACCGTAACAAGCCTGTCCTGGTCATATGCATGACCGGCCACCGATCTCCCATTGCCGCCTATATGCTCAAAAAATACGGGTTTAAAAAGGTATATCATCTTTCCTGGGGGATGTTGGCCTGGAAACTGTTGGGCGGTCCTACCGTAAAATAACATTAGAATGAAAACCTTGTACTGCATGACCAGCACCTTACCTTGGCGCTAATGAGCTTTCGCGGGGATGACTTCGGAGGTATAACGACGAGGGCGTTGCCGTGGGCTGGTATGGTACGGCTTTTCAGGCATGGCTATTTTACGTCATCGTATTATGCCAATTATTAGTTAGCAATTATTATCCCGCCAGTCCGGATTTCTCCCTCATGCCGGACTTGATCCGGCAAGTCCCCCTTTGAAAAAGCAATTAACTTTTCCCCCTTTTATTATTGTGCCATATGGCATTGAAGATAAAGCGAGGGGCCACAATAGTTCCCCTTTGAAAAAGGGGGATTCAGGTGGATTTTCCGAGTCCCCCTTTGAAAAAGGGGGATTCAGGGGGATTTTAAAAACGGCGTGAGCTTGTGAAATCCCCCCTGGCCCCCTTTTCCAAAGGGTAGAATCAATAGGTCCCTTTTTCAAAGGAGTAAAATCCATAGGCCCCTTTTTCCAAAGGGGGAACCCATTAAAGCAGGGGAGTTTTGGCTCGCCTTTCTGGCCACTGAATTCCGAACACCTTTTTCTTGGAAGGGGTTTCAATTGTTGTGACAGGTGGAAAATCCTCATTCCGGTGAAAGCCGTAATCCGGTAGGTGAACCCAACAATGTGGATACCGACTCCCCTCCCGGTTCAAGCCCGCAACAGGCTTCGCCGGAATGATCATACAATAAAATCGATAATAATTCATTCCAAATACTCATGAGAACTTAAGACTGTCAGGTTAATCGATAATTTTGCAAAGGATACATGCAGCCGAAAAAAGTGCCCCGGATTTGTCCGTAATTTCCAACACCCGAGGATCATTTGGCATTGGCTTTCGATCAAATTATAGTGCATTTAAAAATTGACACGGCAGGATGGCCAAAATGGCCATGGACTATACATTGAGCTTTTCTGATTTTAAAGCATACGCGAGAGCAATTCCGACGAGAAATCCGGCCGCCAAGTTCGAAGCCAGGGTGATTCCCACGATAATGATGGGCAAAAACATCTCTTTGCGGGTGTTCATATCCAGGAGTGTCAGGCTTAGCTGGGCACCGGCGAATATCAGCAAAATCCCGAGGGCGGACATCGGTACCAGATAAATGACTCCCATTATATGGTTGCCTAAAAGAAGTGCCAAAAGGATAAAAATGGCTCCGATCATCAGGTTGGACCCCCCGGTACGAGCCCCGAAGCGGTAGCGGGAGGCCAGACCTCCTGCACCATGGCACATGGGCATTCCACCCAGAAAAAAACTCATCAGGTTGGCCAGGGCCATGCTGATACACAAAGCCGGGTAGGTCACCCTTCGTCCATCCTGAGGGAAATACTGGATCGATAAATCGGCATTGGCCATGACGGCGTTTCCCAGGGTCATGGGAATCTGAGGCAGCACCAGCACCAGCAGGGCGAAGGTGAAATCATTGGCTGAAGGAAACCCGTATGGAAGCCATTCAGGAAGGTAAATTCCGAGTCGAATCTGGTCGAGACCTTCTCGCGTTCCCAGAAAAATACCCGTTAAAATACCTGCTCCCACCACGACAATGGCGGCGGGAAATTTCCGGTTGTCAAGCAACAACAGGGTAATAACCCCTAAAATGGTTCCGATCAGCAATCCAAGAGGAATCGGTCCCAGGCTCTGGATGCTCAGATACGGTTCTGCCGCATCCCTCATGGTTTGAAATGTCGAGGTGCCCAACATCAGCTTCACTCCCTGGGAAACCAGCAAAACTCCTGTGGATAACTGAACCCCTCGAATAACCGGCCTGGGAATATAGCGGCCTATCAGTGTAATGATCCCGGTTGCACCGATGATCAGTAAAAACAGGAAAACCCACAGACTGGAAGCCTGAATCTGGCCGGCAGTGATTCCGGTGGCAATGGCATAGGCCCCGATCACCTTCATGGGTTCTACAGGACTGGTGACCCTGAAATAGAGACCGGCAAAGACATAATATAACCCGACACCCAGAAATAAACCCATGGGATGAAGACCGTTGATTAAAATCATTCCGATGGCTAACGGCAAAATGGTTCCGAGATCGCCGAAAGAACCCGCCAATTCCATGCGGTTGAACTGAAAGGCCGATTTGATCCCCGGTTCCTGATCCGTTAAATTTTGATTCCCATGCATAGGATTCTCCACACAGTTCTTTGTTCCCGATCAGCATCCCACCGCTGTGTATACAATCACGAATATATTAATTATCATGGTAGTATATAAGAAAATTAACTTTGTCAAGGATTTTGGCGATACCTTTTATTCCCAAAACGGAACCGTTCCATTGGGGAATCAGTGAAAATCCGCAGGATCAACTCTTATCGGTTTCAGAATGACCATCATGTTTACCCGAAATCGAGTTCATCATCAACCGGAACAAGGACGACAAAAAGGAAAGGGCAATGATCAGCACCCAGATACGCCCTTCGTCAATGGGCCGGGTTGTGAATATGACATTCAGAGCCGGAAGATAGGTAATCGCCAAAACCATGACCAGGGTAAACAGAAAAAAGAATTTCAGAAGTTTGTTGGGAAGCATGATTTTTTGCCGGATGGACCCTTCCCTTAATACGAATACATAAATCTGTGGCGAAATCAACGTCACCGCAAATGCCGCCGTACCCGCCGCAACAGGATCTTTCGTCCATTCAAAAGAAAGGATATAGGCCAGGGAAATGGCGCATCCGAAAATCAATCCATCCAGGATCATTTTAAACCGGGTTTTGGTATCTATTAAGGGCTCGGTGATTTTGGAAGGTTTTTTTTTCATGATACCGGGATCTGCCGTATCCGTGGATATACCGACTCCCGGAAAGGATTCCATGACCACATTGGACCACAGGAGCTGAATCGGCAACAACGGACAGCTGTATCCCATGAGAGGGGTCAGCAGGATACCGGCAACTTTTCCAAGGTTATTGGTAATCAGATAGCGGACCAGTTTTTTCAAATTCTGATAAATGGTCCTTCCCTCTCTGATCGCCTTGACAATCGTCGAGAGATTGTCATCCGTAAGGATGATGTCGGCGGCCTCCTGAGAGACCTGGGTTCCGGACCTTCCCATGGCAATTCCGACATCGGCTTTTTTCAACGCGGGGGCATCGTTGACACCGTCTCCGGTCATGGCCACAATGTGTCCCTTGGATTTCAACATATCGACAATTTTTAACTTGTCCATGGGAGCAACCCTTGAATATACCCGCAGATGCTCGACTTTTTGTTGAAATTCCGCATTGCTGAAACCTTCCAGTTCGCGACCCTCGATGGCCTGGTCCATGTCATCGGCGATCCCTACGCTTTTGGCTATGGAAAAACCCGTATTTTTGCTGTCCCCGGTAATCATGACAACCCGGATATTGGCCTTTCGGGTTTCCGCCACCACCTGGATCACTTCATCCTTGGGCGGATCATAGATCATGGCGGCTCCGATGAAGATCCCCCCGTTGATCAGATCGGTATCCATCTTATCCTGCGGCTGAAAAATTTCCTGTTTCATAAACGCAATGAGCCTCAACCCCCTTTGCGAACGGGTGCTTAACTCTCTGGCGATATGGTCCTTTCGGGAAGATTCCAGTTTTAAAACTTCACCACCGGATATATAGTGGCTGCAAAGTGCGATAATACGATCCGGCGCCCCTTTGCAAAGAAAAAATCTTTTGCTGCGGGGATCTCGGACCAATACTGCCGAATACATGGTTTCCGATGAAAAAGGAATCCTGTCCAATACGGTATAGGAGTCAAAATAGCCCGGCTTGAATCCGGTGAGAATTCCGGCTTTAATCAGCGAGGTTTCGGTGGGATCGCCGCTTTCCCGGATAATGGTTCCATTTTTTTCCACCACATTGGCTGTAGAGCACTTGACCGAGATCAGAAAAATATCTTGTATGAAAGAATACCGCCCTTCGGCGATCAGCTTGAAAATATCGGCGATGCTGTGAAATTCACCATCGGCATAAAATTCTTTGACAGTCATATTGTGCTGGGTAATCGTCCCGGTTTTATCCGTACAAATGAAATCAACATTTCCCAGCGTTTCCACAGAAGAGAGCTTTTTGACTATGACCGAATTTTTGACAAGCCGTTCCACGGCAAGGGCAAGGGCAATGGTTATGGATGCCGGCATGCCCTCGGGAAAAACGGCAACCATGACACTGATAGCAGTTAAAAGAGGAATTTCCAATATGTTCAACAGGAGTGAAAAATCATCAAACATCCGACCGCTAAACGGATACACGCTTTGAAACAGGGTTAACATAAATACAAAAAAAGCGGAAATCATGGCCAGTACAACCAGGTACCTGATTTCGAGGCCGAGCTTTTTCTGAAGCGGGGTCTTCTCAAGATCAGTTTCCTGAATTTGGGTCGCAATTTTACCCATTTCCGTGCTTCCCCCGGTATTGATCGCCACCGCTTTACCGAAACCCGTCAGAATTTTGCTTCCGGCAAAAAGAATATTTTTCATCTCATAGAGCCGAGGATCAGCTTTTTTAATCGCATCCGACACTTTTTCGATGGGCTCGCTTTCTCCGGTCAGATGGGCTTCATCCACCAGAACGCAGTTGGCTTCAATGATTCTTGAATCGGCCGGTATAATGTCTCCGGATTCGAAAACAAGGATGTCCCCTGGGACGATAAATCTGGATGCAATAATTTCCACCACATCGTTTCTTAACACTCTGAATTGCGGGGAAAGCATTTTTTTCAGCTCTTCGACCGCCCTTTCTGCTTTACCGTCCTGAATCAGGCTGATGGCCGTATTGATGATCACGACTCCCAGTATGGCAATGGCCTCGATCCTGTTGCCGATGACCAGAGAAAAGGCTGCGGCGACAAAAAGGATGATAACCATCGGCTCGATCAGAGAATCGATAATCTTTTCCAATAAAGATTTTTTAGACCCCTTTTCAATTTCGTTGGGGCCATAGATTTTAAGAAAATCATCGGCCTGTTCTTTTGAAAGACCCCGAAAAGAGGTATCGAGTAAAGAAAGAGTTTTATTGATATCTGCGGAAACCAGTTCCCGTAAATCCCATCCCATGACATGTCCTCCTGCGGGTACTATAGATACAAATTTATAAAAATTACAGTCCTAAATCAATTGAGGTTCAGGTTGAGTGACTCCGGTGACATACCACCGCCATTGCGGCAAAAACCCATCGGGGTCAGATTATGGGATGCTCCGGCATGTCCCTTTTTTATTATTGTGCCATATGGCATTAGTGAGAGACCACAAAAGTCCCCCTTTGAAAAAGGTAGATTGAGAGGGAATCTGAAAGTCCCCCTTTGAAAAAGGGGGATTCAGGGGGATTTTTAAAATGGCATCAACTTGTCAAATCCCCCCCGCCCCCCCTTTTTCAAAGGGGGGAGCATTCACTTGACCCTTTGAGCCCGGTACAGCCAAGTAGAGCGCTTATCACTTGATTTGCAAGGAAAGGAAGTCAAAAAAATAATGTGGTAAAGAAATTGACTAAACGCTATAATGCATATCAATTGCTTTGTTAAACACATAAGGATTCTTCTAGTACCTATGACTTGCGTTAAATCGGCATAAATTCGACGGTGTGATATGGTCAGGCCTGAAAGGCCGTTACATATAAGTCCCCCTTTGAAAAAGGGGG
>CAYZJH010000117.1:6373-8106 GCA_964478625.1 uncultured Desulfobacteraceae bacterium
CCCTGGGGGGAACATAATTAAAGAAACATAACTGAAAGGGCGTGACATACTTTCGATATCCGGATAATTAAAAAAAAGGGGGTATCATGCAGTTCATCACCTTGGGTCAATCAGACATCCGGATCAGCCGGATTATTATGGGAACCTGGCAAGCCGGGAAAACCATGTGGACAGGCATTGATGACACCGAAACCACAGCAGCCATGCGGGCCGCATTCGATGCAGGCGTCACCACGTTCGACACGGCAACGGTTTATGGAAACGGCCATTCCGAACGGATCGTGGGTGGGGCCCTGCGGGAGATTCGGGATCACGTGGTCATTGCCACCAAGGTCTTTGCTCATTCTCTGGCCCATGACAAAGTCATCAAGGCATGCCACACGTCATTAAAAGACCTGCGGACGGATTACATCGATCTTTACCAGATCCACTGGCCTTCGGGTTCTTTCGGCAGCAGGAAGGTTCCCATCGAAGAAACCATGGGTGCATTGAATCAGCTCAAGGAACAGGGCAAAATCCGTGCGATCGGCGTATCGAACTTTTCCCGTGAACAGATCGAAGAAGCTTCCCGATATGGTCGCATTGACAGCCATCAACCGCCTTATTCACTGTTCTGGCGGCATGAGGAAAAAGATGCCATCGCCTATTGCATCCGAAATCAAATCTCGATCCTGGCTTACTCTCCCATGGCCCAGGGTATTCTCACCGGAAAATTCGGGCCGGACCACAAATTTGAAGAAGGCGATCATCGGGCCAAAAACCGTCTTTTTCATCCGGATCATTATCCCCGGGTTCAGGAGGCTTTGGCAAAATTACGCCCCATCGCGGAGCGAAACGGCATTACCATGGCACAACTGGCGCTCGCCTGGGTGATCTCCCATACCAACACCTGTGCCATTGCAGGAGCGCGAAATGCGGCACAGACCGTTCAGAATGCCCAGGCCGCCGATATTGTCCTTTCAGAAGAAGATCTGGCGGAAATGGATGGCATCGGCCGAATCGTCACTGATCATCTGGACGACAATCCCGTATTGTGGAAATGGTAGCCCAAAATGAAAAAAGATTTGGATCCGTGCAATGTTGAGTTGGAAAATCCAACCAGGAACTGCTCAGGGAAATCGAACGACGAAAACATATTGAAAATCCGCCCCAGAGCGTTGCCCTGGGCTGATATGTCCTGCGCTTTCAGCGCACAAGGATTTGTTTGAATAAACAAATTTCGGGCAGTTATCGGCACGGAAACCCGTTCCAGCGCCTGGAAGGTGAATAATTGCCGAATTCCCTTCCAGTGGCTAAAACCATATGAATTCAGCATCATCACGAGATTCGGGTAAATATAATGATTCTGGCATGTTTTTTTCAACAACGGTGTCAAGTGTGTATAAAGATCATCTTTGAAAGGTGAATTCAGGCGGAATCAGAAAGTCCCCCTTTGAAAAAGGGGGATTTAGGGGGATTTTTAAAACGGCACCAATTTGCCAAATCCCCCCGGCCCCCCTTTTTCAGATATGCCCTATGGCGAGGCCGATTTCGATATCACTGAAAAGCCGTTGTTTTCCGTGGGAGCTAATTATTACTACAATCGCGTTCAGGTTGGTACCGGTCAAAACAACCTGAATTACGACAACAATCTCGGCAACATCGGCATACTGTCACAATTGACCACGGCAAATGATTTTTTGCTTGGCGAAAAGGTGGATCTTCATGTTTATGGTTTTGATGCGGCTCTTAAA
>CAYZJH010000118.1:0-7965 GCA_964478625.1 uncultured Desulfobacteraceae bacterium
GGGAAGCGCCCGGCACATGAAGCGGGAACTGGCCCCGATGGCCGCCATGGGCAGGTCAAACAGCAGGCTCAGGGGGATGGCCGCCGCGCCGTGTCCGCGGTTGACGAGCAGCACGCCCACCAGGATGGCCATGGGAATCCAGGCGAGGAAATAGGGGACAAGGCTGTTCTTGTGCACGGGTTCTCCTACAGGCGGATTTCGATGCCACCCATGATGACTGCGCCGTTGATGATCAGCCGTTTTGTCGGTGTTTCACTGCCGGCGGTGCTCCGGGTCTTGTTCTCCACGCCCCCCAGCATGGGGGTGCACCGGGAGACGACTTCCCAGTGGGGAGGCACGAACAGTTCGATGCCGCCCATCACCACCTTCACATCCAGGACCGCCTCGTTTCCCAGGATTTCGGCCTCCCGCATATCCAGTTCGATGCCGCCCATGACGCAGTGGATGTAGCCACCTTCGAATTCCCGGGAGGTCACGGAATCCTCCCGGGCGCCCATGACGATGGAGGTCTCGAAGCGACCGGTGTGGATGTCCTTGCTGAAGGTGTGCCATTTCTTTGACTTGTGGAAGAAAGTCCCCCAGACCACCATGATTCCGGCGAAAATCAGCAAAGCCGGCCAGATCAGGCTCCAGGAGAGGGCGATGATCCCCGCTTTGGACGCCAAAAGGGCACCGCCGGCGCCCACCAGCCCCAGACCCCAGGCCAGGCTTCCCCCGTGGCGGATGGTAGCCAGATTGCAGATTCCGCCCCACACCAAAAGCGCGGGCCAGAGTTGCCAGGCGGAGGTGAAGCCCGCAGGGAGCCTGCCCAGATGGGCCAGGATGAAGGCCACGCCAGCCAGGATCAGGACCCCGCCGAAGAAAATGCCGCCGCAGTGTTCGGTGGTGCAATTGATGGTACAGTTGGTGGAACCGGAAGAATCGTTTTCGTCTGTGAGTCGGGTGAAAAACATGTTTCACCTCCTTTCCTGCAATCAGTTCTGCCACAATCCGGCACTCCCTGTGCCATGCATTCGGCGAATTGCCGAAAGGCATCGGTGAACCCACGCAACCGGGGGTGGACTTTTTGTTAAAATTCTATCTTGACATCCCGCAGTTTTCCTCAAATACTTATCTGGAGGTTGTCCCATGAATGAATTATCCCAGAAATGTTCGCTGGTAAGGTTGAGACTATTTGTTTTTTTTATTGTTGCCTTTTCTTCTTTTTCTTTATCTGGTTGCCCAGATCCAAGGCATAAGAAAATTCCATTGTATGATGCAGGCATGGATGCTCAGGACACCGCAGTGGAGGATGCATATGACTGGAATGGAAACTGGTGGTGGGATTTTGTGAATCAGGATTATGATTATGAGGAATATGACCACCCAACGGTGATCTCGTTTTCTCCTGAACTGTGGGCAATGTATCGCAGAAGCATTCCGGATTTTGTAGTGTCCTTTGACCGCCCCATGAACACACAGGTTTGCATGCAACACATCAAGGTAAAAATAAACCCGCATGGGGAACCGCAGCGGGATTGGGCCGGAGAATGGAGTTGGAATGCAAATGCGACGACCGTCACATTCTCTCCACTTGAAATTCCAAAAGATGGGGAAACTGCATATTTTTCCATACCAAGCGATGTTTGTCCATCAGCCAATGCCGAGTACCTGAGGGTTCAGGAAAACTTGACTCTTATGGTTGAAATGGATTGGACGCAATGCGGTGCAGCCATCCCCATGACGGGCGAACAAGATGGCATGGTGATTGAGGGGAGCAACTACACGTTTCTGTCCAGCACACAATTGAATGTGGGAACCCATGTGACGGGTGAGGAAATCAGAACCATCATTACCATTGATTTTCCGCTTGCACCATTTCCCCTTGGAACCATTCCGTCCGAGCATCTGGATCGCGCTGCACTTCAGTTGACCAATGCGCCACCTTGGGGTATGCCGCCCTCCGATATTGTTCTGGATGTTCTGCCTTATTCTTCCGTCATTTTGAGTAGTCAATTTCTCGAACCTGCCATATGGGCAGAAATCCCGGAAGATCAGAATGCACTGGAAGCTTCGTATGAGGGGTACGAGCAATCCGCGTTTGATATTACACAGCCAATTCAAGATGCGTTGGACAGACAGGACCTGGGTTTCACGGTACGCCTTCGGGCCCGGGATCTATTACGGAATGGCGTTTCCAACCGGGCCAGTTTTTGGGCCATGGAAGGTCCCCCATATTCTGAGTATTGGCCTATTATCTATTTGTGTTATTGGGTCTCCTGGCGGAGTGGTGTGACCCAATGAAGGAGATTTGCATGAAAAAATGGACGATGTTATTGTTCCTTGCATATAATTACATTACGCCCCCCTCATTAATAACCAGCGCGTATGCAATTGAGAGGGAGGTGTATATCTATCCTGCAAAAACCTGTGATCAACCAAATTCCCAAATTACCTGGTGGGGAGGTCTCACTCGGACTCATTCGTATTTGACCACAGCAAATCGACGTTGTGACGTGAATTTTGATGGTTTGTTGCGAACAGGGGATCTGGGTTCCACCAATCCCGCCGGGGTGGGTTGGATACCAGAGGAGATGGTCGGATATGACTCCCGGGTCAATCATTCCCTCGTTTACCTTCTTTTTGAACTCCCTGATTTTTCCGATCCGAGTATATGGGCACAGGTACATGAAATCGCTTTGACCCTGAATACTGTCCAATTTATTATCGGGACCGAAGTGGGAGAACCTCGATTGAAGTTGTGGATTTCGCCATCGGGCGTTTCCCCTTCTGAACTGTATTCCTGGAATACGACAATCAATGGGCCATTCCTGCCTTCAGTTCCAAATCTTGGTAGCGCCATTGAAGTACTGGATCTGCCGTTGAGTGATTCATCACCCCAACTGGAAATCGATTTGACATCGGTCCTGTTGCCTTTATGGCTATCCGGGGGCGGGCCGCAATTCATCGTTTTCGTACTCACAGTTGAACCATCTGACACATTTCCTGGTTATTCCACCCTACCGGCAGGATTCGCGATGCGAACGACGGGCACTGGTCAGGAACCGGCATTGCGTTTTACATATGGAATTGATGAAGGACCAGACCCCTTCTGGTCACACCAGTTTCCATCTGAGTGTGGCAACTTGATCTGTGAACCTGGAGAATTTTCGACTTGTCCTACGGACTGCCAACCAGATACGCAGGCGCCCATGATCGACATAGGCATTTATACCCCTATCCGTTGCGGGCAAAACAGTGCACCGCCGCATGCACGAAACAGGAAACATAATAGTATTTCCCCCATCTTTGCGAGGCCGTCTATCAGTTCATCTACAGCGATTGATCACATTCAGCAACATTCTCCTCACGACATACAGGATGTTCTGACCTCATGCGTGCATTGGATCCCTCCGGGGACCGTGCAGCCGCAGCCATTGTATTCCGGATCCAGATATGCCCGATTTGGACGAAGGTTTGCCTCGGCAGGATATCCTTTGGTTCTCAAAGTGCAAGATGACCGAAGACTCCGGTTGATTGAAGTGGAAGATCTGCAAAGCGGCAAGGTACTTTTATCCGAAAACTTCGGTTGGTCTGGACCGGCGCAATGGCCGCAAGACAGTGAGGTGGTTTGCGATCAATTCACAACAACGCTCTTCGGCCGAATTATCGAAATACCAGTTTTTTGCAGGGTTGACTATAAAGAATTAATAGTGCCTCTTTCTGAAGTATGCAAAAACGGTAGGGCGCACATTCGGGTCAATGCAGTGGATCTGGCAGGAAACACGTCCACACGTTCCATTCTCTTCCTTCCTGCGTCCGGTGGTGAAAATAAGCCTAAAATCATTACGGCAGACCAAGATATTTTGACTATCAATCATGCCGGTTTTCAACAAGCGTTTTCCAATGGAGTCATCCACTTTCTTCGTCGTCCCGTTCTGATGAGCGGAGATGACTTGTTTTTCGATTTTATGGTGGACTCAGAAAACAGTTTGAAGTCCGTGCGGGTAGAGTTGCAGACCATGCATGAAGGTCATCCACCCACAGTTGATGTCCTTTATGAAGAAAACTTGAATTGCCCTGTGTGCATGCCCACGGATTCCGCCTGCTGGCAGATACGGAAGAGGTTCCGGTTCCAGAATTTGAACAAATCCCTGGATTCCTTCAGAACATCCAGGCAGCCATCTGTACTCGGGGATCGGACCCTGTTTTATAACGGAATTCCTCAGGGAAACGTACGCATCACCCTGACGGATGCCAACGGCAGTAGAACGATCAAGGATTTGCCGGTTGTTTTTCTGCCCAATTCCAACCGTCGAAACTGGTTGAAAAATATTACCGGCAAGAACCTGAGTCGGGGAACCTCCAGCCCCACTCTATTGGATCAGGAAGGTTTTTTTATCAATTTCGACAACTCGAAAAGAGCCGACGGTGATTTCAAATGGTGGAAATCACCATTTACAAGCTGGAGTTTTATCAAAACCTATTTTCAGACTTACTATAACAGCAATGGAAAGAAAATTAGTTGGAGTAACGCGGACAAAACAGAAATTGTTAAAAAAGTGGCCATCTGCGCAGCGGCTGCTCTTAACTCCTATCTGGGCATATTTGAGTGCGGTTTGGCCAATTACCTTCTTTGGGCGCCTATTTATGCGAAAGTGTTGAATAAAATGTCGGCATGGTGTACCGGATTTTCCATTGCCTTCCAGATGTGGCGTCAGGGAAAGATCAAATGGAGCGATTTCAGTTCCTGTAAATATTACAAATCCGGATCCTATCCTCCCGCACCATGTGATGATACGTCGCGGGGTTCTTGCTATTTTGAATGCTGTCGACGTCGGGATGAGGAGAATAAGTGCACCGACTCCATCACCGAAAACGACCTGATGTTATATCTGGCTGGCATGCAGGGAAAAACAATGACGGGTGAGTTTTTGAATAAATATTTGGATTTTGCCCGCTTCAAAGACGATCACCTCTCGGGATTCACCTCGTTGTTTTTTCCGGGAATTTGCAATCTTCCATCAAGCATCAAAGATTCGATGCCTGCAAATCTTTCGTTCCACAATGACTTTTTCAAGAACTGGTCGCCCCGCGAACGGGAAAATTGGCTTGTCGATAATTGCCAAGAGAATCCTCAGAGAATCATTCTGGGAAGCAGCATTCTAACCATGGCAGATTCTTCGACGGCCAAAGAGTCGCATAGCATTGTACCCATTCGGATGCAACACACTGGCGATACGGATCGAATCTATGTCTATGATCCCAACCGGGAGTATCTTAGTTACGGAATGCGGTGCTTGCGGCCTTTTCAGGCGGGAAATCCTTCGGATACGGTGGATTTTACTTTGACGAGTTGGATAAATGAATGTGGCAACTATGTTGAAGGGAATAAAACTCGTTTTTACTCTATACTCATGCCTTCAAGACAGAATGCGTTAAACTGGCAAGATGACGTCAAGGTAACAAACGCTCTGGGTAATGTAATATATGACCCACCAACTGATTTGAATGGAAACTATTTTCGTCATATATTTAACTACCTCGATCTGGACGTAAGAAAGAAGAAATTTGTTTTCGATGAATACAAAAAATTTGCTTTTGTATCAACGCCACACGAATACACTAGAATCCCAGTCAGTGTTTCAAATCTCATCTTGGAACTGGGAGATGAGTTGGGAGATTGGTTGAATGTACTGTTCGATAAGAAAAAAGTCCATTCTTCTGCAAACGATCCCGAAATACCTACCCGGCTCCCCTTGCCGGGGTTGCCCGATGACATTCAGGTCCTGACGTATCTGCACACGGCTCCTGCAACGATCCAGCGAACCATGCTTTTTCCTGAAGGAAAAAGCAGTTTCTATTATGCACAATATGGAGAGTTTCTGGGCGTTTATGTTGAAGCTGAGCCAGAACGATCCACCAGAATGACTACAGCAGTGAGAAAAGATAACCGTTCAATCACAATAAATTCGGATTCCGGGATTGATTCATTGCAGCTTAAAAGCATGACATTTTTTTCGGGACCTTTACAAACTATTGATGGGAAATTTGTATATGATGAAAACAGGAAAAAAGTCATTCGCAATTATAGTTATTTGATGGATTCTGAAATTGTTTCCGGTGCGAATTCCCCCTGGAAATTGAACATCTCTTGGGATGAAGAAAAAAATATTCTGGTCGAAAACGAAGGCGAGCATTCGCTGGAAATCAGTGCTACTCTACATACGTCGTATCTGCCCTATTTTCCGGAGTTGAAGGACATGGAAGAACTGGACCAGATGGTTGAATTGTTTACAAAAAATAAACTGCCGCTGGAAAAACCCATCTCTTTTTCTGTTCCAGGTAATAGTGTGATAAAAATTTCTGTAGATAACTGGCACAAACTCTCCACTTCGGAAGTGAGTATGGAAGACGTTTCGAAACCTGCAAAAAAGAAAAGTAATGGTTGTTCCACTTCGGGATTTCAAAGTCAAAACACCCCTTTGGGTTTCTTGTTTTTCATGCTGATTCTTTTGGCATCAATAAAAGGCGCGAGAAACACAAAAAGGCCATCTATACTGCTTATTGTCACTTTTATTTCATTGCTCATGGTGGCTGCATGCGACGATAACAAGACAAAAAGTGAAAATGTATATGGAACAAACATGGAGTTATATGACAAACAAGATTATCTTAATATTGACATAAACGACACGAGTTATAGGTGCCTAGATATTTACAGTGGTGCTTTCGGTTTGATTCCCGTGGAGATTACGGTTTTTTCAGAGGGAGAAAGCATTACTCTGAAAATTGATCAAAGTAACGTTGCAGACATTATTAGCAAAAAATACAATCTGAATAACTTTGGTTTTTATGTGCGCTATAGCAATAACCCCAGTGAATTTCCGTACAAACCTGCTCGATCCACTTTTATGGCGAAAACGCAAGGATGGTTTGACAGTCAAACAATTAAGGAACATCGAAAAAAAAACAGGGCTTTCAATATCTCCACAACGTATCTGGAAATTGAATCATCTGTGTCGGAAATCTCCCTTGGATTTGAATGGGAATCTCCTGTTTTTGGGAGATTCGTGAAACCGGAGGAAATCCATGTCTTGGAAAAAAAGTAAAGTGTTTCTTTTGATCCCGTCTTTGCTCTTCTTGTCATGTGAAGATGCGTACATAGAATATTCTGTTTTGGAGGAGTTTGTTGCGATAGATATTCGTGATAACGGCGTATGCCCGGTGCCAATTTTCGTGAAACTAATGACTTCACAAACTCTTGACTCTGGTAAGGTCATATGGGGATATCATTACGCCAATGGATTTTATTTCAATCCATTTTTTGGCGTTTTCGGTGAACATGAAACAGCCGACCCTCCATTTTTTGGTATTGGGAAAAATTGTCGACTCTACATCGGTAGTTATGGGATCACTCCGAATCAAAAAATTCCAGTAAAAATCGACGTGTTGCATCTTGTTTCCGGTCGGGTGGCCCATTTCGATGGAGAACTGACACCTTTTTACCGCAAGGATATTCCGGAGTGTCCCAAAACGATCTTGGGAAACGACAAGGGATGGAAACAGTGGCAGGCATGCGGAAAAGCCGTAGAGCCGCTTTTGACCATGACATTGGAACTGCAGGATCCCGTCACGGAGTTCGATTGGGAAGCCATTTTCGAGGATGAGATGTACTGCGAACCACTTCCTGAATAGAACCGGGAGGAGTTTTTCAAGTCCAGTATCCGTCATCCAGAATCTGCTATATATGCCTTCGTTCCAATGCGCTCAAATCATTCAAAAGTCTGTTATCGTTTACGGTCCCGTTTCTTCCCGCATGACTGCTCGTCGAAACCATGATTCCTCTTCTCATTAAAACATAAAATGTAAGTAACTATAAAAAAATACAAAACGAAAAAAGAGCTTGACATGGGTTGAATGCAATGCAATACGTAAGCTCCCGGCCATAGGCATTACGCTTTTTTCTTGCATTTGCAACAAGCC
>CAYZJH010000119.1:0-7561 GCA_964478625.1 uncultured Desulfobacteraceae bacterium
TTTTTCATGCTTATATTGCAGGGTAATATGGAGGCTTACAGGTAGTTATCTGGTCGAGCACCCGGGTGGAGGATGCGAAAAGGGACGTTTTGCACTGGCCGCAAGGCTTTGTTTCCGAAGCACAATGCAATTCAATCAAGTGCCGGAATTTTCAATGAGGCGGCTGAAAAAACTGGTTTTTGAAAAAGAGCTAAATCAATCATTCATATTAGGGAGATCGATAATGAAAGAAAAAGAAAAATATGTAGCAGAAATTAAGGCCCGATTTCTTAAGTGCGATGAATCTTTGAAGGAAATCAAAAAGAAACAAGAGCAGGCGAAGGAAAATGTATCCCAATTCAACATGGATGACATTATAGAGAAACATAAAAAAGCCGGAAAAAAACTTGAGGAAATAGAAAAAGCTGATGAAAGCACATGGGCTAAGTTGAAAAGTGAGTTTAATGATTTGATCAGCGGTATCGACACTGATTTGAGAAAAGCCATTTCTCTTTATAAATAATGGCTGAACGAAAACTCCTCCCTCATTGGGAGGAGCGGAGGGAGGAAAAATAGGCCATGGAGTTTCTTTTTTCAATCCTTTCCCAGATGGATGATCTCCATGCGATGGTTGGCTTCAGGGTGTGTGGAAAGCGCCGCTTCCCGCAAGTCTTCAATCATTTTTTTGTGGCTTTCAAAATCGCTGTGAGAAAAGTTTTAGCGGGCCACATTCATACCGGCCCGAATCATTTTCGCTATGGTTTCACGCGTTGCGGAGGCCGGACCTATGGTGCAACCAATCTTTGTTTTATTTTGCGGGAGCATCATGAGCTTTTTATTTTCTAATATTTAGATTGCAATATTCACATAAAGAAGACAAAAAATCCATAGGGTCCAATCACATTTATCATTGGTTTGTGGCTTATGTATTTTCCCGCATACCGATTTATCAGCAGGCCAAATGCGGAAAGGATTGTATAACATCCCGCATATCCGGGAATAAACTCTTACTTTTTAAAACGATGAAACCTGTTCATATCCATGACAATGGCGGTTGGCGTGGAATGAAATGGAAAGCCTGCAAAAAACAGGCTTTCCCGAAAAGCATTTCGGCATGGGTCTTAATCCCGGAATACAGATGCAATTACTAAGGCTGAGGTTTCCTAACTATTATGTACCCATCAGTAGTCTTATACACCGTATATCCGGGACTTCCATGCCCGTAGAGTACCACGGTTGCTTGATAAAAATTGAGGTCTCTTAAAGTTGTCAGCTTTTCAACCTTATACTCCCTTCCCGGATTGATCGGTACGACATCGTAAAGTTCCCCGTTTTCATCAAATTTAAGGGTGACATCGAATTCGTCTCCAATTCTTTCCATCATGTACCTCCTTGCGGTTAAAGTTTTTTCAACAGTGCAGGGTATTGAATCGACTTCGCCTATGGATCTTCCAACTACGTTTTAAAAAATCAAAATACCCATCTTATTCTTGTGAAAATCTGTCTTTCCGAAACGATTCGCGGGTTGGTCGGATCTATATCCTGGTATTGGAATTTGTCATCGAAGAGATTCTTTATTTCCAGGGTGATATGGCCCCGGCGATTGGGAAGACGATAGCCGACATTGGCATCGATGACCCAGAAGTTATCATCATCTTTGGTTGTAGGGGGAGATTGGGGGTCGCCGAATTCACCTTTCTGATGGATATAGCTTGTTTTCAATCCTGCAAACAGACCACAGGGGTGAAAGAAGTTGCCTTCCAGATTCAACCGGTTCGTTTTCAGATCGATGATTTCTTCAATACCCGAAAAGTCTTTTCCCCGGTCGAACTCTTCATACCAGTATTCCGCTTTAAAGGTGAACAAGGTGTGAGGAGCCCAGTAAAAATATATATTTCCTATGGATTCATCCCAATCTGTTCGTTCAAATTCATTTTTTCCGGGTATGGGGTTTATATCTTCATAGGGAACATCCAGGTGGCGCCTGAAAAATTGTATTCCTCCAAAAAGGTTCCGGGGCAATTTTTGTTCCATTGCCACTCCCCAGGTCCAAACATCGGTGCCGGGAACATCCTCAAAAAGCTGGTTGAATCCCGCAATTTGTGTAGGTTCAATGGTTTGTTCTGAAATCAGAGTTCTTCTCAGGTTGCGAAATAAAGCAAGGCGGAATGTTGTCGGTGAAATCGGGTTCCAGGTTGCCCCCAGTTTCGGGTTCAGCTGATCTCTGGATGTGCGGTCATCATCAAAACTGTCGTAGCTGAATCCGGTTGTAAAGGTCAGATCCTTTGACCAATGGATAAAAGGGTAAATATACCCGTTAAAATGATGTTTATCTGGTTTTTGCCGACTGATGAAATCCGGAAAAATTTCGGGGTTGGCAGAAATGAATTTAAGTGATTTTTTTAATTCAGCGTTATAATAACCGATTCCGGTGATCAATGATAATTTTTCCCTTCGATAATAATGAAGAGTTTCCCCTAAATACCCTTTTGTGTTCTCATCAATTTCGGTAGTGACAAATTCATCGTGATTATTAATACTTTCGTCGATATTGCTGCCCATGAGAGACACAATCATGTCGGATCCGGGAGAGAAGCTGTGTCTCAATCCCAGACGATAGGTATTGGTCTGAATGTGTTGCCTCAGGTTGGGATTAAACCATGCAGGATTGAATAAAAGTTCCAGATCTCCAAATTCTCTGTCCTTATGGCGGATCTCTGCCTGGATACTTGTTTTCGGAGAGATAGCCCCCTGGAAAAATCCGTTGATGATATCCTGCTTCTGGTCGTTATTGGGGCGAAATCCGTCGGATTCATAGTGAAATTGCCCCAGGCTGTAGGAAAACCGATTCCAGAGTCCTGATTGAATGATTTCATTCCCCCAGGTATTCTTGCTGCCGACAATACCGTCAAGCTGCAGGGTCAATTGATTTCGAAGAAACAAGGGGCTGAATTCGTTGGTTGAAAGATCGGTGGGACCTGCATTTTCCAAAATTAACGTATTATTTTCCGCAAGCAAAGGTTGAAGCGGGGTCGTATTCAGGGGTTGAAGCAATTGCGCCTGCAACAGCTCGCTGACTCTGGCAATGTTATGCCTGGGTACAGCAGGGTAAAGGTCTGCCAGCAATCGATGCGCAGAATGGTTTGTCGGGTCGATGTTCACGGATTTCCATCCTTGTGCCAGGCCTTGCATCTGAAATCCGAGATTGTCGTAAATATTGCCCAAACCGGCATTACGTGCAGCCAGATCCTGGTCCAGCAGCAGACGTGACCGGTATACCGCTCGATTATGATTCAGTTCTATGGATTTTTCCAGATCATGGAGGGCTTCCACAGGCCGGTTGACGGACTGTTTGCGGATGGCATCATAAAACCATGGGGTAGGATCCAAAGGATCAAGTTTTTTGGCGACCTCGAGCTGTTTTTGGGCTGATGGATCATGCTTTTCTTCATGATACGCTTTGCCCAGGTAACTTCGGACCAACGCATTATCAGGATCGATACCTGCGGCGATTTCTATTTCTTTACGACCGTCTTCCAAATCACCCCCCCGGATTTTGGCCAGTCCGAGTCCCAACCTCGGCAAAGGAGCAGCCGAGTCCAGCTCTATGGCTTTTTCAAATGCTGCTTTGGCGTCATTGATTCTGATGTGGATCAGGTGGGAAAACCCAAAAATTGTCTGAGTTTTTGACAGATTGGGATTGAGTTCTATAGCCCGAGCTGCCGCTTCGGCAGATTGGCTCAGATTTCCCAGTGCGAGCTGGATTTCCGCGATATTGGCCCATATCAATGCGTTTTCAGGGTCTGATTTTGCCCCCTGTTTCAGACTGTTTAAGGCTCCCTGAAGGTCAAAACGAGCCTGTTGTGCATAGGATAAAGCAACCCACGCAGGCGCAGATGCTGGATCTGAATCTGTTGCCAGTTTTGCCAAAGCAATGGCCTGATCTTTTTGATTCTGGACTGTGGAAATAACGGATTTCAGGGCCAAAGCGTAGGCATTGGAAGGATCCAGCATAAGTGCCGCGGCAATGTCTGTCCGGGCGGTATCCACCCGTCCTACTGTAAGGCTTAATGCGGCCCTGTAAGTATAAAATCGGGGATCTTTAATGTTTTGTGGTGGATCCGATATGGCGGAAAATGCCGGGGCGATTTCTCCGTTCCAGTAGTATCCAATAGACTTTCGCACCATGGATTCCCAGCTTTGCTTCTGACCTCGGTGGAAATCGCTTGGTTTCCAGTTGATTATCGGAGGATAATACAAGGCCCATTGGACCGCATCCCTGGGCCTGATCACCATAAGTGTATCGGGTGCCTGTCTGTCTTTGAATACGGCTGTTTGTCCCTCAGCCAATACAAGACGACCTGCTTCGTTTTCTGCAGCGACTCTGCCTTCAAAGATTGACAGAAACGTTTGTGCTGGTTCTGCATTGACATAAAACTCGGTACCTTCGACTGTTGCATTTACAAAATGGGTCAAGATTGTCACCCTTTTGGGAAAGCAGGTGAAAAAATGGATGACCCCTTTAAACAGGTTGATCACATAATGATTTTTTTCTTTTTGACTGGTGATGGTCAGGGTTGAATTCTGGTCCAGACGCAGGAAAGTCTCATTGCCCAGGACAAGTGCTGCCCGGCTGTTTTCGCTAACCCGGATAATATCACCTGAACAGTAGGTGTCATTCAGTTTTACCTGAGTCCAATAATTTTCACCGGTTTTCTTTACCTGAACAAAACCCTGAACAGAAACTGCTTTGGCAATCCATGTATCACATGACTGGCCGGCAACCCTTGCGGGAATAAGGGTTGCCGGAAAAATCAGAACCAGAATCCTGATAACAAAAGCAATGAGTTGTATCGGTTTCATTGTAGGCGCCTTTCCCGAAAATGGGATAAAAAAATTTACTTTTGGGCCAGATATACGATTCCATCCCAATGAATATCAGGAGGATTTTTTTGATAGTTTTTGCACAGATCCAGGTAAAAACGTGAAGGACCATTTCCGTTTTCAAAATTCATGGACTGATAAAACAAATTGATGGCTTTTTCCCAGTATCGGTTTTGATAGGCATCAAACGCTTCTGAAAATGAATTGCACAGATCCATTTTGCAGGAGTCGGCTTCCCCGATTTTGCAGATAAGTTCAAAGACTTCAACGGGTTTTGATTTTCCGGCAAATATAAATTTTCCCAGATTCCTGGCTAAAAATCCATCGAGTTGAAAAAGTACCTCTGCGGAGGCCAGAATTTTTGTGCCCAGATACTTGTTTAAGCCTTCCATTCTGGATGCCGTATTGACAATGTCTCCGGCGGCCCGATATTCAAAATGGTCGATTGCACCCATATGTCCGAGAGATATCATGCCTGAGTGGATTCCAATGCGGGTGGGAAGTGTAAAGGGGGCTGATATTCTGTTGAACTCATTCACGGCGCAAATGATTTCCAAAGCTGTTTGACATGCAAGATTTCTCAATTTGCAATCCGGATGAGTGGTTGCCCATATGGCCAGAGAAGAATCCCCCTTAATGTCCAATACACAGCCTGAATGGTTTCGGACAGGCCCGAAAATCACCTCAAAGTACTTGTTCATAAAAGCTTTCAGGTCTTCCGGGTTCATATTTTCTGATAATGCGGTATATTCCTCCCCGTCGGTTACCATGCAGGTTCCATAAACCAGTTGGCTGTCGGTTCCGATATGTTTCAGACCTCTTGCCAACTGATCGGCAACATGGCCAGGAAGATAATATCCAAATGCCGTGCGGATGTTTTTCCTCTCCTTATTGACGGTAAAATATTTCCATAACACGCTTCCGAAAAACGCCGCCGGAATCTGAAAAAAAACAGGTATTACCAGGGGGAGCCAGAGAAAATGTTGACTGAAAAGGTCGTGACTGATCCAGACATAGAATATACTGAGCAGGGTGATAAAGCCCGCACTGACAATGGCCGGCATTATCATGCATGAAACACCTATAATCAGTCCCCATAACCCTACAATGAGAAGATGTCCTGAAGGATAAACCGGTTGGATATGACTATTTTCCAGAATATTTGAAAAAGCGGTGGCGGCGATTTCAACACCGCTGATATCAAGGCCGTCGGGTTGAGAAAATACGGTATAAAAGCCGTCTTTTTGTTCAATCCCCATCTGCTCTGAAATGCCGATAAAAATAACTTTGCCTTTAAAATCGAGGGGATAAGCAGATGACGAATGGTTCATCCTATCCATATTCTCCAATACCTGATAATAGGGAACCGTGGGAAAAGTTCCCGGAGGCCCGTAGAAATTCAGATACCTGCTTTTCGGTTCCTGATAGGTCCGGACCAGTGATTTTAAAAGCTGATTTTTGACCGGATTGACCGGAAGTTGTTCATGCTGCACCAGTTTGTTGTATATGTTATCAGCAATGACCGGATTTTGAAGGAAATGCTGTCGCAAAATCCTCATCAGCTCTACGATGTTTTTTTCCGTGATGACTCTATTCTTATCCGGGGGAAGCATCCTGATGACCGATGGGCTGTATTCATGAAGCAATCGGATGAATTCATCATACACATCGAGTGCGTAAACCTGAAAAACCAAAACGGGTAGTGTGGGAGTGTCTTCAGCACCTGTCAGAAACGAGCAATAACTGTTTAATTTAACTGGCATCTTTGGCAAAATAAACGGAGCTGAGGCCAAAGCACAGTTTCCGAAAGAGAGCAAGGGCGGAATGGTTTTTTCAACGTGTAGTGAGCCTTTTTCCTCGCCGGTAACATCATATACCGAAATTATTTCCGTTTGAAGCCATTCTGCCAGTATTACATTTCCCGAATTTAGGATGGCTTTGGCAAACAGCTCATCATCTTCCGGAAGGCGGGCTTCGGTGAATATCAGATCGAAAACAATGACAGCAGGTTTTTTTTCGGCAAGGGTGTTTACCAGACGGGCATGAAAGGAGCGGGGCCATTTGGCGGGAGATCCGGGAAGATTGAGACGATTGGCAGAGTCTTTATCCATGGTGATGATCACCGCTTCTTCCGGTGGCCTGCGAGGACCTCTCAGCTTAAACAATAGGGCAAGACCGAAGTTTTCCTCAAAGGATGCCCCTTGCAGGGTCAAGCTCATCACGATCCCTATGGCTCCAACCAATAATCCATAGATTGCTGCTTTAGCTGAGGATGCCATTATCCATAACCCCTGATATTCTAACGGTTACAAGAATATGCTGGAATTAAGACATTCTTTTCCCGGTAACTCCTCATGGCAAATCGCCGAATTCAGGAATACGGATGAGGTGTTATGGAGATCGAATTTTACAAAAACAGCAGGAGCGGGAACAGTAGATAAGAAATATCAGCGCAAAATCAATTTCCGGAAATCTGTAAAACAAATTTCAAAGGGAATGGCTTCTGCCGATATCGGATAATGTATTTTTTTTATTTTGAACCCTTAGTTACTTGGCAGTCTTAAGTTCTTGTATCTGCTTGGAATTAATTGTTATCGATTTTGTTGTATCGTCATTCCTGCGAAGGCCGGAATCCAGATGAATTAAGGAAGTTGGTTTTTCTGGATGCCGGATCAAGTCCGGCATGACGGAGAACTTT
>CAYZJH010000120.1:0-7374 GCA_964478625.1 uncultured Desulfobacteraceae bacterium
GCTCAAGGATAATTATCCACTGTATGAGTTTTCTAAGACTGAAAAATTTTTTGATACCAATACAATCGTAAAGCTGGTAATATCTGTTCTGTATAAAAATTAATTCTGTATAAAAATTAAATGTCTGTGAGTATGGATTAGGATAGAACGGCAAATGTATAAAACTCTTTCCAGGAATGAAATTATAAAATTGTTAAAGGCTGAAAAACCTTTTTTAAAGGAAAATTTCGGTGTCATTCATATTGGGATTTTTGGTTCTTATGCCAAAAATCGACAAACGATTGACAGTGATATTGATTTTCTTGTTGAATTCCAAGAGCCTCGTTTCGATTGGATAGCCGGTCTGAATATATATCTGGAAAAAAAATTTGACAGAAAAATTGAAATCATTAGAAAACGGGCCTTGAAAACAAGCAAATTTTTTGAACGAATAGAGCAGGAAGTCATTTATGTCTGATGAAATCATTCATGAAAACCTGCTGCTGATATTTGAATCCCTCGATGTGATCAATAAACGATTTTCAAGCATCAATACACCTGATGACCTTGTAATGGATGACTACGGGGTCACTATTTTAGATTCAATTGCCATGCGGCTTCAGGTCGTTGGTGAATTGTTAAAAAAAATTGACAAAGAAAACAGTGCGTTTTTGAAAAAGTACAAAGAGATCAATTGGGAAAATATTATGCGAATGCGTGATATTGTTTCTCATCATTATGAAAAAGTTGATCACGAAATCATTTTTGATATCTGCGCAAACCATCTTCCGAAATTGAAAAAGACAATTCAAAAAATGCTCGCATAATTCCTGCCATCACCACAGTTATTAATAATTATCTAAAACTGGAATATTCACAGATAGGAAATTTCGAGGATACCCTAACTACACATGGCCTTAAAAGATTTTGGTCAAAGCCTTTGATCTTTTCAAGGCTTCCCGGAACATGCAAATAAAGATACTCGGAAAAAAATGGCAGTACTGTTTTTGATGAGCAGAAACTCACTCGGCAAAAACGGCGGCTTCTAATATGATTATATTTTGTTTCTCGAAACCTATGAAAATCAGGATCGGAGAATGCGGGTGAGATCGAATTTTTCTTTTTGGTCGAGTGCGTGCTGATCAATCCTCCTCAAACTCGGCATGGTTAAAACCCAGGGTGCGGCTGTTTTCCTGGATGGTGCGCCGCAGAGAATCGTCAAATCCTTTGTCTGAAACAGCCTCGATTTCCAGGGTGATATTTACCCGGGTGCCCAATTTACAGGAAAAATGCTGAATAATTTCCTGGGTGATGGTTGAAAAATCCAATGAAGCACTGATGGGGTTGAGCTTTATTGATCCGTGAAAGCGGCGGAACATTTCTTTATTCAATGTTCCCTTTTGGTCAGCACCGACACCTATTGGTTCTCCATCAGCGACACCAATATTGGCCGTACCATTTCCGGCAGTCTGATCATAGTCATTCGCATTATTGAAATCAGGACCTTCACCCGCCTTAGTTTTGAGATCGAGTTGTCTCTGGGCGGCCTCTTTATGGACAATCAAACTGCTTTCATCAATATAGACCGTACCCCGTTGACCAAAAAGCAGGCCCATATACCGGTCGTTTTCCTTTCCGCAAGCGTACCCAAAGAAATCCATGGACTCAATACCCGCGGCGACCGTATCCCGGAGCACATTGCTATCCTGAAGTCTTGGAAGATAAGGATAACGGCAAAAGTCGTTCCAGAGTGTGGACAAACCGATATCCTGCCGATCACCTTTTAGATACCATCTGTTTAAACAATCGATCAGATGAATCGGTGACCATTGTGAAATCAGCATTTCGTTTTCAACAAGTACATCGGCAGCGGCCGGTACGATGTTGTTCCCGATAAATGTCACCCTTTTTTCTTCCCAGCAGATATCCCCCACACCTCCTTTCGGGTTCGGTTCCTGGTTCGGGGCAAGCACCCACCTGTAGGCCTGACTGAGAACGGCGTTTAAACGCTCGTCATAATCGTTTCGGTTTTTGGTAGCCTCTTTGATCCTGTGCTGATCAAGGTTTAAGACATCCTTGTCCTCGATGATGGATTCCCAGGCCAGGTATCGTTTGCTGTTGTCATAGACGGTGGCAACAGCATCCACATCGGCAGATAAAAAAATCAGCCGGTTTTGGTTCAACCGAGGCTGTTGTCCACGGTTTTTAATGAATGCCGATGCTGTCTTGATGGCCATGCTGTCTTTTTGTTTCCAGACATGAAAGGCTGTCGGCGGCAACACTATCAGCCTGAGATGGGTATCGTCGGGAATATCTCCATGGTGGGTAAAAATGTGAATCCCATTGAAAGGACCGCCCTTAAGGATGTTTTTCAGCCTGCGCGCGATCTCGGGTATAAGATGATCTTCTCGGTTAAATCTCGACATCCGGTCTTCGGCCTCCCGTCTCAGGTTGGTCTGGGTATCGTACCAGTACCGGTCATTTCCCGAATAAAGATAGTACAACTGGTCATTTAGTCTTCGCAACGCATCATCATAGATGCCGGAGGATTGGCCCGGCTGTGTACAGCCAAGCCGGATATGTTCGGCATTGATGCCCCGTATTCTTTGTCCGGATGTTGTAGGGGCACTTCCAAGAAATATGGTGCGGGATACACGGCGGGCAGCATGAATGGCTCCGAAACGACTGTCCCGATTGTCAATTAAGGTAGTCATGGCCTTGGAACCATCCACGTCACGGTCCAAAACCGGTTCCCATCCTGTAGGTAGATAACGGACCAGTTCGTTTTTGACCTGATTTTCATAAAGCGGAATAGATCCAGGCATAATCATAAGGTCCTGGTTGCCGTCAGCCCAGAGGCGGTGTACCACCATGGCCATAAGTCTTAAAACCCCTCGGGTGCGCTGAAAGTTTTCCAGAGTGGACCAGTCTTCATACAACCGGTCGAATATTTCAGGATGGAAGGGGTAGGCAGATTTCAGGCGCTGAAAATAATTGGATTCCCTGGTTTCAGCTGGATAGTTGCCGGCTTCTATGTACATATCGGCAAAAGCTTTGCAAATGGTATCCCTCTCATTGGTGTCAGTCAGTGGAGAAAAAAGCCTGCGGCGGACAATCTCAAACCCTTCTTCCGGACTCACGGGTTTCCAGATGGCCTCAAGACGATGAAACAGGTGTTCGATTTGTCGTAAAGCCTGCTTGCCTCTTTCCCCGCCGGCTTCAAGGTCCGACTCCGGAAGCGAGGCCAGCACCATGGCGGTAGGAACCTGACCGGCAGATTCAGTAAGGGCCTGCAAAAAAGCCATGTTGGAACCAAAGGTGCCTCCGGCATATTCTTTTCCTTCCGCAAACTGACGGATATAGGCCACCGTTTCATCCATGAGAACAATGCAAGGAGAAAACCTTGCAAAAAGATCCGCCAGAATGGTTTTTCCGGGAGAAGTACCTTCCTGGTCGGCTTTTTCCACCATCCGGTATCCTTCCTCACCTCCGATCTGCCAGGCCATTTCGCCCCAAAGAGTATTGATGGTCAAACGTCCTTTTTTACGAGGATGGGAAGGACTCATGCTGTTTCCATCCAGCACAGCCACATGGGCTCTGGGAAGTTCACTGATATTTAATGCATCGAGAATTTTCGGGATTCCGGGCAAAAGGGATGCCGGTTTATCCCCTTTGGTGATATGGTACACCGCCATCATGGCATGGGTCTTACCGCCGCCAAAGGCTGTCTGCAGCTGGACAACCGGATCTCCCCCTTTGCCGGTAAGGCGTTTGAGCACACTGTTTAACATGAGCCTCATGCCTTCAGTGATAAAAGTCCTTTCAAAAAATATGGATGGGTCCTGATACTCTACGGGTGCAGAACCGTTGACCACCTTGTTTAGGTCTGCTGCAAATTCGGCCTCCTGAAAAGTTCCTTCCAGTACATTCTGATGAGGGGTTATCAGATCACGCCAGGCTTTGAGATTCATCGGTTACCTCATATCCTTATTTTAGGCTGCATAGCGAAGAATTTCTACTTCAACACCTTTTTTAACAGCTTCCTCGGCTTTGGAGAGAATCTGGCCGGTAACTTCACTGGACAGATAATATTCCCCGCAGTTTTTACACACATCAGCTGGTACTTGCTTGAAAATAACCGTTGTTTCGTCCCGATTCAAAACAACGGTGGTGGTTCCCTTTGCAATTTCACCGTGTTTGCAAATTACGCATTTCATGATTTTGTCCTCCTGGTTTTAAAATCACTGGACCAAATATCCCGGTGTGGAATATAGGTTGTCACTACATAACAATCACCACTTTCATCATCTTTTGCAATCAAAACATGAATTGGAATATTTCCCGGAAAACCCAATAACAAGTAACTGGGATAGGGAGTGTCGTTCGGATATTGGTCAATCAAATCTCCGGATTCTATGACCTTGGAAATATCTTTCTCAGTGATCTTTCTTTCAAACATTCGACGGACAGCATGTCCGCTATAAACAATATTTTTGCATTTCATAGAAAACCACTATAAATTTTAACAGATCTTGCCTGATATTACGATTGAAAACCATCCATATGTGACGAACCCTCTCTTTGGCTGCAGGGAAAGCGAAAAAAGGGGCCTCAAATAATTACCGATCAAACTGCAATGGCATCTGTTCTCTTTGGTGGCCGATTTTACGGCTTGCTTCAACAATCGCTTGCCAGCTGGTGATCAGCTCATTGTAGTTGCGGGCATCTTCTGCCCAGCCTTTTCGTTCGCACAGGGTATAAAGACGGTACGCCAGTTGACGGACAGGCTCCTCTTGCTCTGGCATCCTGGCAAGAAGTGCTGCGGCAACCATCTCGCTGTTTTTTAAAGCCCGGCTCAGATGGTGGCAGGCTTCCCAGACAGGTACCCGGAGGTCCCTGGTGGGGTCCCAGTTATCCGGATATTCACTCACCTTCAAAAGCCGGACTTTTCCCTTACCTGCCTGAATAACCCCGGCTTTCTCAACTCCGTCAACGGTGGTTCCCTTGGCACGGGCCAAAACATCCGCCTCACCGAAAGGTCCTTCTTTAAAACCGTATTGCTGAAACCAGTCCACGCAGAAACGAGTATCGGGTCCCATGCTGCTTTCTGCACGGGTGAAATATTCATCGATGGCTTTGTTGATCAGGGTCAGTGCCGTGTATACGCTCATGGGTGAGCCGTCTGCTTCAAGAACACCTGCGTATTTTGAATAGACCGCCATACCGGGACCGATAGCTGCTTGTGCCAAATCGACAGGAGCAATGGGAGATGTACCTTCTTTGCCGCCGATCATGTCTTCGAGAGCTTCAGGAAGGGACTGTTCCAGTTCACGGACAAATTGTTTTCGGGAAATAATCGGGCTTTCAGGGTTTCGTTTTCGGCAGACCAGCACTATGGAAGAGGCAAGAGCGTTGGTGCCCATGCCAATCATACGATTTCCAAGTTCTGTTCGCATTGGCCAGGTGCCAGTAACACCAAAGCCAGCTTTGATTACTGCTGAAAGAAAAGTTTCCCATCCAGTTGAAGCTGTTCCAGCTTCTGCTGTGTCAGACTGTTTAAACGCATAATAAATGGTTACCGGTAAGTTAGGGTAGCAGTTGATGGCCATATTTTGAATGGCCTTAGTCATACCTTCCATAAAGAAGACCTCGGCTTTATGTTTGCTGCCGTGCCGATAAGGGGTAGCCACCAGTTCCTTTTCCTTTGGAACCAGCATGGTCGAAAATATATCAGGATAAATGGTTTTGATTGACCGACGTAGCCATACATAGAAAAAGTCAGAAAGATCTGCGTAACCAATATTGTCAAAATATGGCGGGTCTGTGGAAAAAATGTAATGTCTAATCTTGTGATTGACAGCTGCATCACCTTGGAAAACAGTTCCAATTTGATTGGCAGGAGTTACCAGCAAACTTTTCCATACCCAGTCAATCATGGCCATCCAATTTCCGGTGGACGAACAAAATGGGTTGGCTTCAGCATAATCCCACACCATGGGAATGGCCTGACGACCGAATGTGTTTCGAATTAGCTCTTTTGAAGAATGCCAGGAGCAAATGGATGACCAATAATCAGCCACCTTGTCAACAGCAAACGCCAAATAAACTGCCACCGCATCACCATAGGCCGTGGCACCGAGTCCACCATCATTTAAACCCTTAAAGTCATCAAAGTTTTGCTTATTTTGGGTATGGTTCCCAATTTCTCCGGGGCAAACCAGACTTTTACCAAGGCTGGATCTTTTGACCGCAGAGCGAATTTTCTCCTCCCCGGCAAGGGTTGTACTTTCAGTGTCGTTATTACTCGCTTCCCCAGTAAAATTACTTGCTTCATCGAGGTCTTTACCACTCCCTCCCCCAGCAAAGTCATTCTTTTCATGGAACTCTTTACCACTCCCTCCCCCAGCGGGGGAGGGCCGGGGTGGGGGCGAAGGTTCATGCAACACATTCCAAATTTGTTGCAATACTCCTTCCAATTTTCCAAACACCTCATTATTCCAAAACCGTAGAACACGAACATCATTATTTTTTAACCAGGCTGTTCGCTCTTTATCTGACTTTTTTTCCTTTTCAAGGTTGTGTTGTCCGCCGTCTAATTCAATGGCCAGTTTTGCCTGCGGGCAATAGAAATCAAGAATATAATTTTCAATGGGATGCTGGCGACGGAATCTAAAGCCGTCAAGTTGTTTGCGACGAATGCAATGCCATAGGAGTTGTTCGGCATCGGTAAGGTTTTTTCGGAGGTTGCGGGCGATTTTTATCAGATTGGGAGGGGCAGGGCTTGGGCGCCAGTGGGGGGAGTTGTTATTTTTTGCCCCCCTCCCGACCTCCCCCCGCTGGGGGGAGGAGTTATCTATATTCCCGTGCTGGGGGGAGGAGTTATCTATGTCCCCGTGCTGGGGGGAGGGGGTAGCTATATTCCCGTGCTGGGGGGAGGGGGTAGCTTTGTTCCCATGCTGAAGGGAGGAGGTGTCTGTTTCATTAATTCCCTCCCCCAGCGGGGGAGGGTTAGGGAGGGGGTATTTTTTAATGTAATCTTCAATCACCTTCTCCCTGGCCTCCTGCACCAGATCAGAAAAAGTTGTCAGAGCTACCAGTTGGCGGGGGGTGAAAAGGTCCGCATAAAGCGGCATCCCATAATCAGGAGGAGAAAACCATCTTGGATTTATGGGTAATGGATTCTCAGGCTTCCACCCAGGTTGAGCCTCCGCAGCCACCTTCTCCATTTCCTCAGTAGGTGCCAAGTAAAGCCGCCCTTTCGGCCCTTCGGCAACCACCGACATCATCCTCACCCCCATGCGCCCTGCTTTGCCTTCCGCCTTGATATAATCCGGGGCAATCGGTACTCCGGTTAACAAGCACTGAAAGTTGGCCCCACGGCTTAATTTGGTGCCT
>CAYZJH010000121.1:0-7255 GCA_964478625.1 uncultured Desulfobacteraceae bacterium
CGTCCCAGGCCGGCGTATTGCAATACGAAACAGGTCATTGTAGCGCCAATAGGTAGTTGCCAGATTGCCTGGAATTTTACCCAGAAAACCTTGGTGGAAAAGCTCACTGCCAAGAGTTCCAGAATTACCCCAAAAGTCCAACATCCACCGAGAAGGCATGCTATAATGAATGGCTTGGCAGCCGGTATGTGTCGTCGACGCCAGCAATACCAACCCAGACAGATCGTCAAGGTGAGTGTAATTAAGGCCGGCCAGATATCAGCGCTGTAAGAATAGGATAATTGAATCGGGCTGTTCCCTAAATCCTGCATATCATCACAGATAACCAAATATCGGTAAACAGATCAATATATCGATATAATAAGAGATTTCGCTGTTATTGGTGATATCAAAATGTTCCCAAACAATGTTAAGATAGGATTTAATAAATGGAACCAGACTGAACATAGATCCCGACAGTGATTCTACCAATTAATCCGGACAAATGCACCTTTTTTTGACCCTTAATTGATTTGTGACTCCGTTGTCAATCGGAAACTGATTGTCTTTACCGGATAAAACCCCAGCCGTCGAATAAGCGCCTTACGACGCAGGCGGCCGGCTATGAACTTTTCAATTCTTTTTGGAATTGCTTTTTATTTTGTTTTCCCAGCCCAATTTGCCGCGCCATTTCGCCGTTCTGCCGCAATTCTCCCACCGTGTGGCAGGATGTGTCGGTATCGCTATTCTGAAAGCTTCACCACCATGCTGAGAATAGGTTTCTGCTGGACTGTTCGAACTGCTGTCCCTTTCCCTCCAGCAATTGTTTCAGGATCGAATTGACTTTTTCTCTTGGCAGGGCAAAGATCCCTGCCGGGAAAAGGGCTTGCTACTCATCCCATTCGGCGTTGGCGCCGGGATACCAGCCGGAATGACCCGTGAGAGTCTGCTCAACGGTGGTCTCGAGGGCTTTTTCAGATCTGTAGTTCATGGCTGTTTTCTCCGGCGTGCCATACGCACCCGATACAGGCGCTCGGTGAATCCGCCCTCTTTCTCAAAACTCTCCGCCTGCGCTGCAATCTGGCGATCGAGTAAGTGGCATGCCAGATTTAACAGCGAAAGGGCGGCATTGGCCGCAAGCGTTGAAGAACCCAAGGACGAACACGGACCCTCACGGACGATCACGGACGAGGGATCACCGCCTTTGTCCGTGTTGGTCCGTGCTTGTCCTTGCCCGTCCGTATTTGCTCTTTCCGTTGCCACCCACGCCTGCACCGCTTCCAGCGTGGAACACCGCCTGCGCTTGAAACGCACCAGGGCCGGGTGATCGGGTGGCAGCACCGGCAGCCCTCGCTGGCGCAAAAAATCCTCGTAATCCAGGCGCAGCTCTTCCAGGCTGGCCCGGGCCACATTGGTGAGCTTCAATTCGGTCTTCCGTGAGGTAGCCGATGCCTGGCTCCCTTCGGCGATGTTTTGCACCCCGCTACGGGCCGCCTGCACCATCTGGTCCAGGGTGCGGCTGAAGCGGTCCACGTAAAGCTCACAGAACCGGACCGTCACGTCATAGACCAGTTGCGCCATCTGAAAGCTTTTGAGCTTGCGGTATCCGCCATGTTTTGGAATCAAAGGCTCCTTTTCAACCATGCCCCGCCCCCGTTATTTCAGCCTGTCCGTGCCCATCCGTGTTGTCTCCGGCCCATCCCTCGGTGCTTGCCTGTGGCTGTCCATGTTTGTCCGTGTTCGTCCGTAACCACCCGTCCACCTCCTTCCAGGCGTCGATCTAACCCGTCACCGCGGCCGCGATCAGGGCGGTACGGTAGTTGTGAAGGCAGCTTCATTTTCTAGGCGCTCCATACGCTCAGCATTAGCCTGAAAGTTGAGCCATAGGGGCCTCTCTACCGTGATCTGGTGAAAGCCGAAGTCGGCGTTGTCGAAAATCTTGCTGACCACCATAGTCTTTTCCCCGCCGTTGATTGCAAGAGTACGGGTTTCAACGTCCTGAAAACTGTCGACGGACCTCCTTAACCAATGATGGGTTATCCGACTGAATAATTTTCAACGATGCTTGGGCCTTCCGTTATCCAAATAGCTATTATCTACAATGAACTTTATTACGGATGTTGTATCATCCGGAAAAATTAAAGCAAGCAAATATTGTCTGATGCCCAGTCCCATGCAACCGGCCTGTTAAATAATGGAATTTGAAAACCGAACCTTTTTGCACCAAGGCTTTGGTAGGTAGGGAATTGGAGTATTTCATTTTCGTTTCGGGGTCCAAAACCCATTTTTGAACTCAAAAAGGGACCATGTTAATGGAAACCATAACCACAGAATCCATAACACACACTTTTATCAGATGACCTATCCTAAAATAATTAACATATACATTTACTACACGATACTTGGGTTTTTTTGGGGCAGAATTTTATAATTCCACTCACCATGAAAACTTGCGTGTTCAATTTTTAATCGCGCCATTTCCGCATCACTCACCTTGATGCCTTTTTCATATGGTGCGCAATCAATTTCGGCTTCTATCTTCAGACCTTTTTTTATTGTTGCACTTGAAATCAAATTGACTATCGTCCCAAGACTGTCCAATGGTCGGCCTCGCCAGTTTTTGCTCATAAAGGAAAACATCTGATGTTCGATCTTATTCCACTTGCTGGTTCCCGGCGGAAAATGGCAGACATTGATTGATATGCCCAATTCATTTGCCAGCGATTGAATTTCACGTTTCCATAGCCGAACCCGGTAACCGTTGCCTCCACCACCATCTGCCGTAATCAATAACCGGGTTGCAGCAGGATATTTAAAACAACCCATTTCATTCCACCAACGTCGAATGCTTTCAACTGCAAATTCTACAGTATCACGCCTGATGCCGACACTTACCCAGCCTTCATTGCGAGTCAGATCATAAATGACATAAGGACAAGCCTTTCCCTGATCTTTGTCTGGAAAATCGTATGTGTTCACATCAGCTGGTTGGCCTTTGGGTTCCCATTCCATACCGGTGTTTTTATATTGGCCTATATTTTCTTTCTTCTTGGCATCAACTGAAATAACAGGCTGTCCGTTATCCTGAAACTCTTTAACCTTGTTGTATATAAAATAAAATTGAGCATCCCGATCAGGACTTTGTTTTCCCTCCATGATTTTCCGGTTGGCCTACATGCTGTATCCCATCTCCTGCAGCATCAAATAAACCGTCTTCTGTGACACCTTGTGTCCCTTGAGGCTAAGGGCTTCTGATAGTTTGTAGGTGCTCTTGCATGTCCATCTGAGTGGCGATTCCGGATCTCCCCGTGTAAAAGGATCTATCAACATATCAAGCTCTTTTACCAATGCCGGAATTTTGTCCACCAGGCGTTTTCGTCCACCTCCTGTCTTCCGGATGCGTTTATTTTTTGGAAGGGCTTTTCCGGTCAGTTCATTTTTGCCTTTACTGATGGTTACCCTGGATATGCCAGTTGCAAGATAGACAATGGTATCCCCTCCTCGCCCGATTGCATTGGCTTCAGAAGCAGCCCACAACCTTTTGTCTTTTTCCGATAGGTGGACCGCTATGAGATCATACCTTTGCTTAACCTGTTTGACGATGTCTTCTTTTTGTTGTGTTTCCATGCATTCGACTGCAGCATGGAAACATAACAAAAGTCATAATATTTGATTAATTTATTTTAACTTAATCATTAACCGTGACACCCACTTGACAGCGGGCGAGGCTCGGAACGATATCTGCAAAAGCCTCAGGTTCAAGAAACTCTACGAGCCCAATAGTGTCATCAAACGCGCTGTCCACGTAAAGCACCAGGCCCTCCTCCCCTCCCAGGCGCAGCTGCGCGATCACACGGCAAGGCTCTACAGGCGCTAGGACATCACCGGCCACGATATTCAGGGTGGTGGGAAAGTCCGCGTCGGCAGCAAGGTCGATCTGCACCCCGTTCTGGCAGATGAACCCGATACAGGGATCTGTGGGCATGAACTCCGCGCCGAAGATGTCGCGCCCGAAGAGGTTCTGACCCACGGAGTTGAGCGCCTTCACCAGACCGGCATTGGCATTGGTGGCGATACTGAGCATTGCCGCTGCGTAGCCCGAGGCGAACACAACCACCAGGACCACCAACAGGGAGACAATACGGATCGTCATATGAGGGCTCTTTTTCTGTGCTTTCATGTCGTTTCTCCTTTCATTTTTTTATTCTTCCTTTAACAATCTCAACGTAGGTTGTGGGATGAATCCCGCTAGCCCCCCGGAGTCATAGATAGGTAAATAGATAGGTAAATAGATAGGAACTTGATAGGAAAAAAGGATACGGACTTGCTTATTGTCAACAAAAATATTCAAAATGAATTTTAAGGAATCGGGAGGCAATACCAAAAGAGATTAAATTTTGAAAATCGACTGAATCTTGAAACCTGTTCGGCAAAAACCGGAATGATACTGGAATCGTAACTTCTCAAAAAATTATGGTAGTAAATAAAATTTGATAGAGAAAGCGAACGAAATATAGAATGTCTATTGGGTATGAAACCTCATATTTTAATTCCGCCGATTCCGGAGAAACAACAGAGCCCGCTTGCGCGGCAGCTGTTGGATATTATCGATGAGCAAGCTCATTTTATTGAGCAAATGGACGCGCAAATCCAGCAGCTCAAAGACTAAATTGCCCGATTAAAAAATCAGCCGCCCCGGCCCAAAATTCAGCCCAGCCGTCTGGGAAAAAAATGTTCCAAAGAACAAAAGGCATCCAAAACTAAAAGGGCCGGCTCTGCGAAAAGACATAAAACCGCCGAACTTGAAATCCACCACACCGAGTCCATTGAGCCTGAATTTGTTCCGCCTGGTTCGGCTTTCAAATACCATAAGGATTGGATGGTTCAAGATCTCGTAATACAACCGTGCAATACCCGCTATAGACTCAAGGTGTATGAAACCCCCGACGGCGGTTATGTATCGGGCAAGTTGCGGCCAAATGTGCAAGACAGCCACTTCGGCCCTGCATTGATCAGTTTTGTTCTCCACCAATACTATCATTGCCACGTCACCCAACCGTTGCGGCTCGAGCAACTGCACGAAATAGGCGTTGATATTTCCGCAGGGCATCTCAATAAGCTTTTAATCGAAGAAAAAGATCGTTTCCAACTGGAAAAAGATCAGATTTTAGCCACCGGACTTGAGGTCTCCAGATACATCAATGTCGATGACACCGGCGCTCGACATAAAGGCCAAAACGGTTTGATGAAATAGGACTGGTCTGTACAACTATCAGGTACAAGCAGTTAACAAGTTAAACGATACCGCCTGGTACGTAGAACGTATGCCCGGTGGTGTGAGAGAGGGAATGCCGCGAGGCTACCCCCTACTCGATTACTCAAACAAACAAGACCGGTAACGGTCATAACATTTTCGATTTCATTTGTTCCCTTTCATCATCTCCGTATAAACTGTCCACGGTTTATAGCCGTCTCTTTCAAAAAATCCATTTTCTCAAAAAAAATGTCACCTTTTCATTCCTCGCTTTGAAACTGGAGTCAAACGCATGATCCAATTCCGGGATGACCTTGGAGTGCCAATAGAATCGATCCAAAGAATACTTGGTCATCAGAACCGTAAAACAACAGAAATCTATTTGCATTCAGTCGGTGAAGCTGAACGCAACGCAATGGAGAAACTCGAAAGCATCGATCTTTTTAATGATGCAAACAATTCTATCCAAAAAGTTCCAATAAACATGCACATGTCCTTCTGGCAAAGAAAAACGAACCGCCCTCCCTATGACGTATTAAATCGCGAGGTTGAAAAAATGGGATAAGTTAACACTGGCAAAAAATACGGGGTAAGTGACAATGGGGTAAGGAAATGGATTAAAAACTACGAAAACCAAAGGGCCGTTTAAGTCTTGTTAGAGGAAGCCGGATATCTTAATTTCTAACACAGATTCTCACACGGAATAAAAAAAGATCGGCTCTTTCGTGCCAACCCCTTGAAATTGTTTGGCTCCCCGTTTGCAACCCTCTTCATAACCGCTCTCTTTCTCCCGCAGTTAACCAAAAAATTTTAATATCAAATGGTTACCATAGAGCAGGCCGTTGCCGGTAGGGCTGAAGCGGCGTTGAGTCACGTTTCCGGTTTGCTGTGGCTTCAATCTCATGTCACAGCTTGTCACAGTTCTTGTCATAGTATGTCACAGCTATGTGTCACAGCATGACGCAGCAACTCAATCGGATAAATTTCCTGCCAGGATGTAAATTTTTGTCGGATCGGTGGGGCTTGAGGCTTTCTCGATAATCAGGCCTTTGTCGACCATGACCCTGAGGTCTCTTTGTAAGGTGCGGCGGCTGACACGAGAGCTGAGGCGCTCAAAGTCCTGGATACTCACCCGACCATGGACAAGGATATGGGACAGGGCCAAGGCCTGGCGGTCGGACAAGTTATGCTCCTTTACGATCACATCCTTGCGGATGGCCTGCTCGCCACGCTCCCTGACCTCGGCAAGCTGGGTGCTCAGACCATCGACAAAGAATTCCAGCCAGCCGGTCATGTCCATGCCGGCTTCTCTTACACCCTGGATAGCCCGGTAAAAAGCGGGTCGGTCCCGGTCGTAGTACTCGCTGATCGTGAACAGCCGCTTGAAGTCGTACCCCGCCCGGTAAAGGTACAGAGTGGATAGCAGACGGGACGTACGGCCGTTGCCGTCCAAAAAGGGATGAATATGGACCAGTTGGAACTGGGCAATCCCACTCACCAACACCGGGTGCGTATCCGCTTCGCGGCTCAGAAAATCCACCAGTTCGGCCATCATAATGGGCACATCATGTGCCGGGGGCGGTGTGTAGATGGTTTCACCGGTTGCGGAGTTGACTACAAAATTCTGGATTTTACGATACTGTCCCGGTGCCGCCGAGCCACCTCTGACCCCTTCTACCAGCCGCTTGTGAATTTCACGGATAAGACCCTCCGTGATCCGATCTCCGCTGGCAAGGTACTCCGAAACGAAATCAAATGCCTTCCGGTAATTCAGGAGTTCTCTGGTGTCGTCGGGGTCGGCCTCGGGGACCGGCTTGCCTTCCAGGAGTTGCTCAGCTTGGTCCAGGGTTAGGCGCGTTCCCTCGATGTGAGTGGTGTGATGGGCTTCAAGGATCAGCGCCCGCCGCCCCATCTCCCTCACCCAGTCCTCTGAAAGGGTCGCGGCCTCCAGAAAACCCCGGGCCCGCTCGATGCGGGTCAGTCCGGAAGTGATCCGGTTGGTTATCGTGAATATCGGGTTTA
>CAYZJH010000122.1:0-7134 GCA_964478625.1 uncultured Desulfobacteraceae bacterium
TTTTCTTGGTCCACTCCCCCCAGTCGTCATAAATGCCGGTGATGCCCTCGACATCTCGAAAGGCTGTTATTTTTTCATTCAATATTAGGCATTTGAATTGAAAAAATTGATATAAATAATTTATTATACAACGTTTTATGGCAGATGGATGCACGGGATTGCAAGAAAAAGGAAAAAGCGTTTCTGATCGAAGCAGAAAATACTCAGATGGATCAGACGATGCATTGGTGGCCGAAAATATTGAATACAAAACTCATGATGGTCGAACCCTTCAAAACATTTAAAAGAAAGAGGGTGATTGATCGACTTGGGGAGATTTTACACAAAAAAATCGTACTCGTCACAGCTGGTGCCGGCTGGGGAAAAACCACTCTCATCGCTCAGGCTATTGCGAAAGCGGAAGGGGAAAAAGTTTGGTATCGCCTGGATGAATCGGACAATGACTTTGCGACGTTCATGCGCTATCTCATAGCCGGAATCCAGAAATGTCAGCCGCAGTTCGGTACCGGCCTCCAGGCCTTGCTGACACCATCACCGATGCTTCAAAAAATTCGTGAGAGGCTGCTCCTTGAATTTCTTGCGGAAATCGAAAATGGCGTTTCCCACCACTTGATCATTGTCCTGGATGACTTCCACCTGATTCATGACAATCCGATAATTGCGAGTTCCATGGATTTTCTGCTCCGACTCGGTCCGGCAAATCTTCATTGGATAGTTGCTAGCCGAACCGAACCGGCGCTTCAACTTTCTCGTTATCGTGCCAGCTTGGAGGTGATCGACCTGGGAGAGTTGGACCTCGCTTTTCGAAGAGATGAAATTGCCGCACTTTTCTCGGAGATACTGAAAACCCCCTTGACCGAAGAAATTCCACAGAAGCTTCTCGATAAAACCGGAGGCTGGGCAGCGGGTCTTATTCTTTATTACAACTCCCTGCAAACCAACCCATCGGCGGCTGGCGATGAACGTCTTCTAGATGTCAACCATTCAGAAAAACTCATCTTCCAGTACCTCGAAGAAAATATATTTTCGAGTTTACCCGACGAAGTCAAGGAATTCATGTTACGTTCGTCTTTACTTCTCCGGCTCGACCCCGAATTTTGCGACAAACTTTTTGGTGGAGACAATTCACGCAAAATCCTGGAAACTCTTTGCAACAATCATCTTTTCACCTCTCCCTGCGGCGATGAAGCGCACCTGTTCGAATACCACCGGCTCATGCAAGATTTTTTGACGCACCGTCTCGAGCGAACTGTCGGCGGGGAAAAAGTCAAAGAGTTGCACCATTCTATCGGCAGGCTCATGGAAAACATGGGCAACCTTCCCGGCGCAATGAACCATTATCTGCAAGGAGAAAAATTTGAAGACCTGAGCCGGCTCATCCGAAGCATGATGTTCACCGACCTGCTGGATTGTCCGTTGCCGTTTCTCTCGAAAATTTTCGAATACATGCCCATTGACCTGATCGAAAAAGACTCCAAGCTGCTTTATGTTTGGGCCAAGCTAACTTCCTTGAAAGGAGAATTGGACATCGCAGTCCAGGGATTTCAACGTGCCTTGGAACGTTTTCGAAAGGACGACGACGCCATGGGCGTCGTCAATTGCGTCAAGGATCTCGGGTTCCACTATTATCTCACCGGCAATGTGCGTCGAGCCAAAGAAGAGATGTGGAAACTATACGGAAAGCCTCACGAAGATCCTTTCTTTCCGATGGAGGTCGGCGGCTGCCTGGTCCTTTTCGCCTCTATTATGGGCAAAATGGAAGAAGCCGACTGTTACTACGCCTCCCTCAAAAAGTCTCTGGCTGGAAACGCCGGCCAGACAGGGAACAAGCTATTCTCCGCCTGGTTGGATTTGTGCTATAGCAATTGCCTGCACCATTCGGGAAATTTCGATAAAGCTCATGCTTTGAATGTACAAAACTTGAAGATATTCAATCAGTTGGGAATGGAAAAATTCCTCCCACTGGCCAATTTTCAGGCCGCCTTGACTTCGTTTTATCGAACGAGTCCGGAACAAGGCTACCGCTATGCACAGGATGGACTTTCCGCAGCCATTCGAGCCGGCATCACGGACCATCAATATGCCTGGCTTTTATATGCTCGAGCCCTGAACAGCCCTGACACAAACGAAGCTGAAAGTGCGATTTCGACTGCGTACGAGGCACTGGATATTTTCAGCAATCAAAAAAATGCATGGGGACAGGCCTGTACACTCGATCTCCTGGGGATGATCCACCGACGGACGAGCGAACTTGCTGAAGCGGAAGCAATCATCCGCAAAGGGCTGGTAGTCACGGAGGGACTGGGGCTCATGGTCACGGAAGGAGCGCTTGCCTTGAGGCTTGCCGAAGTTCTCATCGTCAAGGAGGACCTTGGCGATGCGCGCATTATCCTCGATCAATACCGGCGAGAAATTGATGTTTCTAAATTTCATAAATTTATCAGCTTCGTTCTCCAGTCAAGAATCCTGTATGAACTCGGTGAGGATGAACAAACGCTGCAAGCCGTCCGAAGCTGCCTGCAACTGGCCCGGGCAAACAACTACCTCGCCTGGATTGCCAGGGAGTTATCGTGGATGACCCCGATTTTGATCCGGTGCCACGCTGAAGGCATCATGAGGCGATATATTGAAGCCATTTTTGCCGGACTTGATGAAAAAAAACGGGACGTCCTCTTCTCACTCAGGAAGAGCAAGGATACCCGGATACGATGTGCGGCCGATGGGTTGATCGCCGCTCTTCCAAAAAATCCAACTCCATCCCTTGAAATATACTGTCTCGGTCAATTTAAGGTGCTGGTTGAAGGGATTTCCATCCCGCCCGAACAATGGCGCAACTCAGCAGCGCAAAAGATATTCAAGTACATGGCGCTGAGGCACAATCACGGTTTCATCTCCAAAGAGGTGTTGTTGGAGCTTGTATGGCCGGGAGAAGATCCGGAAAAGACCATGGGGCGTCTCCACGTGGCATTGAATGCGCTCAGGAAAATGCTCGAACCTTGGCTGAAAAGGGGGGACGGCTCCGCTTACATCTTGCGGCATAGGGATTCCTATCACCTGAAGATCGGTGAGACGGGCAGCGTTGATGTTCAACAGTTTCATAAGATGCTTGCATTGGCTGAAAACAGTGAGAAGCAGGGTAAAAACGAGTCTTTGGCTGGATATCTCAAGGTTGAGGCACTTTATGGCGGTCCGCTGTTCGCCGAGGACCCATATGAAGAATGGTTCATGACTGAGCGGGAAATGCTACAGGAAAAGTATCTGGCCTTGCTTCGGAAAATCATCGATTTATATGAAAAAGAAGGTGCGTGGAAAGAATGCACGGGCTACGCGGAAAAGTATCTTGTTATCGATCCATATGCCGAACCGGTCTATTGTGCTCTGATGCGTTTCCACTTTCAGTGCCGGCAAACAGCGCACATCATGAAAACCTTCAAAAGATGCAAGGCATTGATTCAGGACGATCTGGGATGCCCGATCAGTAACGGCACCATTGCCCTTTACAACAGTTTGATTGATCAATCAACAGTCATGAACACCTCTCATATCACTCCCCAGCAGTTCGGACGTTCGGGCCTCTCCGATATTTAAAGCAGTATACACGCTGCGGCATTCAATGCAACATAGGTTTTCCCGCCAATGATTAATTCCCGATTAATTCCAGATTAATTCCCTTTTTATATGTTCGTTTGACAACTGATCACGGCCTTTGGAAAAAGTGCAAAAACCATCTATGAAATGAACAAACGGAGGGAATGATGCTGGAACTGGCATTCAGAGGAAGCAAAAGTTACTGGAGTTGGCTGTGCATTATCATCGTTATGATTGGTGCAGGAATATCCTGTTATTACCTGCAGTGGCAGCAAGGATTGACGATAACCGGACTATCACGCGACGTGTCATGGGGATTTTATGTCGCACAACTGACATTCCTGGTCGGTATCGCGGCATCCGCCGTCATGTTGGTGCTGCCCTATTATCTCCACGACTTCAAGGCATTCGGGAGAATCACAATCATTGGGGAGTTTGTGGCTGTTGCCGCCATATGCATGTGTCTGCTGTTTCTTTTCGTGGATCTGGGCAAGCCGATGCGGGCACTGAATATTTTTTTCCATCCCACACCCAATTCGATCATTTTTTGGGACGCCATCATTTTGATGGGCTATTTGCTGTTAAATATCGTGGTCGGCTGGAATGTGCTGGAAGCCGAGCGTCACTCGATCACCACTCCGGCTTGGATCAAACCCCTGATCTATGTGTCCATCCCGTGGGCGTTTACCATTCACACGGTCACGGCCTTTTTATACTGTGGCTTGCCCGGCAGGGGATTCTGGCTCACCGCCATCATGGCCCCGCGGTTTCTCGCTTCCGCCTTCACATCAGGACCGGCTTTGCTGATTCTGTTATGCCTGATGCTGAAAAGGCTAACCTCATTTGACGCCGGAAAGGAGGCCGTCGGTGCTCTTGCAAAGATCGCCACCTATGCGCTTTTGGCAAATATATTCTTTTTGATCTGTGAGGTCTTTGTGGCCTTCTATTCCGGAATTCCCGAGCATATGGAGCCCTTCATTTATTTATACAAGGGGCTGCACGACAAGAGCATGTTGGTATTTTGGATGCGGACTTCATTGATTCTCATGGGTGGGGCCATGATTTTTTTCATCATTCCAAAAACCCGCAGTAATGAGAAGATGTTGGCGATTGCCTGCACAATGGTTTTTGTCGGCACCTGGATCGATAAAGGTTTGGGCTTGGTTGCCGGGGGCTTTATTCCCTCCCCGCTGCATCACGTCACCGAATATGTTCCGACCAAGGCGGAACTCACCATATCGATGGGTGTATACGGCATCGGTATTCTATGCCTGACTCTACTGCTTAAGATAACCGTGAGCGTCAAGAAAGAAGTGCAGGGTTGATTTAATTGAGATCATCCACCTCTCACGGCATATTTGTCCGTGAGAGGCAAAGAGTTTAGCAAAGAATCAAATGCCTCGGCGTTTCCGTGAGTATTTGCGCACCCTCGGCAGTCACCAGGACGGTATCTTCCAGCTTCAGAACAGGACCGTTTTTCCTCAGCACATGCATCTCCAAAGCCACTACGGTGTGATTTTTTATCTCGGCGGAGCTTTTGGCGGCAATGATCGGGGGTTCGTTCAACTCAAGGCCGATTCCGTGACCTATGAAGTGAGCTTTTACCCCGGACTCGAAACACATGAAAGCTTCTCCAATTCCCAACTCATCCGCCTTCGAACGGGCTATACCATAAATTTCAGTGCATCGGCTTCCGGGTACAAGACTCCGCACCACACAGTCCGACACTTCGCGAAGTTTATCGAAAAGATCCTGTTCTTCCGACGAAGGTTTACCCATACAATAAGTACGGCTTTGATCGGCATGGTAGCCATCGATGCAGGCCGGTATGTCCACCAGAATAAGATCGTTTTTTTCAATCGGCCGCCGACTTGCTCCAGTAGGCACGGCGCTGCTGAGTCCCGCACCCGCAAGCGTGAAGAGGGTGCCGCTGGTTTTTCCGAGATTGGGTCCCGAAGCGAGAGGTCCGCGGCTCATCACAAAGTCATGAGATCGAGTGAAAAAGCACCCTTCGTGGCCTGCAAGACGCTGAGCGTTTTCGACCGCAGCAGCCAGTTCGAGCTCGGTGATCCCCGGTCGCAAACAGGCCGGCACGGCAAGATGGCCTGCATGGATTGCGTGGCAAGCTTTGCGGATATTTTCAATTTCCATCGGCTCTTTGACCATGCGTTGGCAGAGAATAACTCCAGAAATATCCACAAGTTTACGATCCCCTAGAGCCTGTTTAAAAAAATTCATCTGGGTAAAGGAGATCAGGTCTAACTCCGTTCCCACACTCTCCCCGGTCCCCAATCCGGGAAACATGTGCGAAATGGCCGATGACAAATCTTTGCCCTCGACAAGGCACACACTTTCAAGAAAAGACTCTTTCCTTGCGATCTCAAAGCCTCTTCGAACGAACAGCCGATACTCATCAGGAAGGATCAAGAGGAAGGCCGGTTGCGCCGTTCCGGTATAATAAAAAATATCTCTTGAGTGAAATAGAATGGCACCGACAAGTTTGTAGTCCCTTAAACTGTTTTGTAGGTCTTTGAGCCTTTGTCTTGGGTCCATCATGCAACTCCTTGTTTGATAAAATGGAAACAACGCAAAAATGGGCAGGGCTGCAGCCCCGCTCTTGCTTTTTGGACATAACGATGAAAGCATGGAAAGAAGAGGAAAGAATCACCCGTTCGGGCTATGCGGTAAAAAAATCTTGCCGTAGATCAAATCAATTTGAGGCGCGAAGCCAAAATAGCGGCGGCCGTCCGGTCGTTTACACCCAGCTTGTTGAAGATGTGGACCGTATGGCTTTTTATCGTATGGTGGCTTAAGGAAAGAATGCGCGCTATGTCGAGATTGGTATACCCTTCCGCCATGAGACGCAACACTTGAATCTCCCTGGCAGTGAGAGCATAAAATGTCGATGTTTTCAGAGCGGCACCGGACCGCGCGACCTCAGTCGCCAGGGTGTTTACCCGCTCATCGCGGACGTCCTTCCGAATAGTATCAACGGCGTACTTTTTCGCGGTTATCTCGAAACCCACAGTGACAACGAATTCGAGCTTTTTGCTTTCGTCACGAACAGGATAGGCTCTGATTTCGGCCCAACGTGATCGCCCGTCTGGCAATCGCGCAAACATCTTTCTTTCAAGGAAACAAGGCTTGCCATAGGCGAAAACCCTTCTCACCGCACAAATGTTACAGGGTTCCGCTCTCTTTTGATAGAATTCATGGCAGAACATTCCCGGTTTTCGACCCTCGGGTTCGATCCGGTTATGCCAGACGATGCGATAGTCTCCATCCATCACATTGCAATGAAAGTCAATTCCCTGCGAGAGAGTATGGTAAAAAAGTTGTGAAACGGCCTCAAACGAGGCAAGATCGAAGGCATGCGACATGGTCCTTGGAGAACTTTGGTCGGAAACACCTTCTCCTTGAAGCTGATTGGATGGAAGCCCTTCAACCTCGTAGCCCCTCAACTTCTCGACTCCTCGGCTTCCTTCCCATATCCGATACGAAAAAACAAGGCGTAGAGCACCGGGCAGAGAAACAAAGTGAACAGCG
>CAYZJH010000123.1:0-7086 GCA_964478625.1 uncultured Desulfobacteraceae bacterium
TTTTGAACCCCGCATACTGGCTTTTTGCTGCAAATATTGTGCATATGCTGCAGCAGACCTTGCCGGTTCCATGCGCCTGTCATATCCGGCTAACATCAAGGTGATCCAGGTGCCCTGCACCGGACGGGTGGATATCATTTATCTTTTAAGAGCGATCGAAGACGGCGCTGACGGCGTTTATGTGGCTGGATGTCTTGAAGGAGAATGCCATTTTATCGAGGGCAACCTTCGCGCCAGAAAACGAGTCAACTACGTTAAGGAAATTCTGAAAGACATCGGCATCGAGCCGGAGCGTGTGGAAATGTATAATCTGTCTTCGGCCATGGGACCGCGATTTGCCGAAATCGCTCAGGAGATGACCCAGAAAATCAAAGAACTCGGCCCTAGCCCGGTCAAAATGAACCAGGCGGCATAAACTTATACCTGCATGAGGTGATCCATGATTGTTGCTGATAGAAAACCCCTGCCCGAATTGCTGGAGATGGTAGATAAATGCACCCGGATTATGATTGTCGGATGCAAAGGTTGTGTGACCGTTTGCAACGTGGGCGGATTAAAAGAAGTCCAGATTTTGGCATCTGCTTTGAAAATAGCCAGAAAAAAAGAGGGTCGTCCTCTGGAAGTCGAGGAAGGCATTTTGGAGCGTCAATGTGACCCGGAATATATCGGGTTGCTCAAAGACAAGGTTAGTGATTTTGATGCGGTTATTTCCATGGCCTGCGGTGTCGGGCCGCAATTTTTATCCGAAGCTTATCCTGAGCAGCGGTTTTTCCCGGCCGTAAATACCACATTTTTCGGGGGTGCAACTCGGCATGGTGTTTGGGAAGAACGCTGTGCTGGATGCGGTACATGCATCATTCACCAATATGACGGCATGTGCCCCATTGCCAGATGTTCCAAGAGTCTGATGAACGGCCCCTGTGGCGGAAGTTCCCATGGGGCTTGTGAGATCAGCCCTGATACGGTCTGTATCTGGGACAGAATTGTTCGGAAAAAAATGGAAATGGGAAGGGTGAATGACCTGATGGGAGTAGCCCAGGCTAAAAATTGGAGAACTGCCTGGCATGGAGGACCACGTCGAAGAGTACGGGAGGAACTGACCAAATGAATGATTTGAAAGCAGCAAGCAACCTTGAAAAAATACTTAAAGCCGGACATTTTGCATTCACCGGGGAACTTGGACCCCCCCGTGGCGCCGCCGCCCACGAGGTTCGGAAAAAAGCCGCATATTTAAAGGGAAATGTGGATTCGGTCAATATTACCGACAATCAGACTGCCGTGGTGAGGATGTCAAGCTGGGCAGCCTGTCTTTTCCTGATCCAGGAAGGTCTCGAGCCCAATTTTCAGATGGTCTGCCGGGACAGAAACCGCCTGGCTATGCAGGCGGATATTTTGGGTGCTTATGCCCATGGGATTCGCAACATTCTCTGTCTTTCCGGCGACCATTGTCAGTTCGGAGACCATCCCGAAGCCAAGGGTGTTTTTGATATTGACTCCATGCAGTTGATTTCCATGGTGAAAAAGATGAGGGATGACAAAAAGTTTCTGTCCGGTGCCGACCTGGAAGAAGCGCCGGAGGTTTTTATCGGAGCGGCCGCCAATCCCTTCGCCGAACCCTACGATTACAGACCCTACCGGCTTGGCAAAAAGATAGAGGCCGGGGTCGATTTTATCCAGACCCAGTGTATTTACAATATGAAACGTTTCCGGGAGTTTATTCATCAGGCCAATGATATGGGTCTTACGGAAAAATGCTACATTCTGGCCGGGGTTACCCCCATGAAAAGTGTGGGCATGGCCAAGTACATGAAAAGCAAGGTTCCCGGCATGGATGTGCCCGATGAGATCATCACCCGGTTGCAGGGCGCCGGAAAAGGCAAGGTGGCTGAAGAAGGCATTAAAATCGCCTGTGAACAAATCGAGGAATTCAAGGAGATGAAAGGTGTAGCCGGTGTTCATCTGATGGCCATCGAATGGGAGCACATGGTGCCTGAAATTGCCGAAAGAGCAGGTGTACTGCCTCGTCCAAAGGTATAATTTTCCAATGGGAAAAGGGGAAAATCCCATAAACAATTAATTGGCGGCTCAACGAAAACGCCCCTCCCATTGGTAGTGGTGGTGGGAGGGAATAAAGGACTTTTCGTTCAGCCACTAATTAAACTATGAAGCAGGTATTCCAGGTTATTATTCTGAGGAGGCCGACACGCAGTTTATCCATTGGCAAGGAAAATTTGGCCGAAGAAGAATCTTTGGTTTTGGTTTGTCTTTTATGACTTTCCCATCAGATCCGATTATCAGCGCCGGCTTGGTGCCAAAGATTCTTCGGTCGCCGCGGTTTCAATCAACGTGGTAGAAAGATATTTCTCCCGTCCGTCACGTGACTGTGAGTCGCTCCCTCAGAATGACAGGCAAAGAACGACTCCCTAACCTTACACTATCCGAAAAATCCTAAAGTTAGAAATATACTTTCTGAAATATTAAAATTAAGGAGAAATATCCATGAGTGAATGGGAACCTAAAATTATCGCTTTTTTTTGCAACTGGTGTACCTATGGCGCGGCAGATTTGGCCGGAGTGAGTCGTTTACAATATCCCCCCAATATTTTATCAATCCGCGTGCCTTGTTCGGGAAGAATCAGTCCCAAGTTCATTCTTTCCGCTTTTCGAAATGGAGTGGATGGTGTCTGGGTGTCGGGTTGCCACCCGGGAGACTGCCATTATATCGAAGGAAATTACTATGCCCGAAGAAAATTTGCTCTGTTTAAAAATCTTATCGAGCATATGGGGATCGAACCGGGAAGATTGCACTTTTCATGGATATCATCGGCTGAATCCACCAAGTTTGTAAAAGTGGTCAATGAAGTGATCCAGGAGGTCAAAGCTGTTGGACCCGCCCGTTTTATCAAGAAAATGCCCCTAAATGTGGGATAAAGTCATCATGACAGGATAATTTTCGGTCAAATTGGGTACTGTTAGCTTCCTTTTGTGGAGGAGATTTTTTGCGCTACTGCCTGGGCGGGTATGTTTTTATTTACTCCCTTTTTTTGCAGCCAATATTCCGTCAAGGATAATTTTTTCAGCGATCTCTTTGCTTTCCCATCCGAGCACTTTAACCCATTTTCCCTTTTCCAGATCCTTATAATGCTGAAAAAAATGGGCTATCTGATCCAACAAAATCTCCGGGATATCTTCGTAAGTTTTTACGTTATTATAAAAGGGCTGAATGCGTGGGACCGGTACAGCCAGAATTTTTTCATCCAGACCACTGTCGTCTTCCATCGAAAGCACACCTATCGGACGGACAGCGATTACCGCACCCGGAGTAATCGGCCGGCGACCAACGGTAAGCACATCTATGGGATCACCGTCATCAGCCAAGGTATGCGGAATAAAACCGTAATTGCAGGGATAATGCATCGCGGTGTGTAAAAACCGGTCCACCAGCAAGGCTCCGGAGTTCTTGTCAATCTCGTATTTGATCGGATCCGAACCGATAGGCACCTCAATAATGACATTGACATCTTCGGGAGGATTTTTCCCGACGCTTATTTTGCTGATATCCATAAATCACTCCTGTATAAGGTAAATCCGTTTTGCACGAAGCAATAGAAATCAAAATTTCAAGCCTTTTTAAATTTGCTTTTTATGGCATTGCAGACGGGGCAATGATCTGGTGCTTCACCGATATGAATATGTCCGCAGACCCCGCAGACAAAATATGAAATAACCCGGTCTTTCAAAGCAAATGGATATAGCGACGATATGCCTTTTTCCACTTCCAGGGTCTGTTCAAATGTATGCCCGATAATTTTCTCTCCCTCTGTTTCAGCATCATCTTTACAACGGGAATACACGTCTATGTTGCCGGAGTTTTCAAAAATTTCTTTCAGATTATCCTCATTCGATCCGATTGAGCCCCGCAGTAGTCTCAGAAACCTTCGGGCATGAACTGATTTGGATGCACTTACAGCCCTGAACAATGCCGCAATATGTGAAAGACCGTCCATTTTTGCCTTTAATGCAAATATTTCCGCTCTTGCTGCTGCAATAGATTCTTCCGTGAAAAGTTTTTCAAGATTTTTTCTGGTGTTAAGTCCCATCCGGTTGACCTCCAGGATTTAACATATCATAGTTGTGCGAAAAGTAAATCCAGGGAATCGGCGATTGAGGTGTTTTTTTGGGGAAGAAGGCGATTGCCATAGGTTTTCCCATTGAATCGTCCTTTTGTAGGGATACCATAGGTTTTCTCATAAATAAAAAAAGTGAAAAAATGTTTGAATATGAGCCCCGGCAAACCAAAAATTTATTTTTCCCTAATATTTTACAAACAATATAACCCTATTTTCACTCACAAAAGTTGAGAAATGATCAAAATGTTTTTTTTGCGAGGATCATCCACTCAGGCCTTATTCGAGAAAATCAGGTGGTATGGTTTGGAAAAATCCATGAAATGCCCGGGCTGCAACGCAGACGCATTGTATAAATACGGAAAGACAGTTGATGGCAAACAAAAGTATCAATGTATTCTCTGCGGTCGGCAGTTCATTATGGAGTCACCAAGAAAAAACATTAAAAACAGACCCACTTGCCCAAAATGCGGGGAGAAGATGCATCTGTACATGAAAATAAACCATTTGCTGAGATTCAGATGTGCATCATATCCGGTATGCAAGACCTATTTGAAAATAAAATCGGAGGAATAAAATATGACCGTACTAGTCCATCATGTGCCGGGAAGGTTGAGGATTAAAATTGATGAGCTTAAGCATCAAGAGCACCAGGCAAAAAAAATCCGAAATCTTTTTCACGGTCTTTATGGCATTGATAAGAGTTCCGTCAACACTCTTACCGGCAGTGTTGTGCTTTATTACGACCCTTCTGTGTTTTCCGCAGATCAACTTCTGAATATCCTTAAATACAATCATGTGATTGACTCAGGGGAAGGAATTATTTTTGAAAAACCCATGAGTGAACCTTCAAACAAAATAGGCATGGCTTTGGGAAAGGCCGTTTTAAGTTGGGCGGTGGGAAAAGCCCTGGAAAGAAGTGGTCTTGGGTTTTTAGCCGTGTTTATATGAGTTTGCAAATCCAAAGCTCAGAATTTATTTTTATCTGCATGTTTTCAGAAAAATCCGTTTCAATTTTGGGCGGATATTTGTAGCAGATTATTTTTGATCCATGCATAGACATTGGTCCACAGGATTTTAACCATAAAATCACGGGGAATGGTTATGGCTGGATTAGTTTTATAAGGAAGATCGATAAAACCGACCGGCGGCAGAACGGTCCGAGTTTCTATTTTTGCGATCTCCATATTATAGTTACCGATAGTTGAAGGCCGACGGGCAAAAGCGATCAGGTCCTGTTTCACATGGTCCGGCACCTGGTCTCCATCAAAAAATGTTATCATCAGTTCGAACCGATCGAAATACCCATTGTAGGTAGGGCCGGCACTGTGCAGATGGGGAGCCGAAAGCAGAACGGCTTCATATCCAAGGCGATTGCCTCTGGTGGGTGGAAGAATCTGGTCGCCATGATAAGTACCAAAAGGATTGGCCCGAATGAGAAACTCATCGCTTGCCGGTAAATGACTCATTTGAAATGGGCAGAAGGCAAAATTGCCATTGACTTTTGTGTTCATGGCTACGGCCATACCTCTTCCTCCTGAGGTGATGGCGGAATATTCCGAGGTGATGTGGTTGTTGATGCCGGCAACATTCAGGTTTTTGGGAGAGTGGCGGTAGTAATCGACGGCATAGGAATCTTCCTTGCCCAGATAATTTCGCTTATGGATTCTAAAGGGGTCCTTTTTGTGGGCGTGAGCGCTGAACCTGAGTTCTGCCGGAGCGACCGTCTCCCAGCCCGCATCAATTTTGCGGGCGAGCATGGGTTTTTCCGGGTAGATTATGTCCCGGCAATCGGTTTCTGGATAGCGGACATCCCCGTCGATAAACATATACGGAATACCACTCACCAGCCGAAACCTGAAATCGACCCATCCGGGTACACGGGTAATGTCCGGGGGGCCTTCCCATGATCCTTGCATGCGAACGGAAACCCATCCGTTCTTTCCGGTTTCCTCTGTGATGATAGTCAAGCGGGACGGAGCATAGCGGTTGCCGTCATGAATGATATAGGGCACAAGACTGTTTGATTCCAGCTGTTTTTTACCCTCCTGGTCGACCCTGGTGACATGACCGTTTTCACTAAAATGGATACTGATAAATTCATTCTTCAAAAGGCGAGAACCGGCAAATATCCCTGGATCTTTTTTAGCCGGACCCAAGGAATCATCAACAAAAAGAAAATAAATTCCGTCGGGCATGACCTGGTTTTGACCCACCCTGAGGGTGACAGTCTCGAATAATCCATCAGAGGTTCGATCTTTTTTCTCGACAACGGTCGAAAGTAGACGTCCTTTGGTGTCGGCAAGGAAATAATGGTTGTTTTCCGGTTTGTCCGCCGGCAGAGAAAATTCCAAAATGCGGGCACCACCTGGATTGTCGATGTCACCCGAATCAATGTGCAGAAAAGTTTCCAACAGTTCATCGTAATTGGAAGCCACCGCAGGCGGCGAAACCTCCTGAATCAGCGATTCCGCCAGGGTGGTGACTTCGGCCTCTATCAGACGAGAGCACTCATCCAGTTGTTCCAGCAAGGCGGCCATTGCCTCTTCTCTTTGCCGGACCAGAAAAGGTGTAGCTAGACCGAAATGGGTTGTGGACAACACACGCAACCGGATGTCAAAGGACCTTTCCAGCAGTTGATGAAGTTCCGTCGGCATAACCTCACCATTGGCGATAGCAAAAACTTTTTGGGCCATCCAGTGGGCTCGGCGATTTCGGACCACCCGTGTCCAGTAATCGGACACGTAGGATTTTTCCGCCCAGGAATTGTATCCGTTAAAATTGCCGTCGGCGGTGTCCTGGCTGAAATAAATGGTTCCGGCTGGCGGATGTCTGTCCAGATATTCGGTGACTCCGGTAAATGCGACAAAATTCAGATCGGCAACCGAATTGATTAATTGCCTGAGTCCGCCGGTATTGGGGAGCCATTTGAGATGTCTGGGAAAGTCGGCGCCGGTCC
>CAYZJH010000124.1:0-7045 GCA_964478625.1 uncultured Desulfobacteraceae bacterium
CAGGCGGTTCAGGCGGTTCAGGCGGTTCAGGCGGTTCAGGCGGTTCAGGCGGTTCGGGTGGTTCAGGTGGTTCAGGCGGTTCAGGTGGTTCAGGCGGTTCAGGCGGTTCAGGTGGTTCAGGCGGTTCAGGTGGTTCAGGCGGTTCAGGTGGTTCAGGTGGTTCAGGTGGTTCAGGTGGTTCAGGTGGTTCAGGTGGTTCCGGTGGTTCCGGTGGTTCCGGTGGTTCCGGTGGTTCCGGTGGTTCCGGTGGCGGAAAATAATGAAACAGTAAATTTTTGTCCTGGTGATCATCTTTAAGGCCAAACAGCAACGAGCCAGGTCAAGGATCTTTTAAAACTCATTCTCAACAGATGGATTGCAGGAGGTAAAAATGAAGCGTTCAAGCAAAATCAAACTTTTAGGATTTTTCATTGGAATCACTTTTTTTCTCGGGTTACCATCTGTTTCAAAAACCCAAAGCCTCACTCCTTTGGAAGAGTTGGGTAAGCAAATCATGTTCGACAAAAAATTATCCAAAAGAAACAATCAATCCTGCGCCAGTTGCCATGCACCTGAAACCGGTTGGACCGGGCCAATTCCCGGAATCAATCTTTTGGGGGCGGTTTATTTCGGGTCTGATCGTAAAATGTTTGGAAATCGAAAGCCCCCCACAGCAGCCTATGCCGGCGAAAGTCCAATTTTTTATTATGATGAAAATGACGGGCTTTTCGTAGGAGGAATGTTCTGGGACGGCCGCGCCACCGGGTGGATAACCGGAGATCCCTTGGCTGATCAGGCCATGGGACCTTTTCTCAATCCTGTGGAGCAGGGTTTGTCAAACCAGGAAGAAGCTTGCAGGATCGTTGCCCGGTCAAAATATGCCTACTTGTATGAAAATGTGTTCGGTGAACCAATTGATTGTATAGACTATGACACTAATGATGGATTTCTTCACGCCTACAAGAATTTTGCCAGAGCTATTGCAGCATTCGAACGTTCGGGTGAGGTCAGCCCCTATGATTCGAAATTTGATTATGTTATGGCAGGGATGGCCGAATTTACCGATGAAGAGAAATTAGGTTGGACATTGTTCAACGATAAAGCCATGTGTTCGGCCTGTCATCCAGCCCCTGAATTCACAGATTTTACCTACGACAATCTTGGAGTTCCCAAAAACCCTGCAAATCCTTTCTATGAAATGGACAAAGTTTATGTCAATGGTGAACCCATCAACTCCGAAGGCGCTGAATGGGTAGACCCAGGTCTGGCCGGCTTTCTGGAGAATCTGCCTGAATTGTGGTTTGATAGTATAGGGCTCAATAAGTCTGATGCCATAGCCGACAGTTACGGCAAGCACAAGGTACCGACACTTCGCAATGTCGATAAACGCCCTGGACCTGGTTTTGCTAAATCCTATATGCACAATGGATCGCTAAAGAGCCTTGAGGAAGTAGTGCGGTTTTACAACAAGCGTGATGATATGATCGCTGACGGTACGGTTGTGCCTGAGGTGTGGGATAATATGAATGAGGATGAATTAGGCAATCTTGGCCTGACTCCCGAGGAAGAAGCCGCTGTCATTGCTTTCATGAAAACCCTTTCTGACGGGTACAAGCCTCCAAAGCCATCAAAGAAATAAAGACACCAGCAAAAGCATAAAAAAAGGGAAGCTGACTATCAGCTTCCCTAATTATTTTTTTAAAACACGACTTTATTTGCCGGCTAGTCTATTTCCGGTTGGAATACTCCGCATAGGCCAAGGCCAGGGTGCGGTAAACCAGGTGGGCCAGTTTTGAATAGGGCAGGTAAACAAACAGGCAGAAAACAAAGACCAGGTGAATAAAGTATATAAAATAAGTCAACCCGGCTGCTCCGGCTAGACGGGTCATTTCAGTGAGCATGCCTGAAATACCCAGCGCCAGAACAAGTCCAATAAGAGACCAGTCTTTATAGGTTGTTTTCTGATCCGGTTTGTCCAAGCGGCTTTTAATCATCAGCAGACCACCGATAACCAAAGCCACACCGGCAACATTGGCCAGCCATTTCACAGGATTCAACTGAGAGTACGGACCGTGAATCTGGAACACATAAAGAGTTACAAAGAAAATGTTGGTAACGATAAACAGCCCGATAAATCCATAAAGCACCATCATATGGGCTGTGCTTCGCTCACGGTTTTCTGTGCAATCCGTAAATTTCTGGTGTTTTAAAATGGTGGGTATCACCCGGCCAAGGGCCTGAACAAAACCGACAGGATCGATTTTTTCCTTGTCTGTCTTGCCTTCCATCAACGCGTTTTGATGAATATCGCTTAAAAAGCGTTTGACGCCGATAAAAAATACGGCTACCGCGAAAATAAATGCCGGTATAAAGATTAAATCCACCAACCAGGTTGAGAAAAACTTAGCGTGTGCGATTTCATCTCCACCGGGTGAAAAGTTGAGCCAATGAATCCCGAACATCTTCAGAAGCAAACCAAGACCCAGGAAAAGGACTACCGGAATAGCCAAAAGTACCGGAAGTTTTTTAGGGTCGTTGACCATTTTTGCCAATTTTTTGGGAACAGCGTAATCGGTAATGGCGTAAGACCTGATGGCGGCAAGAACATCACCGGGTTTTGCCTCGCGAGGACACCGAGTTGAACAGTCCCCGCAATTGTGGCAAAGCCATATGTCAGCATTACCGACCAGACGGTCCTTGAGTCCCCACGATGCAGCAATCATCTCTTTTCTCGGAAAAGGATGGTTGTCCGGAGAGATGGGGCATGCTACGGAACAGGTGGCGCATTGGTAGCACTTTTTGAGGTCTTCGCCTCCAAGTATTCCAATTTCTTTAATAAAATTAATATCAGATTCTATCATATAAGGTTCTGCCATGTCGGTTCCTCCTAGCTGGACAGAGTTATATTGACTACAGGAAAAGTATCTATTGAGCTCATAACCTTAGAATCCCTTGAACGGGTTCGGCCCAATGGCTTCAATTTCTTCAACAAATTTATTGATAATACCGGGAAGCTTATCATATTCATCGATAGCCACCTGGAACATGGCAACACGCTCCTCTTCCAGGGCAAGACTTGTCAGAGCGTCTCCGATTTTCTTGACACGAATGTCCGCAAGCTCGCTACCTTTCATAAAATGGCACTGGTAGTCATCACCATGTTTACAGCCAAGTAAAAAGACACCGTCCATTCCCTGTGAAAGCGCATCTTTAATCCAGATAACGTTCATGGATCCGAGGCAACGCACGGGAATAAACCGAACATCCGCCGAATAGCTCAACCGGTTAAGTCCTGCTATATCCAGTGCAGGGTATGCGTCATTTTCACATACCAGACCCAGAATTCTCATGGGCGGTTCTTCATAATCATCTGAGGACGGCACTTTAACCGATTTGACCATGGAACCGACGCTGTCCGGACTGTAATCGGCAAAGGAGATAATACGTTCAGGGCAAGCTCCCATACAAGTTCCGCATCGGCGGCAGCGTGTCGGGTTGGGTTTGGGCGTGCCTTTTTCATCATCATCCAATGCTCCGAACGGACACTCCTGAGTACACCGTTTGCACTGAGTACAGCGCTGGAAAAAGAAATCAGGATAGGTCAAATCACCGGACCTAGGATGCACAGCCCTACCCTTTTCCGAACATTCAAGGCTCTGAATGGCTTTTAAAGCAGCACCGGTTGCATCTTCAAGAGACTCCTCTATGGTCATGGTCCGCCGGATAGGCCCTGCGGCATAAATGCCGGTACGCTGGGTTTCATAGGGAAAGCAGATAAAGTTGGAATCCACATATCCTTTAAACAGGTCAATGTCCCTGAAAGCCGGCCCCTGACGATAAGCCATGTTGACAACCGGTTCATCTACGGTTTTGGGTACCATACCCATAGCCAGTACCACCATATCCGCTTTGACCTGAATCTTTTCACCGAGCAAGGTATTGTCTGCCTCGACAATTAGTCCATCGCCGTTTTTGGTGACCTGGGTCACTTCACCCTTTGTCATGAAGATTCCGGGATCCTGTTGCAGATTTTTGTAAAAGTTTTCCAGAAGGCCCGGGGTTCTCATGTGCTGATAGAAAATATAGGACTTTCCATCTTCAGGAAAAAATTCACGCACGTACTTGGCATGTTTTAATGCCACCATGCTCAGAACCGATCCCCCATATTCAAAATCCTGATCATCCCCCATTCCCGGGCTTTGAATAAATACCACCGATTTGGCTTCTTTGCCGTCGGAAGGCCTGGTCAGCTTTCCGCTTGCGGCAATTTGTTCAAACTGATGGTTGGAAACGACATCAGGGCTATGCCCAAAACCCAAATGTGCAAATTCACCTTCAGCCGGTTGGTATGGACGCCATCCGGCAGCCAGAATGACAGCTCCGAATTTTTCGCCTTTGGGGTCGAAGGTAAGAATGTCGATTCTCCCTTTATTATATTCCTTATACTTTTCGACAAGGACTTCCTGATCCAGTTCTTTTCCGTTTTCATCCACTTTCATTTCTTCCGGAAGCGGATAAGGAACGTCGAACTCGATCTTTTCACCCGGGGTTTTAAATGTGACAGTGAAATCTCCGGGTTGACCTGCAAGCCGGGCAACTTCGGTTTTGGTTTTGATGGTAATTTTGGATTCAGCCTTAACTTTATTAATCAGATCATCCACAATGGGAGGCATAAGAGAATCATAAGGCATTTTCATTGGAAGTTGCTTACGAAGGGTTTTGGCATAACCACCCAGGGAAGCTTCTTTTTCAACCAGAGTCACTTCATACCCAGCTTTTGCAGCATCCAATGCGGCACTCATGCCTGTGACTCCACCACCGATAACCAGAATTTTGCTGGTGAATTCATCCAGTTTGTAGGGTTCCGGCAGCTTGACCTTCTCCATTTTGGCCATGGACATGCGAAGGTAGTCTTCGGCAAGCATCTGAAGCCGGTCGAAATGAACCCCGTCATCTTTCTGGTCTTCAGTCAGCGCAGGAAACTGTGATCTCGGGTGAGACCAGACCACCTGCTCACGTAAATTCAGACGATCAACCAAACATCCGTCAAATCGAAAAACATCATAGTTCACCCTTCTTGAGCATGCACCAATCACAAGGGTATTGATTCCTTTTTCGACATCCATTTTAATGATATCGACACCTTCTTTACTGCAGAAGAACGGATGCGTTTTAACGGGCCAGGCTTCTTCTTCGGCCACTTCTTTTAACGCATCAATGTCCAGAGCATCTCCGATGCCGCATCCAGTACAGATATACGCACCATATTTTTTATCCATGGATAACCTCCCTACCTATTCACCAGGGTTTGAATTGCCTTGAGAGCCATACCCGTCGCATTCTGGTTCGATGAAACAACATCTGCCGGCTTATTGGCACATCCGGCCGCAAACATACCGCCTTTTTCAAAATCGTTGATCAAGAAACCATCCTGGCTAACTTTCAAATCGGCTGGCAATTTGCTGAGAGCTGCTGTTGGCTGCATTCCAGTGGCGAGAACGACCAATTCGACTTCCTGCTTGATTTTTTCGCCGGTAACGGCATTTTCTGCAACCACGGTGACATTATTGTTATCCGGATTTTCAATAACCTCGGCAACCTTTCCTTTAATAAAGAATACATTCTCATCTTCTTTGATTTTCTTATAGAACTTTTCATAGCGCTGTCCGGGCGCCCTGAGGTCGATATAGAAAATATAGATTTTTGCATCAGGATATTGTTCCCGGATGTAAGTGGCATGTTTTAAAGATGCCATGCAGCAGATGTAGGAACAATAGGGAAGGTAATTTTCATCCCTGGAACCTGCACATTGCACAAAGGCGATGCTCTCGGGTGCCTTATTATCCGAGGGTCGGTTGATGACTCCGGCTGTAGGACCATTTGTGGAAGCCAACCGTTCCAACATCATGTTGGTGATGATGTTGGGATACTGACCAAACCCCAGATTATCCATGCGCGTGGCATCATAAGGCGTCCAGCCGGTTGCCCAGATAATGGATCCGACTTGAAGATCGATAGTTTTTTCTTTCATTTCCAGATCGATCGCATCGTATTTGCAGACATCCACACATTTGCCGCAATCAACTCCCTGACATGCTACGGGATCGATGACATAACGTGTCGGAAACGCCATTTCAAAAGGCAGATAAACGGCTTTTGTCATGTCCATACCGAAGTTGAATTCGTTGTTTCTGTCTGCCGGACAAACCGCTACACACTCATTGCATGCCGTACAGTTGGTATTAATGAATCGTGGGCTTAATTTAAGGGAAACGTTGTAATTTCCAGGCTCTCCTTCCACCTTGGCAACCTCTGCGAGAGTGAAGGTGTGAACCAGAGGATTATCCTTGATTCGTCGAAAATTGATTTCCAAACCACAGGTCGGAGGACATAACTTGGGGAAATACTGATTTAACTGTGCCACCCTTCCTCCCAGATAAGGATTCTTTTCAACCAGGAATACCTCATAACCCACTTCGGCCGCTTCGAGGGCTGCGGTCAAGCCACTGATACCCCCTCCAACAACCAGAATGCTTCCGCTTCCAGAGGCTTTTTTGTTCTCTGTCATGCTATCCCTCCGTGAATTTTAAGTTTCAATCTCGAAACCGGTAAAATGTTTTTTAACCTGTCAACTTGCATTATTCAGGCGATATCCTCAATCCTTGCCATTTTTCTGAAATTTGAAACTCGAAGCTTGAAACCCCGGCCAGTGTTATTAATTATTTTTCAGGTTAACTCGGAATGGAAGGACAAGAAAGTTCGTTCAAGCTTGGATTTCAAATTTCCAGTTTCAAATTTCGTGATACCTTTGGATATCGCCCAAAACAGATTCGATCAACCTTTACTTAATAAAAACCTCCAGGCGCCTTTCGGCACCTGGAGGTTTTTTTATTTCAAGTCCTTAAAGAAAGGCATTTTTACTGAACCACTCCCCGTTTAATTCATTAGGGGATAATCTTGATATAGTCTTTCTTGAAGGTATCAAACTTACCGGCTTTGGGATCGTATTTTGAGTTTACGAAACAGAACCAGTTTGCATCATCCTGGCCAGGATAATCTGCCTGAT
>CAYZJH010000125.1:0-7028 GCA_964478625.1 uncultured Desulfobacteraceae bacterium
AATCCTTAATGAAAGCTATTCAAGACATCACAGGGTTTTGATATCTTATTCGAAAGTAGTATGGTATATAAAAATTTAATCCAAAGAACCGATTCAAGGTGGCAAAAGTATAACCTGGTGGAGCGATTTCATGTTCCAGGTAGAATATTGATAAAATATTAGGTGAATCATGACCATGGATTTTCCAACCAATGATATTGACACGAAGAAATCCCGGGAACAACTGATACAGGAAGTGATCGAGTTGAGGACCAGGCTGGCTGCCGAAGAAAAGTGCTGTCGCGAAATGTCCCTGGGACTTATCCGGTTGAAATTTAAGAATATAACGGAAAACAACACCTATCAATTTCAGAACGATACGACCGATATCACCGGGTACAATCAGACAGATAATGCGATATCGCGGCAGTTTGAGTTGATAGAAAGCATATTCGATAACATTCCGATATTGCTTGTTATGTGGGATCCCCGGCTTCGGAGGTTTACACTTAACCGGTGTGCAGAGAACGTCATTGGTTGGACAACCAAAGAGGCCAATGAGATTGATTTCATGAGGGAGGTCTATCCGGATGCCGCTTATCGTGCTGAAGTGGAAAACTTCATGCTCTCCCTCAAATCCGAATGGCACGAGTGGATCGTCAGGACTAAAACCGGTGAATATGTGCCCATTGACTGGACCAATATTTATCTGACGGATTACACCATGATCGGCATTGGTGTGGATTTACGGGAGCGTAAACAGAAGGAACAGATTATAAAGCAGAGTGAAGCACGTTACCGACAATTGATGTCCATGTTGCCGGCAGCAATGTATACCTGTGATGAAAATGGCCGGATTACCTACTACAATGAGCAGGCCGCCAAACTATGGGGTCGGTCGCCCCGGGTGGGTGATCCTGATGAACTCTTTTGTGGTTCGTATCGTTTTTATTGCCCGGACGGCTCTCCTCTTGCTCACCATCAGACCCCGATCGCAGCTGTGCTTATAGGCGGAAAAAGTGTCCGCAATCAGGAGGTCAATATCCAAAGGCCGGATGGCTCACGATTATGCCTTTTGGTTAATATTGATCCTATCTGTGATGAAACTGGCCGGATATGCGGTGCGATCAATGTTTTTACCGATATTACCGCACATAAACAAACCGAAGCGGCACTGCAACGGCTGAATGAAACCTTGGAACAGCAGGTTGCTGAACGTACCGAAATTGCTGAAACCCGGGCAAAAAAACTTCAGGTTTTGACACGTGAACTGATTGAGGCTGAAGAAAAGGAGAGGCAGCGGATTGCCATGCTGTTGCATGATGACCTCCAGCAGATACTCGTTTCGGCAAAGTTCCAGACAGAGATGCTGATGACCTCTTTGAAAGGTAAAACTTTGAATATCGCTGAAACCCTGTTGGATACATTGTCCAAAGCCTCAGACTCATGCCGAACGTTAAGTCATGAATTGAACCTTACCTCCATGGACACTCATGATATTGGAGTGACACTAAAAGAAATAGTGGACCAAATGGGAAAAAATCACGGTTTGCGCATTAAGTCTAAAATTGAATTCAACAGTCGGCAGGTCAGCGAGGACATTAAATTTTATATCGGGCGAACCATTCAGGAATTGATCGTTAACTGTGCCAAGCACGCCGGGTCGGATCAGGCAAGCCTGGAGATATCAGGAGGAGAAAATCTCTTAACCATTACTTTTGAAGACAATGGTGCCGGATTTAATCCGGGTCTGCTCAAAATTCGCGGGGGGAATAAAGGAGGGATCGGCCTGTTCAGTATTCAGCAACGAACAGAAGCTCTGGGGGGATCTTTCAAGGTGGATAGCTCTCCAAATAAAGGATGCCGGTTTGTCATTCATGTTCCGATCAAAAAGAAATATGTGGAAGAGGATAATAAAGTCAGCACTTCGGATATGTTCAAAATATTGTTAGACGCATACGAACTGAAAAAATAAGTAAGACCTAAAAGGATCGATTTAAATTGCATAAATATTTTGACGTCATACCGGCGGAGCCTGTTCCGGGCTTGAACCGGAAGCCGGTATCCAATCTGATGGTTTCACCTTATAGATTCTGGCTTTTGCCGGAATGACGGATAGTGGACAACATAATCGCTCAGATTAGGTAAGAAAAAGATTGCTTTTGAAAGCAATCTTTTTAGTTAAAAAATAAACCCAGACTATTACTGTCACTCCATTCCCCAAATAAGCAATAGGCCCCATTTTCTTGTATTCTTCCATGTTTTACTTTGAATTCATACGGAATCGATATCCTTTTAATGAAATGTAAAACGAAGGCGTAAATACCGGAGGAACAAAAATGTTGATCCTTAAAAAAATGATTGTTTTGATAGGTTTTTTGGCTTTTCTGGGAATCGGTACACTGGGTTGTGAGCAGGAAGGTCCTGCCGAAAGAGCTGGAAAGAAAGTAGACGAAGCCGTTGAGAAGGCTCAGGAGAAAATGGAAGAAGCCGGAGACAAAGCTGGTGAATTAATGGAAGAGGGTGAAGAAAAATTAAAAGAATCCGGGGAAAAGTAAGATAAATATTCTATTTCCCCGAACAAATTCAAGAGGAGGTAATGGATATGCTTAGATGGAGTTTAATGTTTTTTGTTATCGCGATTATTGCTGGGCTTTTGGGCTTTACCGGCATAGCTGGAGCTGCAGCCGGCATTGCCCAAATTTTGTTCGTACTCTTTTTAATCCTGTTTGTGATCTTTCTGGTTATGGGAAGACGACGGCCATCAATTTGACCGGTTCTGCATTTTAAGTTGGTTCCCCGAAGAAGGGCCCTGATCAACAACACCGTAATACCATTAAGGAAGGTCTTGGACAACCGATAGGCCGGGGATTGGATAAACCTGGCGCTGTTTTAAAGCACCTTTAAGTTATTGTGAATATATTCCAGATGGATTTTTTTGTCGCTGAAGTGTTTTCGCAATCGATCCTTTAAAGGTGAAGGTGTCTCCTCTGAGACCATCCGGCCGTAATGCCGGCAGGCTATATTTTCGGCTGTTTTCAAAGCCTTTAATGCACTTTTCATCCCGACCGCTTTGCGTAAGACTGCAAAAGCTTCAATGACATATCCTTTGAAATCCTTTGTCAGTTTCGGGGGCTCTCCCCCTAGCGACCGGATTTCATCCGAAATACCTGCGATATGATTGATGTGGTTGTCCCGGAATTCTGTCAGCCTTGAACGAACAATTTCATCGGAAATTTCATCAAGTACCCGGTTATATGTATGGACGATGTCGATGTCTACTTGCACCAGTTCTTTTAATTCTTTTATCAGGTTGCTGGTATCCATTCTTTACCTGTTTTGTTGCTTGCAGGTTCGGGCACGGCCATTGCCGGATGAACCCCAATAAACTATCTGATCAGTAGGACCGGATTGGCGATTTCATCCACCAGACTGCAAAGTTTTTCTCCTTCGAACCAATCATCGAGACAGGGAATAATTACAGGCCCCTTGGTTTCATTACGGATGCCGATGGCCAATTGAGTCAGAGTGGGTTTAATGAATCGTCTGAATCTCACCTGGATATCCAGGGTTCGCAATTTTTCGGAAGCAAGACTTTTAAGGGTTTCAGCTTTATCCACATTTCGGGCGATAATAAAGATGATCAGTGGTGCATCGTGCAATTGCGCCAGTTGGATTGCGGTATCCAATGTTTTCCGCGCCGATTCGGCCTCGTCAAAAATTGCGACCACAGGCGTCCGGACAAATTGAATTCTGGTTTCCAGAATCATGGTCATGCCCGAACGCCGCAACAAAAGGGTTCGCACCGTAGATCCGGAACGATGCATTCCGGGCAGGGACCTTCCGATTTTTCCCATGACTACCAGGTCGGCTTCAGCACCGGCGGACAAAACTTCGGCTCCCACATCGCCCCGAGCGGTACGAAATTCCCAGTGCACACCAAACCGGTCAGCTGCTTCGGCAAGCACCCTGCGAATTCTAGCCGCCTGGGTGCGCAACTGCAATTCCATTTCCTGGGGTGCGATCCTTCGCGATCGCGAGGAAAAAAAACTGATTTCTCTGGCAAAAGGCAATTGGGCCAGGCGCAGTAAATTGATGTCTTCCACAAAAAGACCCAGCAGTTCCGCATCAAAACGCGCAGCAAGATCGACAGCGGTTTGTAATGCATTCAGACTCGATGGTGAAGCGTCCAATGCCACCAGTATTCGTCGGATCGGAGAATGACCCGTATATTTTTCACTCATTTGCCTGTTCCACCTTTGCTTGATGAGTTGGTTAAAAACCTTTACCTGATTTTAATTACCACTTTCAATATCCTCTTTCTTGAATTCGGAAGCCTCCCGGGCGAAACGTTTTCTTTTTTCGGCAAATTCTTTCAGCCGCCGCTGAACCATCCCGTTGACGGATTCTTCGGGATATGCGCCGGTGTCATCCGGTTCCCCGGCGGTCATGCCGGTAAGAATTTCAAGGCCCTGGTCAATTGTTTTTACCGCGTGGATATGAAATTTGCCGGCTTCAACGGCCTCAATGACATCCTGTCTCAGCATGAGATGTTGGATATTGCTCTCCGGAATCAGCACCCCCTGATCGCCGGTCAGCCCCTTGGCCGCACAGATATCAAAAAACCCTTCGATTTTTTCATTCACTCCCCCAATGGGCTGAATCCGTCCATGCTGGTTGACAGAACCCGTGACCGCAAGACTTTGTCGGAGAGGAACATCGGCAATGGCGGAAAGCAGCGCATACAATTCAGCCGAAGAAGCGCTGTCGCCCTCAACACCGCCGTAGGATTGCTCGAAAACCAGGCTGGCCGAAAGAGAAAGAGGATTTTCCAGGGAATACCGCCCCCCGAGAAAACCCGATAAAATCAGCACTCCTTTGGAATGAATCGGACCACCCATGGCCACTTCCCGTTCAATATCCACCACTTCACCCTTTCCCAGCCGGATACGCGCCGTTATTCGGCTTGGACGTCCGAAAGCGAAATCTCCCAGAGAAATCACTGAAAGCCCATTCACCTGGCCTACATGGGTGCCTTCCGTATCGATCAATACGATGTCCCGTTCGATCTGCTCCTGGATGCGTTCGCGAAGCCGATCCGACCGATAAATCCAGGAATTGATCGCTTTTTGGACATGACCAGCTTCAACAATCGAATCCCCGTTTTTTCGTGCCCAATAATCCGCTTCATTCAATAGTTTTGAAACCTCTTCCATATGAAGGGATATTTTTTGGGAATCTCCGAGCAAACGACTGCCGCGTTCGATTACCCTGGCAACTGCCTCCTTTTTAAACGGCAAAAGCTTTTCCTTGTGGATTGCACCGGCTATCAACCGGACGAACTCGGAAAGATTCCCCTGGCTATTATCCATTTGGAGGGCAAAATCGGCCTGCACTTTAAACAAATGACCAAAATCCGGATCGTAATGTTTCAGGAGATAATAAAGGAGCGGAATGCCGATCAGTACAACCTTGACTTTGACAGGCAGTGCTTCGGGTTCCAATGAAACAGTGCTGATCAGGCTGTACATCTGGCCTATGGATTCAATTTTAAGATTACCGGATCGAAGGGTTCGTTTGAGACCATCCCAGACAAAAGGTTCGGTCAATACTTTAAGGGCATCCAGAATAAGGAAGCCTCCGTTGGCCCGGTGCATTGCACCGGCACGGATCATGGTGAAATCGGTAACCAAAGCACCCATCTGGGCCAGATGCTCGACCCGTCCGAAAAGATTCTGATAAGTCGGATTCATTTCATAGACCACCGGTGCGCCTTGGCTTTTGCTGTGATCTACCAGCACATTGACATGATAGCGACGTTCGGCCTGGTCCATTGCTCCGGAGGCCGATCCCATGCCACCCTGGGATTGGGGTCCCTGTGGTATCTGTTGCTGCGGGTCCTGCTGTTGAAGCCCCGGGAGCAAGGTGCGGACATTTTCGATCAGGTCATCGCGGACGTCCTGAAGATAGTCGCAAACCGTTTCGTGATCGGCATATTTTTCCTTTAATTCATTGATAAGAGGATCAATGGCAAATTCGGTCACCTCATGGTTGAACGCTTTCTGTTTTTCACGAATTTCCCGCTGCCATTTAGGCATGTTCTGTGCTATGCGATGGGCTTCCTTTTGCATCTCCTCAACTTTTTCCTCGATGTCTTTTTTTTCTTCATCGGTCAATTTTTCATAGTCTTCGGAGGAAAGGGCTTCTTTGCCTTCATTTTTAGTGGCTGCAAAAGCCATCCCCCCAGGGGTCGGGACGGGCTCCAGACCTTTTTCCCTGGCCTTTCGGCGGAGATCTTCAAATGCCTGTTTCTGTTTTTCCTGCATTTCTTCCATGATCGACTGGGCCCTGTTTTGATACTCTTCGTTTTCAAGTGCCCCCTGCATAGCGTTTCTGACATCTTCGACAAGCCGTTTCATATCTTCTGCCAAGGCTGTGCCTTTTCCGGCTTCCAGAATTAAAAGCCTCGGCGCATGCTGTTTTTCGAAATTGGTAACATAACAGATATCTTCCGGTGTCTTTTCTTTTTTAGCCCGACGATCCAGCAAATCCCGTATAAAAGTATGTTTTCCGGCCCCCTGATCACCCAGGGCAAAAATATTATAGCCCTCACGCTCAATTCCGATCCCGAAATCGAGGGCCTGCTCGGCTCGGGGCTGACCGATAAAGTGTGCGGATTCCGCAAGGTTTTCAAAATCATCGGTGGTGTCAAACTCGAGTTCATCGAGTCTGCACTTACGGTACAACTGATCCGGTTTTAATTCTAATCCCGATTCAGGCATGATATATGTCCTTTATGGTTTGGTGGTTCGTATTTTTTCCTTTATTATCTATAGTCTTCATTTAGGCATCAGTTTACCATGCATTCAATAAAGTATTTTTTTCTCAGATTTGGAGTATTTTATCGTGTGGTGACCTAATGTCAGGACTCGTAGTTTTCATTTCCAGGGTCAATCGTTGCGGATATTTTATACCTCATAAATATGAAAAGAATAACGCTGATATGATTGACAGTTGTCAAGAAAAAAAGTTGGTCTGTCTTCCTTTTC
>CAYZJH010000126.1:0-7016 GCA_964478625.1 uncultured Desulfobacteraceae bacterium
AGTCATTAAATCAACATTAATACGTCATAATATTTATGCCAACGTGTACTTAGTCGTCCTTGGATCAGTCTGAACTGCTGTTCTCAGTTTGAATTAACGAAACCGGAATCTCCGGTGACCGAACCACAGTAAACAAAAAACGAAAGGAAAATACCAAATGACACCAAAAACCAAATCCATAATGTGGACTATCACGATTGCACTGGTCCTATCGCTGGCCACGGCGTTCCCCTGCGCCTCAGGCACCGTCAACTCCGGATCGGCAGCACAGCGCGGCCACTCGACGATCTACCAGTTCGACGTCCTGGCGTATAACGGCGAGGCAGTCGGGAAGGTAACCGTCAACACGGCAAACGCTCAGCTGCCGAGCTACACCCTCGTCGCGCGCGGACTGACACCCGAAAAAAAGTACACGTTCGGTTACACCACCTCAGAAGAGGTTTACCCGCTCTGGTCCATGGACTCTCCCAAGGCGGGCGCGCTCGTTATAAAGGGGAATTTTCCCCTTGACGACGTGGACGACTTGAAGTCGGCACAGTTCTGGGTAATGGAAACGCCTCCTACCAGCAGTAACGCGCTAATTAATGGATTATATCTAGGAAATTGGGGAGGTTGGTTTATAGCCAAGTTAGCATGTTATTATAGCACGGACGGTGGTGTAACGTGGACAGAGTCCAGTCATACAGATGGAATAAAAAATGGTGAGTGGGTAAAACTTTTCCTAAGTGATCTGGGTGTGCCGTATGGAGCATTGGTAAGGATTCACGCCATAGTTGTAGGAGGGAAGGATAGAACTGGGAGCGAAATATTTGAATATTCATGGTATGCCTGCGGTAAGGATATGTCATGGAGGTATGGCAGTTACTACATCGATGGCGTAACATGGAAACCTGTGCTTACTTATAAAGGATTAGCGGACATCAGTTATTATTGATGACCTCTTGTGACTCAACACCCAACTGACAATAGGGAAGAGATTCCCAAAGTGCATTTGTAACTAGGTGATGGAATCGTACCATAATCTTGGCACCGTAGATTCAAGCTCAAATAAAGGCGCAGCAGGCTTTTTTTGCTTCGCACCTGCATGCGCCTTCACTTGTTTCACATAATATCAAAATCCGTAAGACGGTGTGAAAATCCAGAGGAACATCCCTTTAATCTTTTCAGTTATTCTTTTTTATTATTCCGGTTACACCTCCTTTGATCATTTTTATTGCTAAACAGTTGACCAGAAAATGGCGAACCAGCTTAGTTGGTCCATTCATATATCTCCATAGCCGCCCCATCGCAGCACTTGCCGCATGTCTTGCTGCAACCTGCATGTTCATCCAGTTTGAGCACCTTGCCTTTTCGAATCCACTGCTCAAGCATGCCCTTCATGGCCTCCGGCTCGGTGTCAAAATGGCAGGCAAGGCTGCTAAGTGCGACACGTTTGTGTTGCATCATGTATTTTTTGATTTCAGATAATATCATGCTTGCTCCTTATCCCGACAAAGTTCCTACCCTTTCCAGCATGGAATGTATTTTGGATTTAGGTATCCCTCTCACGCCTTTGCACCGTCCGGCAATCCAACGAAAGCACCTTTTTCCTTTCCACCCATTATCCGCATGATCATAACGACGACCAGAAAAAGAGCGCATATCACCACGATCCACATCAAGGATGAGACCGGATTGCGGCTGAAGGTGGCAGCCTGGTAAAACAGGACAGCCGCCATATACGCCAAGCCCGTGGTCCAGGCACCGGCAAAGACGGTCCACCGGAAGTTGGTTTCTCGATAGATAGCCGAGATAGCAGCCCCGCACGGGAAATACAGCAGGATGAAAAGAAGGTAGGCAAACGCCCCCACTTTACCGTCAAACAAGGTTGCCATGGCGCCAAAAGTGCCCAAAGCCACTTCCAGCTCCCCGGCCGCACTTTCTATCGTACTCACATCTCCCACCGAAATCCCCAGCGGATCGAGCAACGTGTCGGCCACCCCCATCAGGTTTACCGGTATGGTGGCGAAAGATTCGCCAATACCGGCCCAGAAGTCGAAACTCTCGGCCTCACCTTCCCCGGCACCGGCTGCGCCGATCTGAGTGTACATGGCATCCAGGGTCCCCACCACCGTCTCTTTGGCAAAAAGCCCGGTAAAAATTCCGACAGTGGCTGGCCAGTTCTCCTGAGTGAGCCCCATTGGCGAGAATACCGGGGTAATCGATCGGCCGATGGTGCTCAGGACGGATTTGTCGCTTTCCTCGTTGCCAAAGGAGCCGTCGGTCCCCATGGAATTGAGAAAACTCAGAATAACAATGATGGGAACCAATACTTTTCCGGCACGAAACATAAAGGTCTTGAGCCGGTCCCAGGCACGAAGGAGCACCCCTTTGACGGTCGGCATGTGATAGGGCGGAAGCTCCATTACAAACGGGGTAATCTCCCCCTTGAGCAGCGTATTTTTCAGTACAAGCCCGGTCACCACCGCGAAACCGATGCCGATCAGATACAGTCCGAAAACCAGGTTCTGCCCTCCGACCGGAAAAAAGGCGGCGGCAAATAAGGCATAGACCGGCAAGCGCGCGCCACAGGACATGAACGGGTTCATCATGATGGTCAGGGTTCGGTCTCGTTGATTTTCAAGGGTCCGTGTTGCCATAATCGCCGGGACGTTGCACCCGAATCCCACCAGCAGAGGGACAAAGGCTTTTCCGGGCAATCCGATTGTCCGCATAAATCGGTCCATGACAAAAGCGGCCCGAGCCATGTAACCGGAGTCTTCCAGAAAACAGAGACATAGAAACATGAACCCGATGGGTGGAATAAAGGTGGCAAGGGTCTGGATAGCACCGCCGACACCCCCCGCAAGAAGAGCCGTCAGCCACTCGGGGGCCCCCACTCTGCTCAACAGCTCTCCAAATCCATCCACAAAGATAGTACCGGCAAAAATATCAAAGAAATCGATGAATGCATTACCAATGTTAATCGTCACCATGAACATCAGATACATGGCCACCAGAAAGATGGGAATTCCCAACACCCGGTTGAGCACGATACCGTCAATTTTGTCCGACAAGGTCTTTCCTAAGCGGTTGCCTTTTTTAACCGCTTCCTGGGTCAACCAGTTGATCAGGCTGTATCGGCTGTCCGCCAACAGGATGTCGGTCTCTTCTTCGAGCCTGGCCTCGATTTTTTTATTGTGTTCATCACATTTTTTCAGGGCCTCCCTGCTTGCAAGGGCAGTGATACCTTCATCACCTTCCAGCAATTTGACCGCTACATAACGTGGGTTCATTTTCCCTTGGAAAGCCGTGTCCCGCAAAAGGGGAATCAGTTCATCCACTGCTTCCTGTATTTCCGCGGGATACATGATTTGAAGCTCTGAAACCAATTTGGCCTGCGCACATCGGTTGATTTCATCTTTCAACTCCTTTACCCCTTTTCCCTGGGAGGCAACCAGGGGAACCACCGGACAGCCAAGACGCCGGCTCAGCAGGGCAATATCGATCTCGATCTGCTTCTCTTTAGCCATGTCCATCATGTTCAAAGCCAGCACCATGGGTACCTGCATTTCCAGAAGCTGAACGGTCAGATACAGATTCCGCTCCAGATTGGAAGCGTCAATGATATTGACAATCAGATCCGCTTCACCCGACAGGATATAATTGCGGGCCACTTCTTCATCCAAAGAAGCCGCGGAAAGCGAATAAATGCCGGGAAGATCCACCACTTCGATTTTTTTCCCTTCATGATTGTACTCACCGGACTTGCGATCCACGGTTACTCCGGGCCAATTGCCCACGCGCTGTTTGGCTCCGGTCAATGCATTAAAAAGTGTCGTCTTGCCACAATTTGGGTTCCCAACAACCCCGATCACATGGTCACTCATGATGGTTTCCCCCTTTCTACAAGGAGAGCGGATGCTTCGTCTTTTCTGAGAGAAAGGGCGAATCCCCGCACCTGGATCTCAACCGGGTCACCCATGGGGGCAATCCGTTCCACGGTAAACGACGTGCCCTTGGTCAGGCCCATGGCCAGAAGTTTTTCCCGATAGACAGTTTTCCCTTTGACATAACCGGCCACCGTACCGGATTCCCCCACCGCCATGGCATGCAATGTTGCGTTCATCTGTTTCCTCCTCCAACAAAAGCCACCTGGATTCTGTGGGCCATACCTCCGCCCAAATAGAGGCGTGCACCCTGGTGGCCAAGTAATAGTTTACCGTTCATGGAATTATGTAAAACCTGTACTTCAGCGCCAACACGCAAACCAAAGCCGACAAGCCGTTCATGAACGCCTTTTCCGCCCTTTACCGAAATGATCCTGACCCAGTCACCTTCCTGTGCCAGGCGCAATGAGAAACTCCTTATACCCATTGCCGGTTCCTTCGTCATTGGTGCCGCCGGCTTGTTTCCGGAACCCGGCCATCGTAAATTCCACTGCCAATCCTTTGAAATGACATTTTCCACTGCACCTCCATTAACCATCCTTTTCAATGCCTAATTCTTATTAAACAGATACATCCAAAAAAAATAAGCGTACCCCAATTCGCCGGCCCCATAAATCTTCCCCTTGACTAAATAAACTCGAAGATCATATTGGCCTCCTTAATTATTTAGAAATATCTAACTAATTAAGAAGGTCTTATCTACATCACCCGATAATTGTTTGTCAAGCCTTTTTTTAGGGAAAATGCCTCGAAAAAATATCCATTGACATTATCATCTACTTTTCAATATACATATACATAGTATATGTATAAGGAGAATAAAATGGCACTTTGCGGTGAAAACCATCGAAACCTGATCACACGGATAAACCGAATTGAGGGTCAGATACGGGGCTTAAAAAAAATGGTGGAGGAAAACCAGGACTGTCTGAATGTCTTAAAACAGATAGCAGCCGCCGGAGGCGCCCTGAGATCATTGGGTGCCGTTATTTTGGAGGACCATCTGAAAGGTTGCGTATCAAATGCTATTCGCAATCGTGATCATGAGTCAGAGCTGATAACGGAAGTTATCGATATTTTTAACAAGTTCAGTAAATAGGAAACTGCGTAATGATCGGTCGTTTTTCAAAACTGGGTGTTTATCAGGAACTGTTCAGATCGCGTGATTTTTATATCGCCTTCAGCGCCGGATTTTTGGCCTTAGCCAGCTACATCGTCGACTACAGCAGCCTCTCTCCCATCATTCATGAAAACATTTTTCCTTTGGTGACTGATGCCATAAAAAAACTGTTGGGAAGTTCCGCAGTCGATTTCGAAAGCGGGTCTCCAAGCGTATACGGCCTTATCCTGGCTCTGTTTTCCGTTGCCATTAACGGCCTTCCCATTATTTGGGGTGCCATAAAGGGGTTGGCTGAACGCACCGTCAATGTTGATGAACTTGTCAGCCTCGCAATTATCGCCAGTCTGATACAAGGTGAGTTTTTGGCCGCAGCCGTTGTGAGTTTTGTGATGACCATCGGTGGATTGATCGAAAGAGCAACCAGTGATTCGGCCCGCAAGGCCATTCAATCCCTGATCCGTATTTCGCCGCAAACGGCCACCGTTTTGAGGGATGATACAGAGAGCATCATTCCCATTGGGGACCTGGTAGTCGGGGATCACATTCTCGTCAAACCCGGTGAACGCATTCCGGTTGATGCCGTTATCGTTTCGGGAATATCAGCCGTAGATGAATCGATAATGACAGGAGAACCCTTGCCGGTGGACAAAAAAAATGGCGACACCATTCTTGCCGGTACCTTGAACTACAATGGGGTGCTGAGGGCAAAAGCTCTTAAAGTAGGGTGTGATACTACCCTGGGCAAGATCATTAAGTTGGTCAGCGAAGCTGAATTATACCGGCCTCAGACCGTGAGACTTATCGACCGATATGCGAAATGGTTTACACCTGTCATACTCTTTTGCGCTGCCGTTGCCTGGGCAATTACAGGGGAAGTCAGCCGAGCCATCGCCGTTCTGATTGTTGGGTGTCCCTGCGCATTGATCCTGGCGGCTCCCACGGCAACCGTTGCGGCCTTGGGTCGCGCTGCCAAGGCGGGGATACTCGTCAAAGGAGGCCGGTACCTTGAACAGGCAGCGTTTATCAAGGCGGTCTTTTTTGATAAAACCGGCACATTGACATTAGGAGAACCAAGGGTTGTGGAGATCACCTGCTCCGAGGGAATCACCAAGGAAGAGGTGCTCTCCTGTGCTGCAAGTGCCGAGCAACATTGCACCCACCCTTTGGCACGGGCAATTATCAACGCGGCCCATTATGCGAAAGTGGCGGTCAGCAGCGCCCAAAACGCTTTCCATCAAATCGGGCTTGGCGTCCGGGCAATGGTGGACGGTTCCATGATCGAGGTCACCAATGCCTCTGAGTGTGCGGCTTCCGCTGCATTTCCCCGGCATCTCAAAGCTTGCGTGGACAACTCGATTTCACTCGGCATTACACCGCTCGTGGTTTTACGAGATCAGCAACCTGTCGGACTGTTTGGTGTGACAGATACAATCCGACCCTCGGCAGCTTCTACTATTGAGGCATTTAGAAGCCTTGGGATCGATTCGCTGGGAATTTTATCCGGAGATCATGAAAAATCGGCTGAACGCGTTGCCCGGTCCGTCAAAATTGACCAGGTTTATGCGAATCTGAAACCCCAGGACAAGGTGGATATCATTAAAAATTACCAGTCAAGGAATTTGCCGGTGATGTTTATCGGTGACGGTATCAACGACGCACCGGCGCTGGCAACGTCCCAAATCGGCGTGGCCATGGGAGCCGCGGGGACAGATGTCGCTCTGGAAACGGCGGACATTGCTCTGACCCATGATGATATTTCTAAATTGCCCTGGCTGATTCAACTTTCCAGGAGAATGATCCGGATAATAAAGGTCAACATCGTTTTTGGCTTGATCTTTAACATCATTGCGGTCATAGCCGGCGGCATGGGTTGGTTGACCCCTATCATGGCCGCCATAACCCACAATATCGGAAGTGTTCTGGTCGTTATGGCGTCCGCCAGCCTTGCGATTTATCCTGATAATTCC
>CAYZJH010000127.1:0-6833 GCA_964478625.1 uncultured Desulfobacteraceae bacterium
TCTTTATTTGACACATTTCTAATCTTTCCATATAGTGTCTTTACAAAATAAAGTCAGTTTGGACAAAAACCGACTTGCCTATGGACTACAGGACGCAATGGATATGATTTTTAAAAATTTGTTCGGCAAACCGACACTAACAAGCCTTGCCAAAACTTGCGGGTGAGCGGCAAAGATCAGCCCGGTTGGGTTGAATGAATTATTGACCACTCTTCCTGCAAACAAGGACCCGAATCTTCTGGTGGGATTCGGATCCAGCGATGATGCCGGTGTTTATCGTATCACCGATGAAATCGCCATTATCACAACTGCGGACTTTATCACACCACCTGTGGATGATCCATACCTGTACGGCCAGATTGCCGCTGCAAACGCCTTAAGCGATGTGTACGCAATGGGGGGAAAGCCCCTCACTTGCCTGAACCTGGTAGGCTTTCCTGCTAACAAATTGCCACAAGGTATCCTTCACGGAATATTGGCCGGTGCCTTGAGTAAAGTGACGGAATCCGGTGCGGTGCTTGCCGGCGGACACACGACTGAAGACCAAGAACCCAAATTCGGTCTTTCAGTTGTTGGTGTCGTACATCCTGATAAAATCTGGACCAATGCCAATGCCAGGGTCGGGGATGCTCTATTGCTGACCAAACCAATCGGAAGCGGTGTTCTGTTCAACGCCAACCGCAAAAAACTGGTCTCACCGGAGGCTATGGCTGCCTGCATAGAGGTTCTTGTCTCGTTGAATAAAACCGCTGCAGAGGTCATGCAGGATTTTGAAATCCACTCTGTTACGGATGTCACCGGATTCGGTCTTGCCGGACACGGCTTCGAGATGGCCAAAGCCTCACAAGTAACGTTTGAGATTTCTTTCGAAAGATTGCCCATCATGCGGGAATCTCTTGAAATGTATAAAAAAGGGATCTCTACCGGAATGAATTCTTCCAACCGGACTCTGGTGGAAAAACACACCCTCATCAGAAAAAATTTATCTCCCCAGCATCAGGAAATTCTATTCGATCCTCAGACCAGTGGAGGTCTTATGGTTGCATTACCTGAGAATCAATCGAAAAATTTACTGGAAGCCTTTCACAAAAATGGAGTCACAAAAGCCTGTATCATTGGCAAAGTCTCTCCGTTGCAGGATACCACCTATTTGGTGTTCAGTTAGTATATATCCTGTTTCAAAAAGATGGTACCCTGAAAACTATTGGATATTTCAAACCATCAATCCTGCTTCGGGAAATTTTGATGTATAACCTGGTAATCTGAAAAAAAACCGCCGGTTGCATTTTCTTGAGACGAATCTTACCATATTCCAAAAAAAGCGGTTAGGTATCAGGTTTTAGCAATTAGCAGTAAATTTTTAAAAATTTACACATAGCCAGAATAACCTACAGGATGGAAAGGAATGAATCACTACAGAATTCTTTTAACCGCTAAAAGCCGACACTCAAATGCCAATCGCTTACTTTAGCCATATATAGAACGATTTAATCGACAAAAAGTTTTGAAGGTTCATCCCAATCGAATCAAAAAATATTTGAAAAATCATAGGGGGGACTCGATAACTTTTAATATCAGCCCGAATCTTACGGATAATAAAAAGTGAACCACATGATCAAATTAAAAATTCTCATAATAACAGTCACTTTTCTATTGATACCTTTCATATACCCGACACAGTCGGCTCAATACCCCGGCGAACCCCCACCGGTTTCTCCGGCACTGGTTCGTCAGGGCGATTTTGCAATCAGTTTGGCTGAGGCATTGGAACTGGGTACGGCTTTTTCGGAATCAGAGGCACAGGAAAAATTATCTGAACTAGGAGTATACCCCGAAAACGGGTGGATAGCCGACTATCCTATGACACCCGATATTATCGGAGAATTACAGGATTCCGTAGTAAGAGCCTCAAATCATGGCTATCTGGCCATGAACCCTTCAGATGCGGTATCCATTTTTCAATCCCTTGTCGCAGATTATGGATTACACATTATTCCGGACGGTAGCGGAACACAATTCAGCCAAACTCCACCAACCTACGGGCATTATGATTATACTGAACCGGCGGTAATCAATAACTACTATTATCACTCCGGCCCGCCGATAATCACCTACTATCCTCCCCCTTATGGATATCATGGCCTCTACAGTTGGGTTCCCTATCCATTTTGGTGGGGAGGATTCTGGTTTTCGGGTTATTTTGTGTTGAACGATTTTCACAGATCCTCCCGTGTTGTCGTCCTTCACAGGTATGGGCACAAAAAACATTTCAGAAGTCCCAAAAGTGTTATCGGTGTTGTCAGCAATCGAAAAAAACCCTATCACCATACCCGAAAAGGTTTTGTCGGTAGACCATCCCAGCGAAAACAGGAAGGATATCACCGTCCATCCGGTGGGACCTCATCCAGGCGATGGTCCGAACCGTATCGATCCGGAACGAAAAATATTTCACCGAATCCAAGACGTGGAATTGATCAAAGGCGAGGTCCCGGCAATCATGATTTCATCCGGGGTAACAACCCTTCCAGCACAAGATTTCGGGACAATAGCAATCGGCGATTACGGGATAATTCTTCTTCCGGAATAAATCCCGGGAAGACAATCCAACGGACAGACAGAGGAAGGGGCACAACAAGAATACAAACGGAAAACAACCCGGCGCAAATGGGGAGATCGATTCAGCGTGGATCCCCAAATTCACCCCGCAGTCCTACGATACGTGAAAATTCCTCGCCGGGAGTCCGCCAAAATCGTAACTCTGATTTGCGGGGGAATCGCAACCCGAGTTTCCGTGGAAACCGGGAAAGTTTTCAACGCTCCCGCTCTTTTGAAGGAAACCGGTCTTTTCAAAGACGTGATAACAACCGAAGCTCATTTCAAAGGCCGGAAAGAAGCGGTAACAATTCCTCCCGGTCATGGAATCGGGGTGGTGCCGGCAGCCGTGAATTGAACCAAAGCGGATTTTCCCGGGGAAGCGGCAGCGGAAGATCCGGCGGAAGCTGCCGAGGACGATGTTAGATACACGCTGGTTTTTCCTTGATACCCATTCGATGGCTGGTTATTCCCAAAAATCATATCGATAATCCCGTGAGAAAAAAATGCGCCTTCTAACCTTGAACATTCGGTTTGGTGCAGGAAATGATTTTCCAAACAAGTACGGTTATGATGTACCGGTTTCAGACAAGAAGATAGCAACCTTGAGCGCCGCCATTGAATCGGTTCATCCGGATATCGTGGCGCTCCAGGAGGTCAAGAGCCAAAGGCAGGCACAAAAAATCGCTTCCCATCTCAATCTTCAATACATCTACTGCCGCCATCCGTCCGGTTATGCCTTGGACTTTTTCGAATGGGGCATTGCATTTTTATTCCGGCCGAAACTGATCAGAAGCGTCGGTTTTTCCGTTTTTTTTGATGATGACCTTCGAAGCGGTCGTCAAGCTTTGCTTGCAACCTTCCAGATTCAGGACAGTCTGGTTACCGTTTTTAATTTACACCTGGTTCCCCATTCAATGGATTGCCAGATTCAAAAAGTGCTCACGATGGCCGATCAGGGGAATATACCCACTATTATCATGGGTGATTTTAATTGTACATCAGGCAATTCTTCGCTTGATTGGCTGAACTATAAATGGCTGGATACCTGCCTTGCTGCAATTGATACCCCAGGAGGCGCAGAGGCGGATAGCGTGGGAACTATCCCAGGAAGCTCAAAGCGGATTGATTATATTTTCATTGAAAAAGATCGTTTCAACATTCTTGAAGTCGGATTGATTCCCGAACCTTATCGTGGAATTTCCGATCATATCGGATATTTTGCCGAAGTGGTTCCTACATAATACATGGTTTTCCACCCATGTCAGTCATCCGGCGGCATCGGTTTCTTTTCAAAAAAAATATGGGCAGCACTGAAATTAAGTTCTAAAAATGATTGGGAGGGCTCAGGGCCCTCCCAATGGTTGTTGCAGATAAAATTTATAGGGTATGGTCGATGACTTATCAGAGTCGATTAAACGCGCCCCCCCAGCCATCCCGGGGGATCATCGCGGTGTTTGGTCCACGAAGGACTATTCTCATCAGGCGCACTATAGTCCATTCTCATGGAATTGATTTCACTCTGACGCTGTTGATCACTTTCGTGAACACGATTACGACATTCACCTTCGCATTCACCGGTTATATCTCTTAAGGGCATTTTTTCCATGATACTCATCTCCCTTGTCGTTTTCTTTTCTTCATGGGTTTCCCCCTGGTCAAATTTCTTACAGGGGATCTGTTAATATTGAACATCTGGTACAGTTTCAACGGATGTCCTCAATCCATTGAGCCGACCGATCATGTTCACTTCAGCACCTACCATTTGCAATCATCGAAACAGTTTCTTTCCCGGGTCTTGCAAATGGAAGCACCATCTTCCTGTTCAACACATTCAACATATTCGAACACACAAACTTCTTCACAACGAAGGTCCGAAATGGATTCAACATTTTTTACACTCATATATTTTCTCCTTTACCATAATAATTTTGGTTCAGAAGTCCGGTTAAACATGTATCAACTCCACCGGTATTAACCCGCTGGAAATTTTCGTGCGACAATACTCATCTCAGTTGATTTTCATAACATTACGGAATGAATCGATTGTTTTTATAGTATTTAGGGTAAGGCGTTAAGAAACTTTGTCAAGAATGTTTATTTTTGGGATACATCATTGTGGATCGGAGGATCCCATGGATGCGACCTATGTTATCCTTTCACCCTTTAAGACCGGCCGGGACCTGTTTTATTCCGGCCGGGACTGAAATTAACCCTCATCGGTCTCATAATGCATTTTTGTAGATCTGAATCACATCCTGAAGTGTCGGACACCTTGGATTGGTCAGGCCGCATGCATCTTTCTGGGCGTTTTCCGCCATGATTTTGAGATCCTGTTCTTTGACTCCGAGTTCGGCAAGGCCGGATGGAATACCGATGTCTTCCGAAAGGGTCTGGATTGCTTCCAGGGCTACATCGGCAGCCGAACGTAAAGAGAGGCCTTCGATATTCTCCCCCATGGCCATGGCGATATCGGCGAATTTATCCATCTTGGCGATCATGTTGAACCGTTGGACATGAGGAAGCAGAATCGCATTGCACACCCCGTGGGGAAGGTCATAAAAACCGCCCAACTGGTGTGCCATGGCATGAACATGTCCCAGGCTGGCATTATTGAAGGCCATGCCGGCCAGGTACTGAGCATAGCACATCTTGTCACGGGCTTCCATATCCCCGCCATTGGCCACGGCTGCACGCAAATACTGGGAGATCAGTTCAATGGCTTTCAGGGCACAGGCATCAGTAACCGGCGTTGCAATAGTGGAAACATACGCTTCGATTGCATGGGTCAAAGCATCCATACCTGTAGCAGCCGTCAATCCAGGAGGCATCCCGACCATCAGGAGAGGATCATCAATAGCCACATTTGGAGTAACCCGCCAATCCACAATGGCCATTTTCACTTTACGGCTCGTGTCCGTAATGATACAAAAACGGGTCATCTCGCTGGCAGTTCCCGCGGTGGTGTTCACAGCGATAAAAGGAGGCATGGCTTTGCTTGATTTATTGACACCTTCGTAATCGCGAATATTTCCGCCATTTGTCGCCACAATCCCAATGCCTTTACCACAATCGTGGGGACTGCCGCCACCTAAAGAAATAATCAGGTCGCATCCGTTCTTTTCAAAAAGAGCTAAACCTTCGTGAACGTTGTTGTCTGTCGGATTTGGCTTTGTGCCTTTGTAGACCACCGGGTCCACACCGCAATCCTTTTTGATGACCTCAACGATCTTGTCCAGAATACCTGCATCGACAATTCCCTGGTCGGTACATATAAAGGGTTTTTTCCCGCCAAGGGCCTTAATCTGATTCCCGATTTCCTTATAAGAACCAATCCCCATCAGGGTAACGGTAGGAATAAAAAAACCATAGACTTGTTCTTTGACAGACATGGCAACCTCCTTTATGATGACAGGATTAATTAGAAGAATGATGAACAAAAGTCCATAGCAATAGCGCGGAAATCGATTCGATCTCCGCGCTGTAGTTGTTTAAGGGTCACCGGCATTAACCAAGGCCGAATCCCATTTTGGCGTATTCCTGAATATTTTTTTTGGCTTCGGAAACCGTATGCCCTAATTTCCAGGGCTCCATAAAACCTTCCAGCATCATTTTCCATCCTTCGTCATCATGGAAAATTTCCGCTTCTTCACAGGCAACGCCGCAGCCTTCTTCACCGATGACCTCCATTAGACTTTTCATTATTTCACTTTTATCACTCATGGTCATCCCCTCTGCGTGCGGTGTTTTACAAATCGATCACCAAAAATATCATCGGTGATATAAATAATAGCTAACCACCCTGGGTCACATGTCAATAGGTTATTCCAATCGTGATCTCCTATCGTTCTAAAGTAGTCCCTTGCTTGTCATGGTGAGGAAGCGACTCGCAGCGGCCTGATGCCTGAAAAGAAAATATTTTCAGATAAGGTGCTTCAAACCAAGGCGACCGAAGAATCTTTTTCCGAGGACAGACCGATCATCAGCTCTGAATCGGAATTGGGGAAAAAACCGTGCAGGTGTGAAGGAAAGATTCTTCGTCGGCCGATGAGCAAGTGCCGTTTAACCATTTTGATATTGGCCTCCTCAGAATGACATTCTCTAATACCTCTTCACTTCCCTCACTTGAGGCTGATGGGCTTTCTTTGGAAGAAAGGGTATAAATCACCGGACTCACCCAACTTAAAAACACTATCGATAGATTCGGTATCTGTCGGTTGAAAATGGATGGATCTCTCTTA
>CAYZJH010000128.1:0-6623 GCA_964478625.1 uncultured Desulfobacteraceae bacterium
ACATCATACTCCGGGGTGAGGGGCTGAGGAAGATGGGGTTTAATTACCGCTTACGAATCTTTTGGGTCAGTTTTAAAATGGATGTCTCGTCTTCCACGACCAGCACGGTTTCTCCGCGACCAGCGGGGATATCCGTCGCCTCCCTGGCTTTCATTCCCGCATCAACCACCTCATGCAACGGCAGATAGATTCTGAAGGTCGTGCCTTTGCCTGGCTCGCTGTACACGTTTATAAAACCTTTATTCTGTTTGACGATGCCGAATACCGTGGACAACCCCAGGCCGGTGCCTTTGCCCACACCTTTGGTGGTAAAGAATGGCTCGAAAATTTTTTCCATTGTCCCCTTGTCCATGCCGCAACCGTCGTCACTGACAGCCAACATAATGAAATCGCCGGGGATAAATCCTACATGGTCTTCGCAATACTCCGCATCAAAGCTGACATAATCTGTTTCGATGGTAAGTTTGCCCACACCGCTGATGGCGTCCCGGGCGTTGACGCACAGGTTGGCTAATATCTGGTCGAGCTGGGACGGGTCCATGTAAACCGGCATTCGGTCGGGGCCGGGTTGCCAAGACAGGTCAATGTCCTCACCGATGAGACGACGCAGAATCTTGAGCATTCCTTCCACGCTTTCATTCAGGTCAAGCACTTTGGGCGCGATGGTTTGTCGTCGTGCAAAAGCCAGCAACTGACGAGTGATGTCTGTAGATCGCTTTGCAGCTCTGAGAATTTCTTCTAAATCCTCTCGCAGGGAATCGTCCAAAACCGCTTTTTCCAGAGCGATCTCCGAATACCCGATGATGACGCTGAGCATATTGTTATAGTCATGGGCAACTCCACCGGCCAGTCGACCCACGGACTCCATTTTCTGGGATTGGCGCATCTGCTCGCGAAGGTTGACCTCTTCGGTAATGTCCCGCGAAACACCACAAATTCCAACCGTGTTTCCGGCGGCGTCGAAGACCGGCGCTTTACTGGTGTCAATGATCCGCTTTTCACCTTTCATCCTGCATGTGAAGGTCCCCCGTTCATGATGACCCGCCAACACCCGTCGGTCTGTCTTGGCAATTTCTTCGGCACTCTCCATCGGGAACAGCTCTCTGTCGGTGCGGCCGATAATCGCTTCGCAGTCGATTCCGAACATGCGCGCCATGGCGGCGTTGCAATGGGTATAGCGCAGGCTGATGTCTTTGAGATAAATGGCGTCCTGAATCGATTCAAAAATGGCCCGCAAGCGTTCCTCTTGCTCACGCAAGGCATGTTCCCTTAGCTTACGTTCGGTGACATCAGTGAAGACCACAACATTCAAAGTGCCTGTGGTGGCCAAACGAAATTCTATACGACGTACATTGCCATCCTTGCAGGTGACCGGGTATTCAATGGGGTTTGCTTCCGAACGGGTATGCTTGGCTTCATCGACGGCCTTTCGCCATTCTTCCCTGACGCTACTCCTCAAGGAGGTATCGGGATACGCCAGTTCCCACCATTGACGTACCGAGGGTATCTCTTCCATTGTATAGCCGAAGAGTTCCGTGAATCTCGGGTTGGCATAAAGGGTGTTTTCATTTTCATCCGAAATCACGATACCCACCGGTGCCAGTTCCGCGAACATTCTGAAGCGAGATTCACTGTCCCGCAGCTTATGTTCTATTTCGATTCGGCTCATCGCTACGGCTACGAGATCGGTCACGGACGCCATCAGATTGATCTCTTCATGTTCAAAAAAGGGGGAAGACCGACGGCCGAAGGATAAGGTTCCAAGCAGGCGCCCCCGGATCATCATTGGGTGGCAACAGTACGCCTGAATGCCGTATGATTTCACCAGATCGGTCAATGGATCATTACGGTTCAGGATATTTTCACAGATCATGGGCTGTTCGCTTTGCGCGACACAACCGCAGACAGCGACGCCATGTTCGAGCCATTCGATTTTCTGGACTTCCTGATCGGGAATGCCGGCGCAGGCATTCAAATGCAATTTGCCCTCCCGAGGATCTTCCAGAAAATTAAAAAATGCCTGGCAATCGATAAACGCCATGACCCGCCGGCAGAGATCCTCAACAAGGGCTTGGGGGTCATCACTTTGCAGCAGACGAGCAGCCGTTTCCGATAGCAATGCATTGCGCCGAAGATTCCATTCAATTCGTTTTTCTTGATTTTTACGCTCAGAAATGTCCTCGGCCGCCCCTAAAATGCCGATCACCTCACCCAGATCGTTACGGATAGGTGCGACAGAAAGGCTGACGGGAAACAGGGTGCCATCTTTTCTCAACCGCATCAGTTCTTTTCCGAAAAACCCGCCGTCTTCGATGACCTGGCACCGCAAGTCATCGAACTCCCCGCGTTTTTCCTCCGGAACGATGGGCAACGGCTTGCCCACGATCTCCTCAACGTGCCAGCCGAAAATTCGCTCCGCAGAGCTGTTCCAGGTGAGCACATTCCCATCCAAGTCAACGGTGTAGAGCGCCACGGGCGAGCAGGCAATCATGGCGCGCTGATACTCCTCGCTTTTATGGAGCGCCTCTTCGGCCTGCTTGTGGGCGTTGATATCCACCACGGTCGTCATGAAATACAGGGGGGTACCATCCGTGTCGCGCCGCATGGCCGCACTCACATCAGCCCACAAATATTTTCCGTTTTTGTGCACGTATCGTTTTTCAAAACGCGTGGCGTCTTTTTGCCCCGACAGCAGCGGAGCGATGTGATTTTCATTGGCTTCGATATCCTCGGGCGGGGTGAGTTCCTGCCACCGTTTGCCCTTCAACTCGTCGGGGGTATACCCGAGAAAATCACTTAAGGCTTGGTTGGCATTGACCTCTCCACTAAGCAGAGTAATCGATTTGCCCACATTGGCGGCTTCGAATACGTACCTGAAGCGGTCCAGGCTCTCTTGCAACGCCCAGGTTTTCTGCGCCACTTGACGGCGCAACGCCCAGGACCATGCAAAGACGGCCAGCAAAATCACCAGCAACGGAGTGATAACAAAAGTCGAGTAACGCAACACGGTCAGAAAGGAAGTTGGTTGCGCCTGATACATACCCAACCACTTGTCATAAATCAGACGGTACTCACCGCTGTTTTCAAGGGCTTTCAAGCCTTCACTGAACTGGGCCAACAACGCATCCTGGCCTTTAGCCGTGGCGAAACAGTAGTCATAGGTCAGCAGGGCCTTCTTTGCCAAAACCAGGTTCGACCAGCCGTGCTCCTGGATCGTTAATAGGGCACTGATCCGTGATACCAGTGCGAAGTCGTGTAAGCCCTCGGCCAATTCCCGCAAAGCAGTCTCCTGGTTTTGGACAACGGTGACTTGATCTTCCAGTCCATGCCTCATGGCAAAATCATGCATAATGTCTCCGTCTTGTACCACGATCCGTTTTCCTGCCAGCGCTTCAACCGTCTCCGGTGGAGGCGCCTCGCCCTGGCGCCCCACAGCCACCTGGTGGGCAACGATGTGGGCTGGAGAGAAACCGAAATCAAGGCCGCGCTCGGGAGAGTAGAACATGCCCTGGATTAAGTCTATTTTACCAGTCTTCAAAGCGTTGAGTCGTTCCGGCCACCAGCCAAGTCGGATCTCGATGTTCAGACCCATCTCACGGGCGATGGCGCGTGTCAGGTCGACGTTGTAACCGGCGGGGTGCCCGTTTTTATCCAAGAATTCAAATGGCGGGAAGTTTCGGTCACCACTGTTGGGTTTTCCTTTATCCTGACATAAATTTTCTGATTATTTTGAACTGATTGAATATTTTTCGGTCTTGTTTGAACAAAACAGGGAAGTCGCTGCGCTCCGATTGATTTTATTGGGTTTTTTAAGGCATGGGCAGAGAGGCTTGAATAATTGAAAGGGGAAGCAGGTTTTATCCCACTTCCCCAAGGTGCATTATTCAATGCTCCCTGCTTTCGGCTATCCCTTACCGGGTTGCTCCCCAGCAGACTCCGGCTCCGTTTCACCGAAAATCAAAATATCTCTGATGATGCAATTCGTACATGTTCTGCGGATATGGACATAGATTTTTCTGCGGCAGCAGCAATAAGCGACCCTCTTGCAAGGTTGTTGGCTTTTCTTAAGAGACCGCCGGACCCTTGATGGATTGCTGTGATGGCCTGATCTGAAAAAAAGTTCGTATCTACACCGCAAAGTTTTAAATGATGGATGAGATAGGATTTCATACCGGCCATATCCAGTCCTTCCAGGTGGCTTTTGGCAACGATCCTGGATGCAAACGGGATGGATGTCCTGTACTGGAGTTTATCCACAAGTGTGGGTTGACCGGCAAGGATGACAGGAAGCCATGTCCGGGAGTCCTTTTCAAATTGGACAAGGGTGTGGAGTTCGGCAAAAACCTCCATGCGCAAAAGGGAAGCCTCATCTATGATCAGGACGGTTTTCATTTTTTTGCCTTGAACAAATTCTTTGATCTCATTTTTAATGATAGACATCATGACAGCCCGGGAGTTTGAGGTTCTTTCTATGCCCAGTTCTTCAACGATCTGTCGATATAATTCAATGATGGAACCGGTTGTGGCGGTGACATAAAACACCTTGTATTCGGAAGGATGCAGGGCTGATGCAGAATACCTTAATGCCGTGGATTTCCCGCTGCCGACATCGCCGGTGATAACGACACTGCTTCCCAGCCTGACGGCATAATCAAACCGGTTTTTGACACCTTGAACCTCTGGGGTTACAAGGATTTCAGCAATATCAATATTGGCTGGGAATGCCTCTTTGGATAAACCGAAAAAAGTTCTGTAGGTTTGGCTCATAATAGCTGCCCCCCTTTGTAATTCGAGGCTTCAGGAAAAATATGAATGTCGTTGCGCCACTTATCTCGCTTGACCCGGCAATTTACTGAGAGATCCACGGGTATTAAAAACCCAAAGGATTTATTTTTGTAAAACACCTCTGCTTTTTTGGGTGTCTCTTCATGGTATTTAACATCCACATGTCTGCCGATCAGGGCTACCGGAGCTTCAAACATGGACCCGTTGAGGGTTATGGTTCGGTCTTTGGCTACCTTACGCCGGACTGTTTTGCGGAAATGGTCTTTTAAATCAGATGGCGCCACCCGGATGCATTCCATGGCAGAGGTGAACCTTTTAAACGGAGTCTGGCCGGTAGAACTGTGCTTGGTCTGATGATAATCGGTATTCAGCCATCTCTCAAAAGCCGTGTTCAGGTCTTCCAGGGTTTTGCCGGAGAACTTCTGGAGAAAGGACAATCTTACGGTTCGAAACCATCTTTCGATTTTTCCTTTTCCCTGGGGCTTGTAGGGTCTTGCATGGATCAAGGCAATAGACAAAGAGGCGGCTACATATTTTAAATGATGGGATCTGAATGCAGGCCCGTTATCCACATACAGCTTTCTTGGCAGACCCCTGGTCAGAAACGCCTGTTCAAGAACCGTAAGATAGGTCTCTAAATTTTCGGATAAATAAAAACCGGCAGATGTGATCAGTCTTGAATGGTCATCTATGACCGCTATCAGATAGGTCTTTCTCATCTTGTCCTGATACAGGATTTGAGGCCCGTGCATGACATCGCTTTGCCATAAATCATTGGGGTTTGGTGCTTCAAATTTTCTCCGGTCTTCCGGGTCGGGGCTGTTTATTAATCCGCGATGACGCAAAAGCCGGTACACGCTCGAATAATTGTGCTTTTTGCCGGTTATTTTTTCCAGGGATTCTACCAGCGTGTTTACGGTGGCATTGGGGTTATCAATTCGCAGTTTTAAGATCAAGGATACGGTTTCATCATCCAAAACCCTGGCTTTACCTTGATCGGACCGCTCTTTGGGGTACAGGGATTCGAATTTGCCGTTGTACTGCCTGATCCATCCCAGGATAGTGCTTCTGGACAGCCTTGTCCGGTTGGAATGGGGAATCATCCATTTGCGGGCGCACTTATCCTGCAACAGGTGTTCTTTTTCTCCATAGTCAAGCTGAGCACCGGTGATAAACTCACCAATAACCCCAAAACGGAATATTGCGATCTCTTTTTTCTGGTCTTCTGTCATACATCCTCCTTAAAATTTGAGTTTCAAAGCTTGTATGACAGCAAAACCTGCCTGTAAATCACAGTATTCGGTAGGGTGCACAAAACCCCATAACCCCTGATAATTAAATTGAGCTTGTAACAGGGATTTTGTTCATTCTGATCAATTCCCTGAACCCTGCAAAAATCCCTTTTTCCCAGGTGTTTGACAGATAGGCGTTTATATTCCGCTTCAAAGCCGTGAACCAGAAGTGCTGGCGGCTCCATGATATCCCAGGCAGGTATCGGCCTTTATACACCCGGTTCAGAATGCTTGAGAATATGGTTCCGACATCTGCCTGGAACTTGTTGAAATATCCCAGGGGTTTTAATTTGAAAACCGTGTGGCAATAGGGGCAACGGTATCTCTTCAGGAACAGTCCCTGCTCAAATCCATCGAAAAATGAGAGTACAAAACCATGTCCCCATAACGTCGCTTCATTGCAATGATTGCATTTTTTAGGTTTATTCCACTTGAATTTTTTGCCCAGTTTAAAAATTTGCTTGATATCTACTTTAACCTTTAATATCATTTTAAAATTCTGGGGGATTTTAAAATCCCGTTTCTTTAAAGGGCGAGGGTCGGCAA
>CAYZJH010000129.1:0-6615 GCA_964478625.1 uncultured Desulfobacteraceae bacterium
GTTCCCAGCGTTCGATTTCCCTGAATTTCTGGGCCGGCAACAGAGCAACGATGAGCAATAAACAAAGACAAAGAAACAAAGTTTTCATTTTTTTCCCTCTTATACAGCTAATTATCGTGATAATAGTGGACCTTTCATTACTTTCGCTGTCGATCAATTTTATCCCCCCGTCCGGCAACCGGCATATTATTTTGATCAACACCGCTTCTTTTCCAGGCGCAAGCGTCTTCGAGTGTCTTCCAAACTTGAGTTACGGCCCAGCCGGGCCATTTTTTCACATTTAAACAACAGGCTCCCCACCTGCTCAGGTTGCTTTTCAAAAATCCTTGCCCCCCCAAGGTAGCACCTTATTCATCAGCGCATATCAATCCCATTCGGGGCTAACTCATCGCTCGATGAAACTATCCTAATTGTTTTTTCCGAAACAAATTTATCCCAGATTGTTTGTCGAAAAGAGTACAGGTGCTCCTGCAAAGCTTCCATTTTATTCTCAATGTGGCCCGATTTCCAGCACTTTATCAAAATACTTCTCATTTTGTTGGCGATGAGTAACAAAAATAATTGCCGGTTTCCAAGAAAGACGCATTAATTTCTCAAATATTTTCTGCTCTGTTTTGATGTCTAGGGCTGAAGATGATTCATCAAGGAGCAATAAATCTGGCCGTCGATAAAGTGCGCGGGCCAGGGCTATTCGTTGGCGTTCTCCACCGGAAATTCCTTCACCGCCTTCCAGAAGATCTGTCTTAAAACCATTAATAAATCTTCCTTCAATGCTCTTCAATTCACAGATAGTAACAACTTCATCTAACAGTGCTACATCAACGTTTTTTTCAAAAAAAACAATGTTTTCCTCGATTGTTCCTGACAATAGCTCCGCCTCCTGTCCAACATATCCTATTCGCTGGCGAAGAGATTCAAGCCGGTATTCATATATGTTTTGCCCGTTTATCAAAATCTTGCCGTCTGTAACTCGATATAACCCAATTAGAAGCTTTAGAATTGTACTTTTACCACTTCCGGTTAACCCTGAAATGCGGATTTTTTCTGACCTGTTCAGGACAAAACTAACATCCCTGATTCCCCGTCCCCGCTCATCGTAATCAAAACTGACCTTGCTAAACTCTATCTGGTTGATTTCTTTTAGTTCAATATCACCGAATTGAACATCCTCGTCTGGTCCATCCATGATTTCAAATATCCTTTCTGCAGAAGCAACCGCAGAATGGATGTCAATATTCAGACCAACTAAACTGCGCACTGGGTTATACAAGTATCCGATGCAGGAATTAAAGGCGATAAAGCCTCCGAGAGTGAAACTTCCAATAATAATCTCGCGCATTCCATACCATAAAACAAAGAGCGGAATAACTGCAGCAACCAATCCGATCACAATTGAAGACACCTCCGAATAAAGCTCAAGTTTCTGAGCTTTCTGAATGGCCGCAGAAAGAACCTTTTGATATAATTCAAGAACCCGCTTTACCCGACCAAACACCCTGACTGGAAGATTTTGCCCCAGATATTCAACACTTCTTCCATTCAGCTGTGCCCAGGCTTCCTGGTTTTCTTGAGATAAATGGTGTATTTTCCGACTAAAAAGATGGAAAGTTATAATAAAAACTGGAAGCAGGATGAAAGAAATAAGCGCCAGTCTATAATTGAGATAAAGTAACAACCCAACGCCCACAATGAAGGTTAGAAAATTTATAATGATATCCAGAGCAGTCTCGTAAAACAAACGCTGAACGCGGTTGACATCATTATCCAATCGTGATTCCCAGTACCCGATTCGCTCTTTCTCAAACAATTGAAAATTGAAAGTAAAGAACTTGGAAAATACCTTTTCCCGCAGGTTTTGATCAACCTTATTTCGATAAACGATCAGAAACCTACGCTGGGTATAGGAAATAAAATTGAGCAGCACGATCAAACCAATTAATACCAGAGAAAAGAGATTAAGGAGCAAAAGATCGCCAGCCGGGACAATTACATCTATCAGATATCGAGTTAGAAGTGGAGTGGGCAGCTGCAACAGGGCTGAAAAAAGCATAAGTAACCCTGCAAATAAACCGGCCTTCCAATAAGGTTTTAAAAAATGCAGGAAACGCAGATATACCCGGTATATTTTTCGGTAATGACTTAATCTCTCTTTTATCATTTAGCTAAATAACGGCAATTCAATTCTGACGCTTGCTGACCTTGCTGAGATAAAAATCTTTTAAAGCTTCTTCCAAATAAAATTTCCAGCAACTGCACTCTTTTCTCTTATATTCACCTGTTTTCAGCCTGATTTGAAGATCAACGCATCCCCCATTGCACAGTGGAAAAACCTTGCATTTCTTGCAATCATCATCAATATAATCAAAAGCATTAAGATAATTGAGATAAATGCTGTTCAATTCAGGATCTGCAAAAATAGAACCTATTGCATAATCTTTGTCGCCAACGTTGTTCCAGCATTTATAAAGCTCTCCTTCTGGCCCTATGACATAATGTGAAATCGAATTTGCCCCACATCCAAGGGAAAGTGATGGATAAGGATGATAATGCAAACCTTTTGACCTTAAAAAACGATTCAACTCAAGAACCTCTTTCCAGTATTCATTTGACAACAAGCACTCTTGACTTTCACATTTGCAGGATGTTGTATATTTACGGACATGACCAAAATAAACCTCATTCTTTCTGTTCTTAAAAAACCATCCTTCATTTACCAACTGCTTGTAAAATGGGAGCAACTGACTGCAATTGGTTTTATCAACATTGATCCGCAAAGCGATATTCATGATTGTGCAAACTTGCTTTAGATTTTCCAATATCACCTCGAAAGAACCACTTCCATCTTTATAGGGGCGCCGTTGATCATGTGCTGAGCTTTCTCCATCAAGAGTAATCTGGGCACCTTTAACCTTTAGTTTCTTCAGTCTTTCAGCTAGCGCACGGCTGAGCAATGTTCCGTTTGTTATAAGATATGCTGAATACTCTGCTTTATAATTCTTACACAATCTGATAAATTCTTGGCTCAGTTTTTCTATAATTTCGGGGTTTAGAAGTGGTTCGCCACCATACCAGGTTACACTTAGATAACGATCACGGTTCTTTAAGCGCCTCTTAACATATTCTATTATTGCCTGAATGACCTGATCATTCATTTCTATCGGGCCGTTTTCCGGCTCATAACAGTATTTGCACTTCAGGTTGCAGTTTGTAGTCGGGGCAATCGTTAGAGCAATTCCATTTTGTGCATATTGACTCATCCGGAATCTGGTTTTTATCAGATCCCATTCCACAAAGTCATCGGGAATTACAAATCCCCCTCTGGAAAGCTCATTCAGTATGTCCGGCTCAATTGTTTTAATCCCAGATAAGTCTTTTTTCAGCAGCTTTTCAGCAATATCCAGCTGAATAACCGCCAATCCATTTCTTAAAGAATTGTAAGCCAGATATTTCTCTTCGTTCAATTGAAAAAAAAAGTTGTAATTAGAAAATTCCACCCTTCTGCTCCTTTGCTAAATTGCGATAATGTGCTGAATTTTGAAAAAAACTATCCACTCTTTGCGCCAATATCGAGCATCATTCTGAAAATAGTTGTAATCACTGTGTTTATTCGTCACTCCGAAATAGATTTTGGAAAAAGCGCTGTGGTCATAGGAGAATAAGAAATTAAGGAAAGTATAAGGAATCTCAAGCTGAAAATCGTTAAGTCTAAAAATTTCTCGCTGAATCATCAACCGCAAGTTCAACCTTGATGCCAGAAACCAGTTCAGCTGCCCCTGAATGGAGATCTGGCGGGAAATAAGCCCCCCATCTTCCAATTCAACAAGCCGATCGTATAAAATTTGAACCGAGGGGGAAACGCTTTTCATCGAAGAAGACAAACCTGCTGTAAAAGACATATTGTTTGCTTCTCGGGGGTTTTCTTGGTTATATACAACAGAACGGCCAAAGGAAAAACTTGCTGATGGAGAAAAAAACTCAAATCGGCTCCATTTCAAAAAGAAACTGTTCGAAGTAACGTTGAAAATTCCACCTGAATACTCTTCCTGGTCTTTCTTTATAAAAGAAAAGAAGGTGATTCTCTGGGGAAAATCAATCGATAAATCAACTGACGGCCCCTCGTTTATTTTCTTATGTTGATAATTCCTTGTTAAAGAATAATCGACAGCCAGGCTTATTCTTTTGAATAAGCCCTCACTTTTCTGAGGCAACCAGTTCAAGGTAATTCCTGAACTGAGATTTTTAAAATCAATACGATAAAAAAAACCAGAGTCGGCTCTGAAATCAGGACTTAAAAAACTGTAACGCATATAAGTGGAAAGAAACTTGTTCCACTTATATGTTCCATAAACGTAACCCCCGCTTCCTGATTTATCATCCTCACTGGGATATGATGTCAATGTATGTATCCCCTGGAAAGAGAGATAAAATTTTCCGATATAATTGACTCCATCAACTGCGAAAAAGGAATTCTGCAGATTGCCATAATTTCGCAATCCAAACATTGCAGCCAGCTGCGATCCTTTTTTAAACGAAATAACCGCTCTGCCAATATTCCAGAGAGCATTTCTCTTTTCATCGAAATCGTTATAGAATCGTTCAGAGCTGACATCATGCTCATATGCGCCAATATATGAAAAGCCAAAACTAGTAGTCTTCAAAGACAGTTTCAAGCCCGCCTGAGGGTCGACAATCGTCCGGGTGTGCACCAGAGTAAACGGTGTGCGGAAAGAATCCATCCCATCAAGAAAAAAAGGCCTCTTTTCACTGTAAAAAACCGGATAACGCCTGTTAACCCGGCTCTGAACGTAATCAGCTTCAACCTGAGAAAAATCAGGGTTGACAGTAAACTTCATATTGAAAGAAGAAGCGGGGGTGTACTCCCCTGTAAGTCCAGCATTCAGTCGGGTTTCTTTTGTTACTTGAGCATTAAAAGCCGAGTGGCGGGAAAATTCTCCGAACAGCGCGGGAATTAAAGCAAGTTTTTTATTATTTACAGCCGAAACATCTTCCATTTCTAAAAAAACATATTCATCGAGCATATTGTTACTAGCGCGAACTGAGGGAGCAAGCGCTATGACTTCCATATCCTGACGGGGAACATAGCGACGAAAAAAGAGTCCCCATAGTTGCTGGCTCTGTCTGGGATAATTCAAAGTGGAAAAGGGGATCTCGATTTCCAATAACCAGCCTTGTTCAGTAATACTGGTTCTGCTGATAAAATTCAAATCAATTTCCAGTGAAGCTTGATTGATGTTTAAATCAAACATCCCATCGGCAACATCATTCATTGGGGTAATGAGAAAAACATACATCTGCTTTCCATTGCCGTATGTATCAAGGCCAATTTCAATTCGTTCTGCGTCCCATACCTCATCTCTTCGGAAGCGTTCCCGCTTTATTTCCTTCGGTCTGGGGTCGAAGCATAAAACCCAAAGATAAAGGGCTTTTCCATTATGAAACATCTTCAAAGATGTTTTTCTTGAGGGTAAAACGTTCTCCCCGGGTTCTACCTGGAAAAAAAGATCTGTTGTATATGCTCCAGTCCATTTATCCCTCTCTTCCAGGACCGCATTGATCTTGATTTCCTTTTCCGGAAGAAAAGGAACAGCTATTTTTTTTTCTGCATATAAATGTGAAAATAAAATAATGTAAATAGCAATAAACAATGTTTTTTTCAATTTATTTCCCTCTGAATATGCGGCAACCCCTTATTGATCTCCATTTTTTTTACTGTCTTTTTGGTTACAGCTGAAGGTTCCTTTCTTGCACTGGCAGACCCACCAGCATCGCTTTTTTTTCTTCTCGTCAGACTTGGCATTTTCAATTAAATCTGCAACAGGATCAATTATCCATTCCATTTGATTCCTCCTTTCTACACCATAACATCCTTATCTAATTCTACCAGCAACACTGATTCAAACATAAATAAGGGAAGGAAATGATGAATAACCATTTCCTTCCCCATTTTTTTGGTTTACTTTGCTGGTGCAGTATAAGCACCATCAACACAAAGGGTAGTTTTTCTACATGAACAACGAAAAATACATATACCACCCTTACTAAAATCAATGATGTCGGAAACCGGATCTGAAATCCATTTCATGTTTACATTTCCCCCTTATGCTTTATTTTGCCTCTTTTGGAGGAGTATATCCACCGCTACAAAGCGTCCCCTTCCTGCATGTGCAGTCGGCAATGCAAATGCTGGGATTCAATGAATTTGACACCAAATCACTGATTGGATCACTTATCCAATTGATTTTTTCTTTCACTTTTCCTCCTCTTATTTTGCAGCTTTAAAATCGTTGCAGTGATAACTGCCACCAGCAGCACAAGTGCATCTGGCAATACATGCTTTTTTCAGTGTCATGGTTTCAACTACTTCTTTTACCGGGTCCGATATCCAAATCAGATCTTTTCGAATCAGCTCTTGATTCATTCTTCCTCCTTTAATTGCCACCTTTCTTTTCAGAGTCGGCAGCTAACTCCGTTTCGATTACAATGTCGCGCGACACGGAATTTATATAGCAATTGTGGTGCCAAGATGGGCAAATTAATGGAAACGCTTGACTGTAAAGCAATATCGGAAAATCGGCTGTTTGATTCAAAGTCAAA
>CAYZJH010000130.1:0-6600 GCA_964478625.1 uncultured Desulfobacteraceae bacterium
AAGGTTGAAAAACTAAGCCCATCCCCTGCAATTTTTATTCATGCGTCAGCAATGATCCTTCTTAGGTCGTATGGTATTTTTCTTTAATATGTTATATACTGTAAAAAAAAAGGGCTCATTTTTGACCATGAGCCCTTTTTATTCATTTTATTTTTTTATCGTTTTTATTTCATCACTTCATTGCTTTTTGAAATAAGCCTTTCTTGGATTTTTTTGACCATCCGGAACCATCCACATAACTTCAGCTTCCTCACTCAACCTTTTTTTAGACCCGTGGTTAAGCATAAAGCTCTTCTTTGATCGTCAAGGCGATTTTAAACAGCACGGACAAAATAAAAAATCCGGTCGCATATACTCCCAGCGTTATCATCAGCTCAGGCCCTGAAGGAGCATATTCATTGACATAATGCAAGGGATTCGGCACAAATCCACCTGAAATCAACCCGATTCCTTTATCAATCCATGTTCCGACAAAAACAGCAATACAGGCTATGGTTAACACCGTCTCATTTTGTCTGAATTGTGAGGGAACGAGCAAAATTATGGCTAAAACCATCAGAACCATTGATGTCCACATAAAAGGAATAAGGGATCCATGCCCGTGCAGTCCCACAAACAGGTATTTGAAATGATCCATATGTTCTGGAATTTGACTGTAAAAAACAACAAACACTTCACAAAGGAAGAAAAACACATTAAGTATAATCGCATAAGTCACGATTTTGGCTAATGACTGAATTTGCTCCCAACCAGGATCGAATTTGCTGATCCTTCGTACAAATAAGCAAAGAAGAATGAGCAATGCAGGGCCTGCCGCAAAAGCAGACGACAGAAATCTTGGAGCGAGGATGGCAGTTAGCCAAAATCCTCTTCCAGGAAGACCACAGTAAAGAAAAGCCGTGACGGTATGAATGCTAACAGCCCATGGGATCGATAGATAAATGAGCGGTTTCAGCCACATGGGATAATGTACATTATTTCTTTCGGCTTCCAGCACTTTCCACCCGATAACGAGATTAAGCAACAGGTAACCATTTAGAACAATCATATCCCAGAACAATATGGATCCGGGTGTTGGGTATAACAATACATTCAATGCCCGAATCGGCTGTCCTAAATCCACAATGATAAAAAGCAAACACATGGTGACTGAGGATACGGCAAGAAACTCTCCTAAAATGGTGATACGTCCGAAAGCCTTATAATCGTGCAAATAGTAAGGCAAAACAAGCATAACCGCAGAAGCAGCAACACCGACAAGGAAGGTAAATTGAGCAATATAAAATCCCCAGGAAACATCCCGGCTCAATCCCGTAATTCCAAGTCCGGAGTTAAATTGCCATAAATAGAAACCAAAACCTACGCCAATAAGCGCAAGAAGGGAAAGCATCCAACCGTAGTATACTTTAGATCCTTTTAATGCCTTTTCTAGCATAACCACCTCACACTATGTAATAGACTGCCGGGCTGGTGCCCAAGTGAATTTTGCGTCGAATGGTGAAATTTTCCGCAATAAGCCTTCTGACATCAGAATTGGGATCATAAAGATCCCCGAAGGTTAAAATACCGTTGGAAGATTCCACACAAGCAGGCTCGATGCCCTCCGACAACCTTTCCTCGCAGAAGTTGCACTTTTCGACGACCCCTTTTGTTCTTCTGGCAAACTTCAGATTGATATCTTTGATATATTCTTTAGGATCAAAAAAGTTGAAACTTCTGGCTCCATAGGGGCAGGCTGCCAAACAGAATCGGCAGCCGATGCAACGGTGATAATCCATGACGACCACGCCATCGCTTTCCCGCTTGAAGGTCGCTTTGGTTGGGCATACCCGAACACATGGAGGATTTTCACAGTGATTGCAAAGTACCGGAAAAGGTGTATGATGTACTTTTTCAGATATAAAATCACTGTGCAAATCAGGGAAGGCATGATGAAACTGCTCCGGCCAGATCCATTTTATTTCATGCCGTTTTATAGGCATATCCGGAACATTATGTGTTTTATGGCAGGCTTCAAACAATGGTGCTACATCTTTTTCCGATTTTATTTTACGTGTATCGACAACCATTGCCCACTGTTTCGCGGTGAGAGCCTTTTCATTTTGTTTAAGAACCGGTTCCGGTTCCGACGGCCCATGACCACCAACGGCTGCAATCGTATCGATTGCCGGTCTTACACCGAAACCCAGAGCCGTGATCCCCGCTATTTTGAGAAAGTTTCGTCTACTGCTTTTCATTCTCTGCCTCCTTGAGGGTTATCGATATGGCAATCCCAGCAGTAAGGGGATACCGAGGCATAATCATGGCACCTGTCACAAAATTCAGTTTTGTTGGAGTGACAATCCAGACAGGTGTTTGAAAGGCTCATGTTAAATTCCACCCCTTTGGGATTCACATATGTCCTTTTTGCGTCCCGCACCACAGAATCTCGCCAGACATCCAAAAGTACCATATGATCGGTTGTCATGTATTCTTTGGAACGAACACACTCTTTCGCAGCCTTGGCTTTTTCTGTAAGAACCACTTCGGGAGCCGGTGCGGATTTAACGACGTTGAACCAGAAAGGAAATGCGGCAAGAATCACAAAAATCACTATGCCGGCAATAACCAGATTTTTGTTATACATCCCTTTGCTGTTATTCGGCATCTTCATCCTCCATCCCTAGCAGGGGCTCCCCCCGTAAATTGGTCGTTCTTTTTTTCTCGCCGGGCAAAATCAGGGCATTGGCAACCAGTTCATGAAGCCCGGTCACGCTGACTTCCGGTTCATAATAATCCATTAAAGCCGGAAGGGCCGCCCGGTCGATGGCACAAATACATGCAAGCATATTGACATCATATTTTTCTTTAACAAAATGAACCGCGTTGGCTCTGGGCATGCCGCCCATCATTCGCAGCTCCATGTCTTCACCGGCATTTAGCCCTGAGCCGCTCCCACAGCAAAATGTCTGCTCCCGGATCGTATTGGCCGGCATTTCATAGAAATTGTTACATACATTTTGAAGCACATACCGCGGTTCATCAAACATCCCCATACCCCTGGATGGATTACACGAATCGTGAAAGGTAACCCTCAAGTGATCATTTCTGCTGGGATCCAGGTTTAGCTTTTTGTGATAGATCAAATCTGCCGTAAACTCAGCAATATGAACCATTTTGGTACTTTTGGCATTGGCAAAACGGGTACCTGTTATTGGAGATACCGGTTCTTCAAGAAAATCTGCCGGGCCGTTCATGGTGTCCATATATTGATGAATCACTCTCCACATATGGCCGCATTCACCACCCAGAATCCATTTTACGCCCAATCGCTTGGCTTCATAGTACATCTTTGCATTCAAGCGTTTCATGGTTTCATGGGAAGTAAAAAAACCGAAGTTTCCACCTTCGGAGGCATAGGTGCTCCAGGTAATGTCTAACCCTAGATCCTTTAGGTAATGAAAAAGGATCATGTAGCCCATTGCAGTGTATGTTCCCGGGTCGGCAAAAACATCTCCGGATGGCGTTATAAAAAGAATTTCCGCTCCCTTCCTGTTAAAGGATGGTTCTACACGGACACCGGTTATTTCTTCAATATCGTCTACAAAAAACTCCAGCATATCTTTAAATGCGTGGGGTTGAATACCCAAATGATTTCCCGTTCGATAGCAATTTGACACTGGAGTTGCGATCCAGTCAATATTTAATCCCAAAAGGTTCAGGATTTCTCGACCGATAATCGTAATTTCGGCAGTATCAATGCCATAGGGGCAAAAAAGGGAACAGCGTCGGCATTCGGAGCACTGAAACAGATAATACCACCATTCTTTAAGAACATCTAAAGTCATTGGTCTGGCCCCTGCCAATCGTCCCAATATTTTTCCCGCTTTGGTAAAATCGTTTCGGTATACTGAACGAATCAGTTCCGCCCGTAGAACAGGCATGTTTTTTGGATCACCTGAGCCGATAAAAAAATGGCATTTGTCCGCACAAGCCCCACAGCGAACACAAATATCCATAAACACTTTGAAGCTTCGGAACTTATCAAGCCTCTCTCTGAGCCCTTCAAAAACGATTTCCTTCCAGTTATCCGGCAATTTCCAATCTTCATCAGTCGGATTCCACTGTCTGGGATTAGGAGCACCGAGAGTCTCCAGGCTTTTGGGATTGCCTGCATAGCAGTACATACCTTTCCGGATTTCAACCGGCGTGTCCATCCACCCCGAAGCGGGAGGCACATGTTTTACTTCGAGTAATTCCTCGGGTTTCGGAAGTTCATCTGCCATTTATTTACTCCTTTTCTCCTTCCTCAAGGTTTTTTTGGGGTCCCGGCATTTTCTCCACAGGGAGTCCGGCTTCTATCATCTTCTCTCTGAATTCATCCTCATACGCCTCATAGGTATGAATTTTAACCGGATAGTTCCATGGATTTTCATGCCTGACCTCCCGGCTGTTACCCGGAAGGTTTCGAGTCGGACTAAAGAAAATACCGCCAAGATGCATTAACTTGCTGAAAGGAAAATAAGCTAATAATACACTGACTAGGAAAACATGAATATAAAATATGACACCAATCCCTTCAGGTATGGTTGGCCTAAGTGTCACAAGGCCCATGGCAAGTTCTTTGGCGTTAACAATGTCCACTTTGGCGACATACCGCATTAGAAGCCCGGAAGCCGCAATTGCTATAATCAAAAAAAGAGGGAAGAAATCAGACGGCAGGGAAATATATCTGATTTGCGGAATCCATACCCGTCTCAAAAACAGATATAGGACCGCAGCCAATAGTACAAAACCCGAAAGGTATATCCCCGGAAGTCCGACCTGAAAAAAACCATCTAATTTTTCAAGCCACTGAACCGGCAACAGAACCGGTTCTGTGAAAAATCGCAAATGGCGAATCAGCACTACAAAAAAGGCATAGTGAAACGCCAGGGCAAAAAGCCAAAGCCACTTTTCCATTTCATAAGAGAATTTGTTCGTGTCTTTGATTTCGAACTTGGTATTTCGGAACAATGAGCGGAAAAGAAGAATCTCAAACAACATCCTTGTTACGACACCCAATTTGCTATTGGGATTATCGATCCGAGCCGGTGAGACCATTGGCAAAGAAACTTGCTGTCCCGCTGTGGTTGTAATGGGAAATGGAACCGGTGACTTTGCCCATCCAACCAGCTTATAGACAAATCCAGCAACAAAAATCGCCATTGCAGCATAAGGAAACACAATGCCGAATAGTATTTCCAAGTGCAACCCTGCGACACCCACATAAGCTAACAGCAATAGAACGATGACCGCTATGAGGGAATACATGTAATTCGCATTCATTGACCATTACCTCACTTTTTGGCTTTCTTGCAAACCGATGACTGCTCTTACCTCTGAAAAATCATGATGTTTTGCAACAGACAGCAAACCCCGGGATTTTTAATCGTCTGAAGAATCATCTGAAAGCTTTTCTTGGTCAAGCGCTGTCCATCCAAGATGCACAAAGCCCCATAAACATTGATTATTGTTTGAGGGCCGGATCATCCGGCACCTCACAAATCAAACCTGCCCGCCTAAAAGCACTGTAGTGCCGGTTTCTAAACTCGTTTGCCTTAATTTCGTATATTTTTTCACGACATTTCATATATATATCAAAAGCAATCAAGCATAACTCATCTATTTTAGTATCAAAAGCATGAACTTCTTGAGATAAATTTCCCTCTTTAATTTTTGCGTCCAAAATTTTTCGAACCACCCATTTGAGAGAAAAAATAAATCCTATGGCCTGGGAAGGCGTAAAATTTTGAATGGCCCTGATTCTAATCATGGGATCAAGGCATGCGCCGGCGTTTTCTCGATTAAGGCCGCGCAAAAGTTCATCAAAAAGGTCTTCCACCCCATTTCTAATTGCCCGCCCCACGGGATTGGCAAAAGGATCTTTTTGGCTTTTCAAAAATCTGGCGGTTTCGGATGGATAAGTGTCCACAACACAAGTGAACCACTCCTGAAGAATAGCAGCCCGATTTTCAATCAATAGTTTTTCAAGGTTATTACTCAAGAATTTTTTAATTGCTCCTGTGCCCTTCCTGAATCAATTAACTTAACTTTTTACCTGGTAGCACATTGAAATAAACTTTTTCAAAATATGGATCATTTTCCGATAATCTAAGGGGCAACCTATAATCAAATTGGTTTTTGATGTCAACAATAAAACAAAAAAAAGGTGAACCCCTTTTATTTCATCCCATACATTTTTTTCCAAGGACTCCTTTTTATTTCCCGATAATTGGCCAGGGCAAGATAAAAAGCACCAACCGCCAATTCTGCACAATGCCTATGATCAAGCGGAAGGGTCTTTAAATAATTTTCAACCTTATCCGGACTAATTTTCCATGCCTCATCCAGCAATTTTCCCTTTGCCAGTTCGATCACCGCATTGGCACATGCATTTGTATGGATACATCCATTTACGTCTATGGTAACCCTTTGAATACGACCCTGGTCCACCATTAAAAAAAATTCGACCGTATCACCGCAGTCACCTGTTTTTTTTCCATAGGCATCCGGATGCTCAATCCTTTCCCGATTATCGGGGCGAAGCGCCATTTCTAAAAATATTTCAGAGTGATCTTG
>CAYZJH010000131.1:0-6495 GCA_964478625.1 uncultured Desulfobacteraceae bacterium
ACGTCACCAGTGCCGAACGTTTTGGAATCGAGAAAGGCCGCAAAGAAGGCCGCAAAGAAGGCCGCAAGGAAGCAACGGTCTCAACGCTGCGTACCGTGGTGCAAAACGCCGCCAAAAGTGGTCTTTCCCACGAGATGATCGCCGCCATTGCCGACATCGAACCCTCTGCCGTGAGAAAAATCCTGAACAACGAGTCCATCGAAATCCCCATGCACCTGCTGAATTCCGAGGCGCCCTCCACGCCCGGGGACAAGGGTGATGCGTAGCCGCCGGCAAATATGTTCATGATCAAACAGCTTCCTGAATTTACCCAATGGCTATGGCGTATTCGTGATACCGTGACCAGGCTGCGCCCGGCCAAACGCCTGGACAAGGCAGAGCGCGGCCTTCCGGGGGATGTGAAGCCGATTGGCGAAGGCGACGAATCCTCTCAAAAAGCCGACATTGCCAGGGCCATCGAACTTGCTGCCGTTCTGGAGGATTGAACCATGACCAAAAAGATCGAAATAGCCGGCCTGCCGGATTTCGACATCCGTGAGCATCTTGATAGTGAGGAAGCTATCGCTGCCTATCTGGTCATGGTGATCGAGGAAAATGATTCTTCGGAGCCGGCCCGTGTTCTCGGCGTAGTAGCCGGGGCACGTGGCATGACCCAAACGGCTACAGAGGCCGGGTCGGCCCGAGAGGCGCTCTATGAAGCACTCCGGCCCAATGCTCATCCTCCCTTCGAGACAGTGGTCAAGATATGTGCAGCCCTTGGGGTGAAGTTGACGGCACAGCCCATGGAGACCTGCAAGTCTTGAATGCAAAGAGCATAAGCATACGAAGAATCAAATTGGGCGCGATCCGATGACAAGGGAATTCGAATCATGAAGGAATCCATGTTGCCCATGCATGAGACTACGGACTCGGAAACGCCGGCTTCCCGGGACGATGTGCTCGTCCGTGTTGAAGGTGTTTCCAAAAAGTTCTGCCGCAACCTGAAAAAATCACTCTGGTACGGACTGAAGGACCTCGGAGGAGAACTCCTGGGCCGCAACGGGGGACGGGATGAATTGCGCCCGGACGAATTCTGGGCCGTCAAGGACGTGAGCTTCGAACTCAAGCGAGGGGAGTGCCTGGGACTCATCGGCCGCAACGGAGCCGGCAAAACCACCCTCCTGCGCATGCTCAACGGCCTGATCAAGCCCGACCAGGGCCGCATCGAGATGCGGGGCCGGGTCGGGGCCTTGATTGCCCTGGGTGCAGGTTTCAATCCCATCCTGACCGGGCGAGAGAACATTTACGTGAATGCCGCCGTGCTGGGCCTGAGCAAGAAGGAGACGGACGAGAAGTTTGACGAGATTGTGGATTTTGCTGAGTTGGGGGAGTTTATTGATGCGCCGGTGCAGAGTTATTCGAGTGGGATGCAAGTTCGGTTGGGGTTTGCTGTGGCGGCCGTGCTGGTGCAGCCGGATGTGCTGCTTTTGGATGAGGTACTGGCTGTTGGGGATATAGGGTTTACAATCAAATGCCTGAACATGGTACGTCGCCTGACCCAACGTTCTGCAGTTGTTTTTGTCTACCATAATATGCAATATGTTTCTGCATTTTGTTCACGGGTCATGGTCATGAACTGGGGAGGCGTGTATATTGATGCACAAGAACCGGCTGAAGGCATAGATCGTTATTATAGCCTGATGTCAACGCAATCCGTCCAGATATCCGGAACAGGGGAGGCCAGTATTCATCGATTTGAATTGCATTGCATGGAGGATGCGTTTGATCAGTCTGATCCGATCATCAAGCATGGCGCATCTGCGCAAATCAATTTGGAAATCCATCAACAGCGCACTGGAGCAGAAGTATCGATTCATCTTTACATCATGGATGAATCCATGTCTCCAATAATTTGTATGCCTGTCTCAATGAATACAGGAGAACTTGTTCGATTCTCGGAAAAAAATATTCAACTTGAATTGCCACTTAACAGCATAGACCTCGCCACTGGCAAGTACAGTTTTGTCGTTTCAGTCAATGATGCGGATACCAGGGAAAGTCTTGTCCGTGTACAGGGCTTGAAACCGTTTCGAATTTTTGCCGAAAGAACGCATTGGGGAAAGATCGTGCGCCCCGCAGTGCATAATGTGACCAATTCCGGTACAGTGAAGAGCAATGCGCCATGAACAATGAATTTTATGAAAGATATCATGCACTGGTGCATGACTGCGCAAGGAACGATTATTCAGACAACCATGATTACTTTCGTTTCGGACCACTCACGCCGCCGAACATCCTTTTGCAGCCCTTTGCAACCTTGCGCAGCATGAAGGCGTCCATTGCCGGTACGCTCCGGAAAGCTGCTCATGAACTGGGCATTCGCAATTCACCTGGTTCAAATGTACACAAGACCGCAGCCGCTGCCCTTGATTGGGTTGAACCCTGCAGAGCACAGCTGGCATGGCTGTATGATCGCCTTGCAGACGAACACTCAAGGCAATTGTTGATATCGATAATGGCCTATCGGGCGCTTGGTCACCGCCGGGTCAAGCTGCCCCTGAACACCCCGGACTTTTGGAACATGCGTCAGCGTTTGGAAAGCTTGACCTGCGGCACAGAGACCATGGAGACAGGATTTCGTGGATGGAAGGTCCATCGTATGCGCCTGGAACCGTTTGGCTACCCGTTGGAGTTGTTCATGCGGCCAAGCGGAATCCATAGTCAAATGCTCCTTCAGCAGTACAGGTGTGCTACAGACAATGACGTTATCGAGGCAGCCGCAGGAGATAATGTCATTGATGCTGGCGGCTGTTACGGCGATACGGCTTTTTATTTCGCCCATAAGATAGGAGAGAAAGGGCATGTCTATTCTTGCGAATTCGTGCCGGTGAATATTGCTATTTTCCAGCGTAATCTTGAACTCAACCCGGAGTACGCCAAGCGGATCACATTGATTAAGCAGCCACTTTGGTCTCAGTCCGGCGTGGAGCTTTTCATGGAAAGCAACGGTCCAGCAACGTCCGTACAGCTAGAAGCAAATGGCCTGAGAGCTGACTCCGTCAGATCGTTGTGCATCGACCAACTGATCTCTCAAGCCTCGCTAGAAAAGCTCAACTTCATCAAGATGGATATCGAAGGCGCGGAGTTGGCAGCGCTGAAAGGTGGGGAAATGGGCATCCGTCAATTCAAACCAAAGCTTGCAATTTCTGTTTACCACCGTTTGCGGGATTTTTGGGAGATACCAGAATGGATTGATGGCCTTGGCCTGAATTATTCATTATACCTGCGCCACTTCACAATCCATCAGGAAGAAACCATTCTGTTTGCGCAGGCCTGAGAGGTGAAACTTATGCCAAACAAACCCATCTATGTCACTCAGCCCTTCCTCCCCCCTCTGGAGGAATTCATCCCGTATCTGGAGCAGATATGGGAGAGCAAGATACTCACCAACAAGGGGCCGTTTCATCAGCAATTCGAGCAAGCTTTGTGCGAATATCTGGGCGTCGGTCACCTGGCCCTGTTCACCAACGGTACCCTGGCCCTGGTCACGGCGCTTCAGGCCCTGCGCATTACCGGTGAGGTGATCACCACACCCTATTCTTTTGTTGCCACAGCCCATGCCCTGCTATGGAACGGCATCAAGCCGGTGTTCGTGGATATTGACCCCAAGACTCTGAATATCGATCCTGACAAGATTGAAGCCGCCATCACTCCGCATACCACCGCTATCTTGGGGGTCCACGTGTACGGCAATCCTTGCAATGTGGAAGCCATCCAGGCAATTGCCGACAACTACAACCTGAAGGTCATCTACGACGCGGCGCACGCCTTTGGCGTCAAGTACAAGGAAAAAAGCCTGCTGAAGCACGGCGATCTCTCCATTTTGAGCTTCCACGCCACCAAGGTGTTTACCACCTTTGAAGGCGGCGCGATCGTGTGCCCCGACGCCAAGACCAAGCAACACATCGACAACCTGAAAAATTTCGGCTTCGTCAACGAAACAACCGTGGTGGCCTCGGGCATCAACGGCAAGATGAGCGAGTTCAACGCAGCCCTTGGTTTGCTCCAGCTCAAATACGTTGATCAAGCTCTTGCTCGAAGGCGCGAGATTGATCGCGCCTATCGTGCAAGCCTTGCGGAAGTTGCAGGAATCCATTGTGTTGAACGCGGCACCCAGTCCCACGACAACCATGCCTATTTCCCAATCCTGGTCGGACCCGAATATCCGCTCAGTCGAGATGAGTTGTATGAGAGGTTGCGTAAACATGGTATCAATGCACGAAGGTATTTCTACCCGTTGATCGCTGATCATCCAATGTATAGAGGGGGGGCGTCAGCCCAACACGAGAATATACCGGTTGCCTTTGATATATCATCTAAAGTGATATGTCTTCCTATCTATTCAGACATGCAAGAAAATGATCTAAAAATTATAATTGATGCTATATACAATTTGAAAAACTAGTTTTAGGAAAAATAATATATGCAATATGTTGTGAACAATAAACCAATTTTTGTTATCGGTAATCCACGTTCAGGAACTTCATTGTTAAGACTTATGTTGACATGTCATTCTCAAATAGTTATACCACCAGAGTGCGGCTTTGTTGTTTGGCTGTATTCAAAATATAAATATTGGGATATAGATTGTTCAAATAATAATTTATATATAAACACTTTCATAGATGATATTTTTAATTCAAAAAAATTTGAGACATGGAAACTCAATAAAGCAATTATAAGCAAAGCAATTAAACTAAGTACACCAAAAAGTTACAGCGAATTATGCTATTTAATATATTATAGTTACGGAATTTCTATTAACAAAAAATTTAACATATGGGGTGACAAAAATAACCATTACTTGCACCATTTAGATTATATATCAAATATATTCCCTTGCGCACGATATTTACATATTGTACGAGATGGACGCGATGTGGCATGTTCATATCGCAATGTTATGTCTATAAAATCAGCAAGTCCATATGCGCCGAATCTTCCAACAGAAATAAAAAAAATATCCACTGAATGGAAGGATTCTGTAACCAAAATTGAGAGTTTTTTTTCACAGCTGAAGGATAAATATTATTATACAGTAAAATTTGAGGAATTAACAGCAAATCCTGTGGATGTACTAAGCCAAATTTGTCGATGGCTTAAGATTTCTTTTGAGCCTAAAATGCTATATTTTTATGTTGAGAATCAACTTAGTCGTCTTGAACCTTTGGAAACTCTTGATTGGAAAAAAAGAACGTTGGAACCAATTAGGCCCGATTCTGTTGGTCAGTATAAAAAAATGATGAATTTTCGGGATCAACTTGAATTCATGGCAATTGCAGAAGAGACTCTTAAAAATTTTGGTTATCTTTAGCTTATCTTTAATTTGATGGTTGAGTGCTCATAATATCAGGATTGTTATGTTAAATCAAAAAATTATCCAGTTGCTACCAAAGCCAATCCCTATCACTGAACAAAAATGGCCAAAAGGAACTGTTCCTCTCGTTAGTATATGTTGCATTACATATAACCATGAAAAATTTATCAGAGAGTGCCTTGATGGTTTTTTAATGCAGCAAACAACGTTTCCTGTTGAGATTTTAATCCACGATGATGCTTCAACCGATAAAACGTCTGATATCATTCGTGAATATGAGTCTCAATATCCCAGCCTGATAAAACCAATATATCAAGATGAAAACCAATATTCACAAGGAATAAAGCCATTTGCGAATTATCAACTGCCTCGCGCTCGTGGGGAATATATAGCCTTATGTGAAGGGGATGATTATTGGACAAGTCCATTAAAAGTTCAAAAGCAGGTTGAAATATTAGAAAGTGATCACAATATAAATCTATGTTTTCATAAGGCATTAGTAGTTGCTGAAAGTGAAGTCTTCAAAAAAAATAAAAGTACTGTACCATCTGTTTTGGAAAAAAATATTTATACATGTGCAGAAATTACAAAAGCAAATATCATTCCTACATGCTCTGTTTTATTGGTTCGTGAATCAATAGTTGAAACACCTGAATGGTTTTATAATTTGCCGATGGGAGATTGGCCAAGATGGGTAATGGCGTGTAAAGAAGGTTATGCTTATGGTATAAATAGTGAGATGGCTGTTTACAGGATGCACAGTGGTAGCGTCTGGAGTAGTCTTAGTATCGAAAAACAACTCATGGGAGTATATGATTTTTATTGCGAAATTGAAAAAAATGGGCCTAAATGTGCTCAAAAGGCTGCTGCTGATGCCAGACGTGAGTTAATGTTAAATTCATTTGAGCATTACAAATCAACAGCAAAACTTAACAGGATAACAAACCATATTTTCTTAGGTCCAATATTAAAAGCCTGGAAGCGTTTCATCAATAATGATATTCTTTGATAGGCATATAAAATGAACAAATCCAAAATTTTATTTGTAACACATAGTGCAACTAGAACTGGGGCGCCATTAATCCTATTAAATTTTTTAAAATGGCTCAGGTCTAATCACCCCGAAATTGATTTTGATA
>CAYZJH010000132.1:0-6301 GCA_964478625.1 uncultured Desulfobacteraceae bacterium
TTCACCGCTTTTTAAATTATTTACTTTGAAACGACAACAAGCGAAATCAAAGTTAATCGAGTTTTAATTTGGAATTTACAATAATGAACAACTATAATCTTCCTGAATTGATATGGGCAATTACGATGCTAATGTGGCCGATTTGTATTATAGTCCTTGCCATTTTATTCAAGAAAGACATTAGTTTTTTTATATGGTCTAAGTATTCAACTAATAAAGCCAAAAATGAACTAAAAGATTCAAAAAACGAAACTCCTTAAAAGGCAAAACAATCAAAAATCCAGAAACAAAATATTGAAGAATACATTCCTGTGGAAGTTTGCAGAAATTTAAGTTAAGGCCAAGATGTTTTCATGCTATCGCAAGTGCTTTCATTGCCGCTGCTCTGGGTTCGCCATAAAAGACAGGATCGACATGCTCCATGATATCGGCGTCCACATCCAGAAAGTTCCTCTTGTTTTCTATAGGTATCAGGGCGCGTTTGGCGCCGTTGTCTTTGGCCACCTGCAGGGGTTCAACCAGTGAGCGGACCGGCTTGATGTTGCCCTGGATACTCATGTCGCCTAAAATCAGGGTGGCGGCTGTCACAGGGTTTTTTCGGATAGCTGAAAAGATGGCCACAAAAAAGGCCACACCGAGATCGCCCTCCACTTTGTTATTTAGAAGATCGAGCACTTCCAAATGAAAATCGCTGTTGTCCATTTCCCTGGCGAATCCCAGTTCACTTTTTTTGGCATTCAGGTATCCGTAGGCCCGTTGTATGGATTCCTTGGTGACCCCGGTCACCCCTCCCGCCATTTTCAGTTTTCCGGTTCCCGGAGAAACGCTCACCTCGATTCGATACATCCCGACAGTTCCTTCCGCATTAATGGCGGCACTGTAAACTGTCCCCGGTGCCAGGGGGTCGGAAGATATAAGATCCCGCCCGCCCATTTCGGGAGCACCCACGAAATGTTCTTCACCGGATTCTTTGTCCATGTAGCTGAAAGATGTGTGATAGTATTCAAAGGCTCCCATTTTCTTGAGCTGTTCCTTGACCCGTCTTCGCCCTTCCAGAGCCAGGGCCAGGATCTCCTTCAGTTCATCGGGAGTCGCTTCACCGTTGGGATACATGATCTTCATAAGGCCTGATACTGTTTTTCGTACAGCCTTTCTGTCCCGAGCATTAAGGTGTGCACCCAGGCTGAAATGTCTGTCAATCACTTCCGTATAATTGAATTTGCGCAAAGACCGGAGGGCTTCCGCCAGGTAATCCACCACAAAACCATAATGTTTGGTAAACAACTCCACCCGCATTTTGGGAATTTCCCATCCGGGAAGGTAAAAATGCAGGCGGTCGATAAACGCCATGTCATCACGGATTACATCGGGCATGGGTGCAAAGAGGTGGCCTGTCTGCACCATGACATCAATGGGCTGATTGGTATTGCCGAACATGACGATACTGGCGTTTCCGGAATCCGCATCTTTTCCCCTCTGAAAGGTGCCGGATTCGCAATAGGTTTTTAGGGTGGTAATGACCTCTTTGGGCATTTTCTGTAAATCCGCCACCTCGTCAAAACCCACCACGTCCCAGATGGAAACCATCCCCTTGTGCCGTCCGCTCATGTGTCCGAACATATTGGCCACAGTGGTAGGGCCGGTCAGAAGTGCACCATAGGGAGAAATTTCCTGGATGGCAAAACTTTTCCCGGTTCCCCGCGGCCCAAGTTCCACAAGATTATAATTTCGTTCACACAGAGGAATCAACCGTAACAGAAAGTGCAGTTTCAGACGACGGCTCATTGCTTCCGACTCATATCCCATGCTTCGGATCAGCAGATCCACCCATTCTTCTGAAGAAAATTCGGCTCTCAGGCGGCTATAGTCATCCATGTCAAACGTGGCGATCTGAATAGGGGCGAGCTTGTCAATTTTAAAAGGTCGCTTGCCTTTGGATTCTTCATCGTACGCAAACCGAAGATCCACCTGTGCCCATACCCCGCCCATCAGAAGTCGATCATATTCTCGGACATAGTGCGTCGGGATATGCACGAACCGGTCCCCGAAATTAACCACTTCCGCCCAGTAATCAGAATCCACAATCCGGACCCTGACCTTGTCGATAAAGGTGTGAATACCTTCTTCTTTAACCATGCTTTTGGCCCGGGTGGACTCATCCGGGCCAATATAATTTTCGGTAAGGGTCTTATTGACCACTTTCAGGCCCATTTGGATAGCCATTTCGTCCGAGGAAGCACAATATTTTCCCAGGAGAAACTCAAGCACGAAAACGGGCACATTGGCCCCAACTTTGATTTTTCGGACCAAATCCTTGCGAACGACCTTTCCGGAGAATATCCGGTTGATTTTGTCGTCCAAGGCATCCCGCTCCGGAATTTCCATGGCTTTATTTTCCATCATTTTGTGCCCAGTTCCACTGAGATATCTTTGGATTTTGCCAGCACACCATCGGTTGCCGGGTCCTGAATGATCAATGTCACTTTTTTGCACTCCTCATTTTCAAGAATCATGGCCACACCAGCCTTTTTTGACGGATATAAGGTGACGTATCCGGTATCCTGGTCATAATCACCATCCAGAACCATCCCGGCTTTTCCCACAATCACGCCTTTGCTTAGCAGGAGGGGACGGACTGTATGGACATCTTGTTTGAAAAGGCCGCCGATTTCCAGCTGAATGCCAAAGGTGCGGTTGGTAAGTTTTTCAGGAACACCGGAAAGGACAATATCTCCCATCACGCCGGTTGGCTGTTTTTCCGGACCCATTTTAAAGGTGATTACCGGGATGATCATTTCCTGAAGACTCAAACCCCCGTGATGAAAACCCAGGTCGCCGCCGGTTTTAAACACGCCGATACCTTTTGGAAATACAAATTCGAGATTGCTTCCATATCCGATATCAGATGCGCTCAGGCGAACGGTTCCTGCAGGAGTAATCCCGCCATGACCGATCCAGCAGCGCCGATGAATCTCAATTGTCTTGCCTCCGGGAGGATCGGTTTTGAATGAATCTTCCTTTTTTCGGGTAAACAGATGTCCATGATCAGCGGTAATGACAAAACGGTCAATGCCGCAGTCGGCAATTCTTCCCACGGCACGGGCCACATTGCCCACCATGTTATCCATCACCTGACGGGCAATAAGTCCACCCCCCATCTCACCCAGCGTATCGATTTCCTGGGAGCGGATCAGCAGCAGAGACGTTTTAGCCAGGGATTCTTTAAGTTTTTTGGAAGACATCTGCAAGAGTTTTTCCAGTTGCATTTCCACCATGTTCGGCACACGGGCTTTCAAAAGCTTCAACCGGGTGGACAAATCGGGCAAGGGAGTTTCTTCAACCTGTGCGGCCAGTTTACCGCCGGATTCAACAACACCAAATCCGGATTCAGCCCCCGGCAGCAGTGCTGCCATGCCCACAGGGGTAATGGTAGGCACGGCTGCTGCAGACGGTTTAACCGTCATTTCCCGGGCATTGGAAATCAATTCCACCAATTCCCGGGCCATGGCAAACCGCAGGGCATCCACCAGAAAATAAGCTACCGGTGATTTTTCAGAGTTCACAATCTTGGAATAAATTTCCGTTTGATGAAGCACCCCGGATATGTTCCAGCCGGATTGCGAAAGCACCTTCATGAACCCGACAGCCATTTCCTGGATAAATTCTTCATAGTGTTGTCGAACTTTTCCAAGGGAGGATTCACCATCCGGGTCCACAGTCATTTTCGCAATCCAGGCTTCGAGCTGCTGCTGGGCCAGGTCCACCCGATGCCATCCATCGGCACCGCAATAGGCATCAATCCATTGCTGCGGGGTTTTACCCGCTCTGGAAAGAGCGGGACGGGCATTGACAATACGGTTTCCTAAACCGGCCATCAGGCGGCATGCGGTCCATTGCGATTGGCGATCAAGGGTCAAATCCGCCCAGAAGCTTCTTCCCCGTTCAGCAATCACCGAAAGCGCTTTTGAATATTCGCCTTTCAGGATAAGTTCTCCTGTCCATTTCAAAAGCCTTTTTTCTTCAAAGGGAAAGGTATCCACCTTGCCAAGGGTTTCAGGATCGATGTTTTCGTTTGAAAGTCCCAGATCGGCTTCCATCCCGGAAGCGATGCCGACATATTCCTCCGGATGATTGTCACGCATGGCTTGAGCGGTTTTCCGGATCAGGAAAAGCTGATCTTTGGTTTGGGGCTCTGGGACCATGGCAAGACATGCCGGGGGATCACAGGAAAGATCATCCCGAAACTCGTTTACCAATATATATCGCACGGTTTTTTTACGGGCTTCAGGCAGGGATACATCGGCTTTTAAATCAATACCCAGACGAGCACCGATGAGTTGATACATCTCAGAAACCGCCTCTTTTTCCAGAATTTTTGCATCAAGTGAGGTATCGCAAAGCCATAGGGCCACAATCTCTGCATTATCCCTGGTGCCTTCAAACAATGTTTTTAATATGGAAAAACCCTCACCGTTTTTCCGGTTTAAAAATGCGGCAATATCCGAATAAGTAATTTTTTCCGGAGCCAGCATGGTATCAATGATGCCGTCGGAAAACTTTTCTCGCAGACAGAATCGGGCCAGCCGCTTTAATGACCATTCAATACAGACCCCGCCTTTTTCAAGTTCCATCAACACCGATCCTTTCGGATCTCTTGACGCTCCTGGAATATAGACCAGCAAAGGATCGGGACAATCAACACTTACCAAAGGTTCAACGGCACATTTAACACCGAAAAAAGAGCCGGTAAATCGCGCCAGCGAGACAGCCATGCCACAGATAATTACCTCGAAAATGCCATTGACAGGGGCACTTTGCTGCGGAAGGATTTCCACAAAAGGGATAAATTCTTCCCTGGTGTCATACCAGACCACCACCCGTCGTTTTTTTAAGTGGTCTGCCAGAAGATTTTCAAGGTATTGATAAAATGGATTCATGATGGAATAAAGTTTTAAGTGTTATGTTTTATGTTTTACGCTGTAGGTGCGGATTTATCCGCACATGCAAACCCGGCTCTCAGTAAATGTCTATAGCTTTCCAGAAAATGCCTTTGGCTGCGTTATCGGTCGGAGATATACGAAAAAGTATGATCTACTCCCTCTATCCTTGCCAAAAACATTTTCTGAAAAGCTATGTAATTCTTGCGTTCAAGGTTCGAACATGGTTACAACCGACGTGAAGGCTTTTTACTATCTTTCTTGCCCACATCCGAAGCATTCAGCAAATCTTCCAGAGCAGCCTTGACTGTCGGTGATGTACGTTCAGCAATCAAGGCCTCCACGGTTTCCTTTGAAACTTTTTTGGGTTGGGATTTGCCTTTATCATCTTCCTCCCAGAAAAATTCATCAAGGTCATGGGCAATGGCCAGACTCCGGTCCTTTATGCATTTGGGCACCACCCGCTCGGGCCACAGGTGCATGGCCAGATGCGCCCAGTCATAGTCGCCATGGATTAATTTGTCCCAGACTATTTTGCATTCCTTTTGCCATGAACGGTTCTGGGGAACAAGACGCCACAGGGGGGCAAAGTTGATGATAACCCCGTCATTCAAATCCGGGTTCCACAGTGGGGCAATACGGGCCACCTCATCTTTAAAGGTTTTGAGTTCCGCCACAAAGGTTTCCCGGGCCGAGATTTCTTTTCGCTGGCCGGATGTCGGGCCGGGGCCGTATTGCTGCCGGGTGTTGGTCAGTTCCCGCTCTTCAAACCGGAGTTTGGGCGTGATAAAGTCGTTAAGGACTTTGTAAAAGGTGTCCTTTGTGAACCGGTGATAATACAGCCAAATCGAATAAGATGCCGAGGGGGTTGAAAGCTGCCAGTAAATGGGCGCCTTTCGACGGCTTTTGGAATACCGCCTGATGTGATCGATAAAAAAGGATTTTCGAAACCAGGTTCGAAAATCCGGCACATTCAAAATATCACAGGCCTCCTGTTCAATGTCGGCGGCTTTATCCTTCCAGATCACATCCAGAACTTCCCGGACCCGGCGGACAATGTCTTCATGATGGGGTTGATCACTGTTGAAACCGGGGTCATCCACCAGGATTCCGTCCCATGAAATGCGAAGCGGATAATCAGCATCGGTAATGGTCGGGTTGTTGACCATGTTTTCCGGTGGAAGGGTGATCGCGTCAGGCCGGGCACGCAACCATTCCTCGCTGACAATGCATCCGGGTTTTGCCGGCAGACCATCCGGGCCGACCAGCATGCCGGGCGGACAGACAGGTAAAGGATCAAAGGGGTCGGGAAGTTTTGGGGCGAGCGATGGGTCGAGGGCGATGCGGATGTCCCAGCGGCAGAA
>CAYZJH010000133.1:0-6080 GCA_964478625.1 uncultured Desulfobacteraceae bacterium
GACTCGCGGTGGCTTGATGCTTATAAAGAAAATATTTCCAAATCAGTTGTTTGAAACCACAGCGACCGAAGAATCTCTTTTCCCGAGCCTGTTCCGGTCATCGAATCCGACTCGAAGTTTAAACCATAGAGACCATACCGGCGTGAAGGAAAGATTCTTCGTCGGCCATTGAGAACGTGCCTATCACCGTTTACAAAGTCGGCCTCCTCAGAATGACAATTTTTAATATATGAACACCTCATACCTCACACCTTACACCTCACACCTCATACCTCACACCTTACACCTCACACCTTATACCTTATACCTTTTCTCATCCTGGTATTAACTTCAAGCTTTTCCAGGGCCAGGGTAACCGCATCCCGGACTCTTGGAGAGGTTTTCGCATAATCCTCAAGAAAGGTTGTGACTTCCGATACCTTCTCCATTCCGGCAATGGGGGTGATCCCGGTAATAACACGCTCCAGGTGCAACGGGTGCATCTTTTCCAGTTGCCGAAGGTTGTCCGCAAACCAATCCCAAAGCAATGGTTCGGCATGCGGATTTGCACCCATAGCGGCTATGGGCATAAATTTATTTCGGCTGGGCACGTCACTCAAGGTAAATTCAAGAGCTTTACGGATAAGTACCGGCTGCCTGAAACAGGCCAGGCCTGCCAGAATGTTCATCCGTTCGTGCTCGCTTTCGGAAATCCTGAAACGATTTTGCATAAATTCCAGGGCGGCATGTTCATGGGTTTGGGCACCGATCTGGAGCACCGCTTTCATGATATCCGGATGAATGGTTTCACCTTTCAGAAGCGTCGAGAAACAATCCCGGCCAAATGTTTCAACTTCCCTGCACCCATACACATGAGCATGCCACAGCACCTGGTCCCTCAATATGGATATGGTGACAGGCTCTTCCGAAGACGGTTGGAACCCGATTCGCAACAGAACCCTCTTTAAAAATTCAGCACCGAATGAGTGGATTTCCTCCCTTTTGGAGCCGTTGAGAATAACAAACGCCTGAAACAGGTTTGAGGCAATACTGGTCAGCGGAAGGAATTCATCTTCATCCGCAAAATTGTCTAGAAATCTCACATAATCACTACTGTCCATTAGACCCGCTTTGACCATCGCAAACATGTCGTTCTGAATGCCCCAGCGGTCCAAGGGCGATATCTTTTTCCGTCTGATCAGGTCTTCCAGCATCCGACAATTCTGATCATCGCAATATCTCACACGATAAAATCCGGTTTGTCCATGGTTGATCTTGTATGCCACCACATCAGTACCCAGATCGATCTTCGCGGTTTTTTGATCCATCAGCATTTCAATTTGGCTGACATGTCCGTTTTTCCCGAACATGGCTACAGAAACAGGGATCAGCCATGTCTGGTCAAATGAGGCCGGAAGACAGGTGAATCGTTTCTGAGTCAACACCAGTGTATTGCCGTTTCTTTCGGCTTCCACCAGAGGATATCCGGGCTGCTCCACCCAGCTTTTCATCATTTCCACCACCGGTTTGTCGGAAACCCTTTCAAAGGCTTTCCAAAGATCCCGGCTTTCGGCATTGGAATAAGCATAGTGTGTGAGATAATGGTTGAGCCCTGCCTGAAAAGCTTCCCCTCCGATATAGCCTTCCACTTGTCTCAAAATACTTCCTCCCTTACTGTAGATAATGGGCGCGGTGCTCACATTGATCATCACCTGGCCGCCTCCCGGAATTTCAATGGACTGGGTGTCTGTGAGCTGGTCTCTTGACAGGGCAACATCGGTCTGCCCCGTTAAAAACTGACCCCAGGTATCCCATTCGGGGTAATAATGATCCACAACACGATAGGCAAAATAGGTGGCAAAACTTTCATTCAGCCAGAGATATTTCCAATCGGAGGGGGTTACCAGATTTCCGAACCACTGATGGACGATTTCGTGGGCAATCACTTCGCAGATGCGCTGTTCTCCAGCTTTTGATGTGGTTCCGGGATAAAACAGCAGAAGATTTTCCCTGAACGTAATGGCCCCCCAATTTTCCATGGCCCCGAATGCAAAATCCGGAACGGCGATCAGGTCCATTTTGGGAAGCGGATATGGGATTTGAAAATACTGCTCGCAATACCCCAGGGCTTTTTGGCCGAATTCCGCCCCGAAATCAGCGTACCGGGTCTGGCTCGGAAGCGTGACCACAGAGACTCTCGGGTCGCGTGTATTTCGAACAAAGTCAAATTTGCCGATCCCCAAAAACACCAGATAAGTGGACATGGTCGGGGTTTTGCGAAATTTGATCCGTTTTTTTCCGTTTCCGAGCTGCTTTTTTTCGACGACCACCTCATTGGATATGGCCTCAAGTTTTTCATCGACAATCATCTCGATATCGAACGTCGCCTTGTGCAAGGGATTGTCCATGCAGGGGATCACTCTTCGGGCATCGCTTTCCTGAAACTGGGTGACGGCAATATACTGATCCGCTCCGGCTTCGACATATCGGCTCCGGTAAAATCCGGCCATAAGATCGTTGATTTTTCCTTCGTAATCGATCTGTACCGTGATGGCCCCCTCCATCTTTTCCGGAAAATCAATATCCATCGTTTCCCCGGAGGGATCCATCGAAAATCGGCATTCCTTATATTGGCCGTCGGTGAGCAACCGACAACTCCAGACCGCAAGATCTTTGGCATTCAATGTCAGGTCCGACACCGGTTGGGCTGCGGTCAACCGGATGGTCGCCTGCGCGGAAAAAGAAAAATTTGAAAGATCAGGTCTTATTTGAAGCGCATAGTGCTCAGGTTTGATACCATTCATGGCTTTCCTCTCGGATTGAAAAAAAGTGGGTCGTGCGAATCAACCCGCACCTGAAAGGATTGGGCTTTGTGACCATTCATTTTTTTGAAACATAAATGATACCGGATCATAAGTCAATTCCCGGTTCAACAACCGGTAGAATTTCCGGCTCGGTTCTTGAGTCAAAAGTTTTGATTTTTTTCCGCCATGGGGGAAGGGGCAAGGCAGGAGGCTTTGGACCTTGAGTTCAACCGGGTCTTGAGCATCCCAAAAAATGACTTAAGATAGACACCATTTAAATCTTGTCATTTACCTGAAAATCTAGAATAATGGATACATTCTGAATGAGAGCATTACATACATTCCGGAAAGGACACCCTGAGAATTGTTATCCAGAAAGGAGAAAAAAAATGGCTAAAAAAGTTTTAATCGCTTTTGATGATTCCGAAAACGCATTCCGTGGAGTGAAGTATGTCGCGGACACTTTCAGAACGGACACCGAGGTCACCTTGTTCGGTGTTATTCCGGACACCGCGGACATTTGCCAAATGGATAGCAAAGAATTGACCCCTTATTTTAAATCCCAGAAAACCGCCTTTTGCACCCTGGAGGAAAAAAAGAAAGACCTCCTGTCTCAGGCCATGCAAAATGCCAAGAAAACCCTTGTGGAAGCCGGATTTGATGAAACCAAAATCGTCACCAAAATCACGCCCAAAAAAGCAGGGATCGCCCGGGATATTGTGGCCGAATCCAAGGAAGGTTATGATTCCATAGTGATCGGCAGAAGAGGTATATCCGGAATTCGGGAGATGTTTCTGGGTAGTATTTCCCAGAAAGTGATCAGTCTGGCCAAGGATGCTTCCATTTGCATCATTAATTAGTTATTGAACGAAACTCCCCTCCCGAGGGGCCTCATTGGCCTCAAGTTAAGGAATCGGGAAGGAACTAAAAATTGTCATTCTGAGGAGGCCAACATTTTAAACGGTGATATGGTGCGTGCTCAATGACCGACGAAGAATCTTTCTTTCACGCCGACACGGCCTCTCCTATTTCAACTCCAGGTCAGACCTGATGATCGGTCCGACCTAAAGAAGGGAGATTCTTCGGTCGCTGTGGTTTCAAACAACTTATTTGGAACTATTTTCCTTTCAAGCATCAAGCCACTGCGAGTTGCTCCCTCAGAATGACATGCAAAAGGCACCTTTGGGAACGTGATGCCGGCAATAGATAGTACCTTAATTTGACGCCAATGCGAGGGGACTGGAAAAGAGCCTACCCGGGCCCAAACCCGACATCGCCACACAGGTAAAGCCCTGGCCCCGGATTTCCGGGTACAAATGTCAGATAGCGATCAACTTGAAAAAAAATAAGGCAGGGTTTTGATGAGCCCTGCCTTTATATTAACCGCTGTTAGCAGATTGGTTTATATTGGGGTATTGAGAAGCTGTGATCGGGATTATCCCTGAACATCGATGCCCAGGTCGCATCCCAGATGATCGTCAGGTGTGTCACACTCGAAATTTCTTCCACGGGTGTCCGCATGACCTTCTTCTCTTTCATGATCCGTCTCGATATAATCTTGTACTTTTGCCATAATGTCACCTCCGTTGTTTTTTTATTAACATCATTTGGTTGAATTTAATATGCGACTTGTCTTCTGAATATCAAGGGATAACCAAATCAGGGGATTATGACAGGTAAAAACTGTGGTTTTTACGGTGATCACTTAAGTCCAATACCGGCCATTTTCCTGAAGACACCTGGCGGATGAATGTTAACCGCTCACAGTTGGTTATTTGACAGCACAAAGTTCTCTGTCATGCCGGACTGGATCCGGCATCCAGAAAAACCGGCTTCCTTAATCCGCCTGGATAGCGCTGCGCTTCACTTTGTGCCCGACCGCCGGTTCAAGCCCGGGACAAGCTTCGCCGGAATGACGATACAATAAAATCGATAATAATTAATTTCAAGCAGTTATGAGAACTCAAGACTGTCAAGTTGGTTAGTAACATGAAAATAACCGAAGCAAAAATACCTGAAATTTCATTCTTAAAAAAGAATAGAGCAAAAATAGAATTTGAAATATTCCCCATCAGCAGTCTTTTTTCAAGGCGGGCCAAGCTTGACATTCCGCTTGACATGCCTCATCGGATAGATTTTTACCATATTATGTATATCACCAAAGGAACCGGAACACATTACATCGACTTCCGTCCTTACCCGTATTCGGCCGGAAGTATATTGTTCATCTCAAAGGGACAGGTGCATGCTTTTGAGATCCGTGCAGACATAGAGGGCTTTTTGATACTTTTTACAGATGCCTTTTTATCCAAAAACCTGATTCATTCGGACATTCTGTCTTTTTACAGACTTTACAATTACCATCTGCATTCCCCCATCATGCAACCCGCGGAAACAAGCGGAGAGATATTTGGCAACATTATCAATGAAATATACACAGAATACCGATTTCCGGATGAATTCGCCAAGGAAGAGATTCTGCGACTGCTGTTGAAACTGCTGTTGTTGAAAGCCGAGCGAATCAAACGATCCTTTACAGGTAAAGAGAAGAACTCGGACTGGTTTCTTCAGTTCGGGGTTTTTCGAAACGAGCTTGAAAAGCGTTTTTCTGAGACAAGAAATGCCAAAGAATATGCGCAGATGATGAATATTTCCTACAAGCACCTGAATGAAATTTGCAAATCCGCCGCCGGTCTCACGGCCAAGGCGTTTATTGACAAATTCGTCATCCTGGAAACCAAACGTCGTCTGGCTATATCGGACGACTCAGTTAAAGAATTATCCTATCAGCTGGGATTTGACGAACCCACCAATTTTGTGAAGTTCTTTAAAAAACATACCCGTCTCTCTCCTGCGCAATTCAGGAAAACCCTGACCAAATAACCATCCAGTTTGATATTTACCATTCTTTTGAACGGATCAACCTTTATGCGCCTTTCCTTTGGGTCTATTTTTGATTCACGAAATGCAACCGATCGCATTTTTTATCCTGCAAACCCAAAAGGAGGCAAATATGGACATTTCAAAGAAACAAAAAGCTGTGGCGTTGGTGCATAGTATCGAAACCGGTGATCCGAAACCCATCGGGTATATCAATTCCAAAAAATACATCCAGCACAACCTTCTGGCCGGTGATGGCCTGGAGGGTTTTGCCGGGGTGATGAAACAATTACCGGCAGGAAGTGCTAAAGCAAGGGTGGTGCGTGCATTCCAGGATGGCGATTATGTTTTCACACATACCAAGTATGATTTTTTCGGGCCTAAAATTGGCTTTGACATCTTCAGATTCGAGGATGG
>CAYZJH010000134.1:0-5947 GCA_964478625.1 uncultured Desulfobacteraceae bacterium
AAAAGTTATTATAGTTTTGGAATAAGCATGAAGTCGATCACTAAAGTACAAATTGAAACATTAATACGGATTCAGGAACTTGAAAAACAGGCAGGCCTTTTTAATGCAAAGCTAAAAGATATTCCTAAAAAAATAGAAGCGTTGGATTTGAGTCTGGAACAATCCAGAGAAGCTGAACAGATGATTGAATCTGAGCTGAAAGATCTCAAGAAAAAATACCGGGGTATGGAGGAGGAAATTCGTTTCAGCCAGAGCCAGGAACAAAAAAAACAGGAAAAGCTCAGATCCGTTAAAACCAATAAGGAGTATCAGTCGTCTTTAAAAGAGATCGAGGACCTGAAAAAAAAGATGTCCGATATGGAAGACGATATGCTTATGGTTCTTGAACAGATAGATCATATGGAGTCGCTGGTTTCGGATAAAAAGAAAGAAACCGAAACATTAGCCCAAAAGACGGATATCCATAAAAAGACGATTCAAAAAGAAGCGGAGGATGCCGAGAATAACCTGGCGGCCATTAAAGCCCAAATTGAGGAAGCAACAAAAGGGGTCGATCCGAATTTGCTGGCAAAGTACAATTGGGTGCAGCAAAAAGTTGGGAAAATCGCCATTGTATCGGTTGTCAAAGCCGTATGTCAGGGATGTCACCTCAATATTCCTCCACAGATGTATAATGAGTTGCACAGGGAGGATGCCATTAAATTTTGTCCTCATTGTCAAAGAATGATATACTGGAATGGCGGGTCGCAGCAGCACAAACGATCGCCGGGTCCTGAAAAAAACGACCCGGAGGAAAGTCCGAACACCACAGGACAGGGTGCTCCGTAACGCGGAGTCACGGCAACGTGAAGGAAAGTGCAACAGAGAGCAGACCGCCGGCCGACCTCCAAAAAGAGGATCTTCCGGTAAGGGTGAAACGGTGCGGTAAGAGCGCACCAGTTCTTCGGGTGACCGGAGAAGCTTTGTAAACCCCACCTGGTGCAAGACCAAATAGGGAAACGCCTGAGGATGGTCCGTCCGAGAGTTTCCGGGTAGGTCGCAAGAGATGGCGGGTAACTTCCATCCAAAGATGAATGATCGTTACCTGGTTTTGGGGTAACCCGGAATCGGGGACAGAATTCGGCTTACGTGCTGCTCCGGCCCCAATTTAACTAAGGGATGGTTAAAGGAATGACCCAAGATTATATGGATATTTTAATAAGATGACCGTTAAAAAACCCGGAAATGACCTTTCCTTTAAAGAGAAAGCCAGGGTTTTTTCACATGATTACCTGAAGCTGTGTAAATACCTCACAAGCCCTGAGGCCGAAAACTATTCCTTTACAAAGAAACTCTTCTCCAAGCTGATTTCCACATCACAGCTTTTGGAGGACTTTTTGGACTTTCATGGCAGTAAGAACAATAAACGGTGGTATTTTTATCGTGAATTGTCTGCGGCTGTGAGGCATCTAAGTCTCGGGGGATATTCCCAAAACCATATCAGCAATCGCCTGAAGTTTTATGATCTTCCAGACATGGTGGAGTTCGAAGTCTCAGGTCTGGAGACTCAGGATTTTTTAACATTATCCCTGAGAAAACTTGCCGTGGTCATTTTGGAAACGGCCCGCCAACTGGATATCTCCATTCCCGAAGACTGTTTCAGCTATAACGACTTTCCCGGGGTGACCACCACTGAAATGCTCGACTATGATATCGACGATGTTAACAGAGATCAGCAGAAAAAAAAGATTGTCAGAATTGCCAGTGAATTTTTGTCGATTGCTTCCAGTTTTGATCAGCTGGGATTTTATGAGCCCATGGATTTTCAAGAAATTCTTCAAATCGTCCCTGATAAAGTAAACGAGGTTGAAATCAGACGCTTTGAAATGCTTGTCCATAACCTTCAATCATCTTTTGATACCTATGTGATCCATGGTGGTTTTCGCTACGGAAATCGCAAACTCAAACAGCTTCGCGGCTATTTTTCGTGTGTATTTCATCTGCTTCAAATCATTGGTCGGTTGTTGCACTTTTATGAACGGCATCTTCATGAGGCCGGGTACAAAAATATCTATAAGAAAGTACAGGTTCAACTTTCAGAACTTGTGGATCCGGAAAAACTTTTGGATAGAACAATCAACTACGGCCTCTTCTATGTTTGCCACTACCTGAATATCGGCAAAAAACTGGCCCGTGAAATCCTGAACGAAAATATTGAGCGTTCATCAATTCGCGTAGGTATTCCTGTGAAGAGAGGTTTCCATTTAAGACCCAGCCTTCTTGTGGCAAAGATCGTACAGGAATTTGGCGGTCAGGTGGAAATGTGTGTCGGGGAAGATCGGTTCGATGCCAGCAGTGTCCTTGATATTCAGTGGGCAGGTGGAAAGATCGCTAAAGAGAATATCAAGGAGGTTATTTTTGAGGGAGATTCCAGAGCATTGCATGACATTCAAATCCTGGCCACTGTCAACTATGGTGAAGACACCATGGGAAAAGATATTCCTCTTCCCAAAGAGCTGAAGTATTTAAGGTCCTGAAGGATATCCTGTCAATCGTGAACCTTCTATGCTCCCCCGCAATTATTGTGGCCGCAGGCTCGGGTGTTCGCATGAACAGCCCTGTGCGAAAACAATACCTTCTTTTGAATCACCGGCCGGTTCTCGCTCATACCTTGTCTGTGTTTGGACAATGTAAGGCAATCAGCAAGATCTGCCTGGTGATCCCTGAGCAAGATTTTGGTTTTGTTCAAGAAAATATTCTGGGGCATGTCAACGGGGAAAAAAAGGTTATTCTGGTGGCAGGCGGAAAACAGCGGCAGGAGTCTGTATTTAATGCTCTGGACACTCTTGATGAGAAGGAAAAATTTGTGGTTGTCCACGATGGTGTCCGCCCACTGATTTCACCCAAAATAATAGAAGATTGCCTGCAGGGTGCCTTCGAATATAAAGCCTGTATTGTGGGGCTTGCTGCAAAAGAAACCATCAAACAGGTTAATAGGGATGGTTTTGTTCTGAAAACCCTGAACCGAAATGTCATATGGATGGCCCAGACTCCCCAGGCATTCCAATGTGATTTGCTTCGAAAAGCGCATAAACAGGCTAAAGCCGAAAATTACCTTGGTACGGATGATTCTTCTCTGGTAGAGCGCCTGGGAGTCAAGATCAAAGTGATTCCCGGCACGCCCTATAACATCAAAATTACGACTCCCGAAGATCTGCTGTTAGCTCAAAAAATTCTAGCCTTAGCTTGATAAACCGTATCAATATTTTACAATCAGACAAGAATCGTCTTAACGGTTTCGATTACTTTCTCCGGTGTTTTTACAAAAATCAGGTCTCCTTTTTTTTGATACTGATCAAATCCGGAGCCCGGATAAAAATCGAGAAGAATCACTTTTTTTTCATATTTAAGTGCCAGGGCGATTTCAGAAAGCGTTCCCGCACCTCCTGGACAGGCAACCACCACATGGCTGGAAAGTACATTAATACAATTCCGGGCGCTTCCCATGCCTGTAACAATCGGTATGGAAATATAAGCGGATTTTCGGTGATCATGATCATCCGGCAAAATTCCCACGGTCAATCCACCATTTTCAAAAGCGCCCCTTGCCGAGGCCTCCATGATCCCGGAGTTTCTTCCTCCGTTCAGAAGAATCCAACCCTGCAGTGCAATCAGTCTTCCCAGATGATATGCGTTCATTTCATGTTCAGGTTGAGCATCACCTCCACCCATGACCCCTATGATAAATATTTTTTTCATGTTATTCCTTTCGGGAAATTGTTCTGAAGTGTTCTGAGACATAATATGATACAAAAGAGGTTTGAATCAATTCCCTCATGATTATGGATGGTATTGGAAAACAATGAATGACGATTCGTTCAAAAAGTTGCTGGAATACTTCCACCTTTCCTGGGATGGGTATCGCAAAGTGCGAAAAGGCGTCAAAAAACGCATTGCCAGACATTTGCAGGTATTAAATCTGGATTGTATGGATGATTATTTAGAACTGATTGAAAGGGATGAAAATGTGCGAAAAACCAGTCTCCGGCACCTGACCGTATCTATTAGCCGGTTTTACCGTGACCGCATTCTCTGGGAAAGGCTCGGTAAGGAGATTCTTCCGGTTTTGCTGAACAAATTTTCAAATGAACCGAAGTTTAGGGTGTGGTCCTGTGGATGCGCCAGGGGTGAAGAAGCATACGGTTTTCTGATGCTGTGGGAAAGTTTGATCCCTGATCGATATCAGATGCCGGATCTGGAAATGATCGCCACGGACATGAACCCTGAATACCTTAAAAAGGCCAAGGAAGGCATTTATGAATTCAGAAGTTTAAGGGATCTTCCAAAAGTGTTTGTTGAAAAATATTTCAACAAACTTCCGGATGAAAACCGGTACAGACTTCATCCCGGTTTCAGGGAAATGATCACCTTTATGAATCATAATTTTATTGAAAAACTGCCTCCTTTGGAAAAATTTCATATCATTTTTGTACGAAACAATCTGTTAACTTACTATAATCTTCCTGAGAAGATCGTCGCTTTATCAAAGATCATTAATTCCCTGAGTGAAGGAGGTGTTTTGATCATTGGTTCACAGGAGAAAATCCCCGATAACATTTTCTGTCTAAAAGCCTATCCAGGGTTGTCTTGTTTACATTTCAAGGAAAAAATAAAATAATCATGAAAGCGGCCCGAAAGTAATCTTTGTCACCTCACGCACTTTGCGAACGCCTGGCTGATAAAATGGGTGTATTCAAAGTCAGGGAAGAAAAATTGTCAGACCGCTTGATGTCCAGTTTAATGGCCTCTTTATCGACAATGAAATATTTTGAAATGACATCCACAATATCTTGCTGAAGCTTGGAGATCAGTTCATCGGAGACTTCGAGCTTGTCATACACCAGTGCGAGTTTAAGCCGCTTTTTAGCGGATTCTTTGCTTTTTTCTTTTCCAAACAGCCTTTTGAAAAATCCTTCGATCATTGTCTCTCCTTATTTATTTCCGCCCAGCCGAAAGCCGATTTTTTTCCAGAATCCTCTTTTAACCTGTGGGACCTCAATGGGTAGATCGGCGTTGCCGTTTAAGCGCATGGCAACACGTCTGAATGCCTGTCCGGCTTTGGATTTTTTGTTTTGTACCAGATGAGCCCCCGTGTTGGTAGATACAATAACGGTTTCATCCATAGGAACCAGACCGATCAGATCAATGGACAAAACATCCACAACGTCCTCATGGCTTAGCATGTCGCCTCTTTCAACCATTTCAGGAACAATCCGGTTGACCAGTAATTTGGGTTGGACTGATTTTGCATACAAAAGTCCGATAACCCGATCTGCATCCCGAACCGATGAGACTTCCGGCGTGCAGACTACTATTGCCTGGTCGGCGCCAATCACTGAGTTTTCAAAGCCTTGTTCGATACCTGCCGGACAGTCCAGGAGCACAAAATCAAACTCTTTACGCAGAAGAGCGCAAAAATTTTTCATTGCTGCAGGTGTAATGACATTTTTATTGTCACTCTGGGATGCCGGAATTAAATAAAGATTATCTATTTTTCGATCTTTTATCGCTGCCTGCTGTGCCTGGCACTTTCCATTGACAGCATCCACGATATTGAAAACAATTCGATTTTCAAGTCCCATAACCACATCCAGATTTCTAAGGCCGATATCCATGTCGACGACTGCAACTTTTTTGCCTTCAAGGGCAAGCGCAGCACCTATGGAAGCTGTGGCGGTAGTTTTTCCAACCCCGCCTTTTCCTGATGTGATAACGATAATTTTTCCTTCCAAGGGTCACCTCATATCATTAAATGTCCTTACTGTTGATTTCCCTAACGGACTTTCGGCCAGGGAAGACGTCCGAAAGGGTTTGCCTCGATATAGTCTTCCACGATAATCCTGCCATCTTCCACATGGGCAAACTCCGGACATTTTCCTGATGATTCCGAAGTTCCGGCGGCTACATA
>CAYZJH010000135.1:0-5873 GCA_964478625.1 uncultured Desulfobacteraceae bacterium
ACTTGTGGGGAGTTACCTAGTAAGGACCGTCCCGGTTTGGTTTGTTTTGCTCAATAGATATCAGAGACTCTTCGGTCGCTCCAAGGTTGAATCAACCTATCCGTAAATATTTTCTTCCCGGCAATTATACCGCAGTAAGCAACTCCCTCATAATGACAGGTACAAAATGATTCCCCGAATTTGAAATTCTCAATCAGTTTTTTCCAGTCGATTATTTTGAAAAAAATCTTTTCAACGCCGTTAATCTTTACAGACAGATTCGGAAACCATTCACCGGTTTCTATCCGAAGAATTCGAAAAGATCAGTGAGGTGATCCTATGCAAATCCAACCCAAACCGAGTGTCGAAAAAACGGCGATTACCGACAGCGACCCTAAGCAAAAGATTGTGGGAGATGAATTTCTCACCGCAGAGAGTATGAATCCCGTGCTGGAGCAGGCCCGTGAAAGAGCTTTTGCCCAGGTGCTCCATGACATGGATGAACTGTTTCGTCAAAACCGGTGGGAAGAAATTCTGGCGCTATATCATCCGGTAAAGGAAAAACTTCCCGAACTGGAAAATCACCCCCGCCTTCACCAAATCCGGGGAAAACTGGCATTTGCTATGGGACAGGTCAGGCGCTTTGATGATGCCATCAGGCAGTTGACTCTCTGTATCGATCAGGCTCCCAATGATTTTCACCACCATAACTCCCTGGCTTACACGGCGTACAATTCGCTGTATGCGGCCAAAAACCGTGAAATTTTCCTGGCGGGCAAACTCAAAGAAGACCGCATCAAACTGGCTCATCAGCATTTTATGGCCGCCCAGGCCATCCGGCCCGATAATGTCACCAATTGTTACCGTCGGGGCATGCTGGTGAAACAAATTGAGAACAAACCCAAAAAGGCGATTCCCCTTTTTTATCAGGCCGTCAAAAACTGGGAGTCTCTGGATAGCGAAAGTCGGGAAGCACGGCACCAGGAGCATAAAAACTATGTCAAATCACTTTATCATATGGCCGGTTGCCTTCTGGAGGCCAGGTGTTCGCAATCGGCTCTGGAAGCCGTCAAAAAATGCCTGAGCGAAGACGAAGGTTCTAATCATCTCAGCCTGTTGTTCAAATATTTTGCTCTCGGCAAGGTCCAGTTTCATCTCAACCGCTTTTCCGAAGCCAAAGACGCTTTGAAATTCGCCCTGAAAACAGCGGAAAAACAGCCGGTCGATTTTGTGTTCGAACTTCTGGCCCGCACATACCTGGCCCTGGGTGATCCTGAAAGAGCCCTTGAATCGGTCCGGAACGTGCCTCAGAACCGCCGAAGGCCCTATATTCAATGGACCGAGGCGGATATTTTGTGTGTGCTAAAAAAATTTTCCGAAGCCCAAAACATTCTGGAACTGAGTCAGCAACGGGATAACCGTTCGAGGCATAAGGCGCTGGTGCGCCTGGCCCGGATCGGTTATCTGCTGGGTCGGTTTCAAGATACGGTGGAATACGCAAAAAAGGCGTCATCCTTTTATATGGAAAAATGGGTCAATTCCTATGAGGAGGGGATGTTCTGGGAAGCTCTGGGATTGTATCGGCTGGGAGATATCAATGCCGCCCGCATGCTGGCTGAAGACCTGGCAATCATCAACCCCTATTATGACAAGCTCGATATGTTGATGGACAGGCTAAGAGGAGATGGGCATGGAACAGATACTGCGACTTAAGACGGATCAGGCTGATTTCCGGCTGCTGATCACCCGGTTGGAGCAGGCGATCCTTTCAGGAAAAGACCCGGATCGTGTTTTGAAAATTCTGGGAGAAAAACGGATCCTGGAAAAACTATCTCCGGAAAAGCTGATTCAGTGGGCTTCACTGTGTCGGATGGCTGGTGCGCCGGATCTGGCCATGGAAATTTACAGAACCCTTCATCAGGGTTTTCCGCAATTTTTTGAAGCATGGCGGGAACACATGGAATTGCTCCATATATTAGATGACCGGGAAGCATCCGTGCGGGTATTTTCACAGGCCAAAGCGGTATTACAGGACAAGGAACAGATCATTCAGCTTTCAGGATATGCCGGCCCACCGGAAACACCGTTTCCTGTTTCCGCTCCAATGCCGTTATCCGGTCCGTTTGAGCAGCTTCGCAAACGCCAGAGCGGCATTGAACTTTTCATGGAGCGCTTTTCCGGCAAAGAAGATGCCTTCGCCCGGCAGTGGGTCAACCGCGATGAAGGTACTCAGGGTTATGTGCCGGTTCGCCGAAGGATATCTGTCGGAGATGTGGAGGATCATTTTCGGGGGAAACGCACTTACGGTATATATCTGGTTCGTTCAGACAACACCGTGAAAGCGGCCGTGATCGATGCCGATCTTGCGAAAAAATTCAGAAAAAAAACCTGTCATTCGGATGAAAAACGCCAGATTCTCAGGGAAAAGCAATACATGATCACCAGAATCAAACAGGTGTCCGAATCGGCTGGTCTTTTTCCACTGGTAGAATTTTCAGGAGGGAAGGGATTTCACTTCTGGTATTTTTTTGATCCACCGGCCCAGGCCTCACAAATTCGCCCGGTGCTCAACAGAATTGAAAAACTGGTTTCGCCGGATCTTTCAGCGTTTACACTGGAAGTTTTTCCCAAGCAGGACCGTCTGACCGGAAAAGGCTTTGGCAACCTGGTGAAACTTCCGCTGGGCATCCACCGGCTGACCGGAAAGAAATCCACCTTTCTGGAGGCCGGCAGTTACGATCTGGAACATCAACTGGAATTTTTGAAAAAAGTACCGGCCACCGTTTCTGAAAATCTTATGAAAAATGAAATTGAATCCCCGGTAATCCGACACCCGCGGTGGCAAAAATGGACCGAAAGTCATCCGGAGTTGGCCGCATTTGAAAACCATTGTCCACCCCTGGGAATGCTGGTGGCATCCTGTCTCAACGGCCATGGGCTGAGTGTCCGGGAGCAGAAAGTGCTTTATCAGACCATCGGTTTTTTGCACAACGGACGGAGTCTGATGCATTTTTTAATATCCAATTTTTCCGACTACAATCTTCATCAGGTGGATTATACCCTTTCGAAACTGAGAGGCAGCCCTCTGGGGTGCAAACGGATTCACAGTCTTTTGAATTATACCGGAGATTTCTGCCGGTTTGAAAATACCGGCGATTACGACCATCCGTTAAGGCATTTTCCAGAATGGCGGCCCCAAATGGTTTCTCAGAAAGTGGACAATCTGGGCCAGGCTTTGGAAAATCTCAAAACCGCCATGATCCAGGTGGGGAGATTTTTGCCTGAACACCGGAAATAAAGATGAAAGCTACCCCCGGCGGTTTTCGTAAGGGTTGCTCTGAAGCCGTTTTTTCAAAAGAAAATACCGATCAGAAAAAACAGGAGCGGGAAATCGGCGTTTTGAAGCCGATGCAAAAGCAGAGTTTTTGAACTCCTGAAGAAATCACAAGGAGATAAAACAGAATCCATGGACTCAGCATATATTCTGGAACCCGGGGCTTATATCCGGCGACAGGGAGAAAGCCTTCAAATTTACAAAGCCAAAGAATTGGTCCGGGAAATTCCGGCAGCAGGGCTCAAGCGACTGATTCTGGCAGGATATCTTTCTTTGAGCGGGCCGGTGCTCGATTTTCTGATCCAAAATCGGATCGAGACGGTATTTATCACACCGACGGGAAGATTCCGTGCCCGTCTGACCCTGGATGAACATCGCCATGTGGCTCTCAGGCAGGCCCAGTATTCAAATCTTGGAGATCTGTCCTTCAGAGTGAATACCGCCCGGATTATGGTTTACGGAAAAATCAACAACAGCCTCAAACTGATCATGAGAAAAAACCGGGAACGTCCCAGGGACGAATTAAAAGTGGTCATCGCACAGTTGAAAGCACTGATGGAACGCCTGGAGTCGGCTTCTGATCCCGGACTGGTGAGCGGTATTGAGGGAGCGGCGGCCCGGTGTTATTTCAACGGGTTTCCGCATTTGATCATCAACGATGATTTTGAGTTTCGCGGAAGAAACCGTCGCCCACCTAAAGATCCGGTCAACGCCATGCTCTCGTTTGTGTACACTCTGCTGACCAACGAAGTGCTGTCAGCCATCAATACGGTAGGCCTCGATCCATATTTGGGGGCACTTCATGAAATTGCCTATGGAAGGCCCTCGCTAGCCTGTGATCTTGTGGAAGAATATCGCTCCTTTTTGGGTGACCGATTTGTTCTCAGCTTAATCAACCGCCGAATGGTTACCTCCGATGATTTTGTTTATCAGAAAAAAATGCAGGATAGCAACGATGATCCCAAAGCACTTCCGGTGCTCATGAAACCGATGATTTCCCGGACCTTTATCCGGACTTACGAAGAAATGATGAACCGGCGGGTATTTTATCCGCCATCTCAAAAACATCTGACCTATCGGGGAATCATCGGACAACAGGTGCGGTATTTTGCCGAATATCTCCAAAACCCTGAACAGGGCTATGTGCCTTTTACCATGTGAGAACCATGTTTTATGTGGTCTGTTTTGATATTGTGGATGATCGTATCCGGTACCAGGTGGTGAAGGTATTAAAATCTTACGGGTACCGGGTCCAGAAATCCGTGTTCGAATGCCCGGGGCTTACCGAAGAGCAGTTTTTGAAAATGCGCACGGCCATTGAGAACCTGATCGATCATATGGACGACACAGTTCGTTATTATTACCTGACTCGGTCCTGCCTGGAAAAATTCGAATTTGACGGTATCGGAGAAAACCCCGAAAATCATCGCTTTCAGGTAGTTTGAAAAATTCATGTCACCGACCGAATGAATCCGACCAAAGCTATAATATTTCTGCAGAAACCGCGATCATTTAAGGAAATGCTAAAGCCTGTAGGAAATTGAGTCCAATGGTTCCCTACACAAATCAGATTGATATTTTTCCCCATTATAAATTTACAGATTTTTGGAATTTATAGTGAATTAAAAGCAATCTTAACCCACAACTTTATTTATACAGGAGAAGTGTATGCAAAATGTTATCCCTTTTCCAGTTCCAAAAAGAAAAACAACCCCCGCTTCAATTGACTGGGAGCAAATCGAAAGGCTGCGACAAAGGCAATATCCCCAAATTCCTGTGGAAGCATTAGAAATAATCCGACATATCCGGGAAATTGAAATCGGCATCAGGAAAAGAGCTTTCTGGAGTTTGGATATAAATTACGAACCCGGTTTTTACCCTCCGGAATTTATTGAATCATCCCTGAACCAATCGGACATCGTCTGGATATTGGATCTTCTAGACCGTTTCGGCGGTGAGCTGGTTTGCGGAGAAAAAATCTGTCAAATTTCCCGTTTACAGCCAACAAGGCCGGTCTGCTGGGTCAATGCGGTGGATCCGAGAACCTTTTTGGGGATGGAATTTAATTCTGAATTGCCTTTCGAACATTATTTTGAAGCAAGAGACTATTACCGAATCTTCGGAAAAAATCTGCCCGACTCCCATCTAATCATGTTCATCATCTGGTTCCTGAATGATGAAAATCGGCGATATTTTGGCATCATCGATTCGACAACCTTTATCATTCTGCTGGATCGAATCAAGGAAGGAACCTCCATAGACAGGGTTTTTATGCTTAATCAACTGGATTGACAAACCAAACCAGCACTTTTTATCCGTTCAATGCAGGATCATGATGTATAGGATCGAAATGGGCCGGTAATGACCGTTTCGAAAGAAATCATTGAGAAAGTGTTACTGTAATTTGTAGGTCTGCTAAAAGCCGGTGGTTTTTTTAATAGCGCCATGCCTGGCACACAATAAAAAAAGGGTTTGCGAAAAGTTCGCAAACCCTTGATTTTTTTTGTGGCGGGGACGACGAGACTCGAACTCGCGACCTCCGGCGTGACAGGCCGGCGTT
>CAYZJH010000136.1:0-5743 GCA_964478625.1 uncultured Desulfobacteraceae bacterium
GAACATTTGATCGGACAGCGCAAAGAAGCGGGTGCTTCCGGGATGACCGGAGTCGGATTGACGTGACATTAAATTTGGGCCATGAAAATATTTTGGCGTCTCCGGTACAACCCTTTTTCAGCCCTTGTTATTCTGATGTTTTAAAAAAGACTTTAAAATTAAGGAGATGAAAAAATGAAACTCCGCATTTTTATTCTAATTTTCTTCTGTTTTTTCCTGTTGGCGTCATCTTCTGCAGCATTTGATCCTGAGGAAGTAAAAGTTCATTCTGCGCTTCAAAAAATTTATGATGATTTTTTCCCTCCTACCGTTATCAAAGTAACAGACGGAGTCTATGTCGCCCGGGGGTATAACCGGGACAACCCGGTTCTTATCGTGGGTCCGAGCGGACTTATTGTTATTGATCCGGGGGAGAGCATATATGCGGCAGAGCAAGTCAAGATCGCATTTAATTCGAAACTGGATAATATTTTCGACAAAAAACCCGTCAAAGCGATTATCTACACCCACCATCATGATTGCCACATCAATGGAGCCTCGGTCTTTGCCGATAGGCATACGGAAATTATCGCCCATGAAAATCTTATGAACTCCTTGTTTGATGAGTGGTGGGGCCAGGTCTATCCGTCGAGAGTTGAAGGCGGCGTTAAGATGGCAGGAATTATCTTTCAGAACGATCCTGGCTGGTACGCGGGCTACGTCCTTGCCGGCCGTCAGATTCAAGGGCCATCGGGTTTCCTTCCGCCTACCAGAACTGTAAAGGATGAGCTGAAGACCACGGTCGCCGGCGTTAATCTTAAACTGATATCAGCGCCCGCTGAGACAGGGGACATTGTGGTCATATGGCTGCCGGATAAAAAGGTCCTCATAGAAATCGGCATCATTTATGAGGCCTTTCCAGCCCTGGTAACCATGAGAGGCAGCGGCCAGAGAAATCCGCTGAATTATATCAATAGTCTAAAAATTTGCCGGGACCTCGAACCCGAATACCTTGTAAAGCTTCACGGGAACACTCCTGTCACCGAAGGGAAAGAAAACATCCGACGGTTTCTCACCGACTTCAGCGATGCCATTCAGTTCGTGCACGATCAGACTATTCAATACATGAACAAAGGTTTGACGCCGGGAGAAATCAAGGATCTGATCAAGTTGCCACCCCATCTCGCAGACAGCCCCTATTTGAAGGAGACCTATGGAAGAATCGACTGGGATGTCTACCACATTTTTAGATACTACCGTGGGTATTATACCGGCAAAATCAGGGATCTGTTCCCGCAATCTCCTATAGATGAAGCAGAGATGGCCGCTGAGCTGGCAGGAGGAGTCAATGAGCTGGCTGGTAAAGCAAAAGATGCTTATGATGATGGAAAACTTGAATGGGCCCTGAAACTCGCTGATTTTGCTCTTATCCTTGATGACGAAAATGTTTCGGCTTTAGATACAAAAAAACTGGCAATGATAGATTTGGCTGAACAAACCATGAATTCTCAGGCCCGCAATATGCTTCTGTCCGATTATCTGCTGCTGACAGAACAGGTTTATCTTCCGACCGGTGACCCCAAATTGGTATTTTCCATTATGGATAATAACGCAGTTAATTTCATGCCGATTCATTCACTTTTCAGAATTATGGCTGTCAGTCTCAAGGCCTCCGAGTGCCTTGAAAAGGATATAATTGCTGACCTTCAGCTGACCGACATACATAAAAAAAACAAAAATGAACCCTCTCAATATGCATTGCACGTCCGTCGAGGTATCCTTGAAGTGGAAGCTCAGGTTTCTCGGAAGGGTAAATTCAGGATTATCACCGATTCAATGACATGGAAAAAGCTGGTTCTTGGAAAACTCCGGCCTGAGGATGCTGTTTCAAACGGCCAGGTTGATATTGCCGGAGCAGACCCGGAAGACTTCTATGATTTCATGCACCTTTTTGAATAACAATTTAACCTAAAATGATTGATTTCAATTGGGGAAATCCTTGCCGTCATACCGGCGAAGGCCGGTATCCAGTCTGATGGTTTCACCCTATGGATAGCACCTGAAGGCTTCACTTCGTGCCCGGCTTTCGCCGCAATGACGGTTCGTTGCCGTCTTAATCGCTCAGGTTAGGTTTAATGTGGTTTCAGTAACCTATGCATCGGTCTTGCTCCACTTCCACACCACCAACCCGATTGCGGCTTCGCGTTGAGCTGTTCTTCACCAAATGAATCAGGGGTTGTTTGCGATGTGGCTTCAATAGTAAATCGTCTTTATATGGGAAATCTCGCTCAGGCTCCGGCCATTGCCGGGTATATGAACAAGGTACCTTACAAGCTGGAAAAATAGGATTATTCAAATACACACTGTACCCAGGGACAGTCTCTTTTTGAAGAGACTGTCCTTTTTTTGTCCCTGGGGACATTGCAACCGAGCTTTTTTTTTATTAAGGTCAAGCAAAAAAGGAGGTTGTGTGACATTAAAACAGCGGATTTTCCTTTACGGAAACCCGGTCATTCCTGGATCGATCGGTACCGGTTTTCAACATTGTTCCCGGTTTGAAGTGACGAGACCGGCATCTCCGCCGGAAGAAGCGCTTAAGTTCAATACGGGAAAACCGGACATCCTCCCATTCGGTTTAGAAACACCCCACACTGAAGCTGTTTTCGACCTTTTGAAACGCATTCCAGCCCATCTGCCGATTGGCGTAAGTAAGGCAAAAAAACCTTTTTATCACCTTCATGTATTTTTTGAATGACCGAAATCAGATTTGGCCTATGTTTGTTGGCCAACAAACATAAAAACCCACCCATGCCAACCCAAATATGAAAGAGGAGGATCAAGATGAACATGCACAAAAAAAAACCGGCTCTATTGAGGCAAACGCTTCGAGTGAATCAGATTCTTTGCCTGGCAATCATTACATTTACGCTTATTTCCGGTGCGGTTGCCATACTTGCCGCACCGGCGGAATGCTCTGAAATATACACAAGTGCCAATTCAACGTTTCCCTACCATTTCGAAAACAATCACAATTCCGCTGTCTACAAAACCAAAGGAATGGACGCCGTATACTTCGCCGGAAGGGAGATGGTTTTCTTTACCCATTATAGTGACTACCTCGTTGACAGTTATATTTTCTATTACAACCTTATCGATAAGAAAGAACATTGGTTCCGGATCTTCGATTATGCATATAGCAGTAAGATATGGTTCAAGACCGTCGTCTTCAACAATGTGCTCTATATCTTTTACACCAGGGGTGACAACACCATCTATTACCGGACGGCTACAGTCGATTATGGAACGGACGGCAAAGCCTGGAATTTCTCTGTAAGCGATCAGAAAACTCTTTCCGCGGGCATCTCTTCTGCCAGAATCCGCTCCGCCGTAGTGATGAACGGGCAACTCTACATCATTTATTCCGATTTAAGTGATACCCCTCGCTTTTACTATATCTCCTCCTCTGATGGACTGAAATTCGGATCGGGAACTTTGTTTTTCACAAGCCCTGCCAGTTCTTCCTCCTGGACTTCGGATGCGACGGTTTTCATGGTGCCCGACACCACCGGGGGGGCTAAAGAAAAAATGATGATTGTTTATGCTCCCGGAGGGTCAAAAATTTATTACTTCTTTTTTGACGGGAATATTTCCTATGGGCACTGGTACGCAAATACGGGTCTACCCAATGTGCTTTCAGCCCGCTTGTTCGTAGGCACGGCAGAAGGTTATACGAATAACAAATATGTCATACAGGTATTCTGCACAACGCCGACCAGTAACACTGCCTGGGACTATATATATCATGGCGAGTACACCCCGTCGGGCAGTGGTGGTGAAAATGGAACCTGGTCCCCGACCTGGACCCAGCTTTCCCAGAGCAGCGATGATCATGTTTTTAACCTGTATGAACCTAACTGGGCCATAATCCCCTACTTCCAGGATGAAAACGCCAACCAGCGGATGAAACTGAAGATCTGGTATTCCAAGAACACCAAGTATCACTATGTACCGTTGGGATATGGCTATCAGACCTTTGAATTTCGCTCCTCAACCTATAAGTCCGATCTTCTGGAACATATCAATGATGCGGGCACTCGAACAGAACCGGACATGAGCGCCTGCCCGGTAGTGGGGGTTATCCTGGGGACACCTCCCTATCCTGAAAACGACGGAGTCCCCACCGCGGATTCCGCCCGTACCTCCACAGTGGAGCTTGAAACCACTCAAACGGTTACTTTCGCAACAACCTGGACCGCCACTGCAGGTACAGCGGTTTCCTATGGGAAAAAATTCGGCCCTGTCAACATGCAGGCAAAACTCACCGCAGGAGTCAAACACTCAAAACAATCGACGACCGGGAAAGCCGTTTATCACACAGACACCCTGAAAAGTTATAATGATACAGGATATCCGGGTGGCCTGGCCTGGGCTCTGTACCTTAAACCCGCCTTCCTGACCGATCAGTATATCCTCAAGGCTTATGATGGAACTCAATTGACCTACGATGGAAACTCCAGTGAATTGCGAGTTTCGGTCATGACCTACGACGGGTCCAATACGAGCCTGCAACTGAAGGCATTTTACATCGATAAGCCGGGAAGCTGCATCGGTGGAGGGACTAACCCTGACTGCTCCACCGAAATCTTTGCAGGCATGGAACCGTTTCCTAAAAGCAGTGATTTCTGCGCCTGGGATGTACCCGTGACTTCAACCGAATTTTACAAGATCCCTGACTATGGGTATTTGCCGTCCATTCACAGCACCCAGGGCGATACAAGCTACACCAAGTATACTGAAACGACAACCAACGCCGTCACCAACGGCTGGAGCGCAGGCTTTTCAACATCGGCCGGTGCATTCGGATTCACAGCTGAGGGAAACGTCAATTACTCCATGGACTTCACAACGACGACCTCTATGACCCAAAGTCTGGGGTTCAGCTATGGCGTGCCCTCCTGCGGTGGTCCGGGTTCTACGACGCCCTGTATTTCGGATGCGACGGTATACCCTTATCTCCTGATCCCGAATGCAGATGCCACAGGATACAATGCTCCATGGATCAGCGATGATATCCGTGATTTCCAGAAGCCGAAACCTTGGGCTATTACTTATTCAGGCATTCCGAGCAATAAGGATGCCTGCACTGCGACCAGCAGCTTACCCACTGAATGGATCGAAGTCCGGAAAATCCACGGAAATCTCTTTCTTAACGACAAGAACCCGAATCGCGACAGATTGTCGGCAAAAATAACTCTTATTGTGCCTCCTGACTTTTTGATGGACCAGGATGATTGGGTACACCTGCGACTCGGGAATTACTTTGCAGACTCTGACAGGCTTAGAGTGATTTCTAGAAGTTATCAGGGCAAGAACCTTGTCCTCGAACTGAAAGGGCCGAATCCCGATTCCTCGATAAAGTTAAGATTCTCCCACAACGTAAAAAAATCCATCCTTGAAATCGATTTGGATGCCGATCGGATTGACTTGACCCCTCTTTTTGCCTACGAATTTTTAAGTGCCGGAAAGCCAACTGCCGGAAATGCTGATTTCGGCCTTTATCTTGGCGGAAAATACCTTGCAAAAAGCGAGCTTGGTTTACACTGTGCATTTAATCAAAATAATGGTGTATGTAATTTTAAAAATAAATAAACCGGGTGAAGCAGCCCGCCTGCTGGGAAAGGGGCGGGCTGCAATCGCATGTGCCAAGCCGGTTTATGATCTCCGCCATATGATAAGGTTTACCGGTGGTCCAGCACCTTAACAA
>CAYZJH010000137.1:0-5737 GCA_964478625.1 uncultured Desulfobacteraceae bacterium
ATAAAATGGCCTGTGTTTGTTCGGCAATAAGTATTCTGTCGGCAAGCATCATCAATTTGGGTGAAGTCTCCAAGTCTTTCAATTTCCCTATCTCTTTATTTATACAAAAATCGATTTTTAACATGGATTCTGTTTGACATCAAGATTTTAAAAAAAAGGGGGCTGTTGAATCGAAAAATTAAAATGCATCAATTTTTATCAAAGTGAATCAAGACATGTGATATAAGAAGTTTTATTGGCATTTACAAAAAATACCGATCAGGAGTAGGATTTTTAGATTGATTTCATGTACTGTGAGTTTTGAGTACCTATTTTTTTATGAGGGGATAAAATCCGGACCTGGGGTGATCCAAATATTCTTGCAAAAATAATATTTGTAATGATATATTTATATCTAAAATTGTTTTAGCTAAAAACTAATATCGGAGGTAAAAAACACACCATGGCCCCCAATGGCAAAAAAGTCGGTTTGGTTTCACTGCCCGATGAAACCATGGATGTCATTGATGAGATCGTATTTCAGATCAAAAGATTGATACAGGCGGAGGAATATCATACCAAAGCATTAAATAAAGAATATCAGGTGAGTGCGCCTCAGCTTAACTGTATCATGGCGCTGTTTAAAAACGGACCGTTGCCGCCGTCTCAAATTGCCCGTCATATTTTGGTGGAATCGAGCACCGTGACCGGAATCATTGACCGTTTGGAACAAAAAGGGTTTGTGAGGAGAATTCGAAGCTCGCAGGATCGGAGAAAAATTTTTATTGAACTGACGGATTCAGGACGTATGCTGGCCTCTTATGCGCCTCCGCCCATTCAATTAAAATTGCATGATGGTTTAAAAAAATTAAACCGCGAGGACCTTGACAAGATTTTGAAATCCTTGAGCATGCTCACAGGGCTTATGGATGCTCAGAATTAAAAAACCGTTTCTTGTCAGATCAACCATTTTTATAGGTTTGACAAAAGTTCATCCTGTTCGTATTATTCAAAAGTTTTCAAAACTGTGGAATAAACCATAAGATGCTTCAGGTGCGATGAACAAACATATCGTGTGCTCAGGGCGGTTTTTATTGACCATACTTTTGGCGCTTGTTTTCTGCTTGGGAAATATCTCATCAGTGTGGGCAGTGACCTGCGATGGACGATGTCCGGTGCCGGAGCATTGCATGTCCGATATTTCCGTTGAGTTCATGGCAAACCATGGCAACTGCTGTTCTCATCCATCAGGCCAAAAAGCTCCTTGCTGTCATGTTCAACAGGATACACCCGAAGAAGGTCTTTATTTTTTACCGACCCCATTCCGTGCCGGTTCTCCGGATTTGTTTCAGTTAGGAAGCATCCATCTGGAGAACCAGAATCTTTCTGATCAAATCGATTTTCAATCAAAAGAATGTTTAGTCTTATCCATACCTCGTTCCACACCTCTGTATCTTCAGATTCTTTCAATTCTTTGTTAATGGTTTTCCTTTATTTTTCTATTTTTCAAGCTGACTGGCCCCTCTGAATTCGTGTGCGGTCACGTGTTTTTGAGAAGTCTGAGGCCCGTATGAATCCCCCGACTCTCCATGTTACAAGGGGAGAATCGGTTTTGGGCAGTTTAAGACTTTTTTTGAAGGAGGGATTTTTCAGGATTTGATTGAATATTACCAAAATAAAGGAGAACCCATGTCTGATCAAAAAAATAAATTAGCCGCAAAAAAGGCTGCGGTGCTTGAGAAAGAAAAAAGAAAAATGGTTCCTGCTCTGATTGCCATTGTCTTGATTATTATGGTTGCTGCCGGAGTCATGACCTTATTAAATAACAGCAAAAACCATCCTGTCGCTTTTTCCACGGAATCGGAAAAAGATTCAGTTACGCAGATCACATATCCGGTGGATATTTTCCAGGATGGTATAGCGCGGCATTTTGAATACAAAGAAGGTTCCGTTACCATTCGTTATTTTGTTTTAAAAAGTTCGGATGGTATTATCAGAGCGGCTTTCGATGCATGCGACGTATGCTGGCCTTCCGGAAAAGGATATATTCAGGATAAAGATGAAATGATATGCGTGAATTGCGGAAAGCGATTTCCCTCCACACTGATCAATGAAGTCAAAGGCGGGTGTAATCCTGAACCTCTCGTGCGAAAAGTATCCGGAGACAATTTGATCATCCGGGTGGAAGACATTTTGCACGGGAAGAAATACTTTGATTTTTAACAGGAGGGTTTAGTGCCATGACTTTAAAAGAAATCGCTTTCAGAAATATCATTCGAAGAAAAACCAAAGCGTTCTTTGTTCTGATCGGTCTTTCCATCGGTGTTGCCACCGTAGTTGCGGTGATATCCTTCTCTGATGCCATGACTGGTGAAATTAATCATAAACTGGAAAAATACGGGGCCAATATTTTGATTGTGCCCAGGACCGAAAGTCTGTCTCTCAGTTATGGGGGGGTATCCTTGGGAGGATTTTCTTTTGAGCTGGAAGAAATCCGGGAGGAAGAGATTCTCCGTTTAAATGATATCAAAAATGCAAAAAACATTGCAGCGGCAGGTCCCATGGTCATGGGGGTCACTGAAATTTCAGGCCATAAAGTTCTTCTGGCCGGCATTGATTTTGAGACTGTTCGTATACTTAAGCCCTGGTGGGGCATTGAAGGCAACATTCCCGATGAAAAGGGAATATTGTTGGGTACGGATACGGCAAGGATGACCAATTTATCCACCGGTGACCCGGTTTTTATCAGTAATCGCGAATTTATTGTTACGGGAATTTTAAAAGAAACCGGTTCTCAGGATGATCAAATGGTATTTGCCATGTTACCGGTGGCGCAGGAAATCCATAACAAACACGGAATCGTTTCCATGGTCGAAATCGCAGCACTTTGTCAGGGATGTCCGATTCCTGAAATGGTTAATCAGATTTCAGAAGTTCTTCCCAATGCCAGGGTAATGGCCATTCAGCAAGTGGTTAAGGGTCGCATGGAGACTTTAGCTCAATTTAAAGCATTTTCAGTGGGGATTTCATTTGTGGTGGTGCTTGTTGGAAGTCTGGTGGTGCTGGTCACCATGATGGGCAATGTTCGTGAGCGTACTGAAGAAATAGGCATTTTCAGGGCGGTGGGATTCAGAAAAACCCATATCATGAAAATCATATTTATTGAGGCCGGTATCATTTCGTTATCGGCAGGCCTCGTGGGGTATCTGCTGGGTGAAGGCGGTGCCCGCCTGGCGTTAGGTTTTTTTATTGAATCTCACGAACATGTGATGCCGTTCAATTTCCATCTTCCGGCGGGTGCGGTCTTGATGGCACTTATCGTGGGATTGCTTGCGAGTTTTTATCCGGCATATGCGGCATCAAGGATGGATCCCACACGCGCGCTGAAAACAATTTAGAAGGAGGTTTGCCATGAGTTTTATAAAAGCCTGTAAACTCCAAAAAACATATGGTTCTGGTGATGCTGCGGTTAATGCCATTCGGGAGTTGAGTTTTAACATTGAATCAGGTGAGTTTGTAGCGGTCATGGGCAAATCAGGTGCGGGAAAATCCACGCTGTTGGACATGATCGGAGCCATGAGCGCGCCTTCATCCGGGCAACTCTGGGTTGATGATATAGATATTTATGCCATGTCTTCCGAACAAAGAGCGGATTTCAGAAGAGAATTTCTCGGATTTGTATTCCAAAGCTTTTACCTGGTATCCTATTTGACCGTTTTGGAAAATGTGATGCTTCCATTGACAACCACAGGAATTGGAAGAAAAATCAAGCAGGATATGGCTTGTGAAGCCCTTGTTCGGGTTGGTCTGGAAAATAAGCTACATCGGATGCCCAATCAGATTTCAGGGGGTGAAAAGGAGCGTGTCGCCATAGCCAGGGCTGTTGTGAATGATCCGCCGATTTTACTGGCTGATGAGCCTACCGGAAATCTGGATACCAAAACATCCCGTGAAATTGTAAACCTCCTTTGCAGAATCAATGAACGGGGCACCACGATCATCATGGTGACCCATAACCCTGATTGTGCAGATTCCGCAAAAAGGCGGATGACGATTTCAGATGGGATGTTGTTGAGCGATACCCAACCATCCTGTTCTCATTTTACGGATATTGTTTCACCGGTTTTGGGTACAAATGCATTAAAATTTTCACTGATGAGATGATTCGCAAATGCGGTAGACTGATCATTTTCGCCATGAACCAACGCAATGCGTTTAATCTTGAGGTTGGACTCTTTGAGCCACCGAGTCATTTCACTGCGGTCGCCGTGGGCACTGAACCCCCCGAGCATCACCACTCGGGCTTTCAGGGGGTATTCCTTGCCCAAAAATTTGAGTATGGGAGGATTTCCTTTTCTGCCGGACTGCTCATACTCTTCACTTTTTTCCAGAAGTCTTCGCCCAAGGGTGTTTTGAGCCATATAGCCGACAATGAGAATCGTGGTATTTTTCTTATGAATCTTAAAACGCAGGTGATGAAGGATCCTTCCGGCTTCACACATACCGGAAGCTGAAATGACGATATGGGGGGTTTCATCCCGGTTGAGTTTCATGGATTGTTCAACTGAGTTGATAAAATGAATCTTGTCAAACAGGAAAGGATTTTTTCCTTTTTCAAGAAATGTTTTATGAGTGTCCTGGTCATATAATTCAGGATGTTCACCAAACACTCTGGTCAGTTGTGTTGCCAAAGGGCTGTCGACATATATCGGATAGGAGGGTGCCAGTTTCTGGTCATAGATTTCATGCAGGACATAAAGCAGTTCCTGGGTTCGGCCAAAGGCAAATGACGGGATCAATACGGTTCCGCCTTGTTCAGCAGCTTCATTCAGAATCCGTGCAAGGCGGGGCTTTAAATCGATTATCGGTTCATGAAGCCGGTCTCCATAGGTACTTTCCATAATCAAAAGATCGATTTTCTGATCCGGCTCCTCAAAACGGGTTGCCGGGTCTTTCAGGATAGGTCTGTCAAAGCGGCCGATATCTCCGGTATATCCGATTGTAAAATTTTGTCCGTTTTCTTTAAACCTGAGGATTGTAATGGCGGAACCAAGAATATGGCCGGCTTCGTATAGGGTGCATGTCAGATTGGTTCCCACCCTGATAGGTGTTCTGTAGGGGTACCCGTCAAAATAGTCAAGGGCGTGTTCTGCATCACCTATGGTATAGAGAGGCTCAACATGTTCAATGTGGTGTCGGGAGATCAGGGAATTTATTTTCTCCTGATCCAGTTCCTGGCGGTCTTTTTTCAGGATTTTTTTTATTTTTTTTAATATTTCCTGCTGTCCCTTTGTTTTTTTTTGGGAGGATTCCAAGTACAGCAAAAAAGCCCGTAGCCGTTTATAATTGAGATATTCAGCATCAGATTCCTGGATTTTGGCCGAATCCCGAAGCATATAATCGCAGGCATCTGCCGTAGCGCGTGTGCAGATAATTCGTCCTGAAAAATCGTTTTTGGTCAAAAGAGGTATCCGTCCTGAATGATCTATGTGAGCATGGGAAAGAATAATGTTGGTGACAAGTTTTGGATCGAAAGGCAATACACGGTTTTTAAGTTCAGCCTCTTTTCTTCTTCCCTGAAACATACCGCAATCCAGCAGAATATGATCTTTTTCCGTAGTAACCATATGCATGGATCCGGTGACTTCCCTGACAGCGCCATGAAATGTGATATGCATACAAATTCCTCTCTTTATTTGAACGGGTCATTGATATCATAATGCCTATAACATCCTTTGAGTAAAAAGAGGAGTCCGGA
>CAYZJH010000138.1:0-5343 GCA_964478625.1 uncultured Desulfobacteraceae bacterium
TCTCTCCCAAAAACCAATGGCATGGTTTGGATCGTAGCCCGCCATAGCCATAAAAATCAAACCCAATTCATCCGCCTCCCTCTCCTGAAGTCTGCTGTAAGGAAGCAAAATTCCCAATTGCGCACCAGCACCCACAGCAGCCATCCAAAGTTGCTGGGTCTGTTGCGGGTAAGACGACAGGGCAGCGGATAGGCCCATCCCTCCCATTTGAACAGCCAAGGCATGGCTCATGCGTTCATTGCCATGCTTTGCAACAGCATGGGCGATTTCATGTCCCATGACCACGGCAAGTCCTGAAGCATCCTGAGCGATAGGTAAAATTCCGGTATAGACCACCACCTTGCCTCCGGGCATGCACCAGGCATTCACTTCATCATTTTCAACCAAATTAAACTCCCAGGCATAATTTCGCAATTCACCGGCCATATTGTTTTGAATGAGATACTGCTCAACAGCACTTGAAATTCTTTGCCCCACCTCTTTCACCATTCGGGTTTTTGCAGGATCGCTGCTCAACTGGTTTTCTTTTAAAAACTGGTCATACTGTTGAAAACTCATGGAAAGCATGGTTTGATCGGGAACGATGTTAAATTGTGACCTTCCCGTAATTGGTACTGTCGTGCAAGCCGCGACCATTAAACAACACACCAAAATAATTAACGTTATGGTTTTTATGGATTTCATGGATGATACCTCCAAGCTTATGCTCTGTTATTAAATCCAAAATGAACGATTTTATTTGTGAGAATCTATTGACGTCATACCGGAGGAGCCTGTTCCGGGCTTGAACCGGAAGCCGGTATCCATTCCGGTGGTTGTACTTTCTGAATTCCGGCTTTTGCCGATATGACGGATACTTTTCTACCAAATCGATCAGTTTGGGTAAAATTAATTTCATGACCATCGTTTAACAGTACCCACCTCAGGGTTATATATCACTAAAAAATAATTGTAAACTTTTCCTGTGTAAATGACATGGGCTTCATTTTTTCTTTGACCTGAGGAAAAGGGTGGCCTAAGTTATGGAGCCGACAGTTAAATAACCAGGAAACGAGAGAATTGATGCAGGACAAAACTAGTATGAATAAAGGTTCAACTTCTGAAATTTCAGGTGTTTTGAAATCGCTCGCAAAAAAATTGCCGGAAGTAGCATCAAAGTTGAATCTCGAAGAGCGCTTCGATATCTGCGATTGGGCCAGGGCCCTGGACAGGAAGCTGATTTCGATGTATTCACCTGATTTTCCGCTTCTTGTTGCCATTTGCGGGGGCGGATCCTCAGGAAAGTCTACCCTTTTCAATGCCATGGTGGGAAAAAAAGTATCCCCAACCGGGGGAATGGCCGGGATAAACCGGAAAGTATCGGTTGCGATAAGCGAATATTGCCTGGTCAAATCTGACTTTCTGTCTTCTCTTTTTGAACATTTCGGAAGTTTTCCCAAGCCTCTGAAAGACATCACCGACCTAATTTCACCCGGACCCCCTGTTTATGTGAAAACAAAGAATCTTCCCAAAAACCTCGTACTTTTGGACACCCCTGATTTTGACACAGGCTTTCGCGATTCTTACACCAACCGGGAAATCAGCCGCCAGACACTTGAAGTCGCGGATCTCTTTATTTATGTATTCACCAATTCCAATTATAGCAACAAAGATAACACGGATTTTATAACAAAAGTTTTCACCGGTATTGGAAAAAGACATTGTTTTCTTGTCTATCGCGTATACCCCGGATTTTCATCGGAAGAAATCACCGAACATGCCATGACTGTTGCCCGAAACATTTACGGTAAGGATTCTGAAAAATACGTACTTGGAATTTACCGTGCTGATGAAGACAATTCGGTTGCCGCCGGCGAAAAATTCATGCAGCTCTACGCCGTGCCTGACCATCAACCAACCTTGTCCCAGGCTCTTCAAAAAATCGATACGGAAAAATACCGTACAGACCTTTTAAAAACTCTTTTGCATGATGCCGTTCAACAGGCTCAGCAGATTCATACTTGCTGCAAACTATCCACCAACGCGCTCCGACTTTATTTAGATGCTCTGGAAGCGATCCAAGGTTATTGCGTGCAGGAAGCGTTGGCCCATTTTCCCATGGAACTTGTCATGAAAAGGTTTTCACAGTTATGGCTTTCCATGGAACCGGGACCCATCAAAGCCATGCGAAAAACAGGCGATGTTATCGGTTTTCCTTTCAAGATACTTGTCAACAGGGTGAAAGTTGGTGGTAAAAAATATCCCTGGAAAAACCTTCTCCCTGAAAAACAAAGCTTTAAGCGGAAAATGGAAGAAGACATTTTAAGAGCACTCAACAGCCTTTACCGACAAGTTCTGTCTGACAAAATTCAGGTAACGCTTCCTGACCGAAATCCGGTCGCCACTCGCATGTGTTCGACAATTGAAACCACCCGTAACCATGATCGAAAGATTACAGATCCATTACCCAAAACAAATCGTTGCATGAAAAAAGGGACTGTCACCTTTTCGGTTGCATTCCCCCCTGCCCTTCTGACGGCTCAGGAAAAACTTCGGAATTCGGATTGGAGATCAAAGGTTGAAAGTGTCAGGGAACAGCAGAATTTGATCATATCTTTTACCGATCCTATTGATGATGAACTAAAAGAATTGGTAGCACAATTTCGAAAAAGGATGGGGTTTTTGGAGAAATCGAAACAGACTCTTTTCGCGCTGTTAAACATAGTGCCTGCCACTGTTGCGGTTTCTTATATTTTTGTGACAGGGGACCCGGTCGGGGCAACCGGAATCAAGGTAAAACTTACAGGTCTTTTCGGCCTGCAAGATCTTTATGCTTTAATCGCCATCCCTGCAACCACCGGGTTGAACAAAGCCGACCGCAAGCAGTTGGAAACCCTTTTAAGTCCCGTTGCCAAAACCTGGCTCACCAGCAAAATGGACATCCTGCACCATATCTTTAGCCAACAGATCACCGGCTATTTAATGAAAAAAGGACAGGAAATTATCTCGGAAAGCGAACCCGTGCTCAAAGAAATTGCAGAGCAAATCGATATATGCAAAAAAGCAACAGAGGCCTGAATGATTTCAGAATTTCGGTTGTCATCCATCAAAGCCATGGGGAAAATAGAATCGGTTAAACACGAATTAAAACAGATGGAAGAAACTTTGAATTCTTTGACCCTTTGGCGTCCTGCAAAAGCTTTGGAAAGGCAATGCAGGCAAGTGATCGGCATGGTACAGGGGCTGGAGGAGCGATTCGACCGTAAACTCACGATCACATTAGTCGGTCCCAGCGGGTCAGGCAAATCAACACTTTTGAATGCCCTGGCCGGAGTGGACCATCTCTCGGAAACAGGTCACCAAAGGCCCACCACCAGGAAACTGGTTGTATTGACCCAGAATCAGCAACATGCGGAGCAACTTCAAAGGGAAATTGGAAGTGAAAAGATATCTTTTATTACAAGCCCGGAATCTGCGTCTCTCGAACATATCATTCTCATTGACACACCAGATACGGACAGTACCGAGCAGGAGCACCATATTTTCATGGTCAAAAAGGCCATCGGGCTCTCTGATATTCTGATATGCCTTTTCGATTCTGCAAACCCAAAGAGAAAAGACTATGTGGATTTTTTAGCTCCCTATCTCCGACTGTTTAATGGAGATGCTCTGATCGTTGCCCTGAATAAATGCGACAGGCAAAAGGAGCAGGACCTGAAAGAGAATATCATTCCGGATTTTCAAAATTATCTTCAAAAGGCTTGGGAAATTCCGGTTCACAGCATTCTGTGTATTTGTGCCCGGAATCATCTGAAAAATCCTGGATGGGATCCAATGGCCGTTCCCCTCTGTGGTTTTGACCAGTTTGACTATTTAAAAAACATCATTTTCGGAACCTTGAATCGTGCTTCATATGTCATCGACCGCCGACTGGAGAATGCATTGACCCTTAGAGACTATCTTATCAATGAAATTCGGTCGGAGGCACAAAAGGATGCCAAAAGACTTATGGATGCCATGGATCAGTTGGCGGAACTCGAAAAACAGGCGGTAAAAGAAACCCTTATCTTTATTGGTTCAGAAACCTCCGGAAGGAATTTGGGAATCCAGGCGTTATTATACCAAAATCTGGCTCAAAAATGGCTTGGTCCGATGGGGTGGATGATTGCCGTATGGGCACGTATCCTGATTAACAATACCTTCCTGGCCGCTGTTTTTCGGTTCGGCACCCCCATAAAACAAATTTGGGAGATGGTATCATCTCTGATGCATTTCAAAATATCACAAACAGGCATAAATGAGGTTGCCGGCGACAGAAGGGCAGAGAGTTATTCCGGATTGACTCGCATTTCCGTTCAAAAACAATGGCCTCACATCGCTGAGACAATGATTAAGGGACGTTTTGACCATTCGGTTCGAAATCCTGATACAACCGGTAAAGATCATGAGGTCTTAAAGAAAACCCTTTCCTCTCTGTGGTCGGATGCTCTGGATGTTTCAATTTTAAGAACTGCCGATCGATTAAGTGGTTTTTATCTTCAGCTCATATTCAATCTACCGTCCCTGGGAATTTTAAGCCATGGAGGATACCTGACTTTGACCCGTTACTTTGCCGGAGATTATTTCTCTCTGGATTTTTTTATCCACGGGTGTGCGACATTGCTTATTTTGATTTTCCTGAGTTTTTTTAGTCTTCAGGTTTTAATTCGAATGTTCGGAGGTATCGATCAAATAACCGACAGGACATTCCAATTGATGAGTTTCCAACTGGAATCCTGGTCACAGGTTCCATCAGATCCGGTGGCCAAACAAATCCGGACTGTAGTTGCGTTGGCTTCACTTGCAGGCAAAAAATCATCTGAACCCTCAGACCATTGAATCCTATGACCATAATTGTTGACGACCATTATTTTAACCTTAAAAAAGGAATACCATCATGTTGAAAAGACTAAAACAGTATATTTTTATCGGACTGGTGATTTTCGCTGTTTATTTTCTGTTAAGCCACCATATTGTTTTCCATGGAACAGATTTTTTTCTGCTTGATAAGGAGGAATTGACCCTGGAATATACCTTTTTTAGTGTCAAAGACAAAAAAGTCACCAACATTTTGCAAATTGACCCCTTGCGAAAAGCGGGTATCGGAAATGTCCTGGTTGAACTGCAAATCATCACGGATGACGAACGCTACAAATTGGAAACATATTACCAATATGGTTCCTATTAGTAGCCCGGCAGTCTTAAGTTCCCATAAGAACTTGGAATTAATTAATTATGATCGATTTTATCGTTCCGTCATTCCCATTATTCCGGTAAAGGATGGGCACGAAGTGAAACATTTCGGTGATATCCAGGTGGACTAAG
>CAYZJH010000139.1:0-5307 GCA_964478625.1 uncultured Desulfobacteraceae bacterium
TTTCTTGCAGAAAGGTCTGTGAGGCCGATAACCGCCCGGGGACGCTCAGAGCGTGTTTCCCGGTAGGGGAAGATCCCGATCTGCTGGCACCCGGCGGCAAAGGGGGCGATCACGTTCTGGTTATCCTCCCCGCCGTAATTGGCCAGCATCACCAGGGCGGAGAGTTGGTCCGGATCGAGCATCTTTATCACGACATTTGAATGTTTTTCGGGACGTGATCCCAAGTTTTTTAATTCGGTGGCGTAATGTACTTGGATTAACAGATAAGAGTTCAGCGGCTCCACCTTTACCATGTATCTTGCCACCTGTCTCTTCTAAAACGGAAGTGATGTGTCTTGAAATGGCAGCATCAAGAGTCAGGAACCCGGGCTTTTCACTTTTTTTATTTGAAGCTGGCGTTGATTTTAATTGTGAAACAAAAAAGTCACTGAAGGAGAGATATTTTTGCCCCATGCCCAAAATCATTGCTCTTTCAACGGCATTCTCGAGTTCGCGTACATTTCCCGGCCAGGGGTATGCCATCAAGCGCTCTAATTCATCCGGCATCAAATATGGTGTGTAGCCAAACTTCATGTCTTTTGATTTTTCAAGGATAAAATGTTGTAGCAAGGCGGGGATATCCTCTTTTCGTTCTCTAAGGGGGGGAATAGGTATAGGAAAAACGTTCAATCGGAAAAAAAGATCTTCGCGGAACTTTCCACTTTCAAGCATTAATTTTAAATCCCGGTGGGTTGCCGCGATTACCCGGATATCTAATTTTATTTTTTCAGTGCCACCCAATCTCTGGATTTCTTTCTGTTGCAGAACCCTTAAAAGTCTGACCTGCGCGTCGGGCATCAACTCGCCGATTTCGTCAAGGAAAATGGTCCCGCCCTGGGCCCTCTCAAACATGCCGCGCTTCTGGGAGATAGCTCCGGTAAACGCCCCCTTCTCAAATCCGAACAGTTCACTGTCCATTAGGGAAGGTGGAATAGCTCCGCAGTTGACGGTCAGCATCGGCCCATTTTTGCGCATGGAAAAATTATGAATGGCACCTGCAATGAGCTCTTTCCCGACGCCGGTTTCCCCCAGCAGAAGCACAGGGCTGTTCAATGGTGCCACCCGTCGCACCAGTTTCATTGTGGACCCCAACCCTAAATCACTCCCCACTACTATCTGGCCGGCACGCCGCCGCAACTCATTTTGGAAATACCGACTGTCATCTTCCAGTGATTCTTTGAGTTTTTCTAACTCCCTGTGGCGCATGCTGTTGGTTAATGCAACAGCAAAAGGTTTGTTCAATGTCTGGATGAGATCAAGATGCTCCTTTAGAAAACTACTGGTGGGATTACAAGCAACCAGTAAGACCCCAATGAGCTTTTGACCCAAGATAAGATCCATGATGATGCCGGCCATATCTTCGGCGCCATCGATATTTTGTGCTGCTGTTCGAGTACCATTGTAATCCCCAAGACGCTCAACCATCCAAACGTGGATAGCCCTCCGCCTTTCTATATCTTTGCGCACCTCGTCCGGAAGTATATTCTTAAAAGAGCATTTCGTCCCGCCTTTGACAGTGGCATAGGCAACCGTCTCGAGAATCCCAGTTTCATGTTCATAGAGGTGTAAAGAAAGCAGATCGGCAGGCATGTATTTGCGTATACACAACAAACTTTTCCATAGAGATACTTCGAGATCCAGACTCCCACATATTGATAGAGTAGCTTCGCGGAAAAAATCGCCCAATGAGATACCTCCTATTGAAGTTTTTAAACTGTCATATATGACGTATTTATCAAGAATGGCAACATCAAATTATCATATGTGACGATTGATAGGGAATGCAATTCAAAATCGATGCGCGAAAAAATTCTATCTAATTGTTAATATTGCTTAAAAATTAGGTTTACGGTTTGGCACCTTTTTTGATTAAAGTTTAGCATAGTCGCAAACAGAATAATACATCAAGGTGGCCAACATGCGGGCATTATCGGGATTGAAGGTTTTGGATTTGAGCATGAATCTTCCTGGGCCATATTTGACTTGGCTTCTAGCGGCTTTCGGGGCGGACATCCTTAAGATTGAAAACCCCCAGGCGCCGGACCCCACTCGCGTTTTGGAATCAGACCCCCTTCATCCTTTTCCGCTCTTTGGTTTGCTTAACAGTGGAAAAAAGAGCATTACCCTGAACCTGAAAGATGCGGGTGGCAAAGAAATCTTCACTAGACTCTTAGGCCGCTACGACATCCTTGTCGAAGGTTTTCGACCAGGAATCATGGAAAAATTGGGGTTGGGCTATGATGTCCTAAAAAAAATACAGCCGCGGATTATTTATGTCTCGATCTCCGGATTCGGACAAAAAGGTTCTTACCGGTCAAAGGCTGCGCATGATCTGAACTACCAAGCGTTAGCCGGTTGCTTTCATTCAGCCATTATCGCCGGCGCCGTTCCTCAGGTTCCCAGCATACCGATTGCCGACCTGGCTGGTGGCAGCCTTTTTGGGATTTTCGGACTCCTGTCGGCTGTTATTCAGCGCGGATATTCAGGAGTCGGGCAACACGTAGATATTTCAATGTTCGACAGCGTCTTTTCACTGAATTTACTGGGACTGTGCAATTATTTAACGAAGCAGATATGCCCAGATAGGGCAGACAGCTTCCTTTGCGGCACCCAACCGTTTTACAATATCTATCAAACTATGGATGGTCGACACATCACTTTGGGGGCGGTTGAGTTCAAGTTCTGGAAAAATTTTTGCCTTGCGGTCGAACGCGAGGATCTGGTTTCTCGCCAATTCGGAGGTGAGCCAGTAATTAGAATAATATCTGAAATCATCGGAAAACGGTCATTGTTTGATTGGTGTCTGATTTTCAAGAACGTGGACACCTGCGTCGAGCCCATTTTATCGATCGAAGAAGTTATGGATTCCGGAATAAAGAAGTTCCGCTCGGAACTGCAACCTCCGTTTCACCTGTCAGATTCCATGTCTGCGGAGTATGTCCCACCCCCCGGACTTGGGCAGCATAATGAACAAATTCTGAAGGAAATAGGTTTCTCCAAGAAAGATATTGAGGATTTATTGGATCGAGGCGCCATATGAAGCTGATTCAAAATGACGAACCGTTTTACGACGAGCGGCCATTTAACGCATGGGGGAACTTCTATTAACATTGACTCAGAACTTTAAAAAGGAGGCAAAAAATGACCTATTCAATCATCAACGGCATGGCATCAACGTCAGGTGACAATTATCAGCTCAATACTTCGACTATAATAAAATATGCGGCAAATACCTTCCCAGAGGTAGAGGTGATTTCCCGTCAAATAGACGGTAAGCTTTTTCGCTACAATTACAAAGAGGCCCACGAGAGAATAAAGAAAATGGCGAATGCACTTATCCGTCTCGGCGTAAAACCGGGGGATCGCATAGGAGTGATGGAATGGAACACACATCATCACTTTGAACTGTATTTCGCGATTTCAGGGATAGGGGCCGTAGTGCTCCAACTGAACCTGCGTCTTTCGCCTGTAGATTTGGCTTATGTCATCAATCACAGCGAAGCAAAATTTGTGTTCGTGGGCGACTCGCTTTTACCGCTTATGGAGTCCATTTCCGACAAGATTCCGACAGTAAAGGGCTTTGTGGTTATTACTGAAAAAAAATTAGATGAGATTAAAACCAACCTTCATCCCGTTTTGAGTTACGAAAGAATTCTGGAAAAGGAAGATTCTAATTTCGAATGGCCCATGGTAACTGAAAAATCCGCATACAGCGCCTGCTATACTTCGGGAACAACAGGAAAACCGAAGGGTGTTTATTATTCTCACAGAAACATCTATCTGCACACCATGATGATGGTAATGTCGCAGAGACTCTGCCTAAAAGATACGATCATGCAGATAGTTCCGATGTTTCATGGTCAAGGATGGGGCGTCTGGCTATCCGCTCCCATGGTCGGGGCAAAACTAGTCTTTCCAGGACGCTACACTATGGAAACTACGGACATCCTTGTAGACCTGATGATCTCGGAAAAGGTGACGTTCAGTAGTGGTGCGCCCGCAATCTTTTTGCCCATGCTCGATTACATTCGCACCTTACCCAAAAAACCTGATTTTACAGGGTTACGCATGATTTCCGGTGCCACGGAACCCCCCCTGTCGATGATGCGGGGGTACTGGGAACTTGGAAAAGCGGAAATTGTTCACGCTTATGGCGCAACAGAAACGACTCCTCTCGTTTTGGTAAATTCCTTTAAACCGACAATCAAGGGCTGGTCCATGGAAGAACAGTGGAACAATCAAAAAAAACAAGGTCTTTTGGTTCCGGGACTCGATCTGAAAATAGTTGGCCCAGATGGGAATCAAGTCCCGGCCGACGGAGAAACGGTTGGAGAACTGCTTGTCAGGGGTCCCTGGATAACGGCCAGTTATTACAATGATCCCCGAACCGAAGAGTGTTTTGAGGATGGCTTTTGGAAAAGCGGTGATGCAGGGACCATCGACAAATATGGTTATGTTAAAATCACAGACAGGATCAAGGACGTCATCAAAAGTGGTGGAGAATGGATTTCCTCCATTGATCTTGAAAACGCTATCATGGGTCATGTGGATGTCAAAGAGGCTTGTGTCGTCGGCCTTGCGCATCCAAAATGGCAGGAACGCCCTGTGGCCTTTGTTGTTTTACGAGAGAATGCTGAGGGCAAAATCAGCAAGCAGGACATCTTAGATTCTATTGGCGAGCAGTTTGCAAAATGGCAGCTTCCGGACGAGGTGGTTTTTGTGAAGCAACTCCCTAAAACCAGCGTAGGCAAGTTGGATAAAAAAACCCTTCGCTCACAACACACAGACTTCTTCATAAATTAAGTCTATAAGCGTTAATTTTTTTCAATTCAAAAAAAGCTACTTGCAAAACGTAAAATAATTTTTCAATGGCCCATTATGAGGAGATCTAGAATGAATTTCGATTTCACAACGGAACAAGAGATGATTCGTAGGGAAGTACGCCGTTTTGCCCAGAAGGAGATCGCCCCTATTGCCGAGGAGATCGAAAGAACAGGCGCCTACCCCTACGATATCATAAAAAAAATGGGTGAACTTGGCTTCATGGGCATTCCGTTTCCCGAAGCTTACGGGGGTACAGGCGGAGATTGGGTTTCGATGCACTTGTGTATTGAAGAAATTTCACGGGTTGATGGCGCCTTAGGCGGCCTTCTTGATGTCACGACAAGCGTAGTTGCCCAAGAAATTGCGGTTTTCGGCACAGAAAAGCAAAAACAACAATGGCTAATTCCCTTGGCACAGGGAAAAGAAATTGGGGCCTTTGGTTTA
>CAYZJH010000140.1:0-1226 GCA_964478625.1 uncultured Desulfobacteraceae bacterium
CTCAATCCATCTCACAAAATCCGCCGCCAGCTTTTCCCGCGAGAATTTTTTCTCGGCCAGGCGTCTGGCATTCCGTCCATACTGACGACGCAACTCCGGATGATCGGCCAGTTTACATAAAGCATCGGCAAAGGCCTCGGGGTTTTTGGGCGGCACGGCTTCTCCGCATCCATGTCTCTGAATCATATCAGCCAACCATCCGGGGTAATTGTTCAAAACCGGAATACCGGAAGAAATATAATCGAAAAACTTGTTGGGGGATGTTCCGTAATAGAATGCAGGCACATCATCGAGGATCATCATCCCGATATCGCAGCAGCTCACCACGCGGTTGAGCTGATTCTTGGGCACGGGGTCGATAAAGCGGCAGTTGTCCAAACCCTCCGAACGTGCCCGTTTTACCAGGTGAGGCTTGAGTTTTCCATCGCCGATAAAAGCCAGCACGATATCTTTTCGACCCCGTTTTTTCAACACATGGGCGGCATCCAGGACAGCATCCAGGCCGTTGGCAATACCATGGGCACCGGTAAACACCGCCACACAGTCATGAGCGCCGATTCCGGGCAAATCCAGATTTTCACGTTTTCCCGGACGAAACAGTTCCAAATCACATCCGTTGGGGATCATGGCAATACGTCGGCCTTTGGGACTTCTTCGGGCGATACCTTCCTTGATCCCCGGTGCGAGAGCAATACATGAAGACGAGGCCCGGTAGCTCAGCCATTCCAGAAATGACATGCCGGCCAGCACCAGAGGATTTTTGACCACGCCCATGGCCCGGGGAAGTTCCGGCCACAAATCCCGGACCTCAAAAACAAAGGGTTTGCCTCTCAAATAGCGGGCAAAAATGCCGGGAATTCCGGCAGTCAAAGGTGTGGTGGTGGCAAACACCAGATCATAGTCCATGCGAAGGGCCAGCATCACGCTGTTTAAGGCATACCGTAAAAAGATCCAGGCTCTTTTGGGAAGGCTCAGGTAGTTGCTGTATTCCAGGTTGAACTGAATTACCCGGATGCCGTCGATAATTCCTTTCCGCACCGGATCTTCGGGTTTTCCCGGAAGTTCCAGTGATCCCTTGCCGCTTCGGGCGCACACCATGGTTACCTGATGCCCCTTTTTGACCAGAGCCCTGGCCATTTCATAGGAGCGGGTGCCACCGGCGGCGCGCGGGGTGTTGAAGTATTGGTGGAAGTAGAGTAGGTGCATGGGAGAAGGTTTTGGGTTTT
>CAYZJH010000140.1:1326-5296 GCA_964478625.1 uncultured Desulfobacteraceae bacterium
TCTGATACTGCATTCCGGTGCTTCGATCTCGATGGTTCCCCACGGAGCGATGATCCGGTTGCTTTCAATCCGGTACTCTGCCGGAATCAGGCGGTATCGGATCTCAGCCTTTTTAAAAGGGCCTGAAAGCTGATCAATAATCAGCCAGGTATTTTCATGCCATTCAACGCTCCGGTGATGACGGTTTCCCCGGAAATCCTCGTACGCTCCAGACCATCGGTGCCCGCCGTTTTTCAAATCTTCAAGGCCTCCCACATACTCGGGTTTGATCCATTTGCCCAGCATGAACCGTCCCAGGCGCGGCATCTGATCGTGATCATCGAAACAGACGGTATTGTGCGCCTTAACAGACTTAAAGTAGGTGTCATCCTCAGCATTGCCGGAGTTATATGAATAACTTCCCGCATCCCGGCAGATATTTTCCCCGTTGCACCACAGATCAAAATGAAACACATCGTTGTGAGACGGCCTGAACCGGTACATGGGAAAGCGGATTAAACCCCATGAATTTTTTTCGGCCATGATCACATAGCCGCCCGGAAATATTTTGTCGGTTTTTTTAAGCCCGGATACCGAAACATTTTGGTCATGCAGGCCGAACCAGCAGAGAGGTTCATCCCACAGGCCGGGTTGGGCATATTTTTTTTCCTGAAACAACAAGAAAGCGGTTTGAAGGGTCGGCCGAAAGTCCCGGTAATCGCAGGAATGGGCATTTAAGAGCATGGCTCCGTCATTGGCTCCCAGGTTGGGGGCCTTTCCGGAGGAAGGATCTGTCAATGCCGCCAGCCATTGGACTGCTGCTTTTGCACGGTCATAAAACCGGTCTGAAAAAGGATCGGTTTCAAGCTTTTTGCGCCAGAATTCCACAAAGATCAATGTGTCCAGCAGCAGGCGGTGGTAGGTCACCGAGTGCTGGGAAAAGCTTCCATCGGTTTCCACCAGTTTTTCAATTCGGTTTTCTATCCATCTGCGACCCAGGCGGGCAAATTTTATCCATTTTGATGTCTGGTTTAAAAACCGCCGGGGGTTTTGCCCCGGACCAGGAGTGTGAAAGCTCCAGCTTTCACAGAGCTTTTGGACTTTACTGAAGGATCTTCGCAATCTGATGCAAAAGCTGGAGCTTTTGCACTCCGGATGTATAAGATCCGGATCAGGAGTGTGGAAGCGCCTACTTTCACCAGCAAAAGCTGGAGCTTTTGCACTCCGGGGCTTTTGCGTTCCGTTTAATTCGCCGAGTGCATGAGTTTTTGCCAGCCAGTGCCCGCCGATAAAGAGGGCGGCAGCTTCGCTGGTGCCATGATTGTTGTCCTGGGCGACCGCATAGCGGATATTGGCCTGGATTCTTTCCAGGTGAAGATCAACCAATTCCTGAAGGGCAGGGCAGGGGTGCTCCCACTGGTTGAGGATCAGGGCGGCCTGCAGCAGATTGAAAACCCGGATAGAGGCTTCTTGGCCGCATTTCCAGTTGGGGCCGGTGTTGACCGGGTTTTTCCGGCACCAGTCGGCAAGCCATTGGTTTATGGTATCCAGATAAACAGCATCGCCGCTGATGGCACAGGCCCGGGCCAGGGTGACCACCCATTCGAATCGGGAGGCCTCCCAGACATTTTTGATATCACCGACTTTGGGGTGAAAATCTGTCAATTCGGTCCAGTGATGATTCGGATTGGGGTAGCGGGCACCGTTAAAGGGATTTAAAAACCAGTCAGGCGGGTTTCCGACATGTTTCCAGTGTCTTCCGTAGTATCTGAGTTTTCCCCGGCAAATCTTTCCGGCATTCCTGAGAAGATCGGATTTCCATTTTTCAGGATACCCGGTTTTGGGTTCCACCGGATCAAAGAATGGCCCGCTTTCGCCAAAATCTCTTTGCGGGAAAAATCGTTTCCGGATGCCGGATCGAATGCTGAACCGGTACCAGGCGACATAGGCGACGTTGTCAATGCCCAATATAAGCATAACATGGGCATAACTGATTGCTTTTTTTAAAAGATCCATTTGTTATGTCAAAGGTAAAAGATCAGGGATAAATGCTCACGCCCGCTTCGCTCAAGCCGCCAGGCCGCCAAGTTTTTATCACCCAACACCCAATACCCAACCCCGAGATGTTTATTCAATCCAGTTTTCCAGACGCAGGTCAACAATTCTTTCAAATTCTCTGGTATTGCTGGTCACCAATGTCATATCCTGCGACCTGGCTAAACCTGCAATAAGCAGATCATAAGGACCAATCGGCATTCCGTCTCTTTCAAGTTGTGCGCGAATGTTTGCGGCTTCTATTGCAGAGGAACGATCCAGATCAATCAGGTCCAGTGGCAGCAGAAATTTGTTAAGAGCATCCTCGGAACGTTGTCGGTATTGACTTTTTTCAATCCCATATTGAAGTTCAAACAAGGTAATTGTACTGATTGCAACATCTTTTGGAGAATGTTGTCTGAATCGCTCAAGGACTTCTGTTGGACGTTTTTTTATGAGGTATATGCAAATATTGGTATCGAGCAGATAGCGCATTAAAAAGATTCTCTCTCCTGCGTGGCAGGCTGCTTCCGTCCGTCTTTCATAAAATCCTCCGGAAATTCACTGAGAGATTCGAACAATGAATCCCATGTCGTTTCAATTGGCTCCAGTATAACCTGTTTGCCTTTTTTAAATATTCTCACCTCATTACCAGGTATTCTGAATGCTTTGGGCAGTCTAACTGCTTGAGAACTGCCATTTTTAAATAATTTTGCGGTTTCCATAATATCCCCTTCTTCTTATAGTATATATTTTTAATATATATATATATCTACAATTTAAAAGTCAATCATGAACCCCCACCCATCCGCCTTCCATCATACTCCGGATACAGGCAAACGACGCCATCGTCACATTTTCAATATCGGCAAAGGGAATCAAAGCCTCACGCTAAGCCGCCAAGCCGCCAAGTTAATATCTTTGCCCCTTTGCGTCTTAGCGTCTTTGCGTGAGATTTTTCCCTTCTGCTCTTCTCACCCTCGGCCCTTCATCCCCGACTTTTGTACAGATAACAGATAACAGGTAACAGATAACAGGTAACAGATAACCGATAACCAACAATTCACATCTTCTGTTTTTCTGCAACGCGACATCATAAAACCTTAAAACCCTAACACCCTAACACCTTTTGCTCAAACCCCCACCCATCCGCCTTCCATCATACTCCGGATACAGGCAAACGACGCCTTTGTCACATTTTCAATATCAGAAAAGGGAATCAATGCCTCCCCGCCGTTTAACAAACGCCCGGTCAAAAGCTGGAACTGGGCTGCGTGTCCCTTGTCGATCTTTGTCTTCAGCCCCTTAAATCCATTAAACCCGAACGCCTCGGTTTTCCGGAAATTGTCCATGACCACCGTGCGGCCCCGGCTGAAAATTTCCAGGCGCTCCTTGGAATAGACCTTGTTGCCGTTGGCAAAATAGTTCACCACGCCGTTGGAGCCGTTGGCAAAGCGCAACAGAATCGATGCATTGTCCGTGTTCGCCCGCGGATTCGGCCCCAGCGCATTCATGCAAACGGCTTCAATCAGGCTTCCCGCCAGGTAGGCCAGAAGGTCGATCATATGGCATGCCTCTCCAACAATCCTTCCTCCGCCCACTTCCATATCATGCACCCACACATTGGAAGGTATGGCACCGGCGTTCATGGTGGCAGTCAGGTTCATGGGCCCGGGGTTTTCGCCCAGCGCTTTTTTAATTGCCTGGATATGAGGGGAGAAGCGGCGGTTGAATCCGACCGTCACGGTTGAGGAAGAAGTTTCGGCCATCTGAGCTTTGATCATCTCCAGCTCATTAAAAGACAGGCACAGGGGTTTTTCAACGAACACATGCTTTCCGGCTTTCAAGCATTCCACTACTATTGGTGCATGAAGGTCATGGCGGGTGGTGATCATCACCAGACCCACACCGGGATCGTTTAACATTTCCCGGTAGTCGGTGGTGCTTTTGGCAATGC
>CAYZJH010000141.1:0-5171 GCA_964478625.1 uncultured Desulfobacteraceae bacterium
GTGCTCCCCTTACCTGCTATTATTGTGATTCAATACTCATGCGTCAGCACTGTTGAATTGGGCCGCAAATATCCATGGTCCAAGCCGAAGCGTTGTCTCAACTGCAACGGATGCCGAATATGGGGGAATGGTTTTGTATTGGTCTGGTTTGATGGTCTTGACCAGGCAGTCGAGATCAAGCGCTGCCGGTGTCCGGATTGTAAATATATTCCCTTCATGCTGCCCTTATTTGATAACAAAAACCCCAAACGCAAGCATCTTTGATGCAAAACCTCCTTTACTAGTCGTAGCCTTTGCAACACGTTATGAGTTATGATCCAGTCCAGAATGATCAACATAAACAAATTTTCGACCCGGTGTCCGAATAATGTTTGAATCATTTAGAATGATATTTTTGAAAGTGGGATTTTTAATAAAGACTTTGCCTACCCAGAATTCACTGACTTCCTGATATGAAACGGGTCCACTGCCTGATTCGGATAAAGAGACTGATATGAATTTTGACGAGTTTGATGATTTTGAAGACAATAACGAATACGATGACTTTGGTGACGAAGGCCCATTTTATGATGATAACATTGACAATGAACCGGATGACATATCAGATAATGCAGGTTCAGGAGATTCCGAAAAAAGTCGTAACCGGTATCGAGTGGAATGAAATCGGTCTTCTTGGGGCTCTTGCAGAAGAGCTGTCTGAAGAAAAAAAAGCGGCACCGGCGCCTAAAAAAGGATCTTAAATACCCCAGACATAAAACATAGCGTTACAGTATAGAAGGATATGCCATAAAGGGCCTGGGCTGCTGGTGATCCGATAACGGGTTTTGGTGGTTCGGGCCTTAATCTTTTCAATATTTTCCTTATACTTCAAAGATAGTGCCTGTTCGTAGATCTGTAAGTTGATCTCCCATCACTGATTTAAGCACTTCAAAAGCCTTGTCACCAGTACAATGTCCTGTATAGGTTTCATCAATCGGATAATTTAAAATGGACCTTCCAATGTTTTCAACTTCCTCCCTACTGCCTGACATAAATCCAAAGGGGGCAGCGGCTACAAGATGGAACCCTCCTATCACTGCTTTGATGGGAATTCCTTTGAATTCCTGGGACACTGTGTCGATCATGTTAAGAATGCCGTTGTGGGAGCATCCTGTAAAAATTATGAGCTTACCCTTTTCTTTGATAGCCATCACAATCTCGTGGGTAAAATCATCGAGGGTAAAGGAATGGTTTTTTCTCAAAAAGAGATGTTTATTTCCCTCGGGCTTTGGATGTTCATTAATGATGTGGGGAAAGACAAAAACATCAGGTAGTATCTCGGCAGGATTTTTGATGTGATTAAACCGTTCCTCAAAGTCTGCAAAGACCGTCTTGTCCAAACCAATATATTTTTCCACAAACCCGGAAACCTTTGCGAAGCACTCTCCATTGGGAGTCTCTCCCATGTGTACTTTTGCGCTACTGTTTAGCTCAAAGAACTTTCTAAGGCCGCCTCCGTGATCATAGTGATGGTGGGACAAAACCGCAGTGTCGACAGAGGCAATACTGACAGAAAGGTGCTCTGAATTTTTGGCGAATGAACCCGAAGCACCAGTGTCGAAAAGAATATTATGGCCGTTAAACTCAATGTGAAGAGACAAACCCCACTCAGCAGCAAGGCGCCAATCAGTCTTACTTGGTCTGTTCTCAATTAAGGTGGTTACTTTCATCGTCGGCTCCTATTTAATAAATCTGTCTTAAAGCCTGATCTTCTCACCAACTGGCCAAGCCAACGCCTAAAATTTACCATGAGGTATCTCCCAAATCAATATGTGCCTCTTTTTCATTTGGTGATTCCTTTTACCCCTGCTATAAATGCCTGGGAATGGACTTCATTTTCAGAAGCCTGGTACCGAAATTCTAAGAGGAAAAATTATGGATATTGAAACTATCACCGGATTTTTCATGTGGTGTGCCATCATCAACGGTTCTCTGTTGATTTTCTGGATCATCATGTTGATATCGACACCGGATATGGTATACCCTACGTAAAACAAATGGTTTTTCATTGCGCGAGAGACTTTTGATATTGTCATGTTTCCTCGGAATTTTTAAAATCTTCTTTCTGGTTTTTAATCTGGTTCCAAGGGTGGCGTTAACTATTGTGGGATGAAAAATGATCAATTTAACAAAGAAAGCAGCAAGCCGTTTCAACATTCAATGGCATGATCTACAGCAGCGGGAAGGAGACTTCTGGAAGATAGACATTTTTATGACAGGCCGTATTCCCATGCTGCTGATTGTTCACGAGCACACTTTATTTACCCTTGTGCGAAGAAAATCAGATTTCAAAACCATCAATATGGTTGCTGAAGAAATTCTAAAATGTTGCCCCTGGTATCAATACATGGGGGAAATATCCACAGGTAAAAATTCCAATCGCAGAATTTCCGGCAGTATCAATGAGATGAAAAGAATGCTGGAATTTGTAAATTCGCCGGAGCAGATAAACAAGATGGAGATGTCCATTAACAACATGCTTTTTTCGTATCTTTCACCCAAAAAAGATGATTATAAAAGGCCTTTTGAGGCTGTGGAACTTTACCTGCAGGAGAAATTTCCGGGTTGATGAACTTATTTTGCGATTTCCTGACCTATGGCCTTGTTACCAGGAAAACGGACTTTTTCATCATTCAAACCAGGTTTTTGATTCAGGACATAAAATATGGAACCTCTCTCACAAATAGCCAATACCGCATTAATCGAGATCACGAAGGGCCGTTTTCCTCAACTTCCCAGACTGGCTGTCACCGGCTTATTAAACGATTTTCAGTATGCCTGGCTTCGAAGATTTGATATCGATCACCAACTCGAGATACTGAATTGGGCCAGGAGGCTTTGTAGCGGAGAGGACAAGTTGGCCTTTATCGCCACCGGTTGTAAGAGTATCATAGCCACACAAATACGATAGCCATGGAAAGCCTTTATTCGTCTTATACCCATAGCCTGCTTCAGCTTTCCATCTTTTGTTATATAACGATATAGATTTGCACCAAGGAGTAAAAATAATCCGTATATCATGCGGTATGAAATATAGAGCTGGAAGCCTTAAATCCCTTCCCATGACAAGGCCCTGTTTAGCATCTCTATTGATTTTGGAAGCCCATAGCGCCATCATAAGGTCTTGATTCAGATCTCCGTCATATTTTTCAGGCATCTGCAGATGGTCTAAATTTGGTGCGAATTTTTCATCCTTCCTCTCATCTCAATGCATAAAAATGGCATAGCGGACGATCTTTTATACCCGGTCTTCCTATAGCAAACCATAACCTGTATCAGATCCCATCTACCCTGATCTCTTTATCCGAAAAAATACGCTGTAAAGTTTTGTGGAAAAGATGAGCATCCCGGGATGTTGGCGGCCATACCAGACCACGGTGCAATATTTTGTCTGATTATCCCATTCTCACAATCACATACAAACAGTTTTGTCCCAGTTCTGGGTGTTAGAAGTTACCTTTTTATATATTGCCTTTTTACCCAAATTATTACCTTTTTTTAAAGTTCGCGTTTAAGGAAAAATTGTAATCCCCATTATAATTCGATCTATCCATCATCAGGCTTAGGAGGCTCTGAACGGCGATTATTTGTATAAGATCCACTTGTTTTTGCTATTGCAAACCCTGCAACCGCGCTAAGTATTGGTAATCCTGCTTCAGCTGAAATAACTTTGGAGAGAAGAAGCACAGCAATTAGAACAACAATGAGAACTGCGAGAGCTACTTGACCGTAGTGTTCCCAAAAGTCGTTTCGTTTCTCAAGAAAAGATTGATACCAATTTGAAAGACTTTCCGTCCACCAGCGATAGAACCGAGGGTCAATCGGTGGACCCTGAACTAGAGACTCTCGAAGTTCAGCAAGAAAATTGAATGTTTGAGATCTAAATAGAGTGGTGCCAAAACGAAAGAGCCCAAACAGAAATAGGAGACCAACAACTAGTACCAGAACTGCAAGGATAAATCGAAATGATATTTCATCTATAGCGAACATTTGTAACTCCTTTCATATTCCATGATTAATTTCTTTATCTGTATATCCTAATTTCTATTATGCTATTCGTAAAAAACGATATCTTCCAATCGGAATACATTTCTCAAACAGATGAGTTATTTAGGTAGTTTGAACATCATAATTCTGTCCCATGGATTTGATTTTTTGGTTTTATAAGTAAAGAAGGGGTATTTTTTTAGAAAAAACTATGTATGTAAAATATAATGGTCAAGCAAAAACAGCCACGAAATCAAGCAATTTTTAATTAAGATTCCTGCTCAGATCTCTCAGGCGATAAACATCTATAGTGGGGTGCTGTGGTGTCTTTTTAAAGGCAGGCTCTTTAAGGAGGAATGAGTTCCTAAAAAAATCAGGTGGCGACGTAAATGCCTCTGGTTTTTCTTTTTATTTTACCAAGCTTGTTTAAACAAAAAATAACATTTCGGATTTTCTTATCGTCGAAACCGGTTTTGTCCAGAATCCCTGCAAAATTAACTCCCTCGTCACCATTATCTTTTATGACTTCAAAAACAGTATCCGACGCGTTCATCCCAGGTTTTCCCGGATTCCGGGACCCTATTGCTTTGCCTCTTGTAGCGGATTTTTTCACCAGGGTTTCAATATTATCGAGCCTGGTCATGAGCTTTTCAATATCCCTTTTTGTCGGAATATTATATTGCCTCCTGAAAAAATAAACCATCGCATCGAAACTGGCCGATTTTTTTGTCATGATCTATTCCACCTCATGATTGAAAGTGTAAACTTTTTTGATGGTCTTTTGAACTTTCCAGGTGCATTTCATCCCCTTGGGAAAAGACACGAACATATTTCCGGTGATATGAGCCTCTTCATCTCCTGAAGTAACAATAACATCACCTTCAAAAACATAAGCCGTTTCCTGCTCATCATATTCCCAGTCAAAGGTATCGGGTTCACACTCCCATTTGCTCCAGGAGTCTATACCGAGCTTTTTGGCTTCATCCAAAGACATTTTCTTAATTTTTATCTGTGCCATATTTCTTAACCTCTTATTCCAAATGTGCATTACAATTTTAATATCTTATTCTTTACTCTTTTGTTCGTCAATCATATTGTATTTTATTATCTTGTTCTTTTCCTGCTTTTTGAGGGTTAAAAACCAA
>CAYZJH010000142.1:0-5169 GCA_964478625.1 uncultured Desulfobacteraceae bacterium
ACCATTAAGCCAAATATCCCTCATAATGTTACATTTATTTAATGACAAATCCTTATTTGGATGCTGCCCCTCCCGAAGATATTCTTAACATCGATATCCGACTATTTCCAAATCATTGGAATTATCAATGGTATCAGCATATGCTGGATAAGAAAGCAAACCAGGGTGCTTTAGATATCAAAAAAGTCTCCGTGCTTTGTGCAATCGGAAATCTGACGGATACCGACGGCAACATTCGCAATGTAGAGGAAATTGATCCGGAAACCTTGGTACTCAATTACGTGGTTAAACCTTTGCCCTGGAATAAAGGGCAAAAAAAGGGATCCATCGCTCTGATCAAAAGTGAAAAGCCCGGCCCATTGCCTCATCCATTGGTTGAAAAATGGGAAAACCATCATCAGCTTCACCGGACTTTTAAAGGTTCGTTTATGCTCATCAAATTCGACAAATTGGAGGCCATCAGCTCCCTGAGCCCGTTTGATGATAAAAAGACCTATACGGTAACTATATCCGGAAAACTTAAAGATAATGAAACCCATTTCAGGGGTGAAACCCAAATTACCTTGATATTGCCCTAAATTAAAAAATAATCATGGTAAAGCTTTTGGTTTTTAAAAATTTGGTGATGAATGAATCACTAACTCCCTCAATTAAAAATACATAAAAAATATGCCTGCTGTCCGGAATTGAAATGAATGCAACCCTTCCGGCTCAGCGATTTTTGTGAACTTTCCGGTTCGGACAACGGTAACATCAGCCAACCCGGCTATATAAGAACAATATCAAGAGGTGATTTATACCAAATGATAATAAGGCAATAAACCAACCGATGTTTCTATAACTTCCCACTTTTTATCCATCAAAAACTTGTTCTATGATAAGGTGTGCTTGCATAATTTTTGCTTGTCACTATTAAAAAAATTCAATCGTGCTAAACCGAAATAGAAAACAAATTCCAACAGATAAATATCCAACAACAAAAACCGGAATGATATTCATTAATTTGCGTCTGAAATTTGTGGCTGATCAGATTTTTTCCAGGTTCAAGGAATAGAATCATGAGGGAACAACACAACAAACTGGAACGAACTGGGCAAACCGCCCCTGCACTGAAAATGATTATGGACGCATCGCCGGTGGGAATTGTGCTTTTTAACAGCGATGCAAAGGTTATATATATCAATATCTTGGCTGCACAAATTTTCGGTAAACCAGCAAGCGCAGCTGATATACTCAAATGCAAAGATTTTATCGAATCCCCCAAACGCCACACGCATTTGCACGGATGCGGCCATACAAAAACCTGTCCGGATTGTCCTATTTCCCTTGCCATTTGCAACCCCCAATCCGATGATCCCATTCCCCAGATTCTTGAAGGCCGGTTTTTGATGGAACATAACTCAGGAATCAATCCTGTCTGGATAAAATACAGGATCAGCACAATCATGATGGAAGGTGCTAAATTCGTGATTATGGCTGTTGAAGACATCACCGCATGCAAGCATAAAGAAGAAAATCTTCACAATGCTCTAGCCGAACTGTCAGTTTTTCACAACCATGTTTCCATTGCCATGATCCTGCTGGGTAAAAATCAACAGATTTGCAAGGCTAACGACTTTGCGGCCAAATTTGCAGACCGTCCGGTTAATGAGATGATTGGTTTACAAAGCGGAGAGGCCCTTCGCTGCCTTCACAACCAGGATGATCCCCGAGGTTGCGGTTTTGGCAAAGCCTGTACCGGTTGCCCTGTTCATCGTGTCATAGCAGTCGCCTTTGAAACCGGAACCAATCAACCCGATACCGAGGTGTGGCTTCATTTGGATCGAGACGGATCAAGTGTGAAACGTTGCCTGCAAGTATCCACAGCCTATCTTAAGGTCAATGGTGATGAAAAGGTTCTGGTGTCTTTTCAGGATGTCACTGATCGCAAGCTTGCGGAAATTGCTACCCGAGAGTCCCATCAGAGACTTTTGAGGGTTCTCGATAGTATCAACGCCATTGTATATGTCATAGACATGGATTCATATGATATTTTGTTTGCCAATGAATACATCAGGAACAAATTTGGAGCAGTTGAAGGCAAAAAGTGCTGGAACGCAATTCATTCCGACCAGAATGGTCCGTGTCCATTCTGTAATAATGAAAAATTGGTTGATCCGGAAGGTCATCCGACGGGAATCTATCGATGGGAATTTCAAAACAAAAAAACAGGAAAATGGTACGATTGTCATGATAGCGCCATAAAGTGGGTCGATGGCCGCATTGTAAAACTGGAGTTTGCCATTGATATTACCGACCGCAAACTTGCTGAGGAGGCGTTTCAAAACAATTATGCCCTTCTTCGGATCGCAGGAAAAACGGCAAAATTAGGCGGATGGAGTGTCGACATTTTTACCAACAGGGTTAAATGGTCTGATGAAGTGGCCGCCATTCATGAAATGCCTGCTGGATATTCTCCCACGGTCGATGACGGCATTCGGTTTTATGCGCCTGATTGGCGGGATAAAATTTCAAAAGTTTTTAAAGATTGCGTAACCAAGGGAATTGCCTATGATGAAGAAATGGAAATTATTACTGCCACAGGAAAACGTGTCTGGGTAAGAACCAACGCAGAAGCTATCAGGGATGAAAGCGGAAAAATTATAAAGGTTCACGGATCATTTCAGGATATCAGCGATCGCAAGCAGGTGGAGGAAGAGCTTAAAAACCGGGGATCTCTCCTCAATAAAATATTCGACCTTCTCCCCATAGGACTATGGTTTGCCGATAAAAACGGCAAAATTCTCAGGGGTAATCCAGCAGGAATAAAAATTTGGGGATCACAACCTTTGGTATCCATGGAACAATACGGTGTCTTCAAGGCACGCCGCCTACCATCAGGACAGAATATAGCACCCGATGACTGGGCCTTGGTTCACACCATCAAAAGAGGAGTTACCGTCAAAGATGAACTGCTTGAGATAGATGCATTTGACGGCAGGAAAAAGACAATTCTTAACTATACGGCTCCTGTGCTGGACAATAACGGAAATATTGTCGGAGCCATTGTGATGAACAACGATATCACCGAACAGAAGCAGGCGGAGGAAGCACTTCGTGCGAGCGAAGAAAAGTACCGGAGGATTACGGAAAATATTTCAGATGTAGTCTGGGTTACGGATTTAAACCTCAAAAAAATATATATGAGTCCATCGGTTGAGAGGCTGTTAGGCGAACCATTTGAGGTGGTTATGAACAAATCGATGGAAGAGTTATTTCCTCCTCATTCCTTGAATAAAATCTTTTCAACTCTGGAAGAAGAACTTGAAAAAGAAAAAGACCCGAAAAGCGACAAGAGCAGAAGCCGAATGATTGAGCTGGAACAATACCGGACCGGTCAAACCAGGTTTTGGGTTTCCGTAAACGCGACTTTTATCCGTGATGCAAACGGAAAGCCGATCGCCATTCAGGGGGTAACACGGGATATCACCGAACGAAAAAGAGTTGAAGACCATTTGCGAAGGAGCGAGGAATATAATCGTTCCATAATTGAAGTCATTCCCGATATTATTATGCGGATCAGCAGCAAGGGAGAATATCTGGATATTATTACCTCTTCCGAGGACAAACTTTTCCGGCCTAAAGAATCACTACTGGGCAAAAAAATTTCGGATTTTTTCCCAAAACCCACGGCCGAAACGATCATGAAAGCAATTCACAGGGCTTTGGAGACTAAGTCTCTTCAAATAGTTGAGTATGAATTGGAAGTGATGGCCGGAAAATTTTTATTTGAAGGCCGGGTTGTTCCATTGGGCCAGAAGGAAACAATCGTTTTGATTCGGGACATGACCGAACAAAAAAGGGCAGTGGAAGAGCAGGCAAGATTGCATGCCCAATTGACTCAGGCCCAGAAGATGGAATCTGTCGGCCGTTTGGCCGGAGGTGTAGCCCACGATTACAATAACATGCTGGTAGTGATCATGGGGTATGCGGAACTGGCCATGGAAAAGTTAACCCCTGATGACCCTTTCTATTCCTATTTTGAGGAAATCCTCGTTTCCGCCAGGCGTTCCAGTGATATTACCCGGCAATTGCTCGCATTTGCACGAAAGCAAACCATAGATCCTAAGGTGCTCGACCTGAATGAAACGGTCGAAAGCATGCTCAAAATGCTCCGCAGGCTAATTGGAGAAGATATTGACCTGGTGTGGTTTCCTGATTCTCATTTGTGGCCGGTTAAGATCGATCCTGCACAGATTGACCAGATTCTGGCCAATCTGTGTGTTAACGCGCGGGATGCCATTTCAGGAGTCGGCAAAATTACGATCAAAACCTTGAAAGTATCTTTAAATCAAACCGGCGGTACCGATAACACCGAATTCTATAAGGGAGACTATGCTCAACTGACAATCAGCGACACCGGTTGCGGCATGGACAAAGAGACACTTGACAAAATTTTTGAACCGTTTTTTACCACAAAGGATTTCGGCAAAGGCACCGGCCTGGGGCTGGCCACGGTCTACGGAATTGTCAAGCAGAACAACGGATTCGTCAATGTATGCAGCGAACCGGGAAAAGGAGCAACTTTTGAAATTTACTTTCCCCGCTATACCGGGGAATGCCTCGAATTAAAAGACAAAAAGAATGACAATATTCCCACGAGTCGGGGAGAAACATTGCTTTTAGTGGAAGATGAACCCGCAATTATGAAAATGAGTCGAATGATGCTTGAAAATCTGGGTTATCCGGTATTGGCCGCCAACAGCCCCGGAGAGGCAATTGCATTGGCGGAAACACACTGCGGCAAAATAGACCTGCTCATCACCGATGTAATCATGCCTGAAATGAACGGTCGTGACCTGGCTAAAAAATTACACCAGCTTTATCCGGATATTAAAACCCTTTTTATGTCCGGCTATACATCCGATGTCATCGCTCATCACGGCGTTCTGGACAAGGGGGTTTATTTTATTCAAAAACCATTTTCGAAAAAGGAAATCGCCGTCAAGATCAGAACGGTAATAGAAAAGGCATCATCTTGAAAAATCACGTCTATCTTTTCAAATCAAAAGTGACACAAAAACGAAACCCCCAACACAAAGGGGTTAGTGACGATTGCCACTAACCCCTTGATTTTATTGGTGGTAGCGGGGGCCGGATTTGAACCAGCGACCTTCGGGTTATGAGCCC
>CAYZJH010000143.1:0-4866 GCA_964478625.1 uncultured Desulfobacteraceae bacterium
TTCTTCTTAAGACCCGCTCTTACTTACTATCACTGACCAATTTTCAAAGATCAAATGTTCCTGCAACCTCGCCAAGGAACCTGAGTAGAATAGAAAATTTCCTGCCAAATGTCAAACATTTTTTTAATTATAATTTAATTATTTTTTAATCCTTCAAAACCAGGCCTGTCGGCAAATTCTCCCCGAACTGAGCCGATCTTTCATTTACGGCCATGGGGGTTTTTTCCGTCAGAATCTTAGAATAACGCTCTTTTTGATTCCTCCGGTCCAGCCATGATAAAATCCTTGAACGACTCTCATCGTCGACATCCCTTGTTCTGTCTCCTGTTTTCCGCGCAATCTGAACCACCGCATCCTCTACCGGATCGTTGGTGTCCCAGGGGATGTCAAGTATGTGGTGAATCCATCGAATCACTTCTTTGGGAGGAATAACCCTGTCAGCAGATCCATATAATAATTCTCTGGCCCCCAACCGAGACAAGGCCCAGAACAGGCTTTTTTGTTTTTTACCTGGTTTCAGAAGGCTCATCAAAGATTTTGCCAACACTACTTTATCCTTAACGAGAAACCTTTCCATATTTCCTATGGCCATCCACAATTCGATTTCTTCCTGGGGAGCCAACACCGCTTTCTTCTGCCGATTTTTAATCAGGAAAGGAGAGACATCTTGAAAAATCTGCCTTTGTTGTCCGGCTTTCAACCCGGCGGCGATCCGTCTTATGAAAATCCACCATTCAAGTCGATTCTGTTTGGATTTTTCAAAGACCATACCGGTGAGATAAACCTTCCATAATTTCTGGGCACGGTCCGAATCAAACGCATCCCCGAAACCCGGACGCATGCAAAATCCGACCAGATTCAACCATCGGACTTCATGTTCCGCTGAAAGCTTTCTCACAGGCTCTAATTGAATAAGCTGATCCGCCAGGGTTCTCAGGAAAGATAAAGGCCAGGAATTTTTTTTCTGTCCGACCATATCTTCCATCTGCCCTGCGATCCCACTGATTTCCATATCCGCAGCGTCTGGACGGCTGAATGTATCTTTGATATGATCACACGCTTTTTGGACATCCGCCTCTTCATAAACTGCGCCCATTTCCGGCAGCAAGGCCGGGTTCGGTTGCCGGAGCTGGAATTGGAGCTTCCATTGGTGCTCACTGACCATGGAACGGCAATACATTGACAAGGAGCCCATCTCCGTATATTCAGCCCTGATTTCCACCGGGATGATTTTTTTCTCCGACTTTTTACCGAATTGAATGACGGTCTGAATCGGCATCATCGCGGTAATGGAATCATCTATTTCGATAATATCGCCGGCCACATCACCGGACCTGAAACTCGAGCTGTACAGATCAAAGCTTACGGGTTCGTTGGTCCGGACTTCGTAGGACATCTGGGAAAGATCAATGACCGAGCCTTCATCCAAGCCTCTTTCAATCACGCATATCGCTCTGACATCCTTTCCCTGCCTGCGGGAAACCCCCATATAATAGCTTCTCGGGCTTCCGCTGCCGACGCGGATACCCTCCCCTTGTTTGACGAGCCCGTAATAAGCGGCCCCCATTCCGACGGCGAGCTCAGGGAATGGATTTTCAAGGATTCGGACAGCCCCCGGTGATGGCACCTTAAACCATTTTCCCAACGCATGAACAATGCGATCCTGAATGCCTTTGGGCTTGAGTGCGCCTCCGTTAAACAAAACGCAATCCGGATAAGGGTTTTTGGAAAGGCTTTTTCGGACATCCTCTCTGTGATTTTCCAGAAATCGGATAATATGCCGGGTAACTGCAGGGTCCTTTTCATAATGAAGGCCGAATTCGGATACATGATCGGGCTCGGGCGTTGTCAACCCATGGATGGACGCAACATCGGGGAAAAATTCCGTATGGATGACGGACTCAAGGTCTTCCCGGGTCAGATCCGCCGCAAGCGTTCCCGCGATCAGGGCCCGACCCTCGCCCTTGAGTGTAATGCGAACGCGAGTTTCCCCATTTTCCAGAATGTTCTCTTTGGCTTCTCTGCATCTATGACAAAGGGTCTTCCATTTATCCGATGTCAACTTTGTACCGCTCCGGAACTTCGCCTCGATTTTACGAGCCAGCGACAGATCGATATTGTCACCGCCAAGCATCAGATGATCTCCGACGGCGATCCTCTCGAATCTGGGAGTGCCTTCCGATTCCTTGAGACTTATCAGGCTGAAATCCGTGGTTCCGCCGCCCACATCGCAGACCAGAATCAATTCACCCGGTTTTACTATCTGTTGCCAATCTCCTCCATGGCGCATCAGCCACGCATAAAATGCCGCCAGCGGCTCCTCGATCAGGGTCACGGCGGCGCCTCCGAGCCCGGCGAGTCGAACCGCTTCCAGAGTCAGGTCCCTGGCTTCCTCGTTGAAAGAAGCCGGTACCGTTATCACCACAAACTGATTCTCTAAAAATTGATCTTCATCTTTAACAAAAAAATTCCAGGCGTTTTTAATATGGTTCAAATACTCGGATGTGGCAGTAACGGGCGATACTTTTTCAACCCCTTCCGACCCCCAGGGCAGTATTCTGGACGTCCGGTCCACCTCAGGATTGCACAGCCAGCTTTTAGCCGACGATACCAGGCGTGCCGGCACCTTAGACCCGTGATCTCTCGCAAATGTCCCGGCAAAAAGGTCTTCCCTCTTTTTCCAGGGGTGCTTCAACCCTTCTTTGGAAATATCATATTCTCCCGGTATATATAAAAAAGACGGCAAAGTGGGATTTTTTGTGAATTCACCGTATCCGGTCAATTGAGGGATGTTGAAAATTTTCAGATACGGCTGTTTGTCGGCATTGGCATTTTTTGAAGTCTCCCGCCTCAAAGCGGCCATATCGACATATGAGACCGAGCAATTGGTCGTTCCCAGATCAATTCCCACCACATATGGTTTTTCCTGAAAGTCCACGTTAGTCCCCGGTTTCTTCATAGTCATATTTATTGCAACTCAATTTCAGCCGGGGTGATGACAGATGAATCCTGAACATCCGACAATTTAGGCGTTTCCTTTTTTCCGGCCTTCCACCCCCGGTGTTTCAAGAGGCCCTCGAAAGGCGGCTCCCCGGAAACATTGCCTGTCAGTTTGACGGCATCCATATCGAACCCAGGCTCAAGCCTCACAATCTGCCCTTCCTCCTGCTCAACAACAGGCTTGAGATCAATGTATTTCTTCACGGCCTTCTTGCAATCTTCCTGAATACTTCTGACTGCGGCACCAATCTGCTCATCTTCATACCGGCTTAAATCTTCCTGCAAAAAATCCAACAACCTCCCTTCTCTCTGAAGAATGGACAAGGCGTAAAGAAACAACCTCCTTTTACGGTCTTCTTCAATTTTATGATCGACGAAATCATTTTTTCGCGGATCTTTCATTTCTCCGGCTTCCCTCTCTTTCCGCCGTTTCAGGACCATTCTCGACACCAACGATCTCAAGACCCACCACAACAGCCATGACGACAAAAACACAACGCCCACGATGACCGGCAGAATCATCTTGAAATAATTCAACCGTACTGCGTCGATCTGTTGAATCAGCCAGACGGCGTTTTTCTGCAAAGTGGACTGGTCTATCTCTCCGGAAAAATGATGAGCGAGCCAGTCGGCACCCACGTAAAGAAAGACACCTGTGGCTGAAGCCCACAGCACGCCGAATATGGCGATAACCTGAACCGAACGTCTGGAATACCATTTTATAATATCCAAGCTGTATCCTCTCTCCAAAACATCTTATGCGTAAAAAAACCATGCTGCAAACTGCAGCATGGTTTTTAATCATACAAAAATACACTTTATCAGGCAAACTCTTTTTTGAATGCGGGAATCAGGGAGACATTACGAAAACATCACAACTCTATTATCCTTCATCCTTTACCACAATAATATCCTTATTGGCGTCAAACACCTTCTGCCCCACCCCCTTAACATTCATGATATCTTCAGGTTTTTCAAAAGGGTTCGTTTTCCGATACTCTATAATTTTTTCCGCAAGCTTTTCGCCTACATGCTTCATCGTAACCAATTCTTCAATCGGCGCGGTATTAATATTGATTTTTTCTTCGGCGATAACCGGCTGGGTCATCAAAGCAATCGACAGGCCTACGAACGCAAACAGCAATATCTTATAAATACGATTCATGGTAAACTCCTTTATGGTTTTTAAGGCAATAACTGTCCCTGATTCCCAACATGCCCAAAATAGCGATTCTTTGAACACATTAAAGATTTTATTGGAACTAACCATATGGCCATATGAAGTTGACGATATAATTTAATACAGATACGAATGAAAAATCAATCAGGGAAAACCCTGATTTTTGAAAAAAATATACTTATTCCAATTCGCATTCAGGATGACATTATACTATCTTCTTGCTATGGAGGTGAAACATGGCAAGGAAAACATATGTCGGTCCCGATGAAATACAAAAGGCGGAAAGGTTACGCGATCATGCCGCTTCGATTGGCGAATACCGTAAGGCTTTATCCGTTCTTCTCGTTGCAGGTTTATGGGTTTGATGCTGATAAAGCTGCTGAGGCCCTGGGCATAAGTCGCTGGGCAATTTTTCGTAATCGGAAAAACATTCGCGTTCAAGACGACACTCCAAAGAAGACATTGGGTGGCCGTCGAAATTCATCAATGACCATTGAGGAAGAATTGGGGCATGACATCCCCTTATCAACAACCTATCGATTATTGGCTCGCCATGGATGGCGAAAGGTGCAACCGGACACAAAACATCCAAAGAGTGACCCCTCGGTGCAAGACGAGTTTAAAAAAAATCCCGGGAAACAGTGGCTGCCGCCGGGGTGAAAAATGAAAAACAGTTGCCGGTGAGG
>CAYZJH010000144.1:0-4733 GCA_964478625.1 uncultured Desulfobacteraceae bacterium
AATTTGACCTTGAGCCTAATTTAACACATTGTCCAAATTTTGGGGTCCACCGCCACACTCGAAGGTGTAATGACCCGATTTTTATGTGAGAAAGCACCTCCGAGATTCGTTTTGTTATCGGCGACCATTGGAAATTGCGATCAAGTAGTCGATTGGCTTCAGCCGTGCGATATCGTTCAATCCAATCTTCGCAGACCACCGCTGCATCAACAAGTCGTTGTCGTGGAAGACGGAGAATGTGCAGACGAAATTATCATATCCAGATTGGATAATATTCTGGTCGAAGAGAGTACGTCAGTTGTTGTTTTCGTATACAGAACCACGGACGTCAATCGCTTGGCGCAAAAAATCGCTGAATTTTTTAAACCTAAATTGGGGTCGAATATTGCAGCGGCATACCATTCAAAGTTCCCGGTCGCTCAAAAGCGCATCATCAAGTCGGATTATGAAAAGGGGAAAATTCTTTGCCTTGTGTCAACAACTGCTTTGGGGGCCGGCGTCAACCTTCCCGCCACCCATGTTTTTCTGAGAGACCTGACGTTCGCACGAGATGGTGCTCCGCCAATACAAGATATACTTCAGATGATGGGAAGGGCCGGGCGCGGCAAAATATCCGGCAACGCAACCATCATATTGAACCGACCGACAGATGGGAAGAGAACGCTTTGGTCGAGGAGATCAAGTCACCCTATCTACCCGAACTTAAATCTGTTTTAAACGTCAATCCGTCAAAATGGTCATCCGAAGTTCCTGCAACAGCCAAATTGGTGTTGGGACAGATCGTCAGAAGGGAACAACAGCCTCTGGCAGATCTTTTCAAATTTTTCGACAAATCCCTCCGAGGAAACAAAAATAAGGAACAAATAAACACGGCATTGCGTTGGCTATGTGACGGCCAGCGGCTATTGGCCTGGGAAAAAGATGAGCAAATCGGTGCTACCAGACTCGGTCAGGCCGTTTCGCGCACGGGCGTGCCTTTTGACGTTGGAGCGGGGTTCGGATCTCTGATAAGAGACATTTTGATTTGCGATGCCGAAGCCAGCGTACTACAAAAATGGAAGCCGCTCGACACATTGATCGTTCTGGAATTGTTGAGTCCGCGCGAGAAAGGATTGAAACGGTTTTCGAAAAAACTTCCGGAACAAGTTGACGGCTGGATAGAGAGGCACACGGAAAAACCCATTCTCTAAACAGAATGGATTCGGGGAACGGACTCGGCATCCAAGGCCGAGGAAGTAATAGGCTCTTTAGGAATTGGTTTGGAAGGAAGAAAACCAAGAAACGAGCTTTCATGGCAAATGGCCTACTTGGCCGTACTGAGATCTATTGTGATTTACCAGCTTGGATGCGGCACGCTAATGTCAGACATTGAAAGAAGATGGAAAATTTCGGGTATCGAAGGAGTGGAGGAACGGTGGCGAGACCACTTGTTGTGGTTACTGGCGGGACTTTCCGAGATTCTTGATATTCCTTGCTTTTATTATTGCCTTAAAGAGGACTGCAAGGCAAACGATGCCCATATCGATAGAGTAAAAGGACTTCTAAAGAATATGCGCGGAGGGGTCTACGAACTCATGGGGCTTTTGCGATTCTGTTCCCCACTTGGTCCTCTATTCAGAGATTTGGAAACCGTAAGGGCCGGTGTAGGCATTCGTACAAAAGAAAGACTTGAGAACGCTGGAGTCACAAGCTTTGCGGAAATAGGTAAAATGAGTATAGATGATTTGCGAAAAATTGGTGTTCGAAAGGATATAGCTTTTAAATTAAAGGATTATATTAGACGAAGGTTATTTTAGCTCGTTAAATTAAAGGATTATTTAGAAATATTTACTAAATAAAAATTATGCAGAGCGTTTTGGAAATTTTCAGTATTTTAGGCGATTATCTATTGTTAATATAGTATCCGAGTTGTTCATTAATCTTGTTTATATAAGTTGAGAGGCTGAAATGGAAAATAAAAACGGAATTATCGCTCTAACTGATGAAAAAGTACCTACAATTGTGGCATATAGTCTCGACTCTGAAAAAATTGTGATCGGAAATGAAGCAAGAAAAACAGGTTGGTCTGGACCACCCTTTCAATTTGATGAGGAACGCAGATTTCTGATCCGATGCGAGCTTGATTCTGCCTTCTTTCACCTTTACTTGCCGGTGACAGAAAGCGGAGAATGGAGTGAGATAGATGATGGAACAAAAGATAATTTTGCACGCATCAAAGCCATTTGTCCTGCTCCTCGAGATGCAGTTGAGCTAATTATGACTGCATTCCCCATTGTTCGCCGGAAAGATGAAGAAATGAACCAAGGCGAATACCGCACCAAAAATTTAATTTTATCAATATACAATGAAATGGTTGAAGCCAAACGCTCAGGCATCCCTTATCAAACCCGGCTAAATCCTTCCCCGATTGATTTAAATTATAGAAAATACTTGAATCAAGAAGCATCTCAAATCAATGGTCAACTTTATAACCTGATTGATCTGCTTGTTAAAGACCCATCTGGAACCACAGTTCATATCAAGTTGCCGCGTGAAATGTGTGTGGATGGATGCAACGATAACGGTATAGCAAAATTCCGGATTTGGCATAATCGTTTGGAGAAATCTAAAAAGGACGACGTGGTGATTGTTCGCCATCCGAATCTGAGAAAAGGGAATGAAAAACTTTCGATTGCCGCAGGCAAAATTCTGGGCATTCAAGCCCAGCATGATCCTGTAAATAAACAGGATATAACCATGCTTACCCTCAAAACTCCGGGGGGATTGATTTATCTGAAACTAACCGCCGAAGAGTGGAAAAACTTTCACCCACTTTGTATCCTGGAAATATCCTGAAAGGTGTGATGTCTTTTTATGGCCAGATTGATCCCGAAAATCCGAATCGAAGAAATTTCATCAAAACCCGAAAAAGACGTAGCTCGCGCATTGGTGGAACAACTTTCCCAAGAAAGCATTGTTTATCACAGTTACCCCTGGCTGCGAGAAGAGCGCAATGATAAAACCGGGAATGTGGTTTTAAAAGAGGGCGAAGCTGATTTTGTTATTGTGATACCTGATTTGGGAATGTTGATTCTCGAAGTTAAAGGTGGCCCCATTAATTATGACAACGAAAACAGGCAATGGTTCCGGCAATTGCCTTCGGGAAACACCCGCATTATAAAAGACCCGTTCGAACAGGCCCGCAGGAACACCCATCATTTGAAAGACCAGATCATTAAGCAATCATTCCAAGCCGAAAATTTTTTACCGTGTGCATTCGGATATGCCGTCATATTTCCAGATTGTGAGTACAACGGGCCAATGCCGCCGGGTGCTGAAACCGCCATTATTTTATCAGCTAAAGATTTGCCCCATTTAGGCCGCAGAATTCCTGAAACGCTACGCAAGTGGTGCCCATCGAAAAATCCTCAACCCCTGACCAAGCAAACCCTGGATGGCATCGTTAAAGGGCTGTCACCTGCATTTCAATTATTGCCGGTATTATTTCGACGCATTGAAGAGCAGGAAGAGCATCTGTTCCGCCTGACCCAGGAACAAATACGAGCCCTGAACTTCCTCCGGAATCACCCGAGAGCGGCCATAGAAGGAGTCGCGGGATCGGGAAAAACTTTGCTGGCCAAAGCTCAGGCCCAGCGCTTTGCCGATCAGGGGATGAAAACCCTGCTGGTCTGCTACAACAAGAACCTGGCTGAATGGTTGGCAGGCAGCATGCCGGAAGAATATGCCGACACTATAACGGTTACCAATTTTCATCGGCTCTGCCGGTTGTGCTGTAAAGATGCAAAACTTGGGTTTCCACCTCCCTCCGGGGACCTGAGTGGATTTTGGCGATATATAGCACCAGAGATAATGCTCAATGCTTTACCAAAGTGCAATTTACGCTTCTATGCCATTGTTGTGGACGAGGCGCAGGATTTTTTCCCGGAATGGTGGATTGCTCTTGATGAGATTCAAAATGATAAGGAAGGCCCATTTTACCTGTTTTACGACCCTGCCCAAAATCTTTATGTTGGTGACGATCTTCAAATTCCCGGGTTGGGTCCGCCGTTTTTATTGGATACAAACTGCAGAAACACTCAGGAAATTGCCCATACCTGCAGTAGAATTCGCGGCATCGAAATACCTGTTCGACCAGATGCGCCGTTTGGAGATAAGACAAAGGTTTTTGTTGCTGAAAATCAGGAGAAACAGTTGCGCATATGCAGGGAGATAATTACTGAATGGATCGGTACCGGAAAACTGAAGCCTTCACAGATCGCGATCCAATCCCCTAACGCACGCCAAAACTCATCCATGGCCGGTATCGCCCAGATCGCAACAGTACCCTTAACAGAGAAGCTCAGCGAATGGCAATCCAACAAAGGAATCCTATTCAGCACAATTCGCAGTTTCAAAGGGCTGGAAGCCGATGCGGTTGTCATTGTCGATGTGCCACCACCCGATAGTGTTCCTCATTTTTCGGTCGCAGATTTTTATGTGGCCACATCCAGAGCCAAGCACCTGCTGGTGATCCTTCTCAATTCAGAGGGTATATTATGAATAGAATTGCAGAGGAAAAATCAAAACAGATGGGTTTATTCAATGGAACGTCTCATCAAAATAATAAAAGTGAACTCTGGGAGCTTATCCACACCTGGGAAAAAGAAGATAATCCATAATTTCGAGGGGGTTTTTAATCGTGTCCTTCCGGCATGCGTGCGCAGCCGTTTTTTTCAGACAGACGGATTCAGACA
>CAYZJH010000145.1:0-4707 GCA_964478625.1 uncultured Desulfobacteraceae bacterium
CGGCTACTTTAGACCCTTCATGTCCCTCGTCACTATCTAGTTTTCAAAGATCAAACCTGGTTTTTCTTCGAACCGAATCATTTCAGCAGACTCTGAAACGATTAAAAAAATTTATTTTCCTCGAAGCCAAACCTTTTAAAAATATCTGCTATTTTTCATTTTGTCAAGTTAATTTCGCAAAAAAATATCCGGTTTTTTTAGGCCGGAAATTTCAGAAAAGCGATCGTTAACCTGCTCCTCAAAAACAAAAATATCTTTTTACAGATATTTTTTTACTTTGTCAATTCTTTTTTTTATTTTTTTAAAGATCCGATTCCAACCCTGCAAACCCTTTTTCCATCAAAGGTCTGCTGGGCCCGAATTGAAAAAATGAGTTTTTAGATGATCGAGACCCTTTTGTCAACATAAAAATCATTTTTTTCTAACCTAAATCAAACACAGTCCCCTAAACCCCCTGGGACACCTTGTCAAACCACCAATTATGAATATATTTCCCCTCATACCATATGACAAAATCAAAAGAACCCGTACGACACCCTTGTGATCTTAATGAATAAGGAGAACTGCCCATGACACAATCATCCGTTAACCCAAAATCCCCTATCCAGGCCTTGAAAAAAATCACCCTGTCGGTCAGCGCAGGTACCTGGCCCGAAACGGCTAATCTGAATTCAGAAAAGGAAACATTCCAGATGATTTTTGGTCTGGGAACAGCCGGATTGACCCCATTTGAATTTTTGCTCTCAAAACGGGCCGAAGGAGATTGTTTTTCCATACCTCTTACCCCAAATGAACTCTGTCAAACATTTCAACACATTCCCCTGCCTCAATTTGAATTTCCGGAATCAGTCGAGTCTATTTTTTTCCATTTTCAGGTGATCAAAGTGGAAGATTCCACCAGCCGCGAAGTGATCAAGGCCATGGCCGAATTAAGTTCATGCGGCGGATCCTGTGAATGCTGCGGCCATTGAGACATGCCCTGTTTTGCACAAAAACTCTTTGTTTAGCCCACCTTTTATTTCCAGGCGCCTGATTTTTTGATTTTTAATTTGACATTTAGCTCTACTTATATTTTATTGTTATTTTAATTATCATTTAATTTTGGCGCTTCCCCGCCTTTCTTTCGAATGATGACCCCATGGAGGTTCACTATGTGCCGGTTACTGGCGATAAGCAGCAAGGATCATATGGCTCCGGAAAAAGCTCTGTTCGCACTGGATATGATGCAGGACGGCGTCCAGGAATCGGGGTTCGGACTTCTGTTAAGAGGACTGGGAGGGCCTTTTGAAAAAATCGGTTCCACGCCGATTCTTTCCGGTATTTTCAGCAAATCCGGCATAAAGCGGCTGGGGCAATATATGCTGGACAAAGGTTTTACCACCAAGTACAAGCTTAATCTCAAACCGTTAAAAAAACGACCCTCCGGAGTTCCCAAACGCGACATTTACCTTGTCAGTGCGTATGATTACCCTTCCGAATGGGAACGCTTGAGCGGTTCCGAACGTCTTGAAAACCTGACGATGACTCGCATGGAACTGCTTAGACTCGGAAAAGAGTCAGGTGATATGATCCCGTTTTCATTCTGGCCCGACACCATTATCATCAAAGAAATGGGAAATCCCCTGGCGATTGCCGATTTTCTGAATTTAAACCGAAAAGAGCTGACAGCAAAGATTATCATGGTTCAGGGGGAACAAGGCACTAAATCCGGCAAAGGCCTCAATCCCTGCTCTCCTTCTTTTCTTCAGGGCTTTGCCACCATTGCCACAGGTGAAAACCTGGCTGCCGGAATCAATCGAGAATTTCTAAAAAGCAGGGGGTTTGCAGGATACAACGGTGTTAGATCTGCCGGTGATATATTTACGGATACACTCCATTATACGGTCCACCAACTGGGACTCTCACTTGATTTCTACAAACATATCCTGACTCCCCTGAACAGCCCTTTGATGGAAAAACACCCGCACCATCACTTTTTAAAAAACATCAGACAAAGTTGCCGCAATCTCATCATCGATGGTCCCAATTGCGTGATCGGCCTGTTACCCGATCACACCCTGTTTATGCTTCAAGACCGAAACAAGTGGCTTCAGGGTGTTGTGGGAACGGACAACGGGACCTTTGTGTTTTCTTCGGACATTACGGGCCTGGATGCCGTCTTGCCCAAAAGGGACACCCGGACGGATTTTCAACCGATGCATATGGATACCGTTTTTGTCGGGCCTGACCGTAAACAGATTTGTGTTTACCGCCAGACCGACCCTCTTCAATTGCACAATTAAAAACCTGCAGGTTTTCACCATCATTTTCCAATGACACCACCCCACTTGCATTTGTCTCTTTTTTTCGTACTTTAATCATATGAAATTTCAATGTTCGGTTCCTAAAATATGATTGAGCCTCTGAACGAAAAATGTTTCAGTACCTCTTTTCGGGGGTGGAAATTCCTGATGGAAATAAAACATATTCGGGAGAAAAGTTTTAGTTGAGGCTCTGTTTTAACAAAGGAAGGTGTTAAATGATGGACTCGGAAAATTCTCAATTGTTGAACGTTATCGTAAATACGGTAGAAAAGCACGGATGCAAATTAGCAGATATTGATCTGGATAAGCATATTATTAACCTGGAAGGTCCGGAAGAAAATCAGGAAGCCTGTGCAAGAGCCCTGGCGGAGATCCTGGATTAATCGCCGAGCCGATTTTCCGGAACCCGCCACGTGCAATCATTTGACAGATTTTGCACGATCCAGATTTCTGTATTGAATTGCTTCATAAATATGATCGGAACTGATGGATTCTTCTGAAGCAAGGTCTGCTATGGTGCGTGAGATTTTCAAAATGCGGTTATAGGCCCTTGCAGAAAGCCCGAGTTTGTCTATGGCCTTTTCCAGCAACAAGGATGATTTTTCATCAATTCTGCAGTATTTTTTGATGTGACGATTACTCATCTGAGAGTTACAGTGTATGTGGGTTCGGGCCAGGCGCTTTGACTGAATATTTCGGGCATCGGATATGCGTTTTCGAATATCGGAAGAGCTCTCCTGCACGGTTTCAGAAACCAGATCTCTGTATCTGATCGCAGGAACCTCGACGTGAATATCGATACGATCCAGCAAGGGGCCTGAAATTTTTGACCGATAGCGGTTGATCTGCATTGAGTTGCAGATACATTCATGGTTCGGATCATTGAGGTATCCGCAGGGGCAAGGGTTCATGGCAGCGACAAGCATGAAACTGGACGGATAAGTGATGGTGGTGGTCACCCTGGATATGGTCACCCGTTGATCTTCCAGGGGTTGCCGAAGGACTTCAAGTACATGGGTTTTGAATTCAGCCAGCTCATCCAGAAAAAGGACACCATTGTGGGCAAGGCTCACTTCTCCGGGTTTAGGGATTCTGCCCCCGCCGATCAGTCCGGCATCCGAAATGGTATGGTGAGGGGATCGGAACGGTCTCTTGGTTATGAGGGCTTCCCCCTTATTGAGCAATCCGGTTACGCTGTAAATTTTTGTGGTCTCAATGGCTTCATCAAAGGTAAGTTCAGGTAAAATAGTGGGGATTCGCCTTGCCAGCATAGTCTTTCCCGAGCCCGGGGGTCCTATCATGACTATGTTGTGGCCGCCGGCAGAGGCAACTTCAATAGCCCTTTTTGCATTTTCCTGGCCCATGACTTCTGAAAAATCGGTCTCATACTGAGTCTCGTGAGTGGAAAAAATGGTTTTCTCAGAACGCTCCGGTTCGATAGGTGCATTTCCCCGAAGAAACTCCACAAGCTGGGAAAGTGTTTTGACCGGATAAACCGGAATGCCCTTTACGACTGCGGCCTCTTTCCGATTGTCATGGGGGACTATGATTCCTTCGTATCCCGCATCTTTTGCAGTGATGGCCATGGGCAGCGACCCTTTTACCGGTTTAACCCGACCGTCCAGAGATAATTCTCCCAGAATCATATATCGGGTCAACTCATTCTGAGGAATAACTCCTGATGCGCACAAAATTCCCAACGCCACCGGAAGGTCAAAACCGGTGCCCTCCTTTTTGATACCTGCCGGAGCCAGATTGACCGTTATGCGGTCAAAGGAAAATTCATATCCGGAATTGTTGATTGCGGATTTAACCCGCTCTTTGCTTTCTTTAACGGAGGCCTCCGGAAGTCCGACCGTTGTAAAAGATGGAAGTCCGTGGGAAATATCCACTTCCACCTCAACTGGATGGGCATCGATTCCGATGACGGCGCTGCTTAAAACCTTTGCCAGCAATGTTCCTCCTGCGATGGGGGTTTAACCGACAGCTGGTAAAAATAAAATTAGGACCACCTGGAATTCATGGCTTTTCAATTGAACAACCCAGGAAATACTCTATATGAGTAAACGACCGTTTCCAAATTTTCAACCAAAATTTTCCGGTAATAGATGTAAAATGATCAAAATAAAGCTTTCAGATTGAAAAAACCCCTCAAGGTTTTCACTCAGATAATTCGATTCCGCTGACAGTAGAAGGTTCTCGGTCTTGCCGGACTTGTTCCGGCAATCCGTTTGTCAAATCCCCCCCGACCCCCCTTTTTCAAAGGGGGGAGTTGTAGCTTGTCCCTTTTTCAAAGGGGGGAGTTGTAGCTTGTTCCTTTTTCAAAGGGGGGAGTTGTAGTTTGTCCCTTTTTTCAAAGGGGGGAGTTGTAGCTTGTCCCTTTTTCAAAGGGGGGAGTTGTAGC
>CAYZJH010000146.1:0-4376 GCA_964478625.1 uncultured Desulfobacteraceae bacterium
GGCGTGGGGAACATTCATGTCGCCGTAAATATTGTTCACACTGTATCGGTTCATCCCCACAGGCGTGGGGAACATACTTCCTCCAACCCATTGTTTTTAGAAGTATTTTTTGGTACTGATTTTTTTACCGATTTTTTCCGTATCTTGAACCATGCGTCATTACATAAACCACAAATTGTCAAAGATCAATTTTTTTCTTCACCCTTTTTTTCATCTGGGGGAAGAAAAGAAACAAGCCGGAGACCATCATAGTCAATTGGAATCCTCCGGTTTTTACCGTATGTCTGAAAATCAAACCCTGATTCATTGGATGTAGCCCATGCCATGGCTACGCTTCCTTGCTCGGCCAGAGCGGAAATTTGCTCCCAGATCATCTCCCTGATTCGACGTGAGACATTCCCCACATATACCCCTGCCCGGATCTCAAGAAGCCAAACCGCCAACCTTCCCCGCAAACGCGGCGGAACAGCTTCGGTAACAACTACTATCATACTCATGTCAAGCGCTCCTGTGACCCTGATCCCCAATTTTATCCGGCTCAGGGATTGCCGGAGGCTGGGCGTCGTCATACGGTTCCGGCGGAGTTATACCTCCTGCCGAAAGAATATCCTCAATCCCCGGAATAATCTTTTGAAGCAGCCGTGACTGTCTGAAGATATCTCTACAGGCGATCCTCACTTCACGGTCCGGTTGCGCCGGATTTTTTGAAGCGATCTGGAAAGCTACAGGAACAACCGTGTCAAACTTATAAATATCCGCTATGTCATAAACAAACGACAAAGGTTTGCCTGAATGAAGGAATCCCACTGCCGGAGCATATCCTGCCGCCAGAATAGCTGCCTCAGTCACTCCATACAGGCATGATGTGGCTGAACTTAAGCACCGGTTGACTACATCTCCTGCCTCCCAGTTCTTGGGATCATAATTCCTCCCTTTCCACTGAACCTTATATTTTGCAGCCAGAAGTTCATAAAGCTTTTTCACCCTGGCCCCCTCAATACCCCTGAGCTGTTGAACACTCCGATGTTCCGGCGGCTTTTCGTCAAATCGGATCTCAAACATTTTCCGGACTACTTTCAGACGCAACCCTTCATCCAGAGCCAATTTTGCCTGATAAAGCAGTTTATCCGACCGTGCCCCTCCCGGCTGACCCGAAGAATACAATCTGACACCCGCCTCTCCTACCCAGATTAAAAGCGTCCCCGTCGTTGCCGCCAGTTTTACTGCCGCATGGCTGACCCGTGTTCCCGGCTCCAGCATGATGCAGGCCACCGAGCCGACCGGGATGTGTTTCCGCTCACCATTCACATCATCCACCACCACAAAAGCGCCGTCTTTGACATCAATCTGGCCGTAATATACAAAAACCATGGATACCCGGTCTTTGATTGGAATGGGGTTGAGGGGTACAAAATGGGAATCATTCATTCCGGGTGACCTCACCGTCTGTCTTTCTCAATTCAATTAACTGCCGTTCTCTGCGGATCTCTGATACCAATTCTTCTTCGCTTGGAAGGTAAAGCTTATACCTGGAAGCAAATATCTGTTTATTATCTTCCGGCAAAGTAAAACGCACCACGGCATCTCTTTTTTCAGAGCAGAGGATGATACCGATGGGTGGATTTTCGTCTGGGTTGGTTATTTCCCGCTGGTAATAATTCACATACATCTGCATTTGGCCGATATCCTGATGAGTCAGCTCTCCGACCTTCAAATCGATCAGGACAAAACTTTGGGTAAGCCGGTTATAAAACACAAGATCAATATAAAAATGCTTTCCATCCAGGGTTATTCTCTGTTGCCGGGCCATGAAAGCAAATCCTTTGCCCAGCTCCAGCAGGAAATCTTTCAGCCTGTTGATCAGCGCCTGTTCAAGCTCTTTTTCAAGGAACCGGTCCTCCTGCCTCAAACCGACAAATTCAAGGACATAAGGATCTTTAACCAAATCCGACGGCTGCCTGATTTCCTGTCCTTTCCGGGCCAGCTCCATAACACCCTGCTTATCCCTGGAAAGGGCAAGCCTCTCAAACAAAAGTGAAGCAATTTGTCTTTCAAGTTCCCGTGTGGACCATTTTGCATTCACAGCTTCATTTTCATAAAACGCCCGCGCCTCATCCTTTTCCACCCGCAGGAGAATGCGGTAATGGGTCCAGCTCAATTCGGAACGCACTGCGTTCCAATTTGGAAAAAGCAAATAAAATGAGCGCATGCTTCTGAGATTTCGTTCATCAAAACCCTTGCCGAACTCCGCACTGAGCTTCTGAGCGAGGTCCACTATAAGACCTTTTCCATATTCCGCTTTTCTCTGTCCCTTCTGTTCTTCCTCCACAAGAATACGCCCTATGGCCCAATAGCTTGCCACCATTTCAGAATTGACGGCCTGGTACACCCGCGAGCGGGCCTCTGTGAGAATATCACGGATTTGGTTGTAAATCGGATGATTGGTCGCATCAGGAAATTTTCTTACCATAGGTCTCCTTTATCCTGAATTTTTAAATCCGCTTTACCAGCATCAGACCGCACCCGAATGACTTGGCTGAACCAACGCCAGAAAACAATGCATTCACAAAGGAAACAGGATCAATAATCGTTAATATTCCTTCAAAGTCTAACGTTCTTAATTTGTATTTATTTTTCCCTGGTGAACTGACAGAGAATTCACGGAAATTGTCAATCCGAAGTTCCGAGGGTTCAATCCGGAAACCGTGATTGTCTGCCCCTTTTCGCATTAACCATTTAGACCCTGCTTCATGTATCAACCCTGATAGAGAATACTGATCCAGATAATTCTTTCCGCTTTTTTCAAATTGGTGCTTCATATCCATAACAACACTGTATTCTTTGGCCTGTCCATCAATTTTTCTTTTTATTATCGGATTGGCGCGCAACTTAAAAAAAAGAGGATCTCCCTTATGAAGCTGTGGCTGGAATTTAGACGAAGTTTTAATTTGAATATTATCCTGTGCCTTTATGCAAGTCGAAGCAAGCACATAGATATGCTTGATTTTTTGAAACTCATCATATTCTACTCGATACAGAAAATTCCTCTTTTGGCTTTTATTTTCAGATGCAAGACTCCAGATAAATTGATGCAGGGAATATGCGTCATAAAACCTTTTATGATTTTTTACCAATTCCTGTTGGGGAAAGCTTAGCTGATGTAAAAACATGACATCCCCTTATTCATAGTAATAATATTCATTTCGTTCAGCAAATTGCCAAGTTGCCTTATTCACAGGCTGATCCCGACGGGTCATTTTCATCTGAGCTCCGGCTATATGCTCCTCTGAAAAATACCGCATGTTTACAACCTCTTGGCCTAAGAGAACCTCCATCTCATTTTTAAAATCAAATACCGATTTCATAAAAGCATCTTTAAAATTTTCAGCCGGGTGTATTTGGGGTTCCATAGGCAACCCAAAGGTGCAAGATTTTCGACCGAGATAGGGTAAAAATTTTGGCATCTTTAAATCTTCGACCAAATCATATAAACCGGACCTGCCAATCTTCTCCCAGGCTATATCTTGGGGTATATTTTCAGACAAAGCAACCGTATAGACGGCATCACATAAATACGACCGTCTTGACTGAATAGCCCCTCCGCCAGCATTGCTTCCAGATTGCAATTTTCGCCATTTCATTGCCTCTAATTCATCAATACGGGTCCAGTAATCTTTATGACGATCATATTTTATGGAAGCTTCATCAGGCGCTTGGATTGAATGATAGTCTTCGATCAATACTCCAGGGGCATTTATGCAGACGGAGAAAATCAATTTGGTGAGTTCTTTTTGCTTTTCCTGTTCATGGCGCTTAACCCCTAAAGCGGCTGCAACCAAACCAATAATTGCAGATTTTGACGGGTAGGAGTAACTTGGCCGGATATCACCAACGGATATATCTCCCCATGAACACAGAGGACCATAAAGTCTGAATACCAGATAATCATTCATCCGGCCCCCCAACAAAATCAAGAATATCCTTTAATGTACCTTCACCAAACAGGTTCATTTCCTTATGATCTGGTGTGTCACCATATTTTTTATTGAATTTTACTCTAACCTCGTTCAACTTTTCTATCGCCTTTTCAGGTTCATCCGCAGGCATCGCTTTAATAAACGCAAGGGAAAGATTCCTGGGCTGATAGTCACCTTTTTCCGCCAGAATATAAAACGCATGGACATTATTGGCATAGCTGTTTTGTTTTCCGCTTGGGCACACTGTCGCGGCAGATTTAACCAAAGCTTTCAACGCTCTTTGGATTAACTTTTTATCATTGCCAAGATTGTTCTTTAATTGTTCCTTATCGATGCAAAGGTACAGATAATATAAAGCCGAAACAAACTGCTGTTCATTCATATGGGCCGAACCATGCC
>CAYZJH010000147.1:0-4351 GCA_964478625.1 uncultured Desulfobacteraceae bacterium
TTTCCCGATTATCGGGGCGAAGCGCCATTTCTAAAAATATTTCAGAGTGATCTTGCCAAAAATTAAATCCTTGTCTTTCATTGTTTTGTAAATCTGGATTTTGACCTGTTTTTTTCTGCTTTTTCATCTTTTACCACTACCCAAGAATATCTGTTGATGAATATAACCCTAAACCAAATAACAATTTGAATACGCAACGAATTTGAATCTATTGAGAATTAAAAAAAATTTCAAGTTCGTTTTTTTGGAATTTTTTTTATTACTGATATGGGGGTTTCTTAAAAAGCAATGGCCGATCATATTGTTTCTGATCAGCCATTAAGGAGAAAAACAGATGAAGAAAGGAGTAGGTTTATTAAATCGAATGCAATTTTAACGCCAAACATCTATTTTTTAAGGGCTGTTTTTTAAAACTAACAAAAACAAATGGTTACATTGCTTATCATACTTTTGAGCTGTCCCGGAAAGGCCGGGTTTGCTTAGAATTTAAGGTGGCAGGTTCAAAAATTTTAACCCACAAAAAGAATGTTTATATTTAACCATTTGATTTAAATTAATATTTTTGCAAAACTTAAACGATTCAAAATTTTGAACGCATGATTATTCAACCCAATTTACGCCATAAGCATATAAATAATGCTGACACCTACAGCAAGAACCCCTATTGTTGAAACGAGGCCGAACTTAAGATATTCCCAAAATGTTAGATTATAAAATTTTTTTGCACTTTCAGCAACGATGATGTTTGCAACAGAACCGATCAGGGTTAGATTTCCTGCTATAGTTGTTGTAAAGGACAATAATATCCACCCCATAGACTCATTACTGATATTACCTATAAAGGGTCCCGCCAGCATTACCATGGGAACATTGGAAACAACATTGGACCCCAAAACCATCAGCAGGCTGAACAAAGCAATTCCAGAAGGTTCTTTAAATGTCAAATCACTTTCCCATGTTCTCCAGGCGCTTTCAACGATTCCGGTTTTTGAAAAAGCGTGAACAACAATAAAAAGACAGCAAAAGAAAACAAGCAGAGTCCAATCGACTTTCGAGAAGACCTCCTTTGGCTCTCGATGTTCAAAAACGATGAGAACCATCACCCCTGAAAGTGCGGTATAAGCGAGATGAAATCCTGAAAAAAAACCTGCCGTTATTCCCAGGGCAACTGCTAGGGGAAGAGCCATGCGGCCGAGTTCAATTTTCAACCCTGATTTAATTTTCACGGGCTTTAAGGGTCCGGAAGGGATCTTTTTCCGATAAAACACCCATAGCAAAAAAACATTGGTTAATAGTCCGGCAAAAGCAGCGGGTGCGGCCCATTTGAGAAAATAGCCAAATTCAAGTCCGCTGAAACTGCCAATAATCATATTCTGAGGATTTCCAACCAATGTTGCAGCACTGCCGATATTGGCCGATGTAGCCAACGCTATGAGAAAGGGGCCATAGGGAAGCCGATAGTTTTTACAAAGGATCAGCAGCAGGGGAGTAAAAAAGATACAGATGGTGTCATTCATAAATAACGCCGACAAACCACCGGAGACAAAAACGATGGTTATCAGCATTCTCCAGGCGGTGCTGCAAACGGCAACGATTCGCCGAGCAACAAAATCAAAAAAACCGGCCTTTTGAAGGTATGCGGAAAGGATCATCATTGAAAAAAGTAAGAGAATCGTATCGTGGTCAATAGCCAAATAACTTTCTTTGGGTGATATAGCACCGATACCGACCATGAGAGTTGCCCCAAAAAGAGCACCAGCAGGTCTTCCTATAGGTAAGATGGAAAGCTTTCGGGTGGCAATGAGAATATAAGTCGCTATAAAAACAATGTAAATTGCGATATTCATCTTCTTACAGTCAAACAATTCCCCAAAAAGGTTATTTTTAAAAAGCTGCAAAAAAAAAGTCACAAAAGCAGAATCGTTTTTGTGACTCATTAAATTAAACTTGATATTAAAAAATTATCGTCTTCCAATACCAATATAGTTAAACCCAAGTTCTTTCATGGTTTCTGGAGAATATATGTTTCTTCCATCGATAATTACCGGTTTTTTTAACAATTTTTTAATTTGTTCCAGATCAATATTTCGAAAAAGATCCCATTCCGTTGCAACAACCAGAGCGTCACACCCCTCCACAGTTTTATAGGGATCCTCAAAAAAATGAACATTATTTAGTTCTTTTTTGGCATTTTCCGAAGCAACGGGATCATATGCGCGGATGCTCGCACCGTGCTGCTGAAGCTTATGGATTATTTTTATGGCAGGAGCCTCCCGGACATCATCGGTTTTAGGTTTAAAAGAAATACCCCAGATAGCAACTGTGATTCCTTCAATAGGCATTACGCCCTGGAGTTTTTCAACGACAACCGTATTTTGTTTTTCATTGATTCGATCTACCGCTTCAAAAAGATCGGCATCGCAACCGTATTTTTTCATTGTGGCAATCAAGGCTTTAACATCTTTCGGAAAACAACTTCCACCATATCCGATTCCTGCGTGGAGAAACCTTGCCCCGATACGGGTATCTAACCCTATTCCCTTTGCAACCTGGGCAATATCCGCTCCTGCCTTTTCACATAAATGGGAAAGCTGGTTCATAAAACTGATTCGAGTTGCCAGCATGCAGTTGCTTGCATATTTTATGATCTCCGCACTTCGGATATCGGTAAACATAATAGGGCGTCCGGTCCTGGCTAAAGAACGATAAAGCAAGGTCATTATTTTTTCAGCTTTTGAACTGTTGGTGCCTATGATTATTCTGTCAGGATTTTCAAAATCTTTGACTGCAGCACCTTCCCTTAAAAACTCAGGGTTTGAAACTACATCAAAATCGATGGGTTCTTTTTGATTTTCTTTGATAATCATTCGAACCATATCCGCGGTACCCACAGGAACGGTACTTTTGTTGACCACGACTTTGTAATCGTTCATGTACATTCCGATTGCGGCGGCTACACTTTTTACAGCAGACAGATCTGCTTCACTTCCACTTCCGGTAGGTGTCCCCACACAAATAAAAATGACATCTGATTCCTGAATGGCCATTTTTGAATCAGTGGTAAATGTAAGCCGGCCTGCTTTCAGATTCGTTTTAAAAAGCTCTTCAAGGCCGGGTTCATAAATAGTCATGCGACCATTTTTTAACATTTCGATCTTTGCTTCGTCGTTATCAAGACAAATAACATCATTACCCAAACTGGCAAAACCAGACCCAGATACAATCCCCACATATCCGACACCCACCATTGTTAATTTCATCTCTTCAGTTGCTCCTGTTATTAAAGTTGCCGATTATATTCGTTGATTTTTTGAAACCAGTCATTGGTAATCCTCAAACCTTTTTCAATAGAATATCGAGGTTTGAAATGCAATATGGTTTTTGCCATCTCGATGTTTGCCACAGAATGTTTTATGTCACCTTTTCTAGCGGGTGCATAATTCGGCAAAAGCCGGATTTGGTTGAGCCGGCAAATTAATGTCCATAACCGATTTATTGAAAGTTGGCAACCGGTGCCTATGTTAAGGGCCATACCAGCTGCTTCCTTTTTTTTTGCTGCCAGAATATTTGCCATAACAACATCGGCTACAAACACAAAATCTCTGGTTTGATTACCATCACCATATATAAAAGGTGCCCTCTTTGTTGAAGCCTTGCTCATAAATATGGAAATAACACCTGAATAGGGTGATGAAGGATCCTGTCTTGGACCGAAAACATTAAAATATCTAAGGCAAACCGTTTCGACTCCATACAATTGATTATAAATGCAGGCATAATGTTCTCCCGTTATTTTCTGAACCGCATAAGGACTTTGGGGTTTCAAACCCATTGTTTCATTTTTGGGCAACCCTGGAGCATCGCCATAAACGGCACTAGAGCTTGAAAAAACTACACGTTTTACTTTATTTTTCCTGCAGGCTTCCAAAACATTAAGGGTACCAATATCGTTTATGTATGATGAGGTTACAGGTTCTTCTACCGTTTGATTAACCGAAACCATCGCAGCCATATGAAAAACCAGATTACAGCCACTGAGAATCCCAGCTAAAAGATCGAAGTCTTGAATATCGCCTTGAACGAACTCGATACGATTTGCAACATATGCCAGGTTTGAAAGGCTTCCGGATGAAAGGTTGTCAAATACCAAAATTTTGTGTCCCTGGTTCACCAATGCTTCAACAAGGTGAGATCCGATAAAGCCTGCACCGCCAGTGACGAGAATCTTTAATGGTTTATTTTCCATTGTTCAATAAATTTATTTTCAAAATTAAAACAAATCGTTTCCTGAAATCGACCCAAACCCCATGATCTATTTTCAAACAGCTATAGTTAAGTCAAGAATTTTTTA
>CAYZJH010000148.1:0-4314 GCA_964478625.1 uncultured Desulfobacteraceae bacterium
CTGAACCCTAAACATTGAACCCAGAATTAGAGATCGGATCCAAAATGACAATGGCAAACCCAATCCAGACAAGTGTCAGAGAAGGCAGCCCCAGAATAGATTCAGCTGCCCTTGAAGCAAACATCAGAGACCATAGTGTCGAGGTTACCATTGACTCCAGGTATTATGTTTTGCAGGAAGTCATGTCCGGATATTACGGTCTGTTAAACGGATTAAATACGTTCCTTGAAGAGCTGTCTCATCCCTACAGAAACTGGGGGGTAATCGTCAAAGATGCCCGTCGGTTTTCCCTGGATTACTTCCATTTGCTGACCGGTCATCCCCATGGCCCCGAGGCTGCAAATATTTACCTGGATATTTTTACCATTGCCATTGAACACTCCAAAAAGGCGGAGGTCCGTGCGGATGCCGTTGACAATTTTCTGCTTTTTATGGAAAAGATTTTAAAGGATTCCGGCTCCGAGCTTCCAAGGTTTATACCGGTAGTCAATAGCGCTTTTGAAAAAATCAATAACTACCCGGATGAAATTTTTTTCCTTTTTATTAAAAGCTTCTACCAACTCAATCGACTTGCCGAATATCTGTTAAACCATGACGGCTTTGCCGGCGTATCCCCTAACTATCCGATCATTAACCAGGTGTTGTTAAAGTATTATCACCACACCTATTCTTACTGGCTTTCCGAAGATGATCCTCAGGAATGGTTTCAAAAGGAAATAGAATATAAAAATGATCCGCTGTTTTTAACGGATCTTTTCAGCGAGATTTCCCATGAAAGGCTCATGCGCTTGAAGGCCAAAGTGGAAAATATTCCGGAAACTGAAACCTTGGGCACACAAATTGCACTGGACAATTTGATAACGTTGCCGGGTTACAAACAGTTTGTTGATGCTTATCGGGATTTGCCCCGGAAATTGCTTTCGGCAGGAAATAAAAATGGCAGCGGCAAACAGTGGAAACTTCTGTTTTTATTTCACATCATGAATACGGCCGGGCTTTCTTCAATTCATGAGGAAGCATTAAAGGATATTAATCGGACACTGAGCTGGCTCATAGTCAATGAAAAGCACTGGAATCTGAGAAAGCTCATAAAAAAAACATTTTCAATCCTGAAAAAACGGACCAACCGATATCCTGAAACAGCCCTGAACTGTGTGTTAAATGTCGGCAAAGGGGTATCCAAAACCGATGATCATGATCTGGTGAATTTCTTTATCGATGAGGTCATTGATATGGGTTTTCAAACTCCCATGATTGGCGGAGTCGGAAACGACTGGCAAATTAAGGTGAATAAAGCGCATATTCAAAATATCCGAACATGGATGTCCCTCATTGAGATAAGCCCCAAATGGTCTACCAGGCTTATTTCGGCTTTGATTATTCATTTGTCCCTGTGCGGTGTTTTTATCAAGGACACGGATTTATTTCCAAGAGATATCACTAAATTTCTAAACAGCAAAATCGAACCGGTTTACAATCTTTGCAAGCAATTGGCTCGACTGTTCCCGGCCTATTTTAACGATATCGGAGCCGAGGGAAAACTTCGGGATATTTCCACCCGTCTTGACGAGCTGACCAACCGGAAAGATATACTGATTCATTTTATTCGGAAACAAAGTCATGTGGAAAGCAGTAACCGGATTATCGCCCTTATGGAATCAACCTTTACATTCTGGGAAACCAATAAGAAAAAACTGCTGAAACCTTTTGTCCCGCCCAGCATCTATCGTAAAGTGGAGGCCGAAGGAGTCTATGTCGATGACCTTCAAAGAATTTTTAACCATCTCAAGGCGAATAATATCTCGATTCCCCATGATTTTTTAACACAGGATGAAAAGAGTTTAAAAAGGTTGTGCTGGGAAACCCCTGGGGCTTCGGATGTTGACCGGGAAAGGGCGGAACTGGCCATAACCCTTTATCGGCTGCTTTGTCAGAAATATTATACAAGTTTTACGGAACTTGACACCTATATCGCGCAGCTGAAAGCTGAGGCTTTCCCTCATCTTGGAAAACTCAAACAGGCACTCCGGGAGCCGGATCTTGAAAGGAAACTGCTCCAGTTGCTGGAATATCTTCGATTGCTCAAGGAGCTAATTCTTTCGACCAATATATATGAGAGCCGCGAGGATATTTATAAAAAAAGACACTTTACCATTGATATTCCATCCATGTACGGAAGTTATCATGAGATGAAATTCGATGCCCTGGGTCTGACTTTTCGTCTTGAATCCATGGTGAATGTATTGTTTGAGGAACTCATCGACAATATCGATCTGAGCCTGATCACCAAGGCCACTTTTTATCAGATTTATGATAGGCTTAAATTGTTCGCCATGGCCCTTGATGTGGACGGCATCCTTTCAGTCGAGTTTAACCGGCAGCTCGATTTTTTTGGAAGTTCCCTGGATGTGCGCGGATTTTCCTTGACTCAATATCTCGATATTTTCAAAGCACTGATGCGTGCCGTGCAAAATATTGTGAGTGATAATTTTACCAGTGTTCATGATAGAAACTTTGGCCGGATTTTTTGCCAGATTCCTTCGAGTCAGATCCTTCCCAAATTTCTGCCTCATAAAGATGTTGAAGATAAGGATAATTTAAAACACCGGATTTCAGAGATCTTTTTCCGGGAACGCATTTCCATGTCTTTGGGGCTTCAGCAACTGGATGTATTTTTAACCCGTATTCTAAATACATTGTTTAAACAATCCAACAAACTGGACAGGCAAAATCTTCAGCTTTTGCTCCTCTATGATCCCAAAAATGCCATTGCGGGAATTGACGATGCCAACAGCCATGTTTCAGGCATTATTCATCTGGGGAACAAAGGGCTGAACATGGTACAGCTCAAACAGATCGGTTTTCCGGTTCCCCCTGGTTTTATCATCACCACCGAGGTTTTCCGGATCCAAAAGATCCTCGACAGCTATCCTCCGGCTTATGAGAATTTTCGTGAAAATGTGATTCGACAGATTTCCATTCTCGAAACAAAAACCGGAAAAAATTTTGGTAATCCCAAAAATCCACTGATTTTTTCAGTGAGAAGTGGATCTTCCATCTCTCAGCCCGGCATGATGGATACGTTTTTAAATGTAGGCAATAATGAGGAGATTACGGAAGGTATGGCTGCGGAGACCGGCAAGCCATGGTTTGCCTGGGATAACTACCGGCGATTTCTTCAGTGTTACGGTATGGCCTTTGGACTTCAGCGGGATGATTTTGATGCCATCATCAGCAGTCACAAAAAAAGCTGGGATATTCCGTTAAAACGGGATTTTTCCGGTGATCAGATGAAACAGGTGGCCCTTGCGTATAAGCAAAAACTACTGGATGAGGGGATTTGGATTGCCGAGGATCCGCTGGAGCAGCTATTGCTGACCATTAAGAAGGTGTTTGAATCCTGGGAATCGCCAAAAGCTAAAACATATCGCAAAATCATGGGCATTTCCGATGACTGGGGTACGGCCGTGACCGTCCAGGCCATGGTCTATGGAAATATCGCAAGGAATGCCGGAACCGGAGTTTTTTTTACCCATAATCCCAAATGGTCGGGAGATGTTCTGTGTTTATATGGAGATTTTACTCTGGGAAACCAGGGCGAAGATGTTGTTTCCGGGCTCGTGAAAACCCTTCCCATTTCGATCAAACAGCAGGATGAAGAAATGAGGGATACGGATATCACTCTTGAAACCCACTTTCCGGAAATTTACAATGCCCTGGAAAAAATGGCAAAGGAGTTGGTATATAAAAGAGGATGGAGTCCTCAGGAAATGGAATTCACCTTTGAGGGCCCCACGGTGGATAAGCTGTATATCCTTCAGACAAGGGACATGGCCATTCGCGGCCGCAAAGAGGTTTTTAAATTCGACCTGGATCAAAACACAGGGGGGGCAATGCTTCTGGGCCATGGTATCGGTGTAGCCGGCGGGGCCATGAGCGGACGGGTGGTGTTCAGTCTGGATGAAATTGACCGGTGGCGTTTCAAGGAGCCCGATACCCCTTTGATTCTGGTCAGAGGGGATACAGTCCCGGACGATATCCGTGAAATTTTCGCCGCTGATGGTCTTCTCACGGCGCGAGGCGGACTTACCTCCCATGCGGCTGTTGTGGCCCACCGGCTTGGAAAGGTTTGTGTTGCAGGCTGCGAAAACCTCGTTTGCAACGAAAATGACCGGGAAATCTATTTCAACCGGCTTCGATTCCGGTCCGGCGATTTTATCAGCATTGACGGCCAGGAAGGGTCGGTTTTTCAGGGCTATCTGAAGATTAAGAAGGCGTTGTAAGGTGTAAGGTGTAAGGTGTAAGGTGTAAGGT
>CAYZJH010000149.1:0-4266 GCA_964478625.1 uncultured Desulfobacteraceae bacterium
TGGGCCACATCACCGGCGAATTGATCCACCTCTCGGATTGATTCGCCATGAAATCAAAACCCAATCACAGGAGGATTGAGAAATGACAAAACAGGCTGTAACAGAAAATTTTAAACGCGACAACTACGGGATGATTCTCCCCCCACAAATATTCAGCCCGACAAAATATCTGCAAGATCTGTTTTCTGAGGCTGAGTGCATGATTCTGGCCGCAGAAAAGTCAAAAAAAATCCAGACATCATATAATAACATTGAAACAAAGTGGAAAAACAGACAGATAAAGAATCGGTGGGGATCTGCATTACAGCACGAAATTTATGATATTTCCGACGATGCGAGGCACGTGTTAGTGTGTGTCCGTAGCACCGAAGGGGATAAATACGGAATAAAGACAACAGGTAAGGATTATTTCATCATCTCCGCTCACGGCCATTCTGTCCGCGTGGTTGCAGCATCAAAAGCAAAGGCCGCAAAGGCCGCAAAACAGGCCCAAAACCCCGGAGATGCCATTCTGGTCTGTCTGGGCAAGAAAAAACTGACCGTCCCGGCCATGGAAAAGGAGAATTAACCATGTCACACGTACCCACCACAATCAGCGCCCGTATCAGCGCGACATCAGTAAAATGGTACGAGCAGAATTTTCCGACGAAAACATATGGAGCATCATATCTCATCGAGTCGTTTCCGGCCGTTTTCAGGAAAACTATGTATTCAGACCTGCGCGGAGTGTTTACGGCCGGAGAACTATCGCTCATCCTCGATGTTTGCAACGGGCTTGTGTTTACCAGCGGGTTGGCCGGCGATCATTTGCCGATCCAGGTGGACGACGGCATGGTCCTGGATGGACTGGATAAAAAATGGGGAGTGGACCGGGATCAGTTTTTAAAAAAACTCCGGCACTTGTCCACAGTCGAAATTTTTTGCCTGGAGCTTTGGGCCGGGGCATTCTGGCTACCCTCTCAGGTGCAGGGCATAGCGGACTATATCCGGCCCATGACTACGCCGAACGTGGTCGGGAATCCGGAATAATCAAAATCATGACCGTATTTGAGACGGTCGAAGAAAAAAGGAGAATAAATCATGAAAAAAATGACGGAAAATGAAGACAAATATGATGTAATAGTGGACGACGGCGGAAGAATATACTACCTCCAGTTTGTGGCCGGTCCCATGACCGAGGATGAGATCATTGCCGATTTCATTGATGGATATGACGGTGATATTGATCCGAGTGAGGTTGAAGTAGTTTTGCCTGAACCATAAAATAAAAAAAGCCAAAGCAAAAAGCCCGGCCAGATGCGCGAACATCCAGCCTGGCAGAATCAAAACCCCAGGAAGGAGATTTGAATCATGGATATTATACAGGCTTTGGCTATCCTATGTCCAGCCGAAAAATCAGAAGAAGGACTCAAAAAAGCTTACCGGGAAGCATGTTTGAGGCATCACCCGGACAAGGGCGGCGATGTTGAAATCATGAAACTGGTCAATGCGGCCTATGATTTTTTGAAAAAATGCTCATCGTGGTGGACAAACGAGCAGGCCAGGACAGCAAAACGGACAACGCCGCTGACTGACACCATGCAGGAAAAAATCAATGTGCTCAGGAACCTGCCAGGCATCCACATTGAAATCATAGGATCTTGGTTATGGGTTTCCGGATCGACATACAACCATGTTGATGTTTTGAAATCCATGAAAATGCGATTCTCAGGCAACAAAAAAGCATGGTACTATCATGAGGATACATACCGCAAAAAATCAAAAAAGGAGATAGATTTCGACCGAATGAGATCTCTATTCGGATCGGAAACCATTGACACCGAGCCATCCAAATCAATCGCCGCATAAAATATAGCCATTTGGCATACGGTCTATAAAAATTATGACTGTATGCCAGATGGTTTTTAAAAATTGAGAAGGAGACGTCATGAAAATCACCGAACTGAAAAATGAAATGAAACGAGTTCTTGATGCGCAATCGAAATTAGCCTCTGGGATTGACAAAACCAATCCTACATCCACGCGAAACCAGGCATATGCTGAAGGCATAGCGGAATTTGCGCAAGCCGTTTTGTCCGCTCTGAACGGCGACCGGATCGCGTTGACATTGTATCAATGAAACCTCAGGCAAAAAATAAACATAGTAAAAGGTTTACGTGGCTGAATATAGGACCATAAGGCAATGCAGAAACCCCGGTCACAAGGAGATTATGCGGATTGCTGTTGCCTGGAAAATATGATACTCGGATGTGACGATGCGATCACCAAAAAAGCCATGGTATCATGCTTGTATCATCCAGATCAACCGATTCGGCCACTGATCGCCAGCCAGGCTACCATGCCGACCATGAGGGCCTGCCCTGGTTGTCAGAATTGTGAACTTATTTGAGATGGTTCATAAATTTTGACCGAATATTGGATGGTTCATAAATCCTGAACCCGTTTGAGATGGTTCATATATGATCATAAGGCAATGCAAAAACCCCGGTCACATGGCCGGGGTGGTTTTTTTTTACAAAAAAACAACTATTGCCGATATTAAATCAAGCAGAAATCCCATAATCATTCTCCTTTACAAAAGTTCCATCGATCATCCGGCCTTTCCGGTCCTTGATCTTCTCGTATGCAAACCATCCGCATCTTTCCAGGCTATATCCGAGCTTATGAGCAATGTTCACCAGGACCACCAGGCAATCCCCGAGTTCAAGTTGGATATCCGTTGGTGTTTTAATTTCAACGGCTTCCTCTAATTCCTCTATTTCCTCATACAATTTCATGATCTGCCTGTCAATCGTTGTTCCGTCATATAAATTCCGGTCCTTTGCCCATGATATGATTTTTTGTTCCAGATCGTTCATTTCGTACCCTCCCTGAATGCAAAGTATCGCATTGCTTTCCCAATATCTTCCGTCACGTCGCCCTTAAAACCAGCCCTTAACCGATATTTTATCTCGTTTCCCAGGCAATACGCTTTGAATCCTTCCGGTCCCAACACAAGCCTGATGATGTCAATCACTTCTATCGGGTATTGATTGTAATGCCCTGGACGATTTACAGGGTCAAACTGTTCCGGTTCTCCGAACACCATATTTTCGATCATTGTTTCATTCTCCATACAAAACCGCCATTTTTGACACATAATCGTGCTTGACAGCCAATGGGTTAACCTTTATCTGTTCTGGTTCATACCGGCTGCAATTTTTACACGGGACGGATGTAAAATGCTGATATTGCATCAGGCATTCATGGACATAATGGACACAATCGCATCGGCTTTCATCCCGCAACCGGTCGTTGTTCTTAGGCGGGCGGTAGGATTCAGGCGGTTTTTTACCTTTTCCTTTTGAATATCTGATCTGATCACGGCATTGTGGACAATATTTAGCCGCATAAATGCGCCCGTTTTTTTCTCGGTATCGGTTGAATTTAACCCCGCATTTCTGGCACGTGTAAATGATGAAATCCACTCGTTTATGATGCTCAGGGCAAAAATAAAAATCAGATTTTATCAATTCGCCACGAGTCAAAGTGCATCCACATTCCATTACATATTCAGCGGATATTTGTCCTGTTTTTGGTCTGCATTTTTCGCATAATAACGCGCTTCTCGAATAATGTAACTCGAAAGTTTCACCGCATTCGGCACAATCTCTTGTTCGTTTTGCTATTCTTCCTCCGTGTTCTTTACAGACTACCGCGCTTCCTCTTTTGCCGTCTTTTTTTGTGATTGTTTTGGTTATCACTCCGGTCGAATCCAACACACACCCGCAAGTCATGTGATATGTAACACCGTTCATTTTAAAGCCTCCCGCGCTTTTTGACCCCGGTCCAGTTGTGAAACTTCTTTCCATTCTGTTTCCGCGTAGTATTTGAGCGCTTTCTTCAGTTTTGCGTTTTCTTCTCTAATCGAAAACATCACCATTTCGACGGCGTTATATGCCTCTTTATAATCATCGTTCATTTTTCAATTCCTTTTTAGCTCGAAAGTTTTTTTGTTTCCCGGTGCTTTATTTTTGTGCAGGAAAATCTTTGAAACCTGCGAAATGGTCATAAATCTTGTGTTCGGAAGCCGGGACGCCCGACGGATTGCCACGTAGGAGACATGGCGGCAATTATTTACAATATCTTTTTAAAAAATCGAATACCGAACTGCCTTATTTTTTCGGACGGTCCCGGCAAGCACATTCGGCGCAATAAAGCTTTGTCCCTTTCCTGAATTTGGACCCTTCGCGGACCAGTCCGATGATACGGCCACAAGCCGCACAG
>CAYZJH010000150.1:0-4044 GCA_964478625.1 uncultured Desulfobacteraceae bacterium
CTGACTCTTAATCAGTAGGTTGAAGGTTCGATTCCTTCACGGCCCACCAATGAATCATTTAACAAATTTTAAATATTCAAGAGCTTTTCGGCAGTCCGGCTTGAAAAGCTCTTTTTGTTCTGTGTGAGAGCTATGTGAGATTTTTGTCCGGTACGTTCAAACCCGGCTTTGGAATCCCTTCATAAAATCCATTCCCTTCCGCACCTTCGGCACCGTACTACAGGATAGCCTTGATCATCCATCCCGGTGTCCATGGCCGCTCCCTTTCCGCAGACCCGGCATCGCAACCTCCACAAATAGAGAAGCGTAAAGCGTAAACCCAGGATCAAAACGACCAGAAAATTTATGAAAATAATTCCCTTAATTGAAGGCGATCCTCCCAACAGGGATATAGGGATTAAAATGAGATCCACCACCAGCAGTGGAATCAATGTCAGTTTCAGTCTGTGAAAGGGTGTGGTCTGAAGAATTCTTTTAAGATTCATAAGAAAAACTAACGCGTCAGCAACCATTAGTCTACCATGTTTTCTCATTATGCCTATCTTTCAGATTTTTTTTGTCCTGAAAGGCTCCGGTTCCCAACCAACATATTGCCGGCACGATAGTTTTTAAGAATTTTTGAAAATTCAATTTTTTATTCATTTTTCGGGATGGTAACAATGCTAAAAAATTTGTTAATTCCTCGCCCAGCTCAACCGGCATTATTATTTGCCAAAAGATCAGGATGGTTATATATTTTGATTCGATATTAGAAAAAGATTATGAAATGGCCCTGTAAGAATTACGGTATGAAAGTGGGGAATTGAGAATGAAAAAAGCATCCATTATTTACGAAGAAACAAAAATATTGTCAGCGAAATATTATCATCCAAAATCTGATGACTATTTGGAATATATTTCGAAAATTCAGATCAAAGATTCTGGTAAAAATCCTGTTGAAATGAATTTGAAATTTGATGGAATACTGCCTTTTGCCGCTCCGATGCCACCGGAAGTTCATACGATCAAGGCTCCATCAATCCTTGAGTTATGGGTAAAAGTAAAGAAATGGTTTAAAAAGTACGGATACGAATTGGTTTAAAAAACAATCAGTTGGTGCTTTGACGGTGCAGATAGGCTTCCAACACATTTTTTTGTGCATCAGCCTGTTGATGATGAAAGAAGAAGTTATGGATAAAGAAAAAACTGTTTTAAAATTGAATAAACAAGAATTCTCGATCATTTCATTATCTGATCCTTCTGATGATAAAGAGTATTTGCTTGAAAAAAAACCGATTGAGAGATTAAAATATATCGAAATGTTAAGAAGGATAAATTATGGACATGGTGCTACCGCCGGACTTCAAAGATTTTTTGAAGTTGCTGAACGCTAAAAAAATCAAATAGTTGCCGAGTTGATTTCGAGGAATGTTACATAACAAAGATTGTCGATGAAATAGATCGAATCAACGTCAATATCATCAGTCTGGTACAATTGAAATTAAATAAAAAAGCAAGCGGACGGCACAAAGATTTGGACGATCTCGAAAACCTCCCTTAATCTTTAATCCTAATTCAAGCGAATTTATCAGCCATGTCATTCCGGCAAAAGGCCATTGCAATCAAGCTAAAAGCAAATAAAATTTTGTTCTTTCTTCACCGTGTTCGACCGGCATAATTACTTGCCAAAAATTTAGTGTAGTTATATGATCTTCCTAAATTCTAAATTTTTCATCAGCATTGTATCAAAAAATAATCATATCTCTAATGCTGGAGAAAGTCATTATGAGAAAAGTTTACCATGGATAATCGGTTTTTCGATAAGCCCATCATCAATTCTCCATATGAATATCCCGCGAGACACTGGGAACTTGATGAGCAGGGTCAGCCCACACAGCGTATTATTGAAAACCGCCGCCGCGCATCATTCATCACACCGGTTCCGAAGCCAAAAAAACAAAAAGCCGCCCCACAGCAACAACTGACATTGCTCTTCGACGAGGGCAAAGGGCTTTCCACTCAACAGCAGCAATATGATCCCACCCCCATTATCAATGAGCTTCGGCGCCATGTGAATCAATGGCGACTCCGGCCGAATCCCAATGACTGGCAGGTGACACCTGAGACGACCCGATTGCTCCGGCACTGGCGGCATCACAGGTTCAATAATATTCGACCATTTTTTTGCCAGGTGGAAGCTTTGGAGACGGTTATCTGGCTTAGTGAAGTCGCTCCGAAATCCGGCAAAAACGGCAAGGGTTTTCTTAAGCATCTGGCCAATGCCAATCATGATGCGAACCCGGAATTGATGCGCCTGGCTCTGAAACTGGCCACCGGTACCGGAAAAACCACCGTCATGGCCATGCTGATTGCATGGCAGACCATCAATGCGGTCCGCCATCCAGCCGGTAAGAAATTTACCCGGGGGTTTCTGGTGGTCACTCCCGGCTTGACAATAAAGGACCGGCTCCGTGTTCTCTTGCCTAACGATCCTGACAGCTATTACGCAAGTCGTGAACTGGTTCCCGGTGAAATGCTCGGCGATCTGGAACGGGCCAAAATCGTTATTACCAATTATCATGCCTTTAAACTTCGGGAGCGGATGGAGATTTCCAAAGGCGGCCGCTCGCTTCTCCAGGGACGGGGCCATGCGCTCAACACTCTGGAAACGGAAGGTCAGATGGTTCAGAGGGTCATGCCGGAACTGATGGCTATGAAAAATATTATGGTGCTCAATGATGAAGGCCATCATTGTTATCGGGAAAAACCGCCGGAAGAAGAAGTCTCTCTGAAAGGTGATGACAAAAAAGAAGCTGAAAAAAACAACGAAGCCGCGCGTCTCTGGATATCCGGCCTGGAAATTGTTAACAGAAAGCTTGGTGTCACCCGTATAATTGACTTGTCAGCGACCCCGTTTTTTCTTCGGGGTTCCGGATACGCCGAAGGCACTCTGTTTCCATGGACCATGAGTGACTTTTCACTGATGGATGCCATCGAATGCGGAATTGTCAAACTGCCCCGTGTTCCGGTGGCGGATAACATTCCCGGTGGTGATATGCCCCGATTTCGCAATCTCTGGGAGCATATCGGCAAAAAAATGCCTAAAAAAGGTCGGGGAAAGTCAAAGTCTCTTGATCCCCTCAGTTTGCCTGTCGATCTGCAAACCGCACTGGAAGCTCTTTATGGCCATTATAAAAAGACATTCGATTTGTGGCGGGAAAGCGGCATTACTGTTCCGCCTTGTTTTATTGTGGTTTGTAATAATACGTCAACCTCCAAGCTGATTTATGATTATATCTCCGGCTTTTTTTCGGAGAATGAAGATGGGACAAGCCAGTTAGTCAACGGTCGGTTGGAGCTTTTTAGAAATTTTGATGAGCACGGAAACCAACTCGCCCGGCCCAATACCATTCTTATTGACAGCGAGCAACTGGAATCGGGTGAAGCACTGGACAAAAACTTCCGAGACATGGCATCTGATGAGATAGAACGTTTCCGTCGCGAGATTGTCGAACGCACCGGTGACCACCATCAGGCGGAAAACCTGTCGGACCAGGACCTGCTTCGGGAGGTCATGAACACGGTAGGCAAGGAAGGCCGTCTTGGAGAATCGATCCGATGTGTCGTATCGGTTTCCATGCTCACCGAGGGCTGGGATGCCAACACGGTCACCCATGTTTTAGGCGTTCGTGCCTTTGGGACACAACTTTTGTGTGAACAGGTCATCGGTCGCGCCCTGCGCCGGCAGTCGTATGATCTTAACGAGGAAAACCTTTTTAATGTCGAATATGCCGACATATTGGGAATACCGTTCGATTTTACGGCAAAGCCTGTGGTTGCACCACCTCAGCCGCCCCGTGAAACCATACAGGTCAAAGCAATCCGTCCGGACCGGGATCACCTTGAAATCCGATTCCCCCGTGTGCAGGGCTATCGGGTCGAATTGCCCGAAGAACGGCTTACTGCAGAATTCAATGAGGATTCCGTTCTGGAACTGACCCCGGATCTTATCGGGCCGTCAATTACAAGGAATGCAGGCATTATTGGAGAAGGTGTCGACCTTAG
>CAYZJH010000151.1:0-3960 GCA_964478625.1 uncultured Desulfobacteraceae bacterium
ATCACCCCCAGCATATTGTTAAAATCATGGGCCACTCCTCCGGCCAGACGACCGACCGACTCAATTTTTTGAGCCTGATAGAACTGAGATTCCAATTCAGCCTTTTCTTTCTGAATCCGAAGGTGCTCTGTGATATCCCGTTTAACAGCCACATAATTGACAATTGAGCCGGAATAATCTTTTACAGGCGAAATTGTGGCATCTTCCGTATAGAAGGCACCATCTTTGCGTTTGTTGACAATGCGTCCGTTCCAGGTTTGACCGCTTGTGATCGTGTTCCACAGTTCCTGATAAAAAGCCGTATCATGAGTGCCACTCTTGAGAATGCGGGGATTTTTGCCAATTGCCTCATTCCTGGCATATCCTGTGATTTTTTCAAAAGCAGGATTGACATAGTGGATGTTTCCATCGGGATCCGTGATCACGATACTTTCCCCGGATTGTTCTATTGCCATGAGTAAGCGTTCCCGTTCAGTTTCAGCTTTTTTACGTTCGGTAATATCGACGATGAAATTCAGCGTGGCGGGCTTTTCCTCCCAGTCAATTAAAACCGAGCTGATTTCCATAATTTTTACAGTTCCATCGTGTCCAAGCATCCTGAATGAATACCGTGAAGGAGCAAAAATTCCTTTGAGACGACTCTGGTAGCGTTCGGCGATCAAAGCTTTGTCATCAGGATGGATAAAATCTAAAAAAGGCCGCGACATCAGCTCCTGTTCCGAATACCCCGTGAGTTCTAAGGCTGTAGGATTTACAAACACCAATCGGCCATCTTGAGCAACAACGATCGCTTCATTGGCGTTTTCCACAAGGCATCGATATTTTTCCTCACTTTTTCTCAGGGACTCTTCCCGCTGCTTCAATTCAAAAGTTTTAATTCCCACCTGATTTTTGAGTGCTCTGTTCCAAGCGTAAAGAAGTGTGACAATGATTGCAAACAGCCCTAAGCTACCGAATACAATTAACCAGAACCTCCTGTCCTGATAAAATTTTTTAACATCGAGTTTTATCCATTTATCGCTGATTGCCTCTCTTTCTTCCGGTGAAATCTCGAGGAGAACCTTATCGAGAATCCGATTCAGAATAGGCCAGTCGCTTCTCGATGCAAAACTTACGGCATCATCAAAATTGCAGTCACCTGTGATTCTGAGATTGGCCAGTTTCATTTGCTGGACATAATAAGATATCACTGCAAGATTTCCTGCCATTACATTGGTTCGCCCCATGGACAGCTCCCTGAGGGCTTGCATCGGGTCGGTTATGGGTTGGGCATGCGTGATGCCATGTTGCTGTTTAAGAAAAGAACCGATGGCGTATCCGCCCTGATAAACGATGCCGTCAATGCCTTTGAGATCTTTAATGGTTATGTTGTCCCTGAAATCATTTCTGGCGACAAGTACATTGGGGATTCGGATATAGGGAGGAGTAAAAAGAAGGTATTCGGATCGTTCAGGAGTTTTTATGACGGTGTTGACAATATCAATTTCGCGATTCTGTGCTTTTTCAAGTATCTCTTCAAAACTGCTTAATTGGATAATTTGAAATGTGATCTCGAGTTTTTTTTCAATGAGCCGGATATAATCGGCGGCAATCCCGCGAAAGATACCATTTTCATCAAAATATTCCAGGGGAGGATAATAAGGATCAGGGGCCACACGAATTTTTCCATTGTGTTCCAGGATCCATTTTCGCTCTTCCGGAGAGAGAAAATCAGAAACAGCTTGGGAAGGACATAGAAATATAGAAAAAAAGATAAAGCAAATAAATATAAGGCTGTTTTTATGATGGCAAAAGAAGTTCTTAACCATCATTTTGGGTTGCACGGCTATCCCTCCGCTTCGCATTATGTTCAAGGTAAAAGCTTCATTTTAAAACCTGACAATAAAAAGTTCTTCGTCATACCGGACATGATCCGGTATCCAGAAAAACCAGCTTTCTTAATCGGCTTATTTTCCCTTGCCCCGATTTTTTGTAAGGCCTGGCGGATACCGTTTAACTACATCGGAATGATATCGATAGGGTTTATCCGTCGCCATTTCCAGGACGACACTATTTCCAAGTCCTGCTTTCATATGAAACGGCAATCTTTTTGTGACCTGCCAGTTACCATCGCTGAAGTAAAAATAGAAGTTTCGGTCAACATCGAAGTAAACCTCTGTGGATGGATAATATCGATACTTATATTTGGCCCGGTATCCATGAGCTGGAGCCCAGGGAGGCGGGCCTCCCCCTCGTCCGGGATTATCATAATATGGATTGTGATGTTCCGGTGTGTTGCCTACAGAAATGTAGGTGCCGGTGCAACCGCCGGTAAATAGAAAAGGAACGGACAGAAGCAGCAGGAAAGAAGAAAGCCATGTTCTTTTTTTCATAAAAGATTCCTTTCTCAGCCCAAAATCAAACGATTCAATTTCGGCAATCTCTCTATTGAAAAATCCGTTAAGAATCTGTTCAGCTCGATATTTCCCGCTGGATAATGCCGAAAACTAGGATTCGTAACGGGATTTCAGTGAATGTCGGTTATACTCCTGAAAAACCGTTCGATTTTGTTCAGGAGCTGTCTTTTGCTTATGGATCAGGGCGGATAAAACCTATCATGGGAATCAATTTGAGATTGAAAATTCTTGGTTCACATTTTTTTTTGCAAACAGGGTATTTTCGTTCCCATTTTTCATCTGTTGCCTTTTAATATTTAATAACGGCCTGCAGAAGAATACATAAATGGGTTTGTATTTTCAGTCAAGTTCCTTTTATTCGGATGTTGCCAAAGCTTCTGCATTTTTAAAAAATTGCGGACGACTGTTCTTTTGATTCACCATATCAATTGGTGTGAAATAGTTTTCAAATAAACAATCGTCCGCATTGGATTATCAATTCATTGCGTTCTCAAAATGCTCGTTGACTTTATTCCAGTTGATGATACTGAAAAAGGCCTCGATATAATCCGGCCTTCGGTTCTGATATTTCAAGTAATAGGCGTGTTCCCACACATCCAGACCAATAATCGGCTTTTTCCCCTGGCTTAATGGGGAGTCCTGGTTAGGAGTAACGACAATTTCCAGTTTTCCTTCAGCTAGGGTCAGCCATGCCCATCCGCTTCCGAACAAAAGTGTTGCAGCACTTGAAAAATCCTGTCTGAACTGATCAAAGGTGCCGAATTGTTTTATAATGGCTTCTACAGCAGGGCCTGATCTCGGGACTTCTTTTTTCAAAATGGGCCAGAAAAAACTATGATTGGAATGCCCGCCTCCGTGGTTGCGCACTGCTGTGCGGATTGATTCGGGGACCTCGTTTAGTTTTTGAATGAGCTGATCTGCGCTGAAATCATGAAACTGCGCATGATCTTTCAGTGCTGCATTCAGTTTGTCAATATAGGTTTGATGGTGTTTTGTATGGTGAATTTCCATGGTACGTGCGTCAATATAAGGTTCTAATGCATCGTAAGCATAACCGAGTTCTGGTAATATATGATTCATAGGATACCTCCTGAAATGTTCAAAAAAATCCAGCTTTTTTCTCTCATTAAGAAAGAAAAATGCTGGTTATTTGCTGTTTAAGAATCAATATTGAATTGGAATAACCATTCATGTGCCACGCTTCGGGTATCAGCAACACTCCTTTGCCGGTATGTTGCAGGGATCCGTGTAGCTGCCGTCTTTTTCCATCACATAGCAGCAGCACAAATTGCTGTGTCCATGTGAATCCAATGAATCCATGCGGCACGTGTTTTTGGATTTTTTTGCTTTTGGTTTTTCGTCTTTCATAAGTCAACCCTCCGCCTAAACTTTTCACCCTAGGCCGATTTTTCATTAAACCCGTTGATACACCTTCGAACCCATTGGTTCAAATGGTTTCAAAAAGTTGAAAACGGTGCATAATAATCAGGATTTTTTAACAGAAAGAGAGTTATTTAATAAACTGGGAATGATCCGTGGTTTTGTCAAAGGGTTTTTTCTTTAG
>CAYZJH010000152.1:0-3896 GCA_964478625.1 uncultured Desulfobacteraceae bacterium
ATATAGTGGACCGGTGGGCCGTTGTCAAGGGGTCTTCGCCGCGTTGATTTTTTTGGGAGAAAACGGCGATCCCTGATTGCGAACCCGCTCCGAATGCGATATGGGTAAAAGGCAAAAAAAGGAGGACGTCCATGCGAGGGAAAAATCTGATTCAGCTCATTCGGACCCTGGACCTGCTGTCCCGGCCGTCCGGCGTCACAAGAGAAGAAATGGCCCGTGAACTGGGCATTTCCATCCGGTCGGTGTCCAGGGTCATCGCCACTGTCCAGGAATTGGGCATCCCGGCCTATGACGATCCCCCCGGCCTGGTCCGGGGAAAGCGCTGGCGGGTCGATTCCGCCACCCTGTCCCGGATGGCCGGCGTCTCCCTGCCGAACATTTCCCTGACCTTTCCGGAAATCATGTCTTTGTGCATGCTGGCCGGCGAATCCGTGATTTTCAGGGGAACGGAAATCGGCCGTCACATCGATACGGCCATTGCCAAACTCAGACATTTTTTGCCTCAATCCACCAGAGTGGAGCTGTCCGACCTGAAGCGGGTGTTCATCTGCAAGTCCATGGGCGCTAAAACCTACGGCGACAAACAGGAGATCATCCAGACCCTGATCGAATCCATTCTGGACCGAACCGCCTGCCGCATCACCTACCATGTTTTCTACACCGACGAAATCAAAGAAGAAGATGTCGGCCCTCTGCATTTTTATGAATACGAAGGCGGTCTGTATGTTTTCGCCGTTAAATTCAAAACAGACGATGTCCGGACCTATGCGGTGGAACGGATTTTCCGCATCCGACGCCTGGAAAGAAATGTGACCTATCCAGAGGGCTTTGATCCGGAAAAAACCCTGAATTCAGCCTTCGGCCTGACCCACGGTGATCCCGTGAGCGTGACCATCCGGTTCAGCGCGTCCGTGGCCCGCTACATCAGGGAAAAAACCAGGTCGCAGAAACAGACCATTGTCGAGAACCCGGACGGCTCAATCGATTTGACCCTGGACACCTCCGGCACCCGGGACATCAAATCCTGGGTCATGTCCTTCGGCAAGGACGCTGTCCTGCTGTCTCCAAAATCACTGAGGCAGGCCATTCAGGCCGATCTGGAGGAAAGCCTGCTTGCGATGAAAAAAATATGAAAAAAAAGATGCAACAAGGACCATTTTTGTCCCTGGTGGGGCGTATAGTCGGAAATGATTGGAAGGAGAAAACGGAGAAGTTTCTATGAAGGTTGAGCATTCAGACACAGACGCCCCCTACTTCAGGTACTGGGGAAAAGCCGCAAAAGATGGTTCTTCCTATCACTTGTTACCTTATCATTGCCTGGATGTGGCAGCGGTGGGCAAAGAATTGTTAGATGAAAATCCATATCTTCTTGAACGCTTTTCAAAGTTAACCGGTCTGAAACCGGATATATTAAAAAAGATTCTTCTTTTTTTTCTTTCTTTGCACGACATTGGAAAATTTTCAGAAACTTTTCAATATCTTATTCCAGGATTGTCCTACAAGCTTCTGGGCCTTGAAAACAGCAATAAGCAACCATACACGAAAAAATTCGGTCATGATTCAATTGGTTTTATGTTGTGGAATAAATATCTTTTTAAAGAGCTTATCTGTTGTCTGGAAAAAGAAAACGGTGCTATTCCCAATAAAGAGGATTGGAAAGAAGTTCTGAACTGGTTTGCCGAAGCAGCCTTTGGGCATCATGGTGTGCCAGGTAAAATTGCTCGCAAGGCTTTAAGGGATTATTGGTCAGAAGCGGACAAAGAAGCTGTAGCTCAGTTTGTTAATGAATTGTTGCTTATATTTCCAATTCAAGATCTGTTTTTTATTGATGTTTGGCGGGAAGAATCAAATCTGTTGGGGAGAATTAAGCAGTCATCCTGGCTTATCGGTGGTTTTTTTGTTGTATGTGACTGGATAGGGTCAGGACAAATATTCCAATACTCTTCAGGGTTTGATTCAAGGCCGTCAGTAATGGCCTACTGGAAGACAAAAGCCCGCCTAAACGCCAAAAAGGCTGTTAAACAGTCAGGTATTTTACCCTGCGCTTCCAATAGAGAACTTGACCCGCTGTCTGAGTTACTGGATTTGCCTGACTCATCTAAATTAACCCCTTTACAGAATCTGGTAAAAGCAATTCCGATATCCGCAACACCCCAGCTTTTTATTATTGAGGATGAAACAGGTGCCGGGAAAACGGAAGCGAGCTTGATACTGCTAAACAGGTTAATGGCCATCGGCGCTGTACACGGGTTTTATTTTGCATTGCCCACCATGGCAACCGCTGATGGAATTTTTCCAAGAGTCCAAAAAACATATAACCTTTTATTCAGTCCGGATGCTTATCCGTCATTGGTTTTATCTCATAGCTCATCCAGATTAAGTGAGAAGTTTAACAAGACGATAATTTATCCTTCTTTTGAAGAAAGGGATCTCCCTTATGATGATGCCGAATCCAGATGCCAAGCTTGGATAACGGACAACCGAAAGAAAACCCTTCTTGCCCATGCGGGCGTAGGGACGGTTGATCAGGTCTTTTTATCGGTCCTAAAGGCCAAATACCAATCCATTCGTTTGTTCGGACTGCTTGGGAAGGTCCTGATTATTGATGAAGCCCATGCTTATGATGCATATATGGGTAAAGAGCTTGAAATACTGCTGATGGTCCATTCGGCCTTAGGTGGAAGTGCAGTTATAATGTCGGCCACCTTACCTTTTAAGATAAAACAGAATCTCTGCAATGCCTTTTCTAAAGGGTTGGGGCAGCCTTTTTACAATTTGCTTGAAAAAAAGGCTTATCCGCTTTTAACTCATATAATCGAAGGCAAAGATACCCAAAAAGAAATACCATTCACATCACACCAGCGGGCAGGCACTAAGAAACGCAAAATTAAATTTCTTCATACGATTGATGAGGTCGATTCTGTAATTGAAAAAAATCTTCGGGAGGGAAAATGCGTCTGCTGGATACGGAATACCGTTAGAGATGCAAGACAATCTTTTCAGCGATGGGAAAAACAGCATTCGCAGGCGGATCTTTTTCATGCAAGGTTCACGATTCGAGACCGTTTGAGTATACAAGGCAGGGTGTTGGAATTTTTTGGAAAAAACGGCTGCCCTGACCAAAGAAAGGGAAGACTCCTTATCGCCACACAAGTTGTTGAGCAGTCTCTTGATATAGATTTTGATGTGATAATTTCCGATCTTGCGCCCATTGATTTGCTTTTACAAAGAGCAGGCCGCTTGCACCGGCATAACCGTGACCAGCAGGGCAACTTAAAAGCAACTGGCACTGATGCGAGGGGGGATGCCATATTTTATCTTTATACACCGGAATATACGGATAATCCTGGTCCAGAATGGTTTTCTTCCCATTTTCCAAACGCAAAGAGGGTTTATGAAAATCATGCCCGGCTGTGGTTGGGGCTGAAACAATTAATAAACCTTCCAGAAAGTATGTTACCGGCAAATATACGGGCATTGATCGAAGAAACATACAGCCCGGAGGCACAAATCCCCACAGGTCTTGAAAGAACAGATATTAGTGCGGAAGGAAATATGAACGGCCAAAGGGCAATGGGTATTTTTAACGCAATCGTATTTGAAGCCGGATATTGCATGGAAGAACAGGTTTGGCCGGAAGATTTGAGCATGCCGACCCGCCTGGGCGAAGAAACAATCACTTTAACCCTGGCAAAATGGAGCAATGACTCTTTAATGCCATTTAATAATATTGAAAATCAACCTTGGTACAATAGTGAAATACGGGTGGTTGCAAAAAATATTAAAAGAATTCCTGAATTTGATGGATCGCTTAGAAATGAATTCGAGAAAGTCGCTGCTTCTTTGCCCAGCCGAGGAAAGTGGACCAATTTGTTGCCTGTAATATGGAATGAAGA
>CAYZJH010000153.1:0-3879 GCA_964478625.1 uncultured Desulfobacteraceae bacterium
ATGGAGGAAAATAATGAATAAAGAAGTTTACAGCTTATGTTTCATGTGTTCGATCAGGTGCCCGATCCGGGTGCTGGCCAAAGACGGACAGGTGGATTGGATTGAAGGAAATCCTCATGTGCCCGGCATGGAAGGAAGCCTGTGTCCTCGTGGTTCAGCAGGAATTTCATTGCTTTATGACCCTGAACGGGTTCAAACCCCCATGATCAGAGTGGGTGAACGCGGGTCGGGTAACTGGCGGAAGGCAAGCTGGGATGAAGCCCTTGATTTTGTCGCCAATAAGCTTAAAGATATCATCAATAATAACGGTCCCCAAAGCATAGTTTTGGGAGAACGCACCCAGCTGGCGACCCATGTCAGCAAAACTTTTCTGAAAGCACTGGGTTCCCCCAATCATTTTACTCACGATGCGCTGTGCAAAGGGTCGGTCAATACCGCATGCCGGTCCCTGTTCGGATATACCGATGCACAGATGGCTATGGACTACAAGAACACTAAGCATATAGTTTTATACGGAAGAAATATTTTCGAAGCGGTTTCGGTCAAGGAGGTCAACAACCTGATGTATGCTCTGGAACATGGAGCAAAACTGACCTACATCGACCCAAGGGTGACCGTAACGGCAACAAAAGCTCACCGGTACTGGATGATTCGCCCCGGCACCGACCTCGCTCTCAACTATGCTTTGATCCATGTGATCTTAAAAGAACGTTTGTATGATGCAGACTTTGTTGAGCGATGGGTGACTGGTATGGCTGATCTTCGCGAATTTGTGGCCTCTTATTCACCTGAATGGGCTGAAAAAGAAACCGGCATTCCGGCTGATGAAATCGTTGCCCTCGCCCGCGAGATGAGCAAAGATAAACCTTCGGTTATTTTCCATTTTGGTTATCGGGGGGCCAATCAGGTCAATGAAATTTATATTCGCAGATCCATTCTGATCCTGAATTGTTTAATGGGATCTGTCGAAGCTAAAGGCGGGGTTTTCTTTAAAAAGGGACCTGGCGAAGTTGGGGGAAAACCGGCGAGAAAACTGACCGAGCAACAGTTTGACACAAAAATCGAAGCCCCCCGGTTTGATAAAGTGGGAACAAAAGATTTCCCTTTGCCGGATCCAAACCATGGTGCTCCTCAGATGCTTCCAAATGCCATTTTAAATGAAGATCCCTATCCGATAAAAGCACTGATCGCATACCGGTTCGAGCCGCTCATGTCCATTCCTGATACCACAACTACCTTGAAAGCTTTAAACAAGCTCGATTTAATTGTGACCATTGATATCAATTACAGTGATATCGCCTGGTACTCGGACGTGATACTGCCCGAAAGCACTTACCTTGAGCGGACCGATTGCGTTCAACAGGCAAATGGCCTGAAACCCCAGATGTTTTTGCGACGTCAGGCCGTTGCTCCCCGCTACGATACCCGTGAAGGAGCCATGATTTTAAAGCAGCTCGCAGAAAAATTGGGTATCGGCAAATATTTCCCCTATGAGAACATGGAAGAACTGGTTAAATGGCAACTGGAGAGTACCGGATTTACCCTTGAAGATTTTGACAAGAAAGGTTTTGTGGCCTATTGTAAGGACCCTATTTTCTGGGATCGCACCCAGTTAAAAATCAAAACACCTTCGGGTAAAATCGAGTTTCGTTCCTCGCTTCTTGAGAATGCGGGTTTTTCGTCATTTCCTGACTATGAACCGATTCCCAAACCAGAAAAAGATCATTTCAGATTAGTCACAGGGCGATGTGCATTGCACACCCATGTTTCCACGCAGAATAACCCTTATCTTAATGAGCTTCTTTCTGAAAACAGGCTTTGGATCAATTCCAAAAAAGCCTCAGAACTGGGGATATCCAACAATTCCATGGTGGAAGTTTCCTCCAAACAAGGCTCAGGAATCATCAAAGCCTGCGTAACCGACCTTATTCATCCGGAGTCTGTATTCATGCTTCATGGATTCGGCCATCAGGCGAAACGGGCGAGCCGGTCCTATAACAAAGGCGTTTCGGACAGCCTTCTGGAAGAAAACGTGTCGGATATGATCGGTGGAAGCCCCGCATTTCACGAAACATTTGTCAAAGTCAAAGCTGCATAAATGGATATCATCGTTATGCGGTTTTCGATATATTTGGAGGACGATTATGAGTAAATACTATCTTTTTCAGGATACCAAAAAGTGCATTGGATGCCATTCCTGTGAAATTATGTGCAAAAGCAACAAGGCACTTCCGGCAGGCCCCAGGATTTGTCAGATCATTGAGGTTGGCCCCAGGTTTATCGGAGGGCTGCCCCGTGCCTCTTATGTATTCATGCCCTGTTTTCACTGTGAAGATCCCTGGTGTGTGGCTGCCTGCCCAACGGGTGCCATGCAAAAACGATCCAAGGATGGCATCGTTTTTGTGGACCCCACCTTGTGTGTCGGATGCAAATCCTGTATTTCCGCCTGCCCCTGGGGTGCTCCCCAATGGAATCCCGAAACCGGAAAAGTGGTCAAATGCGATTATTGTAAAGACAGGGTTGATCAGGGTTTAAAACCAGCCTGTGTGACTATTTGTACTTCCCATTGTCTTCATTTCGGCAAGGTCGAAGATATGACCCAGATTCGCAGACAGCGCCATGCAAAGACTATCGCAGCCTTGGAGCATAGCCATCTTGGTTGATCGAAAATGAGTACAAAGGAGAAGTTATGAACAGGTGCCCGGTAAATGAAACCATCATAGGACTTGAAAAGTCCATCGAGTCAGGCGCCTTGAAAGACCCCCGGCTTCGACGAATTGGTGAGGAAATTCTGGAGCTTATTCAAGATGTTGCATGGGGCCGCGCCGGCAGGGAACATGTGCCGGCAATCAAAGATCTGGCTCAAACCATTATAGACGATGCCACGGACAATGAGGCAAAACAGGTCGGACAAATGGTGGCATCCGTTGTGGAGGAAAATGAAGAAATCTTCACGAGCCATGTTGAAACCCATAACTGTGCTACAGGGGATTGTGTCCGACTTGCTCCCGCGCCCTGTCAGATGGCCTGCCCTGCGGGAATCGATGTCCCAGCCTATGTTTCCTTAATAGGGATGGGACGCGATGCTGAAGCCATCGAGGTGATCAGAAAAGATAACCCATTTCCCTGGGTATGCGGACTTGTCTGCACCAGGCCTTGTGAATTTATGTGTGTCCGCGGAAGAATTGACAAGCCGATCTCCATTAAGTTTTTAAAAGCGTTTGCTGCAGAAAAGGCCCTTTCGGATCGCGATTATAAAAACCCTGAAAAAGCTCCGGATAAAAACAAAAAAGTTTGCGTTATCGGTGCGGGACCCGGCGGGATGAGTGCGGCATATTTTTTAGCGTTAAAAGGATATCAGGTCAGAGTGTTGGAAGCTCAGCCTGTTGCCGGTGGAATGATGATGCTGGGCATTCCCCGGTATCGTCTGCCAAGAGAAGTGATCGATCGTGAAGTCGCCATGATCGAAGACCTGGGGGTCGAGTTCAGATATAATACCAGATTCGGTAAGGATGTCACTCTCGATCAGCTCAAGACCGAAGGGTTTGAAGCTTTTTTCTTTGCAATTGGAGCTCATAAGGCATTTAACCTGAATATTCCTGGGGAGAAAGATTTTCCGCAGGTTTTGGAAGCCATTGACTTTTTGAGAAAAGTTGCTTTGGGCGACCGAAAAGCACCTGGAAAACGTGTGGTCATCATCGGGGGTGGGAATGTGGCCATCGATGCCGCCAGAACCAGCCTTCGTCTTGGAAGTGATGAAGTCACTATCGCTTACCGCCGAACCCGCCATGAGATGCCGGCGGATATCGAGGAGGTAGAACAAGCTGAAGAAGAAGGCATTCGGTTTTCATTTTTGACCATTCCCGTTGAAATCGTTGG
>CAYZJH010000154.1:0-3868 GCA_964478625.1 uncultured Desulfobacteraceae bacterium
TTTTACAGAAGGCAACGAAGGAAACAAAGAAAAAAACCCTTTGTTATCTTTGTTTGCTTCTGTCAGAAAACGACTCCGTTCCGCCCAACCACCATTTTTTCTTTGCGCCTTGGCGGCTTGGCGTGAGAGTTGTTTTAAAACCATTTTTCAGTGTTCATGGGCCTACCTGAAATCATCTTTATCAAGTCCCGACTGCCGTAATATTGAAGCAAATGTTCCTTTTGGTATTTCCTTCTTAGGATCGGGGATAATAACGATTCGGTTGGCTTTTTTAAATTTTTTATGGCTACCTTTTTGAGAAACGAAAACAAACCCTTTTTGTTGTAATATCCGGATTATTTCCTGTGAGGAGAGCAGTTCAGGCATGGATAACATCTTCCCCTAACAGTGTCTCTCCAATCACCTGATATTCACAGTGATCTTTTTCATCCTCCAAATAGAGAGAAACTGCCTCTTTCAGGGATGCTATCGCCTCATCGATAGTTTCGCCAAAGCTGGAAACATCGACATTCAGGCACTGGGAAACATAATACTTTCCTTCTTTATAAACAACATACTTGATATTTTTCATTTTATGGTCTTCCATTCTATAGATTACCTTACACCTTCTCTATATTTGCCCGATTGTTATTCCTTTTCCATAATGGTTTGAAGTCTACTGATTGTCAAGGTGCTGGTTGTCGTTTGTCAGGGTTTCGCTTATCTGTTTCAAAGGCAATGGACTATGGGTGCAGAGCAACGAGCAATGAGTGAGGGTGGATTTCTATTTTCTTTTTTGGACAGACACTTTTAGTCCGCTGATGATGCGGGCTACTTCCCGGGCTTGCAGATTTATCCGTTCAAAAATATCGGAGGTGATGTAACCGACATCTTTGGCAACATAGAGTTGCAATCGAAATTCGGCACAGGATGCTTTTGCGATGATCAGAAACTGGTGAAACTCTTTGCTGCCGCCTCGCTAAAAACCCTTTGTTATCTTTGTTTGCTTCTGTCAGAAAAACGACTCCGTCATTTCCGCCCAACCACCATTTTTTCTTTGCACCTTGGCGGCTTGGCGTGAGATTTGTGAGGGCCAAGGACCAAGGTTTAAGGGCCGAGGGTTATAGGTTATCTGGGTAGAAGGCTATGAATGTTAGGCGATGGGGTTAAAAGTTTTTTGATCTGTTTCCCTTATCTTTTTCCAAAATTGATTCCAATTGTTTGATCAGTGATGGAAGATTTTCTTTGACGGTTTTCCAGATAACAGTACAATCAATATCAAAATACACATGAATTAAGCGATTACGCATTCCAATTACTTTCCCCCAAGGTACATCAGAATATTTTTTCCGCGATTCCATTGATATTTTTGAAGCTGCTTCTCCGATTACTTCTATTGAGCGAATAACTGCCCGAACAGTTTTATTGTCTTTAACAAATTCTTCAAATGCAATGCCCTCCACAAATTTACAGGCCTCAACTGCTTCATCGATCATGTGCCAAAAACGTATTCTGTCTTCAGGCAGCATATTCTACCCTTGCTCTCTGTATCACATCATCTCTAAAATAGCGGCTCAGTTCGGCCGGCGTACGTAAATCCACTTTTCTTCCTATCATTTCAGCCAGCTCAATTTCCATTCCAGCTATGTCCATCAAGCCGGGAATATGGTTTTGATCAAATTCTACAAGAATATCTATGTCACTTTCGGGCCCCAGCTTATCCCTCAGTGCAGAACCGAAAACAGACATTCTGATTATGTAATTTTTTTTGCAAAAATTTACTATTTCTTTTTTAGAAATATAATCTGTTAGCTTAAACACAATTATCCTCCCCATACCCTTTTCTTGTGATAACAGGTTTTACCAGTGCAGAAGCCATGTCCTAAAGACTCCTTTTACCATATCATTCAGCATAATACCTACCTCGAACCTTATTTCACCAGAATTCTATTTTATATTGTCTTCTATGCCACCGTTAATGTCAATGTGAGACTGGTTTATTCAGGTTGAAGGTTATCTGTTATCGGGGTAAAAGGGCTAAGGGCCGAGGTTTAAGGGCCAAGGTTCAAGGTTCAAGGTTCAAGGGCTAAGGGCTAAGGGCCAAGGGGTTGCCGGTTAATTGTTATCGGTTTTCTGTCGGATCAGTTCATCGGCCGGGTAGATATCAGGTTCTTTTTTTTTACAGAAGGCAACGAAGGAAACAAAGAAAAATCCTTTGTTATCTTTGTTTGCTTCTGTCAGAAAAACGACTCCGTCATTTCCGCCCAACCACCATTTTTTCTTTGCACCTTGGCGGCTTGGCGTGAGATTCGAAAAGGGCAAAGGATCTAAACTATTCTTTTGTTTTTTTTAGCAATTCCTTGAATTCAATAAGATTGGAAACTTTCAAACTTTGCCTTCGAAACGTTCTGTTCCATCAGTACTTTTGCAGCTATATCGTATTGCATGATTCTAAAGGATCTTTGAGGCCTAAGGATCTTCTACCCGATATCCCCGGATCAATAATCAGGCTCCTGCAAATACAACTGGAGTAACCCACAAAACCATCACGGTTTTGCTGTTTCACCAAATTGATTTCTTTTAACAAAATCAATCAATGGATTCCTATTGCCTTAACCCTCTCTCCGGACCTGTAAGGCTGGTATTTTTCTGTCTTTTCACAAGCTTTTGCCGCCTTTTTTGATCTCCATCCAAATTTTTTCGTCAGATAGATCTATGCCACCGGTAGAGATGCCTCGCAAACCTGACTTATTAAATTACCTCAGTTTATTGGATTTCTTGATAAATTCGGCAAAGACTTTTTTTCTCGCTGAGTTTCACGGAATTCATTCAGAGATCAGCTTGTGCGTAGATATTTACTTCTGCTCGGCCTTGTTTCACCGATCGATTAACATTCTCTTATGTCTCAGTGGCTTCGTAGATAACCTCTATGATTGTAGGTTTTTGTGAGGAAATTACCGCTGCCTCTGTATGTTTGTGGTCGGGGAAACTTTTAAGATCCGGGAAATGAGGTGTATTGTCATACCTGAAAATGAGATTGTTTTTCTCGTCCTGGAAATGATAACGATAACCTAAAAATGCCAATTGTCGCGATTTTATATAAACCGCTTCATTTAATTCCAACAAAAAGCCGTTTGAGTATCGGATTCGAATCCGAATGTTCACCCTTTCGGGATTTAAGATTTCTGTTTCATAGGCTTCAACATAGACTTTTTGGAGTCTTTGAAGGGAATCGTCAATCTTTTTTACATAGTCTGCAAGAATATCATGCAACATGGGAAAGGGATTCTTCCAAATCTGCTCTAAACGACATGTAGGCCTGATAATCATTTGCCCATTCAACAAAATCAATGGAATCATCCATTTGTCCCTTCTGATATTTGTTGAAAAATTCTTCCGATGACAGGTGATATTGATTTTCGTATAAACTCAAGCGTTTTGCCACACCTACCAAGGCGTCAATCTTTGAATGGTATGTAATTATTCTTTTTTTCATGGTACTTCTTTACCTTTTTAATTTTCATAGGTTACCAAAATAAATTGAATCACCTCTTTTTCTAACCTATTGTATCTTAACCATTTCTGTCAATTATCACAACCCGCCCGGAGTGATGGGAGGCTTTAATATTTTGCTACCAAGCGCCGAGGGCTATGGGCTATAGGGTTGCCGGTTAATGGTTATCGGTTATTGTGTAAAAGGGCCAAGGTGCAAGAGCAATGAGCAATAAGTCAATAAATCCGAAATTCGAATATCGAAATTCGAAACAAACACAAAGAAAATTCGAAGCACCCAAAAGAAAATTCGAAATCCGAATATCGAAATTCGAAACAAATAAAAAGAAAATTCGAAATTCGAATATCGAAATTCGAAACAAACACAAAGAAAATT
>CAYZJH010000155.1:0-1312 GCA_964478625.1 uncultured Desulfobacteraceae bacterium
GCCAACGTGACGGTGGGAGGGGTTGGCCAGGCAGGAGAACCCATAACCATAAATCCGGAACAAACAGGAGGGACCGTATGGAACATTCAGAAGCCGTCAGGGCAGAGTCTTGCCAGTGTGCTTATGGCGTTGAAGCATCCGCTTCAGGCAACTTTCTGTCCTATAAACAGGATTTTTCCGGCATTGCGTTCACCTATTGCCCGATGTGCGGAAAAAAACTGGAGTGGGAAAATGAGATGGGCCGTTAAGGAATTCGTAGGCTTTTGCCTGGTGTTCGGCACGGTCTTTGGGGGCACGCTCATCCTTTGGATGATCTGGCCGCGATAAAAACAAGAATGGTTTCGGAGGAACAGCGGGCATGAAAATGACGCCACAATACGCAAATGTAATCGGAGGCCGACTGGCCTCGCTGCTTGTTGAAAACGCGAAGGCCATCGAAGATGCTTTCAAAAGCCATGGCGAAAATTTGAAAATCTCCGGTGCAATAAGCCTTACAGTTCGGGAAACAATCTCCGGGCAAACAAACAGGGCCGGGGTGGCGATCTCGTTTGATCCCTTTCCGAAAGACAAGCCTCCGGAGAAGGTCAAAGACGGTGTAGCCTTTGATTTCGAGCCAAACCAGCTGAAAATGTTTGACGAGGAAAGGGGTAAAAATGAGAGATATCAGGCTTGAGTCTTTAAAACTTAAAAACTTCAAGGGAATAAAAGAGCTTGCCCTGTTCCCCAATGGAGGGCCGGTTTCCGTGTTCGGAGACAATGCCACCGGAAAGACCAGCATATTCGATTCCTTCACCTGGCTTCTTTTCGGAAAAGATTCCCTCGGAAGCGCAGCTTTCGATATCAAGACCCTGGATAAAACCGGCACAGCCGAACACGGCCTTGAGCACGAGGTTGAAGGGGTCCTTGATATCAGAGGAAAAAAGACAACTCTGAAAAAGGCTTTTTACGAAAAATGGGTCAAAAAAAGAGGAAGTGCAACAAAAGAGTTCACCGGCCATACCACGGACCATTTCATCGACGGGGTTCCGGTCAAGCTCAAAGAATACAATGAAACGGTAAACTCAATCTGTGATGAAAACCTTTTCAGGATACTCACCAACCCCCGCTATTTCAACGAATCGCTGCACTGGCAGGAGAGGCGTAAAATACTCCTGGAAACCTGCGGGGATATTTCCGACAGGGAAGTGATCGATTCCAGCGAAGACCTGAAAACACTTCCGGACATCCTCGGAGAACGGAAACTTGAAGACCACCGGAAGGTGGTCGCCGCCCGAAGATCCGAAATCAACAAAGAACTGGAAAAAATCCCGGT
>CAYZJH010000155.1:1412-3702 GCA_964478625.1 uncultured Desulfobacteraceae bacterium
CTCTTATTGAAAACCACAACGCAGCAAAGGCAAAAGAACTGGCTGGAATATCCGCCGAAGGGAAACAGGCAGGCGAGAATTATGAAAAAATCAAAACTGAAATTGAGAGGATGGAAGAAAGGCTTTCAATCCTTGAATCGGACAAGCTGGCCGTTGCCAAAGCCCGCGCTCAGGCCGAAAAAGAACTTCACGAGTATGACTCCGAAAATCATGTTTTGCCTCCTGGCGAAGACGAAACCCTTATAAAACTGAAATCCGAAAAAAAGGCCCTTCTTGAAAAACTGGAAGGTCTCAGGAAGGGCGCTGAAGGAAGTACACAGGACATCAAAAAAGAATTATCAAAGCTTGATACCCTGATCGATGAACTCCAGGCCGAGCTGCTTCAGATGGAACAAAACAGGAAAATCACAGTCCGCATTGAAGAACTGAAAAAACAGGAGCGGGACCTTGCAAAAGAATATGAGAAGCTTGAAAGCGAGCTGTATCTCACTGAGCAGTTTATAAGAACCAAGGTTTCCATGCTTGAGGATAGAATCAATTCCAGGTTCCGGATTGTGCGCTGGAAACTCTTTGATGAACAGATCAACGGAGGCCTTACCGAAACCTGCATCGCCTCGGTCAACGGCGTTCCTTATGGAAGCATGAATTCAGCCGCAAAGATCCAGGCCGGTTGCGACATTATCAGGACTCTCCAGGAACATTTCGGAATACGAATATGTGTATGGCTGGATAACCGGGAATCCGTGACCGCCATTCCCGAAATGGATTGCCAAACAATTTCCCTGGTGGTCAGTGCAAAAGACAAAGCCCTGCGTATTGAGGGCGCATAATCCATCACAAACCAAAAAGGAGAAAACCGATGTCAGATAAATCAGAATCAAAAGACCTGATGGTAATAAAAAAAGAAACCGCCGACCTTGTACTGGCGAAGGTCCAGCGGTTCCAGAAACATGGGGAACTGGATATGCCGCCGAACTATTCACCTGCCAACGCACTGAAATCGGCATGGCTGATCCTTCAGAATGTGGTGGATCGTAACAAAAAACCCGCCCTGTCCGTTTGCACCAAGGCCAGCATTGCCAATGCCCTTCTCGATATGGTGGTGCAGGGGCTCAACCCGGCAAAGCAGCAGGCGTATTTTATCGTGTATGGAAACCAGCTGGTTCTGCAGCGCTCATATCAGGGGGCAAAAGCCGTTTGCTTGCGTGTCAATAAAGACCTTGAAGATATTTATGCAGAGGTTGTCTATCAGGGAGATGAGCTGGAATATCGCATCGACCGCGGCCGGCGTGTTATCGAACGGCATATCCAGAAACTTGAAAATATTGATGACACCAGGATTATTGCGGCCTATGCGGTTGCCGTCGGAAAAGATGGCGAGGTCAAAAGGTCCGAACTGATGACCATGGAACAGATCAAGCAGAGCTGGAAACAGTCCAAAATGAATCCTGTCACAGAAAAGGGCAACATCAAATCCGACTCCACCCACGGAAAGTTCACTGCGGAAATGGCAAAAAAGACGGTTACAAACCGACTTGCCAAACACATTATAAATGCTTCGTCCGATGCCGATCTGCTGATTAAGTCAGTCCTCCGCACAGATGACGAAGCGGCCGAGGCCGATGCCCAGGCGGAAATAGATGAATACGCAAATGCCGAGGTAATCGATATCAGGCCGGATACCGGAAAAGATAATGAACCTGCGGAGGTGGCGCCTGAAATCGACTATACGCCTTACACTGATGAAGAAATGCACAAAGGCCTCGATACCGAAATGTCCGACGACGAAAAAGCTGCAATCCGCGAGGCTGAAATGGCCGGGATGAACGAAGGATACCAGGAGGCTAAAGCCGCTGCCGGTCCGGGGTTCTAATATGGAATTCATAACCCATGTTTCCGGTTCCACCGGAAATCTTCACCAGGTTAAAAGCAACTCCGGCTCCCTACTGATAGAGGCCGGAGTCTCCATCAGGTGTATCAGGCAGGCTTTGGGCTTTAAACTATCCGATATAGAGGCTTGCCTGATCACCCATTCCCATGCAGACCACTGCAAGGCTGCGGCTGACCTTGCCGGATCCGGCATCGATGTTTGCATGACCCGTGAGACCGCAGAGGCTATCAGCTTAGATGGCCACAGACTGAAAATCATCGATCCGTTAAAGCAGTTCAAAGTCGGAACCTGGACAATATTGCCCTTTCCAACCCAGCATGATTGCCCCGGCTCAGTCGGTTTTTTGATCTCCGATGGCAGTGAAAAATTGGTTTTTGCCACTGACACATTTTATGTCCG
>CAYZJH010000156.1:0-2439 GCA_964478625.1 uncultured Desulfobacteraceae bacterium
TGTGCAAAACGCCTGGGCGGTGAAAAGATATTGGTGGTGACAGACCCAGGCATCATCAAGGCAGGATGGGTGGATGAAACCCTGAAGCATCTGAAAAAGGAGAATTTGAAATTTGTACTTTATGACAATGTGGTTAGCAATCCGCGTGATTTTCAGGTGGAGCAGGGAGCGCAGGTCTATAATCGTGAAAATTGTGATGTAATTGTTGCAGTGGGCGGTGGAAGCCCCATTGATACAGCCAAAGGAGTCGGCATTCTGACATCCAATCATGGAACCATTCATGAATACGAAGGCTGTAATCTTGTAGATCAACCGGTTCCGCCTCTGATCTGCGTACCTACCACCGCCGGAACCGGTGCGGATGTCAGTCAGTTTGCCGTCGTCGCAGATACCCGCAAGAAAAACAAAATGACCATTTTAAGCCGGGCAATTATGCCGGATATTTCACTGATTGATCCACACCTGCTACAAACCAAGCCTGAGGAACTGATGGCTGCCACTGGAATGGACACCCTCACCCATGCGATCGAGGCTTATGTGTCATCACTTTCGTGGCCATTGACAGATCCTCATGCTCTACATGCCATAGAACTGGTATGGCGGAATTTGCTCAACGCCGTCAAATATAGGGATATGGAGTCACTTTCAGGCATGTCCATTGCCTGCCTGGAAGCTGGAATTGCTTTTTCCAATGCTATTTTGGGGGCTGTGCATGCGTTGGCCCATCCCATAGGAGGGCTCTACGATCTTCATCACGGACTAATCAATTCAATACTGCTTCCGGTGGTTGTGGGAAAGAACATGGAACATGCCAAGGGCAAATTTGCAAGAATCGCCCGTGCAATGGGAGTTGATACTAGAGAGATGATCGAGGATGAAGCTGCATGCCATGTCCGTTATCAAATTGAAATCCTTGTTCAAAACCTGGGAATGCCGACAAGGTTTTCACAACTTGGCCTTGACCCAAAAGAGATACCACTTTTGGCAAAACATGCTCAACAGGATCTTTGCATGCTGACAAACCCTTACTGTTTCTCCCTTGAAGAAATCGAAACGATGTATCGTGAGGTCTGGTGAAAAGATGGAGATTAAAGATAAAAAGCAAATAATCACTCATGACTTCAAAGGGTTAGGCTTTTCCAAGGTTGGGCATTTCAAGGAAGTTCGATCCAAGATTAAAGAACTCGAAAAATTAAACATAAAGCTTGCCCAACGCCATAATCGTCTGGAGGCCATTTTCAACAGCATGTCAGATGGCGTCACCATTTTGGACCATAATATGACAATCGTATTTGCCAACCAGGTTCAAAAAAAAATGTTTCCGGATGTCAACCTTATCGGCGATCACTGCTTTTTTGCCTATTTTCGAAAAAATAAAATCTGCCGGAATTGTCCTGCACTCAAGACCCTTGAATCCCGGGAAATATTAAGAGGAGAAATTCTGGTGAGTACCGGAGATTATAAAGGAAGATATCTAGAGTGGGTAACATCACCCATAAAAAATCATTTTGGAAAAGTTGAAGAAATCATTTTGCTCATGAGGGATATCACTGGCCGGAAAGAAAACGAGTTTAAATTCATGCAGGCTGACCGAATGGCAGCAATCGGCTTTCTGGCTGCGGGGATTGCCCATGAGATCAATAACCCTTTGACTTCCATTGCCGGATTTTCCGAGGGATTACTAAAACGAATAAAAAAAATAGAAACATCAGAAAATGAAAAGCAGATCGCTGCCTTCCGTGAATACCTTGAAATTATCAACAGTGAAGCTTACAGGTGCAAAGAAATTATTCAAAATCTCCAGGAATTCAGTCGTAGCTCAGGAGGAGATTATGAAACAATCGCTATCGACAGGATCATCAATGCGACTATTTCATTGTTTCGACAGCATGCCAAGGATAGCAAGATCAGGATAAACTTTAAAAACCAACTTGCCAAAGGATTTAATCTTGTCCTTGGAAAAGAATCGCAGTTAAAACATGTTTTTTTAAATTTGTTTAACACTTCATTCAAAGCTCTGGAAAAAGGGGGAGAATTAACCCTTGTGGCTAGAAATGACGGCATCTGGATTGAGATCCTTCTGTGCGAGACAGGCAGTATAAACAAAGATTCCTATATCGATGCAGGATGCCACAACAGGCTCATTTCCGATGGTTTCGACTCAATTGAAACCGGCAGGGCCATTGATTTATCTATTTGTTACAGCATCGTTCAACACCATAAGGGTGATCTGAAGGTCGAAAATATTCCCGGCAGAGGAGCCACTTACACTTTAAAGTTTCCGGCCATTTTAGATTAGAGGTTACTTGCCGGATGATGGTAATATTTGGTGGGCATCTATACCGGTTAAAAGGTGTTCCTAAGTAATTTGTCATATCAGTTTCCGATACCTATTGATTTAAAAAGAAATCTAATTTGAATTTCCTTATCTCCAATAAA
>CAYZJH010000156.1:2539-3633 GCA_964478625.1 uncultured Desulfobacteraceae bacterium
GACACACAGGTAATCATGATCACGGGATTTGGCGATATCAAATCTGCAATTGACTGCATAAAGCTAGGTGCTGCAGATTATATCACCAAACCCTTCAAGCTCGATGAACTTATTGCGTTAGTCAGGCAGACCATAAAAAACCAACAACTTGAGAAAGAAAGCCGAAAAAAGGCGACTAAACCCAAAACTCCGGAGATGGTCGAATTTGTCCACTGCCCGAGCAACGCCATGAAAAAGGTTTATGAAATCATCTTCAAGGTGGCACCTTCGGACAGTACTGTCCTGATCCAGGGTGAAACAGGCGTAGGAAAGGATATCCTCGCTCACCAGGTACATCTCAACAGTTCAAGAAAGGATGGGAACTTTATTACACTTGACTGCGGCCTGCTGAGCCGGAATCTTGTCGAAAGTGAATTATATGGCCATCGAAAAGGAGCATTTTCAGGGGCTACTGAATCCAAGATAGGGCTTGTTGAAAGAAGCGATCATGGAACCTTGTTTCTGGATGAAATCGGAAATATCGACCTTGAACTTCAGAAAAAATTTCTTCGTTTTCTGGAAACGCGACGGTTTCGTCGCGTAGGAGATACCAAGGAAACTCGGGTAGATACGAGAATCATTCTCGCAACCAATATGGACCTTTATGATGCAATGAAAAAAGGTGAACTTCGAAAAGATCTTTTGTATCGTATGGATGTCATATCTTTAAGGGTACCTCCTTTACGAGAACGCCCGGAAGATATTCCGGTTTTGGCAAACCATTTTCTGGATACTCACCCTGACAAAAGTCCCGGAATGAAACTGATGAAAAATGCCCAGGACTACCTAATTCAATATCCTTGGCCGGGTAATATCCGGGAGCTGAAATCAGTCATTAACAAAATAGTGATCTTGACGGATTCGCTGGAAATAGGCCCTGAAGAGCTTCCTCCTCATCTTATATCAAGTCGCCATTTGTTGAGGCCCAAACCCAAGAGCCTGGAAGAGCTGGAAAAAACCCATATCATCTCAGTACTCGAAGAGACAGGGGGTAACCAGAGCAAAGCCGCTGAAATTCTTGGAATTAACCGAAAAACACTTTATAAAAAAATTCA
>CAYZJH010000157.1:0-3583 GCA_964478625.1 uncultured Desulfobacteraceae bacterium
TAACAAATAATTATGTAGTTTTTTTCTGTATAACTCCAACAAATAACATGTCCATATTCTGTATCAATAAAAAACAGAATTGACAATCATTTTGAGACGGTGTTATAAAATTTTCTAACGGGATAACATTCAAATTGTAGAGTTTTACAGCAAATGGCATTAATTCAGATCAATCAAAATCTACTGGTCAGTTATCACCGGGAATTGGTTTCCCGAAATATTCCGGGAAATGAACACCGGTTCTATGTAAAATGGCTGCGGTATTATCTGGACTTTTGCAATAAATATAAATTCAATCCTTCAAACATCGGCAGTATCTCCCCTTTTATTGAAAAATTAGATTCTAAAAAACAGTCCTCATTCCAAAAACAGCAGGCTCAAAAAGCGCTGAAAATATATTTCGAACTGCTGGATATAAGACAGCGAAAAAATCAGGCCCATGATAGACCTTCAAAAGCCGATAATAGAAGTATTGTCCCGTCATCACGATATCATAAGGTTCAAGATGTCGACCCCACCCAGCAGCAGAAAAACCGATCCGTGGCCGAACCTTTTTGTGATCATTACGCCGACCGAGTTGAAACAGGACAGTCATGGCAGGCTGAATTTAAACAATTGGCTGAAGAAATCCATGTCCGCCATTATTCCCCTAACACATTAAAATCCTACCACTTATATGTGCGACAGTTTCAGGCACATACCAGATCGAAATCACCATCGACGATAAACATAAATGATGTAAAAGGATTTTTAACGTATCTTGCGGTGGACAAAAAAGTATCAGCGTCATCACAAAATCTTGCCTTTAATGCATTGCTGTTCTTTTTCCGGCATGTGCTGGGAAAGGAGTTCGGGAAATTGGACGGCGTGGTTCGAGCAAAGAGGCGGCCATATATACCGGTCGTTTTATCTAAAGAAGAGGTAAACCGTGTTATCTCAATTATGAAACACCCGTATGATCTGGTTGTGAAACTGCTTTACGGTTGCGGTTTACGGCTGTCTGAATGTCTGAATTTACGGATTAATAATTTCAATTTTGATGCTGGAATATTGACGATCCATGACGGAAAGGGAAAAAAAGACAGGACGGTCCCCATTCCAAAAGTTTTGTATGAAGAGTTAACGCATCAGATTGACAACGTACAAAAGCTTCACCAGAAGGATCTTTCAGATAAATATGATGGTGTTTTTATGTTTGATAGTATCGAGAGGAAATATAAAAATGCGGGCAAGGAATTGATCTGGCAGTGGTTTTTTCCCGCCAAAACACTTACAAAAGTAGCGGAAAACAATGAAACCCGCAGATACCATCTGCATGAATCCCACGTTCAGAAAGCTATCAAAAAAGCAGTCAACAAAGCAAAGTTAACAAAAAGGGCAACTGCACACACATTTCGACACAGCTATGCCAGTCATCTGCTTCAGGCAAATTATGATATCAGGACCATTCAGGAACTTTTAGGCCATAGTGATGTTAGAACCACAATGATTTATACGCATACCGTGAAATCCAGAACCATCAAAGAAAGCATGAGCCCGCTTGATTTTTAGATCTCTGATCACAAGCATTTCTTCAAAACCACATCGTTGTCATCCCGATTTTTTAACCCCCCTCCAATTTTTTCAGATGGTCCTATACTGTTTTTCACGGCTCCTAACTGGTTTTTTTCCGATAAAGCATTATCTGGAAGGTCAATCATGAAAATTCAGATCCATCCGAAGTTGGAAGAGTGGAACAGTGGGTCACACAATTTGACTTGCGCCGGGGAACATCCAAGGCACACATAAAAAGGGTGACAAGCTTATTTGTTGTAACCCCTTGATTTTACTGGTGCCCGGGACGAGAATTGAACTCGTACAGTGCTTAGCACCGAGGGATTTTAAGTCCCTTGCGTCTACCTGTTCCGCCACCCGGGCATTTTTGGGAAGGTTCTTTGATCAGAAACCTTGGGGCGGCCTCTGATCTGAGAAAGAGTAAATAGCCCAATTGGTTTTGAAATGCAAGGAAAAATAAAGCCGACTTAAATCATTAGCATCTTTTAAACACATGGGTTTCATGATAAAAACAGTGGCTGCATCAAACAACCGAAACTTTGAACTTGCGTGCAGGCGGAATTTCTGATCAGATCACACAACCAGTATTTATAATTGAAAGCATCATATGACCATACAAATTAAATCCGACATTCATGCCATCGCTTCGGAACTCATTGGTTTCAGAAGAGATATTCACATGTATCCTGAGCAGGGCTTTGATGTTTACCGAACCGCATCCCTGGTGGCTGAAAATCTCAGAGCATGGGGAATTTATGTCCAGGAACATGTTGGAAAAACTGGGGTTGTTGGACACCTTGACGGAAAACACCCCGGACCGACCATTGCCCTGAGGGCCGATATGGATGCTCTTCCCATTCAGGAGACAGGCGATATTCCCTACAAATCGAAAATTGATGGCGTGATGCACGCCTGCGGCCATGATGGTCACACAGCCATTTTACTGGGAGTTGCCAAGGTATTATCCCGGAAAAAAGAACTTCTCCATGGTCGATTACGTTTTATATTCCAGCCGTCCGAAGAAAAAGACGGTGGCGCTGCCTATATGATCGATGATGGTTGCCTGGATGGTGTCGACGAAATCTACGGTATTCATTTGTGGAATTACAGCAGATTCGGAGAAATTGGATGCATCCCCGGAACTATTTTGGCGGCCACTGACTCCTTGAACTTTATCGTGGAAGGCACCGGTGGTCATGGGGCTATGCCTCAGGGAACCGTGGATGCCATTGTGGTTTCGGCCCACCTGATTAATGCAGTTCAGACCATTATAAGCCGAAATATCGACCCTCTCCGTAATGCCGTGGTGACTATCGGGACCATCCAAGGGGGTGACAACCATAATGTAATCGCTTCCATGGTTAAAATGGACGGTACAGTCAGAACATTTTCCGAAGATATCCGCCTGTTGATCAAAGATCGGATTCTGAAGATAGCCAAAGGGATTGAAACCGCATTTGGAGGAAAAATTGAAGTCAAGATTGAAAAGGGGTACCCGGCTACAATCAATGATCCGAAACTATATGAAAAACTTATGAAAGCAGCTGAAAAGATTGTGGGTGACGGTGCTCGAAAAATAACGCCTTTTATGGGGGGAGAGGATTTTTCATATTATTCTCAAAAAGTTCCTGGTTGCTTTTTTTTTATTGGTTCTTCACCCGAGGGTATTCCTCCCGGAACAATCCCGCACCACTGCTCCCAATTTAATTTCGATGAAAGGGCGCTCATGGTAGGAGCGTCAGTTTTAGTGGAACTGGTTGAAAGTTCGTTGATCCGATGATGCCGTCTTTCATTCAACATAAATTGGTTGTCCAGACATTTTATGTGTCGGAGGGTTCAAGTAATCGTCTACCGTGGACGGTAATAGGTCATCGCCTTTGGAATCAATGCCCTGATGTTTTGGATCCGTGTCGTATCCGCCGGGTGCGTGCTTAAAAACTCAGGGGGAGCGGCACCGCCTTTTTTTTGAGCCATTCTCTCCCAAAAACCAATGGCATGGTTTGGATCGTAGCCCGCCATAGCCATAAAA
>CAYZJH010000158.1:0-3506 GCA_964478625.1 uncultured Desulfobacteraceae bacterium
TCAAAGGGGGGAGTTGTAGCTTGTCCCTTTTTCAAAGGGGGGAGTTGTAGCTTGTCCCTTTTTCCAAGAGGGGAGCGGTTAATTGTCGGTTTGGGTACAGCGCAATCGAGTGGGACGTTTACAACCTGGAACCAGAAGATTCTTCGGTCGCCGTGGTTTCAATCCACTTCATGGGAATTATTTTTTCAGGCATCAAGCCGTTGCAATCCGCTCCCTCAGAATGACATGCAAAAAACCGTTTTCGGCCCCTGCCCTGATGCCGGTATTTCATTCCGGCAAGCTTTTTAAGGCTACAAAATCGCCTGATTGATCTGTTCACAAAGCAGGGTTAGAGGCTCACGTTTATTCCCATCAACCCGAATGACCGGAACGGCTCCCATAAGGCTGTTGGTAAGAATAACCCCTTCAGCATCGGCCAGGTCCTCCGGAAAAACTTTTCGGGTTTCCTTCCCATACCCCCAACCGGTTAAAAGGTCCAGAACCGCAGATTGAAATATTCCGGCAAGAACATGCGGGGATTCGGGAATGATCACTGTTTTACCCTGAATCAGAAGGATATTGGCTGTATTGCTTTCACTGACAGAGCCGTCCGGATTTAACACAAGCGCTTCATCAGCTCCATTTTTTAAGGCCCACCTTCCGGCATGTAAATAATAAAGGTAGTTCATGCTTTTATAATCCGCCAGAGGGCTTTGACGAACCTCCGGATAAGTCAGGACTTTCAAGCCGACGGCATTTTTTTGCTCTAACCGGTGAATATAGGGTTTAGCCATTGCCAGAAGCGTCCGGTTTTGTGCGGGAAAATCCCCTGATCCGCGGGTGGCCGATAGTTTAACCGAGGCCACACAATTTTCAAGACCATTGGCTTCTATCACCTGACCAATGATGTCATCCCAGGTCAGATCCGGGGGATCATCCGGGAAAAACTCCCTCCATGCCTTATAAAACCGCTCTATATGTTTTTCCAAAAATCGGGGCGTTCCCTGATTCACCCGGATGGTTTCGAAAAAACCGAATCCGTACTGGAAACCTTCATCCTCTATTGAGACCTTTGCCCGTTCGACCGAAGACAGTGTCCCGTTGATCCACACCATAGAAGGCGGCTGGGCATCTGTTTTCCCATTTGAAAAGGCTTCCATCAGGGTCTTGCCTTTATGAAGGGTTTCCTCAAATTCGTTTTCCGGACTCGAATCATACACGATCCCTCCTCCAACGGAAAAGTAGATCTTGTTGTCATAGATCGTTGCCGTGCGAATCGCGATGGAAAGATCCATGGTATCATGAAAACTGATATATCCGATAGAACCGGTATAAATATGGCGCCTGCAGGGTTCGAGTTCATCAATAATTTCCATGGACCGGATTTTGGGACACCCTGTGATGGATCCTCCCGGAAATGTCGCACGAATCAAATCGACGGCTCCCATACCATCGTCAAGGGTACCTTCGACAATAGAAATCAGATGATAAACATTCTGATAAGCCTCCAGGCGTTTGTGTTCCCTCACATGAACGGATCCGGGCCTACATACTTTGCCGATATCATTTCTGAGCAAATCCACAATCATGGAAAGTTCCGCATCATCTTTCCTGCTGGCTAACAGTTCTCTGCGGTTTTGCTGATCTTCTTCAGAATTTTTTCCACGGGGTCGGGTCCCTTTAATGGGCCGGGTCTCGACTCTTTTGCCGTCCAGAAGAAGAAACCGCTCGGGAGAGGTCGAAACGATCCGATGATCCCCGGCATTGATATATGCAAAAAAGGGGGCCGGATTCTTTTCAAAAAGGTTTTTAAACAGGGCGAATGAATCACCGGAAAATTGCATTTCAAAACGCTGGGACATATTCACCTGGTAAACATGTCCTGCTTTGATATATTCAATGATTTTATCAATCGACCGAATATAATCGGACCTGGCAATATTGGATTTGAATCCATCCGGATTTCCTGTAAATGCCATTGACGGCGCCGGGTTTTTCTTCAATATCGCCTCGAACGCTTCCACCTGATTTTTTATCAGGTCGTCACCATCAAAGGTGTTATCGATCGAGGTTCTTTTGGGAATAAAAAGGCGGCAGGATTTTTGGAAACGGTCGTAGACAATCAGGATCGACGGTGCATTTAAGGATAGGTGAGGAAGGTTTAAGGTGTCGACAGATGTTCGCGGAAGCTTTTCGATAACGTCTTTTAAATCATAAGATAAATATCCCAGCAGGCCGGAACCAATCGGATAGGATCGGTATGTTTCGTCCATGTGAAAAGCTTTTAAAATATGATCGAGGCATTCAAAGGGATCCGCATCCATGGAAACCGTTTTCCGATCCAGTGTCAGATCCAGGCGCCGCCCCCGACCCTGAAGCTTCAGCCAGGGGTTGATCCCCAGAATATGATGCCTGGCACAGTCCAAGTCACCACCGCTCATGAGTACCACTGTCCCGGGAAGGTGCGCAAAACGGCCTGCCAGCTCCATGAAGGGCTCTTTTAAATCCAGACGCTTTTCATAAACGCCCTCTGGTTTCCAACAAAGTTCCTTGATTATTTTTTTTAATTCTTCCATGGCTCAGGTTCTTGAATTCCATATATCCTTTTGATTTTTTTCATGGGGCCGGTTTTGAGAAAATTTTCCACAATGTCAAAACCATGGCGGGTCAGAAAACTTTCCGGATGAAACTGTACCCCATGGGTAGGAAACTCCGGATGGGACATCCCCATGATGACACCGTCATCGCTTCTGGCAGAAACCTTCAAAGGTGATTTTTCAAACCTGACCATCAGGGAATGGTAGCGGGCAGCCAAAAAAGGGGTCGGCACGGACTTAAAAATCCATTTACCCTCATGATGCACCCAACTGGTCTTTCCGTGCATCGGCAAAGGAGCCCTGGTGGTTTGCCCTCCGAAGGCTTCATTGATGCACTGCATCCCTAGACAAACCCCCAAAATGGGAACTTTTTGGTAAAAAGCCCTGATCAATGCCGTGGATATGCCTGCATGGGCCGGATCCTTGGGGCCCGGACTGATAAGAATATAATCGGGTGAAAAGTCCGAGACCTGGTCGACTGTCATACCATCGCTTCTGCACACCCTGATCTGCAACGGGTACTGACGAAACATCTGCACCAGATTGAACGTAAAAGAATCATAATTGTCGATAACCAATAGTTTTGGCATCATGATTATTGCCTCTTCCCCTAAAAAAAAGAGCCGTCCAGTTGAGTCTGGATGGCTCTTTGCCTGACATAACTCAAATATAAACGCAGGATGTTGAGCGGTCATCAACCATAACTTGATCCGTTTCACTCAGAATCCTGCAAAATGATTATGAGTGATACCTGAAATTTTTTTCAAGGTCAAGAATTTCCCTCGAACCTGCTTCCGTCGCCGAAAAATCCCGGGTTGCAGGTTATAAACGTCCCACCCGATTGCGCTGTACCCAAACCGACAATTAACCGCTCCTCCCTTTGAAAAAGGGACAAGCTACCGCTCCCCCCTTTGAAAAAAGGACAAGCTA
>CAYZJH010000159.1:0-3479 GCA_964478625.1 uncultured Desulfobacteraceae bacterium
GGGACGAAATAGTGTAACGTTTTGAACCTATTTCAATCTTATTTGAGAAAACAATTCTTCGGCTTTTTGAGTGAGAGATGACAGCTGGAAAATAATTTGCAGACTCTTGATGATGCGGATGTTTGTTCGGGCTTTTTTACAGGGGATACAAATCGGCCAGGAAGGACACAACGAGGTTCAACTCTACAAAACTGTGCTTGAGTTCTTTCGCTTTATCACGGCAATCTGTGCAAATTTCCTTGAATTTTCTCATGTCGCCCTTGGTGGCCACATAAATCTGCTCGATGGCCTCAGGCTCAAAATCCTTATATTCCATGATGAAATCTTCGACAATTATTGGATAGAGAATCAATGTTTTCAGGCGGCTGAGGATATCCGGATGTTCGCTGGTCAAATAGGTCCGAACTTTGGGCAGTCCGGCAAAAATGATAGGGACTTCCGCATCAATGATTCGTTTTAAATATGGCCACACCCTTCGATCAAGGTCATTTGCTTCATCGATAACGATAAAATAATTGGACAGATTGCAAATCATTTTCAGATACTCTGGGGTTCGCCGGTATGTGGCATTGGCCTCGTAGTTCAGCCCTTTTAAAATGGATGCCAACGTCTCATGGACATTGAAAAGGGATTCGACCCACACACATTGAAGCTTTTTGGGCTGGATCAGCTTCAGAAAGCGGCTCTTTCCGACCCCATAATCGCCTTCGATCAGAACGCTTTGCCCCCTGTAAATCCGGCCATAGACTGCGGTTAGATATGCACAGCGCCGTTTGTCGTTGATAAAATTTTCTTTTCGTTTCATCCATCAACCTCACGGGCGGCCGCATAAAGAATTACGGTTTTTTGGGTCAACTGTCTTTCACAATCCAAAATGAAGGCATTGAATAATGCCTTTCCGGTAATTTGCGCAGGCTGTCTGAGTTTGACTGTATAATTTCGGTATCGTTCCTCGTTTTCACAATAAATTGACTGGGCAACACTCAAAGAGAGCCCCCTATAGTGGAGCTCAACCAGGCGTATTCGATCCGCTGTCATTTTTTGTCTTTCAAGATACTCAGCGATCAATTCAACCTCGTTGGATTCCACAATGGGGTGTTGATTTGATTTCAAAAAGGGCTCCCGTCGGAGAGCTTCCCCCAGGAAAATACCGTCTTCTTTATTTTCAAATATGAAAAGTTTGTCTGTGAGACAGGAGATCTTGACCCGGGTGCTTTTGTGACGGCTGAAGTTTTCCCGGCCGACGGCAACATAGTAGGTTTGGTTTTTGAAAATGATGATGCCGTTTTTGGATACGGTGGCTTTATTCTTGTCGAATCCATATTTCATCAAATGCCGGATTTTTTCCGGAACCAAACGAATCATTTGATTTTGTGTAATGCCGGCATCCAGTTTTTCCGCGGGAACCCATGGGAATGTCTTCCCGTCCACACTGAAGTAGTGTTTTTGCTCATTGTGTTCCAATCGGTAAGATTCAAGCAATCCGCTGTTACGAAGGCATTCGAGATCAATATCAAGGTATGTAATCGTAATTTTTTCCTTCTTGTTTTTTCTGAACAGGTAGCCGGGTTCTGTTTTATGGATGCGGTCCTCAAAGTGTTTGATGATCCGCATTTCAAAATTGTGCAGGCTGCGGTGGGATGATTCCAGATGGACCTTGTCCTTGGGCGACTGGAACCGTGAGAAGTCAGGCTGCAGATAAAATCCATTCGGCACGGAGTACGTGATGTTCAGCTCGTTGATCGGGCGTTTCAGATTTAAAAAACCTTTGGCATTGTCCGGTCTGAGACGTATTTTTTTGTTCGGCAGCGGGGTGCTCAATAAAAACTGAGAAAAAATATCGATGGAATTCAAATTGCTCTCGCTGAAATAGGCGTCCAGGACAAACATGAAGCGGGATCCGGTGTCATAAAATTCAATCACCTGGGGTTTAAGCCAGGTGTTCTTTTCAAACCGGATCTTGATATAATGCAAACTGCACCCGTCAACCTGGATCAAATCGAACACGGGCTCGTCTTTAAAGCACGAAACAGTATCCGGTTCTTCATCAAAATCGGGTTTGTCGAGATAACTCTGAAGTTTTTCCTGTCTGGCATAACGGCGTAATGCGGCTATGGAGATTTTACAATTGAACTCTTCTTGCAGCCAGACATGATAATTTTTGATGGTCCTGCAATTTCGGGTAACAAAAATGAATCGTTCATCCGACAGATCACAAGAAGCCCTGACCATCTCCACAAAACGTTTTTCAATCTGGCGGGAAAGCACTTTTCTGCGACCGCTGCATCTCCGGCCATCCATGATCCCCGAGTCGGCAAGAAGTAACGGCTTTGGAATCACGCCGGTCTTCCGATATTGATCGCTGTAATATTTTTTGGCCCGTCGTTTTGCACCGCCGGTTTTGTTCATGATTTTTTTGTGCAGCAAAATCAGAAACTGCTCGTCCAGTGGCAACTCATCAAGATCTTTCAAGGCGTATAATGGTGTCCTTCATCACCTTCAACCAGAACAAAGCCGCCTCTCTGGATGTGCTTTCCCAACCATTGTTTCGTTCCAGGCGGATATGCATCAGGAGATTGGTTACAGCCGCTTTGAAGCCGTCGCTGATCATATCAACCCCGGATAGTTTCGGTTTTTTGACAGACGCCCCTTTTTTTCTGTAATCATGGGCATATTTTCTCAGGTTCCCGGCTGTCAGGTTAGTCCCGGAATGGATAAACCCCTGCCAGATTTTTTGCTGGTCTTCTTTTGAATAACGAGCCAACACTCTGGCCTGAGATTCGTTTTTCGGAAGAATTTTGTCCCCAATTGGCGACAGATTCTCCATGACGGCTGCAGCCTCAATCAAACGATATGCCTGGGACCTTGCCATATCCCAGCGCTCTTTGACATATGTTTTAAAACGATCATACAACAATGTCCGGAACAGGCGTTCGTCGCGGATCTGTTTTAACGCTCCGCCGATTTGGTAAAAATTGCGCTGATTGGTATCAATGACGGTTTCCAACCGGACCAGTCGCTCGGTGCTCATCTGCCGATCCGTGTACCGATATGTTCCAATACCTGGCTCATATCCCGAATAACGGGACCCGGCGTTTCGGGCAAAAAACCTTTCAGGTATTTGACGCTTTCCACAAAACCAAAACCCTTTACAGCCATTACCAGGTCAATGGAGTTGTAATTGGTTTCACACCGAAAGCATCTGGCAAGGTTGGTCTTTGGATTGGTGGCGGTCTGGAACTCTTCGCACACCGGGCATAAAAATCGGAAATACCCCCCCGTTTGTTTGGATGGAATATGCAGTTTTTCCTTTATCAACCAGTCAACCGGTATCAAATTGCGCACGTTGAACAGTTCACTCCCTGTAAACCGTTGTTTCATCCTTTCAGCCCCCCAATTTGTATAAAATTTCACGAAAAAGTTCCTAACTGTAACCCCGATGTGCAAACCGGCTGACAATTTCACCCCTTCCATGGCAA
>CAYZJH010000160.1:0-3372 GCA_964478625.1 uncultured Desulfobacteraceae bacterium
TTTAAAAAATGTTTTATAATCACCACTTTCTTTGAGTCTGTTCCTTAGCTTTTTATCAGCACCGAGTTCACGATAATTTATATAATCAATATTTTTCCCGGATAAAAATTCAGACAGGGAATTTTTGGAGAAACCTTTTTTTCTGCTTAAAGGAAGATGTCTGACATCTGCAACAACTGAAATATTATTCCTTTTAAGACAGTTAAAAAATTCTTTCTGGGTTATACCTTCGTAGCCTATTGTATATAGAACTGTTTCCATTTTATTACCTATATTCAAAACAAATATATCTGCCTATTTTTAGGAGGATAGAAAAAACCGAGAATACAAAAAATGTGTTGCCGTTTAGCCATATTTCCAAGTATCAGATATGTATCTTTGTCAGACCCGCAGATATCTTTTATTTTTTTCTCAATTTTGATTTTCCAGTCTTTGCCGTTTCTCAAATTTCTGTATAATTGAGCAAATTCCCAATCTAAAATACTCATAACATGTCCATTGCATTCATGACCTTCACACCGGAAGTGCATTACAAATCTGACAGGCAGAATCTCCAGATCTTTTTTTCTTCGAACCTATCCAACTGCCTCATAATATTTTCTTTCTTTTTCAAAGCCTGTTCTATATCACTTTCCGATTTTGATTCAATATGAATTCTGGTTAATTCTTTCAGCCTTACAAGTCCGAGGGAGACACCGGAAGCATTCTGGGCTTCATGAAGTTCTTCAATAGAACTATAGACATTTTTTTCATTTAATACCCATTTTTCTCTTTCACTCCAATCAGTTCCCGGTTCTATTTTTTCTCCGATTTTTATTGATTTTTCATAAATATTATAGCTCTCTGGTCTTGAATCTGAGGCAGCTTTTGAAAGTTTTACATTAATCCACTGATATTTTGGAAACTGGTTTCTCCCCTCTAAATACCTGTATCGAATGGGATATAATCTTATCAATTGTTTGTTTTCTGCTAAAATACCTGCTGTACAAACAGTTTCAGTGTATTTCGCACTATATTCAGGATAAGTTTTTACCAGAATCAAAACATCTTTTGTTTCCAATTTTATTCCTTACCTGACCTATAAAAATAAAATAGTCATTTATTAGTTTGATTCCCATAAAACGCAGAACCTAATTTTTCTGCTCATAGAAAAGGCCTTTAATGCGATACCTATCCGTCGTTTTCTTCTTTTGGAATGTTTTATTACGGCGCCTAGTATGGATCAGCATAAAAACCTTACTTGTATACGAAGGCAATCCTTATGGGTATACCCCCAATTGTTCGGAAAATCTTTACCCCTATTCCGCTAATTCATAAGAAACAGGAGTCGGATTTAGGATATTGTCACACATTGGACACCGTGAAGCGATTTCCTCAATAAAGTTTTTCTTATCTGTCGCTGACATGTCGGCGTCAATCTTTGCAACAATTTTAAATCCGGTAAATCCAGCTCGTTTTTCCTGACCTGTGCCCAAAGCCTTTGCAAAATCGAGCTCACTTTCAACTACAGCCTCAATAGCTCTCAGGCTCATATTCCTTTGCAAGGCTATAAGACGTCCTGTTGATACAAAGCAGCTTCCCAGGGCAAACGCAAGAGTTTCAGGCGGAGTAGGAGCCGTGTTGTCAGCTCCGAATTCTTTGGGCTGGTCAATATAAATGGTGTGATTACGCACTTTGCCTTCAACTATCCGGTTTTTTACCTCTCTTACTTCAACTCTGACTTTGTAGGTTGCGTCATCGTTCTTTTCATCGCCTTTTTCACCTGCTTCACTGACGGATGCTCCTGTTGTCAGCAGCATGGTCAGGATGAGAATAAAAACACTCAACATCACCTGTTTCATCAATTTGCTCCTTATCTTATTTCAGGATCTAATTTTAATTTTGATTAAATGAAAAACTCAGCGGCGCGGCTTTTTTCGTCCACTGGAGTGATATGTCCGGAAAGTAAGTTATTCCATAATCTTTAACATCTCACCTGTCTTAAGAAAATGGTTTATCATATTTTGTAATAATTTCATTTCACTATAATATGCCTCGTCTGTTAAACTATCTACGAATTTATTGCCCTCGGGATTCAAACCAGTAATGACTTGTTTCCATATTGCTTGTGTACTTCCGTCATCCTGTTCAATAACACTGATGCTATACCTCATACTTCGAATCGGGTTTATCCGAACAAACTCAATGGATTCAGGGGGTTCATATCTTGAAACAACCCAGGTGTCTTCCGGACCATCATCAGGGAAATTTGTTTTAAAAACGCAATCCAATTCAACTCCGCCTGAATCCGAATAAATCATTTCACAGTTCCACGGCTGAATCCAGTCATATTCACGAACAGGGCACAACAAGGAGAAAATATTTTCTGCTGCTGCATCAAGGTTCATCGTAAAGCTTTTTATTGTTCGATTTCTTTTCATAATTATCTTTCCCAACATCAAAATAAGCGGCTCCCCCCTCCAACACCACTGGGCATACGGATCACGTACCACGGCGGTTCGGTAGATTAAGTTTTTTGCTCAAAATTTCTCAATTATATTTTCGGTATCCGTGACAATCTTGGCCAATTAAGGCTCAAAGTTCTGATCATCTTTTTGAATCATGATGCGGTTGCACAGAACAAAAAGCTCAAGGGCCTTCACAACCTGCACGGCAAGGCACAGACAATACCAGGCTTGTTCAACCCTGGATAGATCGCGGTTTCTTCCGCTCACAAAATCTATCCTTGTTCGTTAGGCATGCCTCATGTCCATTGCGTGATCTTGTTTCCCTCTTTGTCGGTAAAGGCACCGACGATAATCATAATGAAATCGATCAGTGCCCAAATACCCAGTCCCCCAAGTGTAAATAACTGCAATATACCGGTCCCGAATTTTCCGACATAGAACCTGTGGAAACCCAAGACACCAAAGAAAAAGCAAAGTAGAAATGCTGGTAGGATTCTTTTCTCAGTCATTTTTAACCTCATTTAAGGTTTGTTGTTGAGAGCCTGACCAGTTATTAATTATTCCTTGCCGCAAACCAAAGATGGCGTCAATATCCAATTTCTTATCCATAGTATCCCAAAATAAAAGTCACCTGCAAATTTTTTCCCTTCACCCCCCAATCAGGATTAATTCCATTCCATCTTTCCGAATGTTTGGAAAAATTCTCCACCCATCTATATCGATTCTTCCCGGAAACCTTACTGCTCCAAATAGTCATATTGTTGGGATAAAGAAGGTCCGCTGTCTGTCAAAGAACTGTGGGTAAAAATTCATTACCCGGCTACTGCCCGGTAAGTTAGTGAAAAGTCCGGTGCGGACCTGCATACTGGGTGTTTGTGGGGGATAGGAGATAAAAACCTTTGGTTACCCGATTATACATGGTTAG
>CAYZJH010000161.1:0-3278 GCA_964478625.1 uncultured Desulfobacteraceae bacterium
TCAGTGTTCAGGAAGCTTGCCCGTACCGATGTCATTCTGAGGGAGCATCAGCGACCGAAGAATCTCATGACACAGGTTAGCAGGAAAAAAGTGTTCAGATGTCAGTGTTCAGTGTTCAGTGTTCAGGAAATAAAGATTCTTCGTCGGCCAAAGATTATATGCCAAATAACAGATTTTGGAGTTGGCCTCCTCAGAATGACAAACTCCCCCTGCCAAGACTCCTGAACACTGAACACTGAACACCTCATACCTCATACCTTACACCTTACACCTTACACCTTACACCTTACACCTTACACCTTACACCTTATACCTTATACCTTATACCTTATCTTCAAAAACCATTTGCATATCAAACCAAGAGAATGTTATCAATGATTCAATCCCAATGCAAATCCGAAATTTTCCAAACGGAGTGTGACGATGTACAAAGCGATCCTGGTGCCGCTGGACGGCTCAAAACGGGCTGAAACGATCCTTCCCCATGTGGAAGGTCTCGCCTTGTCCAATAAAGGAAAAGTGATCCTTCTGCAGGTTGTTGAAGTTGAAATTCCGGGAGGGTCCGGGCCTTTTTCCGAATTGTCAAGACATCGCCAGGAAATTGAACGGCGCACCCAGGAAGCCGCGGACTATCTGTTAAACATCAAAGAACAGTTTGAACAAAAAGGAATTGAAACCATCACCCGGATCGCCTACGGGAATGTGGCGGGAGCCATTATTGCAACGGCTGATGAAGAAGGTGCGGATCTGATTGCACTGGCCAGCCACGGAAAAGGAGGTCTCTCACGGGTTTTTTACGGGAGCGTATCCGCCGGGGTCCTTCAGCGGGTCGATCGCCCGCTTCTGATCATCCGGTCGAGGCAATTTATTTTGTAAGGTGTAAGGTTTTAGGTGTAAGGTTTTAGGTGTAAGGTATTAGGTGTTAGGTATTAGGTATTAGGTATTAGGTATTAGGTATTAGGTATTAGGTGTTCAGTGTTCGGTGTTCAGGAAAAAATCCCAGCCCTGCCAAGACCATCGGCCAAATCTTTTTGAAGGTATCGGTTCCGGAGGGGCTTTATTTGTATAGCCCTGGGAAATGGATTATATATTTCGTCCCTACAGGACTTGTTTGTTCCGTGGGTCCCGAACCGGCTATAAACATTTTGCCCCGACGGGGCAACGGCTAATAAAATTTGTCATTCTGATTGAACGATCGGGGCCTTTATCATTTTATAAATATTAAGCTAATCGCTAAAACCTTATACATTTTCGCTTATTCGACATATTCAGATAAAAAAGGCTCTTGGTCAGCCACAAAAATTGTATTTCAAACAACAATTTTCGTTGCCTGGTTTCGCAAAATGACATCGACACGGAATTTGCCATTCCGAGGGGGAGCCACTTCTGGAAAAGAGTGCAAAAACCCTGCGCTTGCCTTTTTAGCGAAAGTATGACTTTCGCACTCCTGATCCGGTGTAAAACCCAGGGGAGTGCAAACGCCTTGCTCTTTCATCAGGCAGCGAAACACCTAAAGGGGAACGCAAAAACAAAGCTCATGCGCCTCCGGGAGCCGTAAAAATGAAATGGGATATCATTCAAAAAAAGTTCAAACCAGGCCGACCGGTTCCGAATCTCATGGACTACGAAAAAGCCTACGCGGAATTCACCTGGGACACTATTCGGAATGAACTGAACGGCCTTCCTGGGGCAGGGGGCCTCAATATCGCTCATGAAGCTGTTGACCGTCATGCCTCGGGAAAAAAACAACACCACACCGCAATACGATTCCTTGAAACCGATGGGGAGAAAAAAGAGATTTCCTACCTTTCTCTGCAAAATCAAACCTCCCGATTTGCCAATGTGCTGAAAAAGCTTGGAGTGGAAAAAGGCGACCGCGTTTTTGTTTTGTCTGAAAGAATTCCGGAACTCTACATTTCGGCTTTGGGTACCCTCAAATATGGAGCGGTTTTTTGCCCGCTTTTTCCGGCATTTGGGCCTGACCCCATTATTCAAAGAATGCAAAAAGGCGACTGCCGGGTACTGGTGACATCCAAGCGGCTTTATCAGAGCCGAATTGCCTCCAGACGCCTGGAAATTCCCCGATTGAAACATATCCTTTTGACGGATGGCGAAAATTATCCTGAAACCGGAATATGGTCCTTTGATCAGATCATGAAAGAGGTATCCGATTTTTTTAGTATCCCCCGGACCGATCCTGAAGATATGGCATTGCTCCATTTCACCAGCGGTACCACCGGTGCGCCCAAAGCGGCCGTGCATGTTCACGAGGCCGTCCTGATGCATTATATGACCGGAAAATATGTGCTTGATTTTCAATCCAATGATGTTTTCTGGTGCACGGCAGATCCCGGATGGGTCACCGGAACTTCCTACGGAATTATCTCTCCGCTGACTCATGGGTTGACCTGCATTGTGGATCGGAATGAATTCGACTCCAACCGCTGGCTGTCTATTCTTGAAAAGGAAGGCATCACCATATGGTACACCTCCCCGACCGCAATCCGTAGACTCATGCAGCTTGAAACCCATGTGTTCAAAAATTATGATCTGAGTCGTTTGAGACTGATTTACAGCGTTGGAGAACCCCTGAATCCCACGGCAGTCGCCTGGGGACAAAAAGTTTTCGGATGCCCTGTTCATGATACGTGGTGGCAAACCGAAACCGGGGGCATTATGATCGCCAATTTACCCTGCATGGATATAAAACCCGGTTCCATGGGAAAACCGGTTCCGGGAATCCAAGCAGCCATTTTTGACCGCCGGGAAAACGGGCAGATCCGGATATTTGATGAACCTGATATGACAGGGGAACTGGCCATTCAATCGGGATGGCCCTCCATGTTTCGGCAATACCTGGATGAATCGGAAAGATATGAAAAATGTTTTTTCGACCCATGGTATCTATCCGGGGACCTGGCGTTCAGAGACAAGGACGGCTACTTCTGGTTTGTGGGACGAAAAGACGATATGATTAAAACTTCAGGGCACATGGTGGGTCCTTTCGAAGTGGAAAGCATGTTGATGGCCCACCCTGCTGTGGCTGAAGCCGCTGTAATCGGAAAGCCCGATCCCATGATCGGCAGCCTGGTCAAAGCCTATGTGACCCTGAAAAGCGGATTTTCTCCAGGCGAAGACTTGCGCCTTGATTTGATCGGATTTGCCCGAAAACACCTGGGATCCGCCCTGGCACCCCGTGAAATCGAGTTCCTGAAGGACATGCCAAAGAATCACGCGGGGAAAATTGTGCGGAGGTTATTGGGGTAGGTGTAAGGTAT
>CAYZJH010000162.1:0-3229 GCA_964478625.1 uncultured Desulfobacteraceae bacterium
AAAAATTTCCGCCCGCCCGTTTTTGTTAATATCGGCTACATCGACGGAAACATACATGTGATATTTTTCGCCTTTGATTTCTTTGAGGTCGGCCATTCGTCCACCCTGGTTGCGAAATACATGGATGGATTGACCTGCCATGATCACCGTTTCATTCAGCCCATCACCGGTCAGATCCCCGATGGCAAGGCCTTCGGCTTCGAAATCAAAATTCCGGCTCTTTTGAAAACCGGAAACACCTGCCCTGCCCACAATAAATGGACTTCCTGATCCTGGAATCATGCCTCCCCGGCCGACTTCTTCTTCCCACATGCGTTCCGGGTGGGCGTAAATGGACTGGGTAGGCCGGGTTTCCGGCTTGGGGGCGGGGGTTTCAACCATGACCTGTTTACCAAATGCCTTCTGGTTAATCTCTGAGGCAAAATCATTAATTGCAGGTATGACCTCATCCATCCCCTTGCTTTGCTGATAAAAAGTCAAGGGAGCTTTAATTCCTTTAATATCGATCATTTTGGCATCCATGCTGACACTGTTGCCAAAAACAGTCAGGCTTCCGAACAGCACATAGTCTGCACCTAGTCCTGCTCCCATGGTTTTGGCAACCTGATCATCGATTGGGCCAGAGACGGATTTTAAATACTCGTCGGTTTTTTCCCTTGCAACAACCTCAACTTCACCTGGATGGGATAGACGGGTGGAGAGCATGTCCAAAATGCCGTTTTGTAAAAAAACCAGATCCTGATCGGAATGCATTTTGAACGGAATAACAACAACCCGTATCGGATCTGCTGCCGATACAAAGGGAATAAAGAGAGACAAGGTGAATAAAATAAACAGGCTTACTGTTTTGAGCTTAAAATATTTTCTGGACTGATTTCCCAAGAATTCCTCCTTATAAATTAAAACAAAGTAATAATATTCACCCGGCATTCCAATATTGATGATTTCGCAACAGATGAAAATTCCTTAACTCTGGCGAAAAACCCATATTATGAATCCAAAGCTTTTTTCAATACTTCATTGACTACCTGAGGATTTGCCTTTCCCTTGGTTTTTTTCATGACCTGACCGACAAAAAAGCCAAAAACTTTGGTTTTCCCACTTTTGTATTGTTCGACCTGTTGCGGGGCTTCCGAAAGAATTTCCACCACTATGGCCTCAATCGCAGCAACATCCGAGACCTGTACCAATCCCTTTTCGTCGATAATTGTTTTTGCAGATTTTCCGGTTCTTGCCATTTCATCAAAAACCGTTTTCCCCATTTTTCCCGAGATGATTCCCTTGTCGATCAATCCGAGCAGTCCGGCCAATTGATCAGTGCTGACAGGTGAATCTTCAATGGCTTTATTTTCGGCATTTAAAAGTCCTAAAACAGGCCCCATGACCCAGTTGCAAACCTGCTTGGGGTTGTTAAACTTGCCGATGCACGCTTCAAAATATTCGGCCACTTCCCTGCTGGATATCAGTACTTCCGCATCAATTTCGGAAAGCTGATAATCTTTGACAAAACGGGTTTTCTTTTCTTGAGGAAGTTCGGGCAATCCGTTTTTCACCGCATCGATCCAGGAATCCGATATCAGCAGCGGAAGAAGGTCGGGGTCTGGAAAATAGCGGTAATCATGAGCTTCCTCCTTACCCCGCATGGAAGTGGTCACATGATGATCCGGATCCCAAAGACGTGTTTCCTGGATAACATGATCCCCATCCATGAGCAATTCCTTTTGCCTGACAATTTCAAACTCCAGCGCCTTTTCCACGTGTTTAAACGAGTTGAGGTTTTTAATTTCCGTTCGGGTCCCAAAAACGGAAGTTCCCATGGGACGGATGGAAATATTGGCGTCACATCGGAAGCTTCCTTCCTCCATGTTACCATCACAAATATCCAAATACCGCAAAATAGAGCGGAGATGTCGCAAATAGGCTCCGGCTTCCTCCGGTGAGCGAATGTCCGGTTCACTGACAATTTCCATTAGAGGAACCCCGGTACGGTTATAATCCACAAGGCTGACCGGTCTCACAGGGTCATGGGTCAATTTCCCGGCGTCTTCTTCCATATGAATCCGTGTGATACCGATCCGTTTTTTTTCCTTTCCCTCAGGTTCGATATCGATATACCCATTTCGGGCAATCGGCAGCTCATACTGGGATATCTGATAGCCCTTGGGGAGATCCGGATAAAAGTAATTTTTTCTGGCAAAGCGACTTTCCGAAGCAATTGTGCAATTGACGGCAAGAGCCATCCTTAAAGTGTATTCTACGACTTTTTTATTTAAAACCGGAAGCACACCCGGCATGCCGAGACATACCGGACAAGTATTGGTATTGGGAGCTGCTCCGAACTGTGTGGAACAACTGCAGAAAATTTTGCTTTTGGTTTTGAGTTGGGCGTGAACTTCCAGACCAATAACACTTTCAAATTCCATTAAGCTACTCCAGCAAAAATAGATTCACAAATCTCGGGTCCAAATCCTGGTGGGAAACCCGACCGTATTCACTTTCAATTTCAGAAAAAAGCTCTTCAAAAACCTGTTTCAGATTCTTTGAAATCTCGTGATGTGACAGACCGGTCTTTTGTAGTATCCAGTTGGTAAAAGCTGTTTTAATTTCTATTGTGATTTTTTGGGAAATATCCTTTTGAACCATCGTTTCATGGTCAAATAATTTCCGATAAAAAGGCCCAAATTTTTCAGTGGTTATAGGTGCAAGGGTTGCGGTTAAGCCAAGATAATCTCGAACCCAAAGCGTCAAGAGCATGTTTTTATATGTCAACAGATGCTCGGAGGTAAGCTCTATATCACCCATTTTCAGCAAGGAAAGCAAATGGTCAATGGCCATTATTTTTTCAATTTCATCAGTTGTTTTCTGTACATCAGCTGATGATTCAAACTCACGGTAAAGGGCACCGGATTCATAGTTGTCAAAGAAAAGAGGCTTTTTTATCATCATGCCCCCCAAAACCCCCATTTTGAATTCATCCCAGAAAGTGAGAGGGAGTCCTTTTGAATGATACCAACTGCTCTGGTGCCATTTCTGGACACGCCATTTAAGTTTCAGGACACGTCCATAACCTGCCCGAAAGATCCAATTCAGCGGATACCGTTCAATAATTGCCGCCATTTGTTCAGGTGTCATTTTTTGTGGCAGACCGGACAAGTGTTCAAGGCCGATGCTCAAATATCCACATGCCTTTCTGACTACATCTCGCAGTTGGTCCCGGTTCCGGACCACC
>CAYZJH010000163.1:0-1267 GCA_964478625.1 uncultured Desulfobacteraceae bacterium
CAGAAACATGGTGATGTGGCTGGAAGAATAAGCCAGCAACAGGGTTGTGGTCATGGTACCAATGACTGCTCTTCCGACTCGCATTCCCGATTGCAAATGTTGGAGAAGGCCTATTTTGGGATTGCTCCGTTTGGTTTCATCCATGCTGGCGGCAATGTCCATGGCCAAATCCATGACAGCTCCTGATGAAGCAATGAAAACACTGGCAATAAAGATTTCCGTCAATCGAAGCTCATAGTAGCCGGCATAAAGCAAGGTTTCCGCAAACGGACGTACTGCCCCATGAAGCCGAAACGCATGGGAAAACCAGACCGCAAGTCCACAGGTGAGCAGCACGCCCAGCATGGATCCGGTGAAAGTGGCGACCCCCCGTTTGTTTAAACCTCCCACCGAAAAGGTTATCACCGCAATCAGCAGGGCAACAATGGCAAGACCGGTCGGCAAAGGGGAATACCCGCGAAGCAGAAGGGGGAAAAAGAGTTTCCACAACACCATGGCCGCGAAAACAAAAGAGAGCATGGCCTTTAACCCGGTGATACCGGCAAAGATAAAAAGCAGGAGGGCAAAAGCGAAGACCAGGCCCAGTTGCATGTCAAGGCGGTAATGGCCCCTGGCCATGCCATGGCTGGGTAAATCATCGGCAACATCATATTCCACCAGCACAATATCGCCGATTTCATAAAACTCATCGAACTCCATCTTGCCGCTCAGCCAGTTGGCAATGGTAAACTCATGCCCCTTGTGGGGGCCGCTCAGGAGTTTCACCGTCAGATACTGGGTTTCGGTTTTTACGATCAGGTTGATGCGTACCTGGCTGTTATCCACACCGATAACCTGAGCGCGACTGTGAAGTCCTGAAGGGGCTTTCGGATTTTCGCCAAGTTCCACAAATGCAAGGACGATGCAGATTCCTCCAATAACCAACGCAAAAAGCCACTCACGTTGTAAGGTTGACATGATTTCTCCTGTTTACTTGACAGTATAAAGTTCTCGGTCATGCCGGACTTGATCCGGCATCCGGAAATATTGAACCATTCTTGTTCCCATGTTTTGCAGGCAAGGGGAAAATATGACGAAAAAGAAAAAACGGTGCCCCTGACAAGGCACCGTTTTTAAGAACTATCGATCTTGTGAAGGGCGTATCCTATTTTTCAATAGGAAGTTCTTCCCTGACACCAATGATTTGGGCCAATTTTTTGGCGATATCCGTATTGTCATAGAAACCGGCAAAACGTTCGGCATCTTTACCCTGGGCAAAAACCGGCAC
>CAYZJH010000163.1:1367-3221 GCA_964478625.1 uncultured Desulfobacteraceae bacterium
TGATCACCGGTAACGACGATCAAGGTATCATTCGGATATTTTTTGTAAAATTCAAGGGCTGCTCCCACAGCATTGTCAAAATCGAGCATGTCGCCGATAGCGGCCATGGCATCGTTGGCATGGCATGCCCAGTCAATCTTGCCGCCTTCGACCATCAGGAAAAAAGGATTAATAGTGCCTGTCGCCTTTCCTTTTCCTTTGCCTTGTTTTGTGCCCTGGAGGACCGCAATGCCCACCTCAGTCATTTCCGCCAGGGAAAGATTGGTGTCGGGACGGTCGATGGCATAGGGCATGGCCGCACTGTCCTGAAGCCATGGGTTGATACACACAACTTTGTCCATGGGATTGTCTTTAAGTTCCATGATGGCATCACGATCGTTTCGAACCTCGTAACCGGCGGCATCGAGCATATCCCAGATATTGTTGGGATCCGACGGCGTCAGCAAACCTCCTCCACCAAAAAATTCATAACCGGTTTGGACCATTTGTGTGGCAATCTCGTTGGTTAAACCCCGGCTTGGTACGCTGGCATAATAAGCCGCGGGTGTGGCATGATTCAACGGCACGCTGCTGATGATGCCGACTTTCATGCCCCGTTCATGGGCAAGCTGGGCAATGCTTTTATAGCTGATGGTCATGGTGTTGTCCATGCCGATGACCCCGCTTTTGGTCTTGATACCGCTGGCAAAGGCCGTTGCAGACGATGCGGAATCGGTCATGAGCGCAAAAGAATCATAGGTGGTCTGCATGCCCGCCACAGGCATTTGGGTCATGTTCAATCTGTTGTTTTGGTCTAACAGGTCTTCCGCATTTTCTGCCGAACCACCGTTTAAAGTCGTCAAGTAGGCTTCGGTGGCCTGAATCTGTGAGCTTGCCATCCCGTCACCAAGAAAGAAGAACACATATTTCGGTGTTTTTGCCAGGGCCGATGTTGCAATAAACAGCAGCATCAAAGCCGTAGTGATCATTATTGTCAGATTTTTTCTAAACCTCATGATAAAATTTTCCTTTCCGATTGTTTTTCGTTATTTTTTTTATTTATTCAGAGTGATCCGCAACCATGCATCATTGTCGCTGTTGATTTTTCTCACCTCCTTTTGAGCGATATTTTGGAAGTCAATGATTCCAACATGGTTGCTTGCTTAACAATCAAATCCAGACACTTGAAGATCCATTACACGGTAGCCATAATCGGCTAACTTTGTTTACGAGAAATTAGATAAAAATTAATAAGAGATGATTTTTGGGTTTGATTAAAATTATGCAAACAGGAACAGGTATGATCCAGTCGCGTGAATCGGTTTTCCGAAATCTTTTATTGGCAAACCGATGAAGACCAATATCCTTCACGAATTTTCCGGGTTCAGGTTTTTGCTTGACCCCTAAAAAAAAATATGTATAATCGAAAGTTACTTTTGGGAGATCGTCCAGCGGCAGGACTACGGACTCTGACTCCGTCAACCTAGGTTCGAATCCTAGTCTCCCAGCCACTTGAAAGCCAATGAGACATAAACTCAAATTCTCTAAAAATCGATAAGTTATAAAAAAACCCCTTTCACCTTGAAGGGGTTTTTTTATAGGCATTGTAAGCGGTTTTTAACCAATTGCGGTGTTGTTTGATTTATTTAAAGGAGGTCCCCTATGGTTTTGAGAATGGGTAAGTGGATCTAGGTCGAAAGGGGGGAACTCTTCATTCAATTGAGAACGCTGTGGGCCGTGCCCAATACGCCTGCGACAGGCCAGGTGAGGTTGAAACAATTGGTGAAAGACCAGTTTCGCATTCCGATTTAAAAATCCCCCTGAATCCCCCTTTTTCAAAGGGGGACTTTTGTGACGATGCTTTTTAAAGGGGGG
>CAYZJH010000164.1:0-3164 GCA_964478625.1 uncultured Desulfobacteraceae bacterium
TTCGAATTTCGAATTTTCTTTTTGGTGCTTCGAATTTTCCTTTGCCCTTAGCCCTTGGCCCTTTTACCCCGATAACCAATAACCAATAACAGATAACACCATGAACCCCATGAACTCCGACAACACAAACTCATCAACCCAAACCGAATCCCCCAACATCTTCCCTTTCCAGTCTACAATTCTTTGTGCAGATCGCCACCTGCTAAACGGGCACCGAAGTGCCCTGGTCTGGTTCACAGGTCTTTTAGGAAGCGGCAAATCCACATTGGCGCATGCTCTGGAAGAGCGGCTTTACCAGATGGGAGTGCGAAGTTATGTTCTGGATGGCGACAATGTCCGCTGCGGGCTCAACAAGGATTTGGGCCTTGCCCCTGAAGATAGAAAGGAAAATATCCGAAGGATCGCCGAGGTGGCTAAGCTGATGCTGGATACCGGCATTCTGGTTTTTGCCGCATTCATTGCCCCTTACCGTCAAAGCCGGGAATTCATACGGGAATTGATGTCTGAGATTCCTTTTTACGAGTGCTATGTCAAGTGTGCTTTGGAAACCTGCGAATCCAGAGAACCCAAAGGGCAATACCAAAAAGCCGGGAAAGGCCAAATCACCAACATGACCGGAATTTCTGCACCCTATGAAACTCCGGAATCTTCAGACTGGACAAAAAAATCATTGTGTTCGGAATTTCCATGGCGTAAAAGAATTAAGGATTTTACCCACTCATTATTTTTTAGATGAAAACTGATTCTAACACCCGGCACCCAATACCCCCAATAGCGACAATAAGGAAAGCCTGACCCCATGATTACATGCAGCTATTGACTTGTTACCGTCCTTAGCGATAGAATAACTCTGTAGTTTTGACTTGATGAATTGGGAGATTTTATGGTGGAAAAAAAGAAATACATATATTTTTTTGATAACGACATGTGGTTAGGCTATTGGGAAGAATTCCCCGACTACATGACCCAGGGTGCCACATTGGAAGAACTTCAGACGAATTTAAAGGATATTTACCAGGATTTGACCGATGGAAGTATTCCCTGTGTACGCCATTTGGGTGAAATGGAAGTTGTATGAACCGGAAGGATTTAATCCGGGAAATTAAACGCATAGGGTGTATACTTATTCGACATGGCGGAAAGCACGACTGGTATCAAAATCCAGTTACAAAGGCATGTCAACCGGTTCCAAGACACCGGGAAATCAATGAGATTCTGGCAAAAAATATTTTGAAAAAACTGGGAAATTGATACCTTCATTCACTTTCCTCCCGACACCCGACACTCGATAACAGATAACCGATAACCCCTCCCAGTTGCCCGTTACCCGTTATTAATTATCAGGAACCCAAAAGCCACCGCCCGATAACGGTAACAGATAACAGATCACCAGTTGTCCGTTACCCGTTATTAGTTATCAGGAACCCAATAACCGCCGCCCGATAACCGACAACCAATAACAATGAACCAAAACCCCAACCCATCGGAACTAAAACAATGATTCAACCGGTCATCCTTTGTGGAGGAAGCGGAACCCGGTTATGGCCGCTTTCCAGGCAGGCATATAACAGTTTATCAAACTCAATGGAGACGCCACCATGCTCCAGGACAGCATTGCCAGACAATCGGGCCTGGATGCTTCAGATGCCGTTTTTGTCTGCAATGAAGAACACCGCTTTCTCACCGCCGAACAAATCAGATCTAACGGATACAGGCATGCCGGAATTATCCTTGAGCCAATCGCAAAAAACACCGCACCCGCCATAGCCCTTGCCGCGTTGCACTCAATGGCCCAAGGTGATGATCCGATTCTGCTGGTGCTTCCGGCAGATCATGTGATCAAAAATACCGAGGCCTATCGATCCTCCATCCAAAAAGCCATAAGCTTTGCTGAAAAAGGAGGATTGCTCACTTTCGGAATCGTCCCTTTGAGACCGGAAACCGGCTATGGCTATATCCGCATAGGAGACCCGACCGATAACAGCGACATTTGCCATGTCAAAGCGTTTGTTGAAAAACCCGACATGCCAACGGCGGAAAAGTACCTCAACAGCGGCGAATATTTATGGAATTCCGGGATATTCATGTTCCAGGCCGGCCGGTACCTGAAAGAGTTGGAAAAGCACAGGCCCTGTATTTTTAAAGCCTGCACCAAAGCCATGGCCGGCGCCAAAAAAGACCTTGATTTTATTCGTGTCGATCAGAAGGCTTTTTCTGACTGTCCGGCTGATTCAATTGATTATGCGATCATGGAAAAAACTGACCAGGCCATGGTGGTGAAAATGGAGGCTTCCTGGAGCGATATCGGATCATGGAAGGCGTTGTGGGAGATCAGCGAAAAAGATGAGCATGGAAATTGGCTCAAGGGCGATGTTCTGGTTCACAACACCCGAAACAGCCTGGTTATGGCTGACAACAGGCTTGTAGCCGTTCAGGGATGACAATGTTGCAGTGATTGATACCAGCGATTGCGTGTTGGTAGCTTCCCTGGATCAGGCACAGGAAATAAAAAGACTGGTCAGCCGGCTTGAATCCATGAATCGTCCCGAGATAAGGCATCACAGGGAAGTCTACCGCCCCTGGGGCAAATATGATTGTGTGGATGCCGGAAACCGGTTTCAGGTCAAACGGCTCACGATAAAGCCTGGGGCCAAACTTTCAGTGCAGATGCACCACCACCGGGCCGAGCACTGGGTTGTTGTATCCGGATCAGCCAGGGTGCACATTGGTGAAAAGACCGTTTTGCTGACTGAAAACCAATCCACATATATTCCGGTGGGGGAAACCCACAGCCTGGAAAACCCAGGCAAAATCCCCCTGAATATTATTGAAGTTCAGACAGGAGCCTACCTTGAAGAAGACGACATTGTCCGGTTTGAAGACAAATATGGCAGGATTGAGAATTAGTAAGGATAACAGAGGGGTAAATTCAAAAAAAAGAAAATTCGAAACACGAGCAAAGAGAAAATTCGAAGCACGAAATAAAAAGAAAATTCGAAATCCGAATATCGAAATTCGAAACAAATTAAAATGACAAAAATTAGAATTTTAAAAACAAAAAATAAAACCAAAAAATAAAACCAGAAAATAAAAAACTCACATAGGAATTAAGATTGAAAATTCGAAACACGAAACAAAGAGAAAATTCGAAGCACGAAATTCGA
>CAYZJH010000165.1:0-3160 GCA_964478625.1 uncultured Desulfobacteraceae bacterium
CCATTGGAGAATCCGATCATTGTTGAAACAAATCCCATACCTTTCAGGCCAGAGAGCAGAGGGAAAAACCATGTGGGCCGATTGTCTCGTAATATTGGGAAATGCTCCGAAATAAACCACAAGGTCCATATCTTTGGCAGACGCTTTAAATGGCGATAAAAAATCATTCAGGCAGTTTCCGGATCCGATTAGTGCCTTGAATTCATTTTTTGACGGTGCCATATGAATTTTTCTGCTGGTTTGGTAAGGATATGTGATACGGGGCCCGGATAGATCCATGGACTCGCTGCTGTTAATATCCTTTACCGGATTCAGAGGTGCATTTCCCGATTCCAAAGGGTACCATCCACCTCCTGTATTTCCGATCCATCCCATGGCCGTTGCCAGGGTCAGCCAGATGCCATAATTTTTTTGGAATGCAAGTCTTTTCCCTGTGACAATGGTCACTGGTGACAGGCCGCCTAATGTTCTGCTCAGTTCCACGATCTTTCCGGGCAAAACCCCTGTCATTTTTTCAGTATTCTCTAGTGGCCAATCCAGATAACCGGTTTTCCAACTTTCCAAATCCGAAAAATGCTTATCACAAAATTCTCGTTGAATCAGATCTTCTTCGATGAGTACTTTCATCAAAAAAGCACCCAGAAGATTTCCGCTGTTTGGTGAAATCACAACGGCCACATCGGCTTTCGACAGTGTTGCAGTAAACCGCGTGTCACAGGCAATGATTTTTGCACCTCTTTTACGGGCATCCAAAACCCACTGGAAAGCGACCGGATGCGTCACGGCAATATCCGCTTCCATCAGCAAAAGGCATTTACTATTGATCCAGTCTGTGCAAGGCATGACGGGTGTGTTGACAGGAAGCTGATCTGATTCAGTCTCGGGATTATCCAGGGGGTAAAATACATGAGGTGTTCCCCACAGTTTGGCAAATCTCCGTGCACCCAAAAGAAAATCAAGGCCTGCCACGGGATCACAAGCAATAACAAGTGACTCCGGGTTATGCTGATCTCTGACTCTTTTCATCCGCTCTGCCAAAAGGTCGAGACCTTTTTCCCAGTTGTCAAAAGATTCAAATGAACCTTGAAGCCGGTTTCTGGTGCCAGGTAGCGTGATTCTTTGAGGATGGTGCAAGGCCTGAACAAATGCAAGCCCCTTAGCGCAAAGCTTTCCTCTGCTGATGGGATGTTTTTCATCTCCACCAACATCCACAATCCTGTCATCCTGAACATAGGCCAGGAGCCCGCATCCTACCGTACATTCCTCACATACGGTGCGGACGCATCTGTCAAATTCCTTCCTTGACCCAAAAAGCCGTGTTAGCGGCTTATACTCAATCATTGGTACTCCCTTTAACGGTGATTTAGGATTCAAAAAGAAAAGTCTGAATGTTCATTTAGCAAGCATCATGCCATGATAAACTTTAACCTGCGCAGGACTATGAAATAGAAGCACACTCTGAAGACCCCATTATTTTAAATGGGAAATGGACACAACCTGAAAAGAGCAAAGAAGGGCACAAAAGCCCCACAAAATATTATATTTTTAGATTCAACCAATTGACTTTATTAGATTTTATACAATATGGGGTCATATGGGAATTATGTGGATATATTTTTTCACAGGACAAGGGCCTGATCTTTTCCGGAAAAGATTTAGGCATCTTCTGATTATCCTGTAAAACCAAATTGTTACACCATATCCATCGTTATGAATCTTTCTGCAGGTGAACAGTTTGGTTCATAAAAAATGGCGGTATGAATATTGCTAGAATCAACGTGCAAAATTGCAGGCTATCGTGAGCTGCATGTTCGGCCGACAGCCTCTTCTCCCCTTCTGATGGTGAATTGGAGATATTTATGGAGAGACAGGAATGTTACATAGGATTTCCGCCGTTACCTGAAAAGGATGAGATCCTGCGTCGAATTTTAAATGATCCGCCTTCAATCCGTTGGAGAACAGCACGGGAACTTTTTCATATCAAGTGTCCAGGGGACAGGGACTATTTGATCAGCAAACTTCGTCCACATTTATATTCCGATACTGATTTTCGGATAAAAGAGCGTATTGCACTTGCACTAAAAGTGCTCCATTACCCACCCAATGATCAGAATTATGTACTGATTCAAAGAAAGGGGGTATTCAAAATTCCTGAAATCGCCCAACCGGATAGAGAGGAAATTAATGAAAAGAGCCATTGGCAACTTTTTCCGGTTATCGATTTTCATGTTAATCCAAAAGTACCTGATATCCGGTTTCTTTCAGACATGAGAGAGGCGGGTGTGAATCATTGTGTAGTTCTTGCAACCGATACGGATCCCCATGATGTCGACCGACCTGAGATAAATGATATGATCGAGTTGGCGTACAAAAAATCCACCCAGTCCAAGATGATGCCTTTTGATAATTTGAAAAAATACATCAGGGAATGTCTGAGTTCAAGTACCCAGGTCAGTAACCAGGATGTGGCTGACTGGGTGTCTGATTATCCTGATAAATTGACGGGTTTCGGTTCCGTCAATTTATCTAAAGACCGCTCGTATGTGGAAAACAAGTTAGAAAGAATAGCCGATTTGGGATTGAAAGGAATCAACCTGCTTCCTCATTTACAATTTTTTAATCCTTCCGAAAGCAAAAATCTGGATTTGGTTCTGGAGTTTTGCAGCGACATGCAGATGATCATTTTATCTCATAGCGCGTGTGGTAATGGCCCTTTTGAGATTATGGAATTGTGTCGGAATGCTCACCCATGCCTCTGGGAATCACGCCTTAAAAAATATCCGGATGTTTATCTGGTCATGGCCCATTTTGGTGCTTACACCACAAAAATACCGGGAATTTGGCTTTATGAGGCTCTTCAGCTCGGGAAAAAATTTAAGAATGTCTATGCAGAATTGTCATATGTTGACTGGATTCTAAACCGTAACTGTTTGGTCAATGAAATTCGAAAAACGATCGGTTTTGACCGGGTGCTTTTTGCTTCAGGCTATCCACAGACGATGTTGTCAGGGTTGAACACAGCGTGTATTGTCGGTTCCATAAAAGCAAATCTTTATCTGACTGAAAAGGAAAAATGTAAAGTACTAGGAGAAAATTCGGCGAAACTTCTTAATATTCGTTGATTCAATTTTTATTTGAAAAGCCCGTATTTGTGAATTTT
>CAYZJH010000166.1:0-3148 GCA_964478625.1 uncultured Desulfobacteraceae bacterium
ACAAAGATCGATCCTGAATCCGTGAGCAAATCCCTGGCTACGGTAAGGCGGTCACGCAGATAAGTCAGATACGAATGAATCCCATCCCGCCAGGTATCCCGGAACGCTTTTACCTGTTCAGGCTCCCGGGTGATGTGATCGGTTTTGCCGTCTTTTACATCCCGGCTGGTGGTGGACCACTGGAAATTTGAGTTGAATTTTATGCCGTAAGGCGGGTCGATATAAATGCACTGAACCTTTCCGCGCAACCCCTCGCGTTCGGCCAGGGATGCCATCACCTGAAGACTGTCGCCGAGGATCATCCGGTTACTCCAGTTGGCCTCGTGCTGATAAAATTCTGTTTTTGCCCCCTCGTTCGGAAGTCCGTTGAAATCGGAAAACAGATCCAACTGCTCTTGTTTTCCGGCTTCTTTCCGGTTTTTGGTCTGCTTGCGCAAATCGTCTATCAGAATCTTTGGGTGGATCTTCTCCTGGATGTACAACGGCGGTGCATGAACCACCAGGTCCGACCAATCCTGCTCATCCTTGCCGCGCCAAACAAGCTGGGGGTCAAGATCACGGTTACGGCGTTCATAGGCGACACGGATAGGGTTTTGTTCATCTTCACGCATTACCGATTGATATTCGGCCGTAGGGATATTTTTACGGGAAGCTTCTTTGTGAGTCAACGCTTCTACAGATATTTTGCCTGGTCGCTTGGCCATAGTTGTAGAAGTGTGAAGAGTGAAGGGTGAAGAGAGAAATTAAAAAAGATCTCTTCATCATTCAGCATTCACACCTTTCCTTTCTCATTGGTTGTTTTGGTTTTCTTGACAATTGCGGTCAAAATTGCAATCAGCTGGTCGGCTTCAGGAAGAATGCAAACGTCCTTCCCGGCAAATCCCTTCTCGGTTTTTCCATTTCACCCTTCACTCTTCACCTTTCTCAATAATTTCCCAATACCCGCCTTTGGCCGGACCGACACGGCGGAGGAGTTTTTCAGTCTGAAGCTTTTTGATGTTCCGTTCAATCGATCGTTCTGTAACGCCAATGCTTGCTGCCAGTTCCGGAATAGTAATTTTGGTGTTCCGGTGGATTGCTTCCAAAATTTTTCCCGACGTTTTCCCCGACACTTTCCCCGACGTTATTAAAGATATAATTTTTTCCCCGACGTTTTTCCCCGAATCTTTCACTTCTTTTCGATGAACCGTTACTGTAAACAGGCAGCCCTCACGGTCATCAGCAAATTCTATGTCAGGCCATGCTTCCAGGGCCCGCTTAATCCCTGAACCCAGCCCATGATAGGGTAAAAGCCCCTTGGCCACAAATGAAACCAGAATCGGATTTCGGATATTGGAAATCCCCGCCCGGATATGTTCCACGGTAAGGTTGTTCGGCAGATGGCCGGGGCTGATAATCTCGATACGATTGTCAAAGATAAAAAGCCGGATTGGAGCGCTGACCAAATAATCCCGGTGAACCAGGGCATTGACCAGAAGTTCCTCAAAAACCGATTCGGGGATTTCGGACACACCCGGCAAATTAACACCCCTTCCGGCCTGAATTTTATGCAGGTTGCGCATGATAAAGGCCAGGGAATCATCAAACATCCGTCGAAGCGGTCCGGAAAAATCCTCGGTGTCCACATATTCACTGATATGAATTTCATTGCCAGGATACCGGATCGCTTTTATCACAAACTGCGGCTTAATCCATTCTGGACGTTCGGTAAAGAGAAGCAGACCCGCCAAAGTCAGATATCCTTCATCAGAGGCCAGATTCATGTTCTGTAATAACCTTGCCAATTCTGCGGGATCTTCGGGATAATCCTGCTTGTAGACATCGCGAAGAAAATCCCTGAAACGAAGTTTATCAAGTTTGTCTATGCCGGCGTTGGTGGCCAATTCATCGGCATGAAACTGCCCTGAAAGCTGAAAAAGCCTCCGAAGCTCCTCCTTGGAATTGATCCGCCGCTTATCCGCACCACATTTGAGCCAGATTACCCCGTTTTTGTCAAAATAGGGTTTATCAAGACCTTTAGGCACGGTAAGCACGATGACAATTCGATGACCGGTAATCGGAACATTTTCTGTCCGTACCGTCAAAGGGCTTCGTACCAAATGGCTGGCCGCATTACTGATCACCTGGTTGATCCGGGAGACATCCTGTTTATCAAGCCCCGGTATAGAACCATCATCGGCTACTCCGATATATATGGTTCCTCCCTCTGAATTGGCAAAAGCCGCCATTTCCGATGCCAGGGATTCGGCATTGCGAATGTCCGCCTTGAACTGGCGCGTGCTGTCTTCTCCAAGGGCGATTTCGGCAAGAACACGATCATGACTCGTTTCTTGCTTTATTTTTTTCCTTTCACCTTTCACTCTTCACCCTTCAAAACCTCTTCGATCATTTGGTAAAATTCAGCCTCAACCCTGGCTTTAAAGTCGGATTCAATCTGATAGACTTCAGTAAACTCGGCAAATGCCCACCGTCCGTATTGTTTCTGGCTGTTGACACCGGGAATCCAGTAGGTTTCCATGGCGGATTTCTTTTCTTTGGCATCCTCGCGCCGAAAACCTTTAATTTCCACAATCAGGTTCAAGGGTTCACCAGGGCCGTCATCCACAAGGACAATAAAATCCGGAAGATACCTGCGCGTTTCCGAGCCATACCGATACGGGATTTCCAGGCCCAGGTTATGGTTCTTAGCATAGGCTCTGACCTTGGGATGGGATTCCGCCACCCGGCAGAATTCGGCTTCCCAGTCGCTGTCCAGGATGACCCAGTTAATATGACACCGCCGGGCATCTGTTTCCCAGCGACTCTTTCTGGATGTATTAAAGTTCACGTGAATGGTGGAACCGATCGGATTGTAAGGGTCTAATACAGCTTTGATGGGCCGGTTTCCCACAAGGGAACGGGTGATGCCTGCCGTAATTCTTTCACAGGCCATATCCGCCAATGCCTGATACATCAATTGAGCCGGATATGCACCGCCTTTACAGACCAAACACTCATCGATCCATTGTTTGGTAATCCGTTTAAGCTGGTTGAACAAATGAAGTTTGGGTTCCTCGCCGGGGTCGCGCCATTTGGTGTACAGAAGACGTTTGGTAACATGGAACAACAGGGTTGACCTCCGCATGTCTTCCAGATGTTCCAGGCTAAG
>CAYZJH010000167.1:0-3129 GCA_964478625.1 uncultured Desulfobacteraceae bacterium
CCCGGATAACAGTATTAAATACTGGAGGGATGAAAAAGGTATCCATCATGTTCCAAAAAGAAATTTGCAGGATATCATTTTAGCAACCTACAAATAATTGATAAAATATGAATCTTTTGTTCAACTTTTTAAGCCCAAACTGATCGATTTAACCGGGAAGTATTCGTCATACCGGCGAAAGACGGGCACAAAATGAAGCCTTCAGGTGCCATCCATGAGGTATAACCATCGGACTGGATACCGGCCTTCGCCGGTATGACGACAATAGATTCTTCCACATGAAATCGCTGACTTTTGATAAAAAGGCCATTATCAGTCAATAGACGATCTAATATCTCAGGGAATATTAATGGGATGCAGGAGAATTTTTGAATGTTTAAAAAAAGAATCGGCTTAGATATCATAGAAACCATAGGTGGCATCAAAGACATAGAGCGTGCCGGAATCCTTTTTGAAAATAAAATGGACTCAAAACATTTAAAACGAATTCATCAAATACAAAACACAGAGGCGATCTTAAAAATTGCAAACGCCATTGCCATGTGTGATCCTGATGAAGTTTTTATCAATACCGGCTCGGAGGCTGATCGTAATTTCATACGGCAATTAAGTCTCAAAAGAGGTGAAGAAACTCCATTGGCAATGGATAAACATACTGTCCATTTTGACTTAAAGGAAGAGCAGGGAAGAATTTTAGATCGCACCTTTTATATTTCCAACGAAGATGAAACCATCAGTTCACTGGCCAATCAAATGACACGTAAAAAAGCACTGGATGAGGTGCGAAAAATTATGACCGGCATCATGAAAGGCAAAATAATGATTGTCGGCTTTTATCTGAGAGGCCCGGTTGGTGCACCGGTATCTAATCCTGCTATTGAAATGACTAGCTCTGCTTATGTTACCCATAGCGCAGAAATTTTGTACAGGAATATATTTAATTTTTTTGACAGGGAGGTCGGAAGGCTTGGTCATTTTTACACCAACATCCATAGTGAGGGGTTAAACAGACCTCAAGATCTTATTCACGCAAGGGTCTTTATGGACCGAAGTTACTGGACCACTTACAGCATGAACTGCACCTATGCGGGAAACACCCTTTTATTAAAAAAGGGCAACCATCGTTTTTCCGTTGACAAAGCCGTATATGAAAACCGCGGCAGTGAACTGGCGGAACATATGTTTATCACCGGAATAAACGGTCCGGGGAAACGTACTACCTGGGTTTCCGGAGCAGCCCCCAGCGGCTGCGGAAAAACCACCACAGCAATGGCCGGAGACCATTTTGTAGGAGATGATCTGGCTCAGCTTTGGATTGCCGACGATGGTTCTGTCCGCTCAGTGAACCCTGAAATTGGTATTTTTGGAATTGTGGAAGATGTAAATTGGGAGGGAGACCCGGAATTGATGAGGATACTTCGAAAACCCGGTGCAGAAGTCATCTGGTCCAATGTCCTGGTCGACGAACAGGGTGTGCCCCACTGGACCGGCAATGGTGAAAAACATCCTGAAAAAGGAGTTAACTTTCAGGGAGACTGGTGGGAAGGTAAAACTGATCAAAAAGGCAACCTGATCCCTATTTCTCATCCAAATGCCAGATGCACACTTTTTTCGGAATCATTAAGCAATTATTCAAAACAAAGCGAAGATGCCGACGGGGTAGAAATCCGGGTGATCACTTATAGTGGCCGCGACAGTGATACCATGCCGCCGGTTTGGGTCGCTGAAACTCCCGATGAAGGCGTTGTGATCGGCGCTTGTATCGTTTCTGCAGCTACAGCCACAGAGGTCGGAGCCTCAGGAATCAAGAGGGCTCCATGGGCCAATGCACCATTTATCCCAGGAGCGCTTGGCGATTATATGGCTGCCCAGTTTATTTTTTTTAATAATCCCAAAATTCATCCCAATAAGCGCCCGATCATGGCCGGGTTAAACTATTTTTTAACCGATCAGGCCAGAGGAGGAATGTCTTCAAACCTTCTGGGAGAGAAAAGAGATGTCAAGGTATGGCTGGCATGGCTTGAACGGATCGTCTATCATGAACTGGATTATATTCGTTCCCCGGTCGGTGTATTACCCCAATATGAAGATTTGAAAACACTTTTCCATAATATTATTAACAAAGACTATCAATACAGCTTATACGAAAAACAGTTTTCTCTTTATGCAGACAAAATCGTTGAACGCTTGAACCTGCAATTGGAATCTTATGGGAGAGAACCCAATATTCCCGAAAGACTTTTCGAAGTATTAAACAGGCAAAAAAAACAACTCTTATGCCTGAAAGATACCATTGGTCCGATAGTGGCTCCGCACCATTTAAAACAGCATAAGGCCTAATCAATAGAGATACCATTAGCAAAACGTGCCTTTTTTTAAAAAAATATTCAGCCGCCAAATGCTCGTTTCTCTTCTTATGGGCTTTGCCTGTGGCCTTCCCTTGTTGCTGACCATGTCGGTGCTTCAGGCTCGAATGAAAGAAGGCGGCATCGATTTGACCGTAATCGGTCTGATCAACCTTGTTCAAATTCCTTACACCTGGAAATTTTTATGGGCCCCGTTTCTGGACCGTTTTATACCACCTTTTCTGGGGCGTCGTAAGGGATGGCTTGCGATCGCTCAATTAGCTTTGATTTTGTCCATAGCCGGACTGGGTTTCAGTGACCCGACGAATCATTTTGGTTTGATGGTATTTACTGCCGTTTGCGTGGCTTTTTTCAGCGCAACCCAGGATATCGTCGTGGATGCTTACCGGCGGGAAGATCTTTCCGATGAAGAATTGGGATTAGGATCTTCCTTTTATATCTATGGATACCGGATGGGAACCCTTTTAGCATCCGGCGGCGGTCTAATCATGGCCGATTATATGCCGTGGTCCCAGGTGTATCTGATTATGTGCGCATGCATGTTGCCGGCTGTAATCACCACATTACTCACACCTGAACCGCATCTGACCGAAGGTTCACCCAAAACCCTGAAGGATGCCGTAATACTGCCCCTTGTCGAATACTTTCAAAGAAAACATGCGATTTGGATCCTGGCCTTTATTCTGTTTTACAAAATAGGAGATACCATGGCCAGTGCCATGACCATGCCGTTTTACCTGGAGATCGGATTTACAAAGACTCA
>CAYZJH010000168.1:0-3001 GCA_964478625.1 uncultured Desulfobacteraceae bacterium
GGTTTATGATCTCCGCCATATGATAAGGTTTACCGGTGGTCCAGCACCTTAACAATTACACCGGTGACTTCGATATTGTGCGCTTCAAGCAGGTTTTGCAACCCCTCCTGCATCAACCGGTTATCATCAACCCGAAGTACTATTATTACGTTTTCTCCTGTTGTTCCCGAACCGGCACACATAGCTTCAGGACAGTGCCGCCTCCCGGTATCGAATCAATTTTCAAGGTCCCGCCGATTTGTTCCATTCGTTCCCGCATAAAAATCAGGCCAAAATGGCTTCCATGGCGATTCCCAATCTGTCCGGCATCAAAACCACGTCCATCATCGGTTATGGTAACCCAGGCTCTGTAACCATCCCGTTCCACGCTGATTTTCAAAGTGTGGGCGTTGCTGTGCTTGCGAGAGTTGGTCAAGGCTTCCTGGATCACCCGCAACAACTGAATTTCTACTAAGGGATCAAATGTATTTTCCCGGATTCCATCGGAGAGCGTCAGTTCGGTTCGAATACCATAGTTTGACTGGAATTTATCGAGATAGTTTTTGAGCGTCGGGATGAAAGACCATTCCGGGCCTTTACCGGTTTTAAGGCTAAGAATCGATTCCCGGACGTCGGCGTGTGCATCTTTGGTCACCTCAACAAGCCGATTTAGTAAAGATCCGGCTTTCTCTTTGTTGCCGTCATGCAGGCATTTAAGGGCCGTTTGGGCCTGGATTACCACATAGCCGAGAATCTGTGCAATCCCGTCATGAATCTCGCGTGCCAGGCGTTCTCTTTCCTGAAGCGTAGCAACTACGCTTTGATGTTCAAGGATTTGGATCTGTGCAAGTTTCTGCTCAGTAACGTCATGCAACAAGATCAACTTTCCAACAACCTCACCGTCCCTCCCTCTCAATTCCGTCGAATTCAGTCTGTATTGGCGGGCCGAATTCTCCTTCTCCAGGGTAATATCCATTTGGAATGTTTTCTGATTTTCCAACCGGATCAAATCGTCAGCATGGACAGGCAATAAATCTTTGATGAGTTTATTGAGGAGGCGATTTTCAGGGATTCCCAACATTTTAGCCGCCATGGGATTTGCCTCGGAGATACGTCCCTGCAAATCGAGCACGAACAATCCCTCGTGCATCTGCTGGAGAGCCGTCTTGCGTGCCGCCGCAACCGGATCGATCGCGTGAAAACGCAGGAATGCCAGGGCATATCCCGAGCACACTACCCCTACAACAAGAAGCACGGCTTCACCCGGCCCCAACAGATCCGGGCTAAGTTTGTCTATCGTATATCCCACATGGGCAATCATTTGGCTGACCACCATGATTGCCACTGGCCAGCGGTGGCTGGGTGATATAATGGCCAACCAAAACATAACCGCAAGATTAAAAATACCCAAAAGAATGCCATAACTGATAAAAAACCAAAACAGTCTGCCTGAAGAAACAATGACATGTCCATTCATCTGAAATCCGGCCCAAATGAGGTGATGAAATCCGTTTGTTACCATCAAGAGGACACACAGCAGTGGGAGCAGGAACAGAAGAATACAATTGCGCTGGGTTAGCCACCGTCCCAGACCTGCGTATTCCAACACAAAGCAGGTGATAACGGCAGCACCCGGCAGGTGCCAGATTGCCTGGAATTTAACCCAGAAAACTTTGGTGGAAAAGTCCACCGCCAAGAGTTCCATAATCGCCCCGAGCGTCCATAATCCCCCAATTAAGCACGCGATGATGAAAGGCTTGGCTGCGGGGATGTATCGCCGGCTCCAACTGTAAGAACCCAGGAAGATTGTCAAGGCGAGGGTAATTAAAGCGGGCCAAATATCGGGGCTGTAAAAGTAGGGCCAAGTCATCGGGTTTATTACCTGAATATCTGATTCATAGCATAAGCAGTATTTTCATTTTTAATTTGACAGTCTTAAGTTCTGATAAGTACTTGGAATTAATTGTTATCGGTTATATTGTATCGTCATTCCGGCAAAGCCTGTCCCGGACTTGATCCGGGAGCCGGGCACAAAGTGAAGCACAGCGCTATCCAGGTGGATTAAGGAATCTGGTTTTTCTGGATGCCGGATCAAGTCCGGCATAATGGAAAACTTTGTACTGTCAAGATTTTTAAGAATACCAGAGTTTTTGTCATTCATTAAATACAGATTCGAGTGAATAATTTTTGAATTCTCAGAAAATGTGTTTCCGGAAAATTAAATTCATGAATTTTTTGTATACTGAACAAGAGCCGGTCCCGAACGTTGCGCATCAAAATAGTTTATAAACCAGAAACAAAAAGGAGGTCAACGATGAAAACTACCCAGCGAATCACTTAGTCCCACATTTGCCGGAAAATGATATCCGTGAGTTTCAGGTCGGCCTCGATGGTTCCGGTTATGACCGAGTTGCTGTACATAAGAATTCGTTGCCTTGTTTTCAAACAAACATCCCTTTTTCCCTGGGCCTATTCAATTCATTGAAAATTTACAATATCTCCTGGAACAAAATAGGACAGTATCTGCGTTAATATTTCTACTTGTTCGGCTTGTAAGCCGTCAGGCCCATCCGCCCGGCAAAAGCCAGAACCTGCGCGCGGTTTTCAAAATGGAGCCGGTTCATGATCTCCGCCATATGATATTTAATCGTACGCTCGCTTAAAAATAACCGTGCCCCGACTTCTTTGTATGAGAGCCCGCCTGCTACCAACCTCAACACTTCGATTTGCCTTGCGCTCAACACGCTCCCGGATGTTGCTTCCTCATTTTCTTCTGACTTTTTCGAGAAAATGGGTTCATTCGGGTTAATGACACGCGCGAACTCTTCCAGAAGCTTGGCAGCCAGGCCAGGAGAAAAAGGGGGAGTTCCCTGACGGACTTGATTTAGCGCATCCACAAGTTCATCAGTGTCTATGCTCTTGAGCAGGTAACCGCAGGCGCCTGATTTGATCGCCTTAAAAAGGTCTTCGTCATCAGTGGAAGTGGTCAGTATGATAATCTTTGCCTCGGGCATTTCCGCCT
>CAYZJH010000169.1:0-2941 GCA_964478625.1 uncultured Desulfobacteraceae bacterium
GAATTCGAAAAAAAACGCCTCAAATCCGTCCATCAATTGTGGAATTCAACACCGGTCGGCGGGTCAATGCGCCCGAATCATTTCCGTGCGTACCCAATGGCATCGGGGCTTTCCATTCCCCAAATGATCTTCCACCTTCCGCATCGACCCCGTTTCGGGGTCGCAGAGCATAGCCCCAGGTCGTCCCGCGACCTGGGGATCCATGTCAACAAACGCCCCCTGTTTCCGGGATCCCGGGGCCGGCCCCTCGGGATGCAGCGCATCCTCGGGGACGAAACGGATGCGCTGGTTCTACAGGTCTTGCGCGCATCCTGAAAATATGACAAGTTCGGGCCGATGGTGACACAGACGGATCTTCGGCTCGAATCTTTGAAACTGGACGGCGCGGGTCCTGCGTTTCGCACGGCGTACACCTACGACGCAGACGGTGGCCCGGGGAACACCATTGAAGCGACCTACGATGTTGCGGGCAACATGGAGACCCTGGCGGTGACCCGTGGTCACGAGTTGCTGTTCAGCCACGCCTACGCCTGGGATGAACAGAACCGATTGCAGGCGGCGACGGGCACCTCGCTGATGCCCATTGGGGGCCATGGGGTGACGACGGCGATGTCCCACGTGTATGACAACGGGGGTCAACGCATTGCCTCGGTGCGCTCGAAGTCATTTTTCGGGGTGAGCCAGGAAGAAGTCCTCTTCGTGGATCCGACGTTCGAGATCCGCAACGGGGTGCATCACCTGTACATCCACGATGCCGGCGGCCGCCTGGCGCGTCTGGTACGCTTTGGTGACACACAGCCTCCGCGCTGGACGTGGCTTCACGGGGATCACCTGGGTTCGACCACCTCGGTGACGGATGACGCAGGCCATCTGGTGGAAGAGACACGGTATTTACCCTATGGTGCGGTGGATACGCAGTACCAGTTTGACCCGGGGATCCCGCAGGAGTCCTACGGGTTCACGGGCAAGGAAGCGGAACCGGATTTTGGGGTGCTGTACTTCGGTGCGCGGTTCTACAACCCGCACCTGGGCCGGTGGCTTTCCCCGGACCCGCTGTTTCTGCACGTGACCTCCGAAACGGCGGAGAAGGACCAGAATCTGTACAGTTATGCAAGCAACGACCCGGTGAACAAGGTGGATCCGGATGGGTTTACCTCAGTTGATGCAGTATATAAAAAAGTCATTTTGAATGTCTCGGACACCAAATCTACTGATATGAAAGCAATACAGAATTTATTGTCCAATTCTGGTCTGGATAAGGCCGGAATAAGCCAAGTAGCAAACATGGTAACTGCCTACTATATTGTTAAAAATTCTGACGTTTTTCAACAACATTGGGTGAAGCGAAACAATGATTGGAAAAAAGAGGGATTTGATTGTCAGGGTACCGCTTTTCTTGCCCACCATTACGCGAGGCGTTTGTCTGGCCAAGGCATCGTTGGTGTGAATTCTGGTAGAAAGACAGATTATCGAGCATTATGGAATAACTTCATGGACTCAAACTATAATATAAATTCAAGATATAAGCACTCCTATTTAATGTTTTCAACACATCAATACAAACAAATGGGAACTAACCGCAAATTGTCGGGTGCGGAAAATTTCAGTTCAGCGTGGAAATCGGGGGATTTTTTGGTTTTTGGGGACACCGCAGGAGACGGTACAGGACATATGGAGTTGTTTTTGGTCGCAAAAAAAGGGTATGCATATTTTCTAGCAGGAGACACCCCGGCCAAAGGAAAAAAAGGACCGCAAATAATACGGGGCTATCGATTTTCCAATGAAGCCGATTTTGATGCAGATCTGTTTGGACAAGATGTGAAAGCAGTTGAAGGGCCAACTTGGGAAAAACGGCTTGAAAATAAGGGGGGGGGTGCTGCATGGCATGTCGATTTGCAATAATTTTGATTATTTTAAGTATTGGTTGTTCAAGGAAAAATCCAAATGCTCTGGTTCCTTCCATTCCTGTGGTTACATTTCCTGTAGTCACAGTTTCCGCAGAAAAAAATCCAGAAAATAATTGCTCTGATAGTTTTGTTTATCTTTTAAGTAATTACACACGATATGCAGACTCCAAAGAAAAAGAAGAGGAAATTCTTGAAAATATGAATGTAATTAAAAATGCATGTATTTCCGGATCAGAGGAGTGTTGCATAACATTAAGGAATGATATTAATTGCATGATCGTTAATTGTAAACGGGATGTCACAGAAACAGAGAAAATATTGCTTAGAGAGAAGTGCCATAATGAAAAAAATGCAATGGCGTGCTGGTGGACTTCAAAGTATGTAAATAGAAAAGTATTGATAGATTCAGATTTGGAAATTTTTCTTCACTTATGCTTAAACAGAAAAATGGTTTTTGCATGCGATGTATTAATTGAATATCATCTTTTTGAGAAAAACGGGCGGCCTATTCATGAAATAAATAGTATTGGAAAGGTTGTTCATGAAAAATGCATGGAAAATATGTATGATTATCATGCTTGTTCTGAATGTTCACTTTTTTATCGAAAATCAATGAAAGAAGAGTCAGAAAAGAAGTTTGTTGACTGTATCATGCGGAAATGCTTTTTTGCTTGGGATGACACTTGCCATATCATATATGAAAATATCCATTCAGGAACATTCGAGTATTCGAAAAGGTATAGGAAGTATTATGGTCGTGATGTGATAAACCTAATAGACCATCCCAAATTTGGCGAAATAAGAAGAAATCATCAAAAAAATTATTCCGAATTTCTAATGAAATGGAAAGAAGTACAAAAACATTTGCCATAATACGGTTCCATTGAAAATGGAGTCCAAAACGGTCGCTTCCATGATTCCGATATCTCTTATGCACCCCTCCTTCCCCAGGGATCGCGGGGCGGTGGATCCCGGGATTTCCGGGTCAAAGGCGTGATTTCTTTGACCCAAATGGGTTGTACTATGTGAAAACC
>CAYZJH010000170.1:0-2914 GCA_964478625.1 uncultured Desulfobacteraceae bacterium
CCCAGTCCGAGCTGGGCAAAGAAATATCGCCCAAAGGCCTCGTTTGCCTGTCGATTGCATGCCCGATAGCTTTCTTTATCCTTGGCGAGAATAGCCTTTATGGAAAGATTGTGCATCCTGACGGTTTCTTCCTTGAGTTTTTTATAGTAATTTCTGTTCAATCGATACAAGGCTATAATCGTAACCTCGCCGATGATCACACACAGGAAACACAGAAAAAATGTTCCAAGGAAAAAGCCTGCAAGGGAATTTTCCGGTAACCGGTAAAAAAAAATCAACAGGGGGTCCAGCCAGGCATAAACTGCATACAAAATTTTCATGGGACCTAACCTCCTGTTGATATAAAAGGTAAAAGGGTAGTGGATGATATGATCACGACTACCCTGGAAACTTTTAAAAAGATTTGGTTAAATGGGATTCGATCGGGCACTTTAGGATAGTCTAAAACAACCGGGATGAATGATCAACAATTTAATGATTCATTCAGCCCTGTTGGGTCGTACCACCAGGGCTGTTTACTGTTTATATGTTTTACAATCCGAAAAGCCCCAATATTCCCTTGCCCAGAAAGCCTCTACATATATAATCGATACCCACATAAAAGGCCAGAATAATAAAAAGTCTTTTCAACCAGAGATCCGGGATATATTGAGAGGTGCGAGGACCGATGATGGAACCGACCACGATTCCGACCAGCTCAGTGCCTATGAGGGGCCAATGAACTACAACACCTTGCTGCAAATAACTGAAGATACTTGTGATCATCCCAACAAGCACTGCGAATGCAGAGGTTCCCGCTGATAGGTACATGGGAAGACCTGAAATGCTGGTCAAAAAGGGGACCAGCAGAAATCCGCCGCCCACACCGATAAAAGAAGAAATAGCGGCGATAACAAATCCACCGATCACAGGGTAAAATGGATTGAAAGAAAATTCAACACCATAGAATGTAAAGGTAAATTGTTTGGCGGTAATGCCGGTAACCTTTACCCCCAACTGGCTGGTATCGACTTTTTCACCGGCTCTTTGACGTCGCATGGTTGCCTCGAAAGCGTCCGCTGCCTGTTTGGCTTTTTTCTTACTGGCTCTTCCCCGTGGGGTGGTTTCATACAACATCACAAAGCCCAGTGCCAAAACAAAAATACCAAAATAACCTACATATGCTTTGAACGAAATTTTTCCTGCAGTCAGCCAGGGAATCAGGTAGCTTCCAAAAATGGAACCGGCGGCCAGAGCCAACCCCAGCGGAAGAACCAGACGCCCCAATTTGTAGTAGTTAAAGGATGAAATCAAGGCGCTCATACCCACTAGAAACTGGTTGGATACCCGAACGGAATCGGTAAGAAGCTTATTGAGCATGGGAGCGGTTTCACGAAATTCTCCGGCATGCTTGCCGATACCAAAGATGGTAATGTGGCCCACACCCGCCATAATTCCGCCGAATGCCCCCACGGTGGAAAAGATCCATCCGACCCAGACCGCCCATAAAAAGGCTATAATCAAGTTGATCTGGAGTCCACCAGGGATTCCCAGGTATCCAGGTTCACCCTCAGGGTTGATGTGTCCTTTTTCTGTGCCGACCGGGGCCTGAGCGATGGCTTCACTCAGCTTGTCGGCGAATGCGATATCCGAAAACATCAGCGGTGCCGCAATCAGGATTGACATCAACATCAGGATACTAACCACTCTCTTTTTCTGTGTCATAACATGCCTCCAATTATTAAGTTTTGTGTAATGCATTCATTTTACGGTGTTCCTTGTCAGCATCAATTGGATAAATCTCAAGCAAATCATATGCCACAGATCCTTATGCATCAAGATGCAACACCCTTCTTCCGGTCAATATCCATGATTTTATCAGGTTTGGTCATGGCATCCGGACATTTTACTGGGATCGTGATCAGACGTTTTTAAGGTTCCTTCTTTTATTTTGATGTACCCAAAGGTGCAGCAAAATTATTGCAGATAAGTATGGTGATTGTTTTATATATAATATTTCCAATAGGCTACAGGCCAGAAGTAAAATATATGCAGTGCAAAAAATATAATGCACTTTTTCAAGGCCCCAATGAGGCTGGAAATCAAAAATTATCTGTTTACAGGTCAAAAATAATGCCGCTTTCATAGAAATCATGGTTGGTTGGGGGAAAAAGCCGCTAAAAAATGTAGGATATGGATCTACTCATTTAGAGGGCAGGCCAGAGGAACATATTTTGCATATCTTGTTATTTCCAGACGATTTTGGACTCTTCAACTGTTTATCATTTCATCGTTAATGGGCATGGAAATGAACATCATCAATACATCTTTATTCGGGATTGAGAAAAATGGTAGCGAAAAAAGCAGAGGCCCTGGCCACGTCGACTCATAATTATCAGAAAATTTTTGAGATCAGCAGGGATATGATTATGGTATGTTTAAGAGATGGGACCATTTTGGATATTAATCCGGCAGGGTTGAAAATGCTCGGCTTTGATCCTATGGAATCCATTTCTGCGGGAGCAAAATTTCAGTCATTTTTTGAGAATCTGAGAGAGTGGCATCTTTTGGTGACCAATATTGATCAACATGTTTTTTCTCCAACTCAAGAGTTCACGTTGAAATGCCGTAACGGTTCCGTCAAAAGAGTATTGATAAGTTACGGAATCGATAAAGGGTTAAGCCCCTCAACGGATACCCTTCATTTCATTGTTAAAGATATCGAACAGTACAAGCTGATGGAACAAAAGACGGCACAAGCAGAAAAATTGGCTTCATTAGGGCATTTTTCATTCGGGGTAGCCCATGAAATCAACAATCCTTTGGGTATTATCATGGGATATACACAACTTTTGCTCAGGGGAGAAAATCCTGAATCGGAAAAATACCAGGATTTAAAAACCATTGAAAAGCATGCACAAATCTGCAAATCAAT
>CAYZJH010000171.1:0-2850 GCA_964478625.1 uncultured Desulfobacteraceae bacterium
CGATGGGCCTGCCTGTGCGGCTGTTGGACCTGTAACCCTGGCAATGGCAGGTATTGTCCATCCGGGCACATCCATGATTCCTTTTGTGGCCATGAGCACGTCCATTGCTTCTTCGTTTGCCTATTGCCTTGTCATTGGCACTCCTCCCAACGCCATTGTTTATTCCAGCGGCTACCTGGAACCTAAAGATTTTCTCCGTGTGGGGATTATTTTGTGGTTCACCAATATGGCAGGTCTGATGCTGATGGCATCGACTTACTGGAGATGGGCCGGATTACCGGGGCTTCCGAGTTTTTAATTTCAGCGATGGTTGTTTTTTATTATGATTCTGAAAATCCGTCAATTATGGTGATATGGCTTAGATGTTGACTTGACCATATTGGATCAGGAGGGAGATAAAATGACGTTTAAATTAAAATTGTTGATAGTGGATGATGAAGCCCAGTTTCGGGCGACCACCAAAAAAATCCTGGACAGAAGGGGTTTTGACACTGTTCTGGCAGGTTCCGGTGAAGAGGCCATAGAGATGCTCGAATCCAAACCGGATGTTGTAGTGCTTGATATCAAAATGCCCGGCATGGACGGTCATGAAACCCTGAAAGAAATCAAGAACCGTTCCCCTAAGATCCCGGTAATCATGCTTACCGGACATGGTGATATGCCTTCCGCAAGAGAGGCGCTCAAGAGCGGTGCCTACGATTATCTTTCCAAACCCTGTGATATTGATATTCTGACCGCTAAGGTGCTTGAGGCCCACCGCAATATTGAAAGAGTGGCCGAAGAAAACTCCGTGGGAGAAATCATGATACCCATAGAAGACTATACGACTCTCACGGAAGAACACACGATTCAGGAAGCCATCGAGGTGATCAGGGCTTCTTTTTATCCCAGGCTGTCCACCAGCCGTATCATGGAAACCGGACACCGATCCTTGCTTGTTATGGACTCCCAGAACAATGTGAAAGGTGTTGTGGCCATCATTGAATTGCTTCAAACCATCATGCCATCCTACCTGAATGCCCCAAAACCGAGTATGGCTGATTCCATGCAATATTCCACCATGTTCTGGAAAGGAGAATTCAAGCGATCCATTAAAAAGCTGGCTTTCAAAAAACTTAAAGATATCATGGCGCCCCCCCCGCTGACCATCGACTATGATGCCAACCTCATGGAAGCTGCATACGCAATGGTTTCCAATAAGGAACGTCGGCTGGTGGTATTGAAAAACGGCAAGGTGGCCGGTGTTGTCCGGGAACAGGATCTTTTCTTTGAAATTGAAAGAATTATGAAAGAGTTGTAATTAAAGGAAAAACACTCAAATAGATAGATAATATGAAACGGGCCGGACTCCTGTGCATCAACCGCGATAATGTGGTATGAATGCATTGTTGGCAAAAAAACATAATTAGAAAAAGGAGACCAGCCCGTGGAAAAGAAAATAGCATATATTGGCATCGATTACCATACTGAATCCCTGTCCCTTGCAGTTATCGTTGAAGGAAAAAAGGATTTTACAGATTCCCTTACAATGAAAAATAACGACAAAAATATCCACAAGTATTTAAAAAAAATATCAAAAGAATATGAGATTAGAGCATGCTATGAAGCCTCTTGCAATGGGTATACATTTCAAAGAAAAATGAAAAACTGGGGATTTCACTGTGATGTCATTGCTCCTTCCTTAATACCGAAAAAACCAGGCGATAAAAGAAAAAATGATTATCGGGACGCACGCCATTTAACCCGGCTATATGCCAACGGGCAGCTGACAACAGTGCATCCACCGTCAGAAGAGCAGGAGTCGATCAGAAGCATTGTGCGATGCCGGCTAAGTCTGAAAGAAAATGAAAAAAGTGTAAAGCTGCAAATAAATTCCTTTGTTCTATCACATGGGTTTCAATGGCCTCATAGCAAATGGACCGTGAAGCACCGGCAATGGCTGAGTGCATTACAATTAAGAGACGATTTTTCTCAAAAAGTACTGGCCGAACATCTCGGTCACCTGGAGTATTTAAGCACCAGAATCAGCTACCTTGATAACATAATAAAGCAAATCGCCGAATCTGAAGTATATGCACCAAGTGTAAAAAAGCTCAAAGCGTTCAAAGGTCTCGACATACTCGGCGCCATGATACTGATAACCGAAATCACTGATTTCAGGAGATTTCCCAATCCCCGATCACTGATGGCCTATCTGGGCCTGATCCCATCGGAGGATTCGTCCGGAGGCAGACAAAAAGGCGGCTCTATTACCAAGACAGGTAATCACCGATGCCGCACACAATTGATCGAGTCTGTCCAGCATGCGATGAAAAAACCGATAATCAGCTATAAAATGAAACACAACCTGGAGCAGGTTGACCCAGCCAGTGCAACCATAGCGATAAAATGCATGCATCGATTGAATAAACGATTCTGGGCATTGGCCATGAGAGGAAAAAGTCGAAACAAGGCAATCACTGCAATTGCCAGGGAGTTTGTCGGATTTATCTGGGCAATGATGATACAAACCGAACCGGCAGCCATTTAAAAAAATATAGATGATTATACTGTTTTTCGAATATTATTTTTGATTAACGAAATTCAAATGCACTCTTGGGGTACGAAAGGAGAAACTCGGGGCCACTATGTTGAAAAGCTTCGGCTTTACTCACGCAATTAGATCGAGTAGACTCCGGACGGACTCTGAATACTGATGGTAACCAACCCACGCATAGCAGTTTGATTCACCGTCGAAGCAACCCCAAGAGAGCATTGAATTACCAATATGTCAAAGAACAAAATAATGGAAAAAATGAAACCTGAAATACCGAAACAAAACACTTGACAAAGCCCGTTTCATAGCAGTGG
>CAYZJH010000172.1:0-2792 GCA_964478625.1 uncultured Desulfobacteraceae bacterium
TCGCCGCCTGGGGCCATTTCTTTTGTGGCCATCTTACAACCCCCGCAGGCCGGCCGGTTCTTTGTTTTCTTCCTCGCCTAAAAGCTTCGCGAGTTCCGCAGCTGGCCACAGCAATCGTCCATTGAAAGGCATCTTTCTCGGCGTTATGCCCATATAATGACCGTTGACGCAAAAGCCGCGTCGAACTGTTTGGGGTTTTACGCCGAGGGATTCAGCAAATTGGTTCGTGGACAAAAAATTCATAACAGTCTCCTTGTGTTGAATGAAATTTAATTAACTGCGGAAACTGTAATAATTTTTTTTTAGTGTGTATAAGGACGAACCCGCCTCAAAAAATCAGCAAGTCCGTCCGTAGGGTAGGGAGGGGTGTTAATCTTGGAAAAGGTCGGGGGAAAATTCTTTGAGAAGGTCATGGACCAGCATCACAAAATCGCTCGGTTGACCATATAGTTGTCCGTCTGTGGCTGTGGGTTCCTGCCCGGTTTCTTTCTCAAATATTTCTGACAAGGTTCTAATATATTGGTAGGCTGGATATAGGTGGGAAAGAGCGTTAGATTTTTCTGCTGCCATGGCTTCAACGTTGTTTCGCAACCGCGTTGTGTTAATCGTGTATTCCGATAAGTCGACGCCGCTGTCAATTTCGATAGTGTTTTGAATATCCATTGGCATGGCGCCTTGAATATCCCTTCGCCCACAGATTAATTGCTCAAGTGTTTTTTGAAGTTGCGATAAATCGGCCTCTAATTTTTTGCAAATCATTTTATATTCGCCTGGGACGGCGTTTTTCTTCCAAATGGCTCTTTCGATAAAGTATGATCTGGTGGCCCAATACAGCTTTTCGGCGTCAAGTGTGTGGCCATTTTCGGTAAGGATGGCAATGATTTTTTCCTTGTCGGGAATAACCCCAACGAAATCAGTACTCACGGTTCCGTGAATTTTCAGGCTGTTCCAACTCGGATATTTCGGCCCTGACCAAGCCCTCTCAATCCACTTCCGGACCATAACAAGGTGCTTGTCGCTGCGGGTTCCTTCCAGCCTTTTGATAATATCAAAAAAGCCTGAGTCTTTGCAATCCTGGTACTCGTCACAACACTCGATACACTCTGCACTTTCTACATTATCTTTAATTCGGTGGCAAAAAAACAACATATCGCGTTCCTTCCTTCGCCCTTCGTTTGAAATGCCCCACAAGGCCGGTGAAGGTCTCCGGCTTTTCGGTTCGTCAACCTATGTGGGGCAAATGTTATTTTACTCTCCGTATTGCTTGGACAGTTTCAGGCTGTTCGATGCCTGCTTGTTCTAAAATCCACGCCTCGATTTTTACGTGCCACATTCTCAATAAGTCTAATGGCCTTGCCCTGTAATGCTTTTCTGCTGTAGCACTTGGTTTGTGGCCCATGATCTGAGCAACCACTCCGGCCGGGACTTCAACCCATTCGGATAATGTGCCAAAGGATCGCCGTAAACCGTGCAAAGTCAGCTTTTCAATCCCGGCAACCCTCAAGGCCCTGTTGTGTGGAATGCGCGGTTCCTGAAGCCTGCCTGAAGCCGCCGCAGGACTGCTGAAAACCCATTGGTTACGCCTGGGCAATGAGTTAAGTAAAAAATGAACATAAGGGGTCAAGGGGATTGTTCTTTCACCCTCAACCTTGTCATGGATAGTTAACGCCTGCCATTTAAAGTCGATGTCCTCCCACTTTAGCCAGGCTAACTCTTCCCGCCGTGCGCCTGTTAAAAGTAACCCCTGAAGATATGCGGAAATTATAGGATTGTCTAAGCCTCGGACTGCTTCAAACCATACGGGTAACTGTTCGCGCTGTAAACAATCATGTTTAGCCGTTTTCTTGGGCAAGATTTCCCGCTTTATCCTTGTTGAACACGCATCAGGTGTCGCAAGGTTTTTAAACTCAGGCCGATCTTGACACCAATTTATAAAGGCCCTGAGCGCATCAAAAGCTAAAGCAGCTTGACGGCCCCGTGTAACCACCTGGCTTGCCGCCCATGCCCTTATGGTTTCCGGTGTTAGGTCGGACAATTTAAGCGATAAAAGCGGGGAAAGTGTTCCGGCTTTTGTTTCGCCGTTTCCGCGTTTTTTCTTTTCCCCCCCAGGGGCAGCCATGCGGATATGGTCTAAAAGGTGTCGTTTGCTCCATTTGGGCTTGCGTTTTTCAATATATAAAGGCCACACATCACCCAAGGTAACTTCTTGTCTTTGGATTTCGTCCCGCTTTTTTCCCTGTTCTGCAATCCGTTCCTGTTTTTCGATACGGGGATCAATGCCCTGGTCAATAAGCCCTTGAAGTCTCCGAGCTTCCCGTCTTGCTCCGTTCTTTACGGAATCCTTATCATCGACAACCCATGTGCGAACGTCCCCAATTTTAACGCGGATCGTTTTCCCGTCAAGCTTGCCCTGATAAACATAAACCTTTGCGTTTTTTGTTGCCCTGATACCCAGGCCGGGAACATCTGAATCCCATAAAAAGGCTTGTGCCTTCCCTTTAGGGCATTCAAAATCCCTGATTTTTCCCGCAGTAAGTTTCTGTCTTGCCATATCATCCCCTTGGTTTTATTGGGTTTCAGCATATTTTCCGTGTAACCCTTATGTAACCTTTTTTATACAATATCTATCAATTTAAATCAACATTTATTTTAAGGGTGATTATTATAAATTATTGAAAATTAACGTTTTATGCTGTTTTTGGAATGTCAATCAATGCGGTTCAATGTGCAGTCTTTAGGGCTCATAACCCGAAGGTCGCTGGTTCAAATCCGGCCCCCGCTACCACCAATAA
>CAYZJH010000173.1:0-2762 GCA_964478625.1 uncultured Desulfobacteraceae bacterium
GATATCACACAACATGAAGTGGGCTCTGTTACCCTTAAGCGGGGATTGGCCCAGATGCTTAAAGGGGGAGTGATCATGGATGTGGTCACGGTGGATCATGCTCGTATCGCCGAAGATGCCGGCGCAGTCGCAGTGATGGCACTTGAAAGGGTGCCGGCGGATATTCGAGCCCACGGTGGAGTTGCGCGTATGTCGGACCCCTCTTTAATTCGTGAAATTATGAAAGCAGTATCCATTCCAGTTATGGCCAAGTGCCGAATCGGTCATTTTGTCGAAGCACAGATTTTGGAAGCCATTGGGGTGGATTATATCGATGAAAGCGAAGTGCTGACACCTGCCGATGACGCCAATCATATCTACAAACACCATTTTAAGGTTCCATTTGTATGTGGTTGCCGAAATTTGGGTGAAGCCCTCAGAAGAATCGGTGAAGGCGCAGCCATGATCAGAACAAAAGGTGAAGCCGGCACAGGCGATGTGGTGGAAGCGGTGCGTCATGCCAGATCGGTTTTAGGTGAAATACGAAAACTTCAGGCGATGGGTGACGACGAACTGATGAGCTTTGCCAAAAACATAGGAGCACCTTATGAACTGGTCGTGGAAACCAAAGCTTTGGGTAACCTTCCTGTTGTCAATTTCGCCGCAGGAGGTCTTGCCACACCTGCCGATGCCGCCCTCATGATGCAGCTTGGCATGGATGGCGTGTTTGTGGGATCGGGAATTTTCAAAAGTTCAATCCCTGAAAAAAGGGCCAAGGCCATTGTCGAAGCCACTACGCATTTTAATGATCCCGATATCCTGGCTCGTGTAAGTGAAAATTTGGGAGAACCCATGGTGGGTATCGAAGCAAGCAGCCTTGCCGAAAACCAGCAGATATCCACCCGAGGGTGGTAAAAAAGTACCACACATGGTTATAGATTACAGGGAATAACAAATGAAAATCGGGGTACTTGCCCTTCAGGGGGCCTTTATTGAACATATTGCCATACTGACTCACTTGGGGATGAAGACCATCCAGGTCCGACTCCCCAAACACTTGGAGGGGATAGGTGGTCTTATCATTCCTGGCGGTGAAAGCACCACCATTGCCAAACTTGCGCACACTTCCGGATTGATGGAACCTTTAAAGGAATTCGCACAGAATAAACCGGTCTGGGGAGTTTGTGCCGGTATGATATTTATGGCTAAAACCATCGGGGTGGACCAGCCTACCCTGGGCTTAATGAATATTGTCGTTGAAAGAAACGCCTTTGGAAGGCAAATCGATAGCTTTATCGATAATATCCATGTTTCGGTATTTTCACATCAGGACAAAAATCCTTTTAAAGCGGTTTTTATTCGCGCACCACGATTGATCGAAGCAAAGGGAGATGCCAGGGTTATTGCGACGCTTTCCAACGGCGAACCTGTTGCCGCCCAGGAAGGCCGATGGCTTGTTACTTCCTTTCATCCAGAGTTGACTGCCGACACCCGGTTTCATGAATTTTTTTTGGAAAAAATTTTGAAGGTGCCCTAACAAACGAAACCACATTCATAAAGCCTAAACGGGGTAATCCATAAAGCAGAGGCAAACCCCGTCCCACTATTCTTTCCAATAGTAACGGAAAGAAAAAAGAGGTTACGAATGAAATACGTGGAAATAGTAGCAGATTCCGGAAGTGCAAGGACCATTTCAGCACTTGCGAAAAAAGTTAAGGCAAAAGACCTGCGTTTCGGTTCCGTGGGTTTGGACAGCATGCAACAGTTCCGGTTGCTGGTAACCGATGAGAATCTTCAGTTGACGCTGGATACATTGCAGAATGTTTTGGGGGCACAACCAACTGCCCGAATCATGGTTCTGGCTGTGGAAACATGCTTGCCCAAATCAGCGGAGGAAATCCGTAAAGAAAAAAAGTCGGCAACTGCTGCACGGGAAGCACTTTATGAAGAAGTTGAAAAAAATGCACGACTTGACCGCGATTATGTTTTGCTGGTTATCCTCTCAACGGTCGTAGCCGCTATAGGTCTTATTGAAAATAACGTCGCCGTTGTAATTGGCGCCATGGTGATTGCTCCTTTGCTCGGACCTAACCTTGCCCTCAGTCTTGGAACTGCCTTAGGCGACATCCCTTTGATGAGGAAATCCGCAAAAACACTTTTTGCAGGAATTCTTCTGGCCGTGGCCTTTTCTTCGGGTATAGGATTTGTCTGGCCTCACGAACTTTCAAGTCCTGAACTTTTGTCCCGCACAAATGCCGGCATGGAGTCCATCGCGTTGGCGCTGGCATCAGGTGCGGCAGCAGCATTGTCCCTGACCACAGGCCTGTCAAGCGTCCTGGTTGGAGTCATGGTTGCGGTGGCATTACTGCCTCCGGCGACCACACTGGGACTTATGCTGGGCATTGGAAATATGGAACTTGCTAAAGGGGCAGGATTGCTGTTGGCCGTCAATATCGTATGCGTAAATTTGGCCAGCAAGCTTTCCTTTCTATTCAAAGGGATTCATCCGCGAAGGTGGGTTGAAAAGGAACGGGCCAAACGGGCCATGATTATCCATATCATGGGATGGCTTGTAGCTTTGATTATTCTGATACTTGTCATTTTTGCACGGCGCACATTGACGACATAGATCCTTTTTCCTGTTCCCATGATTTGGACTGGAAATGCGGGTAACCGAAAACCCGGCCCCGCCTCATGGCAGCGATCAATCAATGTATGTCAACTGCTCTTGTTCAGCCTGTAGAATGGGTCTGTTTTAACTGAGCCAGGCGGTTTTTGCGTTT
>CAYZJH010000174.1:0-2748 GCA_964478625.1 uncultured Desulfobacteraceae bacterium
TGACCGGATGTTCCACCTGAAGGCGGGTATTCATTTCAAGAAAATAAAAACCGCCCTGAGCATCCATCACAAACTCCACGGTTCCGGCATTGATATAACCGGCTTTGAGAGCAAGGTCACATGCGGCTTTTCCCATGCGATTTCGAATTTCCGGATTCAACGCCGGCGACGGGGACTCTTCGATGATTTTCTGATAACGCCGTTGGATGGAACATTCTCTTTCCCCTAAATGAATCACGCTGCCGTGCATATCCGCAAGGATTTGAAACTCTATGTGGCGCGGTTTTTCAATATACCGTTCCATAAAAATCCGGGGATCGCCAAATGCTTTACGAGCTTCCTGGCGACTGGCTGAAAAGGCATGTTCCATTTCATCCGGAGTTTGCACAATGCGCATCCCTTTGCCTCCTCCGCCTCCGGCAGGTTTCAGCAGCACCGGGTAACCAATGGATTCGCCGACTTTAAGGGCTTCCTCCCTGTCTTTCAATGCATCATTGTAACCGGGAATGATTGGAACTCCGGCCTGTACAGCCAGTTCCCTGGATGCGATTTTGTCACCCATAGTCGCGATAGCCTGAGCAGGAGGACCGATAAAAACCAGACCCGCAGATTTCACAGATTTGGCGAATTCAGTATTTTCCGATAAAAACCCATAGCCGGGATGCACTGCCTGGCACCCTTTCGACAAGGCGGCAGAAATGATTTTTTCAGAATCAAGATATGATTCCTGGGCATGGGCTCCGCCGATATGCACGGCATCATCAGCCATCTGTCGATGAAGCCCGCGGCTGTCCGCATCTGAATAGACCGCTACAGTGCCTATTCCCAGGCGTTGACATGTCCGTATAATCCGAACGGCGATTTCACCCCGGTTGGCAATCAGAATTTTTTTGAACATAACCCACCTCACAGGGGAATGTTTCCATGTTTACGATCAGGCCCTTTTGCCGCTTTACTTTCCAACACCTGCAAGGTGCGGATCAGTCGGTGGCGGGTGTCTCTCGGAAAAATCACATCATCGATATATCCTCGTTTGGCCGCCAGAAAAGGATTGGCAAAAGCACGGCGGTATTGGGCCATTTTTTCGTTCAGGACAGCCTCCGGATCCTGGGCGGACTGGATCTCCTTGCGAAAGATGACTTCTGCCGCCCCTTTGGGCCCCATGACCGCAATTTCCGCTGTCGGCCAGGCATAATTGACATCACAATGAATGTGCTTGGAATTCATCACCAGGTACGCTCCGCCATACGCTTTTCGTACAATAACCGAAATTCGCGGCACCGTCGCCTCGGTAAAGGCATAAAGCAGTTTTGCCCCGTGACGGATAATACCGCCGTGTTCCTGGTCTGGACCTGGCATAAACCCCGGAACATCCACCAGGGCAATCAAGGGGATGTTGAACGCATCGCAGAACCGGACAAAGCGGCCCGCTTTAAATGACGCATCGTTGTCCAGAACTCCGGCAAGTACGGCCGGCTGATTGGCCACAAGACCAATGGTCTGACTGCCAAGACGACCGAAACCACAGATAATATTTTTGGCAAATCCGGATTGGACTTCCATGAACTCGGCTCCATCCAGTATGCTGTATATCAGGGTATTCATATCATAAGTCTGGTTCGGGTTTTCCGGAACCAGATAGTCAAGGGCCGGATCAATCCGGTCGGCTGGATCACGCAAATCCAGCAGGGGAGCTCGCTGACGGTTGTTAGAGGGAAGATAGCTGATCAAACGTCTTATTTCCCGAAGGCACAACACATCGTTGGGTGCCGTAAAATGGGCAACACCGCTTTTTTGGGCATGGATTCCGGCACCACCCAGTTCTTCCGCGGTAATATCCTGATGGGTCACTGTCCTGACCACACTCGGTCCGGTCACAAACATAAAAGATGATTCCTGTACCATAAAAACAAAATCGGTGATGGACGGACTATAGACAGCGCCACCGGCACAAGGACCCATAATGCAGGATATCTGGGGCACAACACCGCTGGCCCTGACGTTACGATGAAATATCTCCCCGTAAGCGGCCAGTGCATCAACACCCTCCTGAATCCTGGCCCCTCCGGAGTCGTTCAAACCAATAATCGGCGCGCCTACCCTCACCGCCAGATCCATCACTTTACAGATTTTCTGGGCATGAGCCTCCCCTAAGGACCCACCAACAACCGTAAAATCCTGACTGAAAACAAACACCTCACGGCCATCGATATTTCCGTGTCCGGTAATCACGCCATCGCCGGGATAAGTACGTTCATCGCCCAATGCACCCCCACGGCCAGTTTTCAGCGCATCGAACTCCTCAAAGGAACCGTCATCCAGTAACAGATCGATACGCTCCCGGGCGGTCAGCTTTCCCTTCCGGTGCTGAGCATCGATTTTATCTTCACCACCTGCTGCAATTGCTTCTGCCCGCAGGCTTTCCAATGTTTCAAGAGTGGCTTCGTATTGTATATCCATCGACACACCTTAAGTTTTTGTTATGAACAATGAAAAGCGAATTGAATTTTTCAAAGCGGGATGGCAATTCGATAAAAAAAGCTGTTGTTTGATTTTGACAACCAAACAACAGCCTTATTTTTTTCCATTTCATTCACTTATGATAATAGCCCGACTCCAGGTTTTAGCCCCTATTGCTTAAAAATGAGTGATCCTGTGAAAATATAATACCCCATATTTTTTCCCTCGAACTTGTCACCCCATTAAAATATTTTTTCCGGTTTGTCAACACCAGGCTTATTCCCCGCC
>CAYZJH010000175.1:0-2738 GCA_964478625.1 uncultured Desulfobacteraceae bacterium
TTTTGCGGGTTTTTGGAGGATTTGCCTCAGACAGCCTAGGGGGTGAAAAAGTCGTCATGGTTTCGTTTCTTGCAGTGGTACTGGGTGCATTGATGATGGTTTTTGCAGTGGATTTCATGGCGTTTGCCATAACCGGTATGATGATCCTTGCCCTGGGCATGGGATTTGCCAATGCCGCCGTCTTTAAGCTTGTTCCCAAATACAGCCCCATGGCCGTTGGCGGTGCGGCCGGCATTGTGGGCGGGTTAGGTGCTTTCGGAGGTTTTGTGATTCCGCCTCTGATGGCACTTTTTGTCAAGTTGGGCGGTTCAGCCGGATATGCTCAGGGTTTTATGGTTTTTTTAATATTGGCCCTTTTATCGCTCCTTTTATTTGCTGTTTTGTATCGTTATGCACCATAAAAAATCAAAAATGAGGTAACTTGTATATGATTCAACTGGTAACAATTGACACCGAAAAATGCGGAAAAGACGGGATTTGTATTGAAGAATGCCCATTTTATCTTCTCAGGGCCAATGCGGACGGTGTGCCGGAAATGATTCCGGGCGGGGAATCGGTCTGCTTAAAATGCGGCCATTGTTTGGCGGTCTGCCCCAATGGCGCCATCAGCCTTGAGGGAATTTCACCGGAATCGTGCGATAGGGTTCCAAAAGAGATTTCCTTCAGTGAAGAAGCTATATCCCAACTGATAAAAACAAGGCGATCCATCCGGGTGTACAAGGATCAACCGGTTGACCGGGAAATCATGGAGAGGCTTGTGAAAACGGTTCAATATTCGCCGACTGCCAAAAATCTCCAGCCGGTCCACTGGATTTTTGTGGATGACCGGGCAAAAATCCATCAGATGGCCGCCCTGACCATCGATTGGTTGCGAAAGCTTAACATGGTTCCCGACATCATTGATGCGTGGGACAACGGCCATGATATTATTCTTCGGGGTGCCCCTTTTCTGGCCATTGCCCATGCGGCCAAAAAAAGCATCAATCCGGCAGCCGATTGCGCCATTGCATGCACCACCCTTGAATTATTAGCCAACTCCACGGGTATTGGGGGGTGTTGGGCCGGATATTTTATGCGGGCATCCAACCATTTCGAACCGTTGAAACAATTCCTGAAAGTTCCGGACGGTCATCATGTTTATGCCGCTCTGATGCTCGGTTATCCAAAGTTCAAATACCAGCGTATTCCGAAAAGGCAGGTTCCGAAAGTTCAATGGCTGTGAAAATTTTTGAAACATTCGAAGGTCGGTTGTCAAAAAACTTAAAATCATCTGTCTCACCAAAGCGAGGGATCTCTCAACATATACCATATGAGATTCTTCGCTTTACTCAGAATGACAGTTCGTTTTTCGCCAGCTTCTTTAGAAAATTGGTATCTATCTTAAAATTAAGGAGAAAAGATGAACATTGTCTGTCTTTACGGCAGTCCCAGAGTGAAAGGAAACAGTGCCGCAATCGCCGAAAAATTCTGTGAAACAGCTGCAAGCAAAGGAGCAACAATTCAATCCTGGGTGCTTAACAAGTTAAATTTTCGGGGATGTCAGGCGTGTTACGGATGCAAAAAAAAATCGGAAAAATGCATCATTGAGGATGATCTGACTGAAGTTTTGGATGCGGTCCGGAAATGCGATATCCTGGTGCTGGCCTCACCGGTCTATTATGGGGATGTGTCATCCCAGCTCAAGGCATTTATCGACCGGAATTATTCCTTTCTGGTGCCGGATTATACAACGGCCGATAAAATCCATCGTCTTGAAGGGGACAAAACCCTGGTGATGATTCTGACCCAGGGAAGTCCGGATCAGGAGGCATTCAAGGCCATTTTTCCCAAATACGCCATGTTTTACAAATGGATGGGATTCGAAAAAAGTGAACTGATTCACGCATGCGGAGTTATGGAACCTTCGGATCTGAAAAACCGGCAGGATATTTTCCAAAAGGCTCAAGAACTGGCCGAAAAACTTGTCGGGTGACTTTTAGGGACTTTTACTGGTGGGAAGGGGTGCTTTTCGGGCATCTTCGATCAGCTCTTTGATGACACCTGCCAGCAGAAGATACATAATGAACAAAAAAGGGAAAGCACCTACAATGGAGGCTGTTTGAAGAGCTTTGAGTCCGCCTGAAAAAATCAGTACAATGGCCATGGTTCCCAGCAGTACACCCCAGAAGATAAGCAGACGACGGCGGGCTTTAGGGTCCTGAGTCTGTTTTCCACCGGTTGAAAAACGGCTGATCACATAAGTGGCCGAATCTGCCGAGGTGATGAAAAAGGATGTGATCAACAAATTGGTCAACACCACGAGCAGACCATAGAAAGGGAGGTGCTGGAGCGTTTCGAACAGTGCGACCTCAACGTTTTTTGTTACCGCTTCGCCAATAGGAATATTCTGTATGAAATCAAGATGGACGGCTGTACCGCCAAGTCCTACCGAAAAAATAAATGAAAAAAGTGGTGGGGTTATCATGACGACCAAAATAAATTGACGTACGGTCCGACCCCGGGAAATCCTCGCGATAAAAGCCCCCACAAAGGGAGCCCATGCAACCCACCAGGCCCAGTAAAATACTGTCCAGTTTTGTGTCCATGTTTTATTTTCAAACAGGGTGAGCCTGGTGGCCAATGGTGCCAGGTCTGTAAGATAATCTCCCAGTGCACTTCCCAACGTTTGCAAAAGATATTTAAACTGAAGTTCCTTCTACAAAAAGACATAGATACCCATTAAAATTAGAGACTTATTT
>CAYZJH010000176.1:0-2596 GCA_964478625.1 uncultured Desulfobacteraceae bacterium
TACTACGGCCTATTCGGCGATCGTATTTTTGATGATTATGAAGCTAAATTTCTGAAAAAAAACGTTCAGGGAACGCTTACCGCAAGAGTCTTTTTCAATCCCGTCAACTGGTTCAGGCTCGCTTCCCCATACTTTGATCGAAGCGATCTTGCAGCGGAATATTATGACAAGCATGTATTTGAAGGGGGCACATTCGGCGATATCGCCGATCGAAAAGGCCCCATGGTTTTAATGAATGCGACGGAAATGACTTATGGAATCAGGGTAGGCTTCACCCAGGATTCATTTGATATGATCTGCTCAGACCTGTCAAGTTACCCGGTTTCAAGAGCTGCAACCGCCTCATCGGCCGTTCCCATGCTATTCAGTCCCGTTACCTTGCATAATTACGCGGGGACGTGCGGCTTTGAAATTCCCGAGAGATTCGCAGGACTGTTAAAAGAGCGTGCCGTTTCGGAACGGCAGTTTTATCTGGCAAATAACATTGAACCCTTTCTTGACTCTGAAAAAAAACCTTATATCCATCTGGTGGATGGCGGGGTTGCGGACAATCTTGGACTGAGAGCGGTTCTGGAAAGAATTATCATTGGTGGAAGCCCTTGGAAATTGATTAAAGGAACTCCGAGAGAAAACATCACCAAAGTGATTTTTATTGTTGTGAATGCCGAAACAGAGACCGATTCCACATGGGACAGAATTAAACGTGTCCCCCCGTTTCGCGCGGTCCTATCCTCATATTCCAAGATTTCGATCGAACGCTACAACGAGGAGACGATCGCTCTCATGAAAGAAAGTGTCAAATCGTGGGCTGACGATATAAGGACTCATAGGTGCGGGGAAGGGCCGGTTTCCACCGCTCCGGGTTCCTGCGGGGATATAGAGTTTTATGTGGTTGATGTGAAGTTTGACCTTTTGGAAGATGAAAAGGAGAGGATGTATTTTAAGAAATTACCAACATCGTTCAAGTTAAAGCCTGAGGATGTCGACAATCTTCGTGAAGCAGCTAGTAGAATTTTAAATAAATCTACTGATTTTCAAAGATTTTTAAACGATCTGAGGTAAGCCACTGATTGGTACCAATTCATTACAGATGTTTAACCCGGCCGTGCCGGGCCAAAACCTGCAAGTAACAATAAATCAAGTTACTTAGAATATAAGGAGTAATGACTATGAAAGTGACATGGAAAGTGATTGTTGTGATGATGGTATTTTTATTTTCCTCCGCGGTGATCTCAGGCATATCCGCACACGGCAACGGACAATCCGCCGTGATCGAACCCGAAGCGGATGGACTTTTGCGAAAGATGAGCACCTATATGGCGAGTCTGGCACAGTTCAGCGTTCAGACTGAAAACACTCTTGAGGTGGTCTTGAGGTCGGGGGAGAAGATCCAGTTCGATAGTCCCACCAACCTTTCGGTACGGCGCCCGAACAAATTCCGTGCCGACAGACACGGAGATATTGTCAACCAGGAATTTTACTATGACGGTAAGACCCTTACGCTCTATATGATGGACCAGAACTACTACGCCACGGTCGAAGCGCCGCCGACCATCGAGGAGGCAATCGATTTTGCCAGGGAGTATTTGGATGTGTTTGCCCCGGCCGGCGATCTTATTTACCGGAACTCATATGATATCCTCATGGAAGACGTCTTTTCAGGATTCTATGTGGGCTTGAGCGTTGTTGGCGGAGTCAAATGCCATCATCTTGCATTTCGCGGAAACGAGGTGGACTGGCAACTCTGGATAGAGGATGGCGACAAACCTTTGCCCAGGAAATTTATCATTACGTCAAAATGGATGACAGGGGCGCCGCAATTCGCGGTTTACGTTAAAAACTGGAATTTATCCCCCAAATTAACCGAGGAGATGTTCAAATTCTCACCCCCTAAGGGCGCCAAGAAGATTGATTTTTTCCCTCTTACCAGTGACGGGACGGACCGTTGATAGATCAGGAAAGGAGACTCGCTATGAAAACCATATTCAAAATCTTGGCTATAACATCAGGTTTGGTCGCTGCCGGTCTTCTGATCATGGATTGCGACCTGCCTTTAGGATGGGGTGTCGGCGAATCCCAGGCAGTTGTCGGTATGCCCGGGACACCCTTAAGTGTGGCTGGTGTGGCCCGACGCACGACCCGTCGGGTTATTCGGCGTTCGACCATCTATGTCGTTGCTCTCCCAATGGGATGTCAAAACATGGTAATCAATGGTGTACCCCTTTATCAATGTGGACATACCTATTACCAGGCTTACGGCAATCAGTATGTTATTGTGTATGTTGATTGAGTTGAACGAGGGATCCAAGGCGAAAGGAAAGCTGCTCGGCCGCAGCTGAAACCTGCGACCCCAACACTCAAGGTGACGAAAAAAGATGAATGGGTAGCAAATAATAATGAATAAAAAGCTGAGGAATCGAATAGGTTTCATGGTGATTTGGACCCTGATATGGTTCAGCTTTTTTGTGGTATTGCCGAATAATGCCTTTTCTCACGATAAAAAAGCGCCGTCACGCAAGATTCTGGTAGGCGTGATAGAGGCACCGCCGTTATATATGAAGAAGGCTGACGGCCAATGGGAGGGATTAGGCGTCGA
>CAYZJH010000177.1:0-2573 GCA_964478625.1 uncultured Desulfobacteraceae bacterium
TATTCGACCGATGAGGTTCACCAATTAATGCAACGTCAATTTTTAAAATACGAGAAAGACGGCAATCTTTTTGTTCGCTCTACAACGACATTAAACACGAAAGAAATGGAAGACTATTTAGAGCGAATCAGACGTTTTTCTTTGATCGAATTGGGCATTTTAATCCCGTTACCGAACGAAACAGAATTTAATTATGAGGCAGCATGAAAAACAACGAAAAAGGGGTCAAAATCGCCTGTTCAGATTGTGGCCTATATTTGGGTATAGCCAAGGGTCCAAAACTGTCAGAAAAGTGCCGTTTTTGGTGTTCTAAGTGTTCCAGGAAAAGAATTGCAAAGGGGCCGGTAGTGTTCCTGAAGGAAATATACTCATGACACCAATGCTGAAACCGTTCCGATGGAAATCCAAAGAATACTTGAATCACGTCCGGTCATTGCCCTGTTGCGTCTGTTCCCGGATGCCTGTTGAAGCTCATCACGTCCGGATCAACGGGAATGCTGGAACCGGCGGCAAGCCATCCGACACCTGGGCTATCCCGTTGTGTCGGTATCACCATGCCGAACTCCATCAAATCGGGGCCAAGACCTTCCAGGCCAAGCATGACATTGATTTTTTCAAAAACCTGTTTGAAACCATACGATTTTTTATCGAAACATGACCTCCACGGGCTGCCGGGAGTCCGCACACAAGCGCCCTGACACTTTCGCCGGTTTCCTAATTTCCTCCGGCACACAAAGGGCGTCCCGGAAACAACACCAACCACAAAGGAGTTACCAAATGTCCAAAAAAGACCCTTTACTCCACTTCCCTTTTTTTTGTGATCAATACATGGGGCGGCTTGCCAAATACACATACGAGCAACAGGGCGCTTTTATCCGGGCATTGGCAACCTATATCGCTGAAGACGGCCAGATTTCAACAGACAACTCAGCAACCCGGTATCGGCTGTTTTCGGCTTTCACGGAATCGGAAAGGCAATCGCTTGATGTGGTGTTTGATGAGGCTGTCAGTCTTGCGCGGGAAATCATCACCAGACAAAAAGCTATCCGGGAAGTCAAGCGAAACGCTGGAAAGCAAGGCGGGAGGCCGATTCAGACGCAAAATAACCATAAGGTAAACCATAAGGTAAACCAAATGGTAAACCTTATGCCAAACCAAAAGGGAAAGCAAAACAAAACCTATACAGAAACAGAACTAGAGACAGAGAAAGAGTAAGTACTCTACACCATGGTGTAATATTATATATTATATAATTTATATAGGATTTCCCCGGCTGATTTTGTCGGGCGGAGGACCGAAAAATGATTCAACTCACATCAGATTTCGAAGCAGACCGAAAAATCTTCTTTGACTCATTCCCTGGCGTCAAAACTTTTCAGCTTATGGATGACCGGGAACCCAAAGACCCCAAGAAGGCCCGGATTTTTCATTGCACCGAGCTTCCGGTGTCCTGGACGCTCAAATTGGAACGGCTGAACGAACTGGAACATACCCACGTTGGCCTGACGATAAACGAGACGGACGGCAAGGGCAGACGGATCGAGAACATCGTAAAGGTCCGGGCGGTGTTCGCTGATTTCGACGGGGTGGATATAACTCAGGCGTGGAAGGATGAGCCCAGTATGGTTGTCGAGTCGTCACCCGGCAAATATCATGCCTATTGGTTGACAAGAGACGACATCCACCACGTTCCGCTTGAGGCGTTCAGATCGCTCCAAGAGGGCATTATCGAAAAATATGGCACTGATCCTGTCGTGAAAGACCTTCCAAGAGCGATGAGGGTCCCCGGTTTTTTGCACATGAAAGGCGAACCGTTCCTTACCAGGGTCATTCATCACACTGGCGCAAGATTCAAATTCGGTGAATTGGTAGAACTGTTTCCACCTATTCGTCGGGAGCAATGGAGCGCTCCGCAGTGGCGCAAAAATACGCTGGTACATACGGGCGAATTTAAAGGCAGTTACGGTACGACATCCCCCGGAAGAAACTGTCATGTCGCGGCCAGGATCGGTGGGATGATCAAAAGGGGGCTTTCGTGGGATGAAATCGAGATAGAGGCGTTCAAGGAAGCCCAGGCGTGTGTTCCACCTTTGAGTGAATACGAAACCATGAACATCCTGAAATCATGCAGGAGGTACGCGGCATGATCGAACTATACCCCATTCAGAATAAGATCGTGGACGCTTGCCGGGATGCTTTTCGATACCACAAGCGGGTGGTCCTTCAGGCGGCCACAGGAGTCGGGAAAACCGTTATAGCAACCTGGATGATCAACGAAGCCTTGAAAAAGGGCAAGCGGTCCTTGTTTGTGTGTGACCGGATATCGCTCATCAACCAAACTTCGGACGTTTTTTATACTTATGGCGTCGAGCATGGGATCATCCAGGCTGATAATCCTCTTTACGATCCCTTGTTGCCGGTTCAAATTGGTTCCATCCAGACTTTGGCAAGAAGACAGCAACGGGAATATGACATGATCGTGATAGATGAGTGTCATACTTGGTTTTCAGCCCATAAGAAACTTTTGGAACATAACCCTGATGCGTTTGTGTTGGGGCTTTCCGCAACTCCCT
>CAYZJH010000178.1:0-2562 GCA_964478625.1 uncultured Desulfobacteraceae bacterium
AATTGGTGCCCGAGAACCCGGAGGTAAGAAAGATCCGGATCAGGCCGGAGGATGATCTTCGCGTGTTGGGTAAGGTCGTTGCCGTTAGGCATAAACAAGGGAGGTAAGAAAAATGGGGAAGCCGAAACATCGAACCTTTAACGCAGAGCGGTTTTTGGATAAATTCCAAGGCTATGAGCCCATTCTCCGCAGTTTCGTTGAACTTTGGAATGGCCATCTTGAGCTTGATTCCGCATCGCTTGATGTTCCCCTCTTCAAAGAATTCCTCGTTAATGGCGATGGCTATAGCAAGGATGATCTGCTTGAGAGTCTCTATATGGCTTATGACCTCTGTACAGAGCGAGGTCATGAAGACCTCTTGGCAGCTTGTCAGGAATGCAATTATTCGCCGGAAGGAAACGGGGAGTTGCCGGTCGAGTGCCTGAGCCTTAAGGTCAGAACTGAAAATGAGGAGGCTTTTAATCTCGCATATGATCGGTATACCCTTTGGCGTGCAGAACGATTCACCATATTTCGCGGGAAGACTGCAGCAGCCATTGCAGACGTAGATACAGCTTCCGGAGTCTTTCAATCAAAACTTGCCGAGATTTTCAAAAATCATAAAAACAGTGACCGTGTTCTCGTCCGCTACTATCAAGAAGGAGCATACACTAATTTCATCATTTACCACGAGAAGCGGGTCAAAGCGGAACTGATATTCAAAGGAACCACTGCAAGTCCGAAAGTCTCCCCGACCATCCTACGTCCGGCCCAGCAAGATTTCATCAGCTATAACAACGAGACCGGCCAGATTGAAATTGAGGCTGCTGTTGAAAAAGAAGAGACGGCTCTCCGCAAGGCTTTTGCTGAGTGCTGCCTCAAAGACGAAGACTTTTTCGACTCGCCCGGATCAGCAGATAGACTAAACCTCGCCAGGATCGCGGAGGAGGACTTTGACATGCCGGTTGACGAAGATCATTCAGTCATCCTCGCCGAGATCCATTTCAACCTTCCGCAAGCGCCGTTCCCATCATTTATAGTGCGGTCCAGGAATGTGATGGAGACGCTTGAAAAGACTTACCTGCGTAAGCGTTTGGGGGGTGGCACGATCCGACGGGCCGTATTTAAAATCATGTTCCCCGATGACCGACGGGGAAAACGCATCGAATTGTCCGGCACCAACAAAATCAAGTTCAAACGGGCCACACATGCCGAAGACGTATTCCGATATCTGAAGAATTGGGGGATTGTCGTTGACTGAGGGGCTCCTCAACTTCATCTTTCAGCGTCTCGACCAAGTCGAGAGTCCTGTCTTTCTGCACGGGGAACTGGAGTGTTACCCAGAAGATGAGTTCCGTGTCCTTCGAGAGAAAGGAATCCTGAGGGAAACATCAAGAGCAACGGAGATTCCTCGACCGAAACGTTTTCCCCTAGGTGGCGATCTGATTGTCCGCCAGACCTCGAAGGGTATATTTGGGGTTGCTGATGAGGACAATTATTTCGATCCGATCCCGCTCACCGAGGACGACGTCCGGCAGTATGAACTCTCCCTTCCAAAACTCACGACAGTGATCCGCCAAGCGAATGGCATTGAAGGCAGCGGGTTTGCGAATCATCACGGCCTGATTCCTATGGGGCTTAAGACACTTGATAGCCTCGGGACGTTGGAAATTTTTCTTTCGATTCCAAACCTGGATGAAGATGATGTTATTGCTCGATGCAGGAGACTTGACCGAGAGCTTGATACCGTGGGGATTGTCATTTTAACCCCAGGCGGCATCGCACTTTCCCCAGAAATCCGCCAACAGATGAAACGACTTGGAATTATTATGGTCGCCATCACAACAAACTCTTCTTGTGCTTTCTTGCTGGATTGGCATGCCATTGCCAAGAAAGCGGATTTGCATGTTGCACATTCCATTGATCACGCCGGAGAGGCACTGCGGGAAGACGAATCGAGAGACGATTCTGTAAATACAATAACCGAAGAGGATAAGATCGTTCTCGAACGAAAAGAAATCGGCGAGAGAGTCCACTGGTTCGTGAACGGGGTGGATAAAGGACACATTTTTGTCCGCAATGAGTCCATCGTCGCCAAGATCATGGAAATTCTTTATGATCAGATCGGCCACGGATGGGTGCAGCATAAGACTTTTATGAATGCGTGTGCGTGGAAGAAAGATGAGTATTTTCCCGCTTCGGCAGACCCAGGCCGTATGCAACGACAACTGACTAATATCCGGAAAAAACTAGGTGTTGGTATAGACTTTCGCAAGGGGAAAGGCGTGCGTTTTCCCGAAAACATAGTCAAGTCCAAATAACAGTCCAAAGAAACTTTTCTTAAAAAATATTTCCGCGCAACCGAGGCCGCAGGTGAAAAACCTAGCGGCCTTTTGTTTTTTTGGGCCGCTCATTTTGGACAGTCCAAAGACAAGTCCAGAAAACAGGGCTTCATGAAAACCGGATTTATTCTGCCCTCCAGAAACATCAAACCATGCTTAGGAGGCAGAACGATGAACAAAAAAAATCTCACCCCACCGAAGCGGCGACTCATCGAGCTGATGCAGGACATCAACTTCGGCC
>CAYZJH010000179.1:0-2545 GCA_964478625.1 uncultured Desulfobacteraceae bacterium
AAATCATTTGTTTCCTCAAAATTTTTTGGGCAACCCTGCCTGCTTTAGCACTGCGTTTGCAGTGTGCCTGGATTTTATTGAATTATCCACCACAAATCGAATTTTGGTTATCGGGCTGTACCAGATCTCATGGTCACCTTTTCCTTGTCGCTCCAAAAAACAACCTTCTTTTTGTAAATATTTTTTTAAATCTTTGGTATAGTCTGTCATCAGACATCTTTGCCCTGAAGGATTTCAAAACGCCTGGAAATTAATTCAAAAGGAATTTCCTGTTTCATCTCTGTTCCGTTGGCCTCAAGAAGTTCCGGAATCATGATTTTAAGTTTTTGGATCAAACCTTCAAGGGTTTTTTCTTCGGTAGCAAGCCCGGGCACATCATCACTGCTCGCAACCCATACCTGCGCTTCATCGTCCCATTCCGCCCTTATAAATAATGGTTTTATTGCCATAACAGAGCCTCCTGCTTACGGTTCATGTTTTTTTGATTAATTTTATTCCACTGCCCTTTTTTGTATTGTCTTATAAGCTGCCATTTATGTCAATGGAAGTACCTGACTATCAGTGCGGAGGTTATCTGATTAAAAGGCTATAGGTGTTATAATAGGCTATGGGTTATCTGTTGTCTGTTATCGGTTATCGGTTATCGGGGTAAAAGGCCAATGAGTGACGGATTCCGAAATTTGAATTGCTCATGTTTTTCTTTGCGCCTTGGCGGCTTTGCGTGAGAGTTGTCTGTTATCTGTTGTCGGGTGTCGGTTGTTGGGTTCCTGATAACGGATAACGGGCAACTGGTAATCTGTTACCTGATTCTTGATAATTATTAATTGATAAAGGATAAAAGGCAAATGGAAATAGTTATTTACTTCTTTGGGTTTTCGTCAGCGAGGTCAAGAACATGATATAAAAGTGATTCGCTTATCCGAAAACCGGCTTTGTCCCGCAATTCTTCGATAACAGGAAGAATCCGGTTGATTATCCCCTTATGCTTTGCCTCCATAAGCACCCCTATAGTTCCTGTATAAACGATACCCAAATACCTTGCCATTTCTCTACCAATTCTCTCATCCATAATTAAAAGGTCTGATTTTTCCTCCATTGCCAAAACAATGCTTTCAGATTCTCCGGGATCAAGATCAAAACGCAGAATCCGAACCTGTTGTTGGTCATTTACGGTTCCGGTAACGATCCACTCAGCCTTGGAAATCTCTAAAGCGCCCGGCATACCCTGTCCTTTAACAACAACTTCCTGATAAACAGCTACCGGAATTAGAATTTGTCCATAAAGGCTTTTAAGAATTTCCAACCTGCCGATTATAGAAAGGTTCACCAGCGGCGAGGAGTTACTGACGACTTTCATATCCGGCCCAGATTTTTAAGATTTTGCAGGTCATCGTCAAGATCTTCCACATCGTATTTAACATTGATGCCTCGATCACCAAGAAGTTGCTGAAATGACCAAACGTTCATTCCCGCCAATTCTCTGGCTTTGCCGAACGAAATTTTGTTTTGCCGGTATAATAAGAGAGCCAACTCTTTTTTGAGTTCAAGAGGGGTTGTGCGGGCAGACTGCATTATTTCTCTCGGAATTTCAATACATATGTTGTCCATGCGTACCTCATTTTCTACATCTGAGTAATGCCTTTTTTTATCCATAAATTAAAGTATAATCTAATGATATGCAAAACAGACCCATCAGCTAGAACAATTTTCGCATTAATAACAGCCTGTTTTGAAGCCCTTATCTCTTCCCTGATATCTATGGATTCAGCAAATCCATAATCGCTGATTTTTTCCACCGCACGACGAAAAGCTTTCAAATAATCAGGAAGAGACATGCTGAATACTCTTCAATACATGCAATCGTTCATTCAATCGAATCGAAAGATGATATTCACCAGCCCATTCAACATATTCCAGATCTTTTCTTTCCAGATCTTCAGCAGTCCACTCATTAATGAACTTTTCCGACGAAACATTGTACTTTTTTTCAAATCTCGAAAGCCGCTTTTTCGCAAGCTTCATGCTATATTTTAACCGCAACAATTCAGTTTCCAATACCTCTGTCAAAACCTCGGCAGCTTTATCCGGCATATCCGATTTAAATTTTATTTCAGCCATCTTACCTACCTCTATTATCTTTAATTCCTTCCCTAAAATGCTATCGGCCAAGGGTTAAGGGGTAGTCCTTCTAACATACCTCATCATGCTTTCCGATATCCGCATGAACAATCAGATCGTTATCGTCATTCGGCATTTTTTCAAAAGTGAATACACCCGCATAAGGGCAAACCTGACTTAAAAAATTTTTGCTAAGCTTCTTTGAATTCCCCAAATTAATATCCGACTTTTAATTTCAAATATACCGTTGCCCTGATCGATTGTAAAGGTGTCGGTTGTCTGTTATCGGTTATCTGTTATCGGGATAAAAGGGCCAAGGGCCAAAAAAAATTCGAAGCACCAAAAAGAAAATTCGAAATTCGAAACAAACACAAAGAAAATTCGAAATTCGAATATCGAAATTCGAAACAAATAAGGGAAAAATTCG
>CAYZJH010000180.1:0-1172 GCA_964478625.1 uncultured Desulfobacteraceae bacterium
TCACCCCAAGAACCTTAAATTACAAGATCAAAAAACTCGGCATTACCCACCCGGCCTGGCGAAAACACAAATAAGTTCCGAACCCACATTTTCCGATTGGGGCATCACAGCCCATACTCTTTTATTTTTCGAAATAATGTCCGTCTGGGAAGCCCTAACAGTTCCGCTGCGTTGGCCTTGTGCCATTGGGTTTTCTCCAGGGCATTTCTGATCAGTCGTTTTTCCAGGCTCTGAACCGCTGTTTTAAAATCAGGCATTTCATTTTCCGACGTTCCTGATGAAAGCGAACTTTCATCGGCAAAATCATTATAAATTTCGGAAAATTCAAACTTGTTCAGGGTGGTATACCGCTGGATAACATTTTGCAACTCCCGGATATTTCCCGGCCAGTCATAGCGGCATAAGGCATCCATGATTTTGCCCGGAAGCTTGTCTTTGCCTTTGTCCTTGCCGAATTTTTCAAGATAGTATTCCACCAGAAGGGGAATATCTTCCCTCCTTTCCCTCAATGGAGGCACAACAATCGGAACCACATTGAGGCGATAAAAAAAATCGGGTCTCATTTCCTTTCTTTTGATACTCTGGTTTAAATCCCTATTGGTGGCCGCAATGATTCTTACATCGGCTTTTTTCAGAATGGTTCCCCCTACGGGGGTATATCCTCCGCCTTCGATCGCCCTGAGCATTTTCACCTGCATGTTCAGGTTCAATTCCCCCACTTCATCCAAAAAGAGCGTGCCGCCTTTGGCCTGGTCGAAAAACCCCGGATGATCGACTGTCGCACCGGTAAATGCGCCTTTTTTATGTCCAAAAAATTCGCTTTCAAAAAGTGGCTCCGGAACAGCCCCGCAATTGACCGGAACAAATTTTTCAGCCCGGCGGTCGCTGATTTCATGAATGTTTTTTGCAATCAATTCTTTCCCGGTTCCCGACTCCCCGTAGATAATCACATTGGCATCGGATGCACCGGCGCTGAGAATCATTTCGTACACTTCCTGAATGGCCGGGCTTTTTCCGATAATATCCCTGAACCGATACCGCTCCTTCAGACTTGACTGAAGCCGTTTCAATTGTTTTTTGTACCTGTTGGTCGCTGTTTCCAGGGCAATTTCGCGGTTTTTCTGTTCCGTGACATCCTGGGTTGTCGCCAGAACAGCCTTTGACCCCTGCCA
>CAYZJH010000180.1:1272-2508 GCA_964478625.1 uncultured Desulfobacteraceae bacterium
TTTAAAGCTCTCAGGGCCTGATTTCGATTGGTTACATCTCTGGCGGCTGTGTGCATATAGGGTCCTCCGCCGATAACCAATCGCTTATTGCTCAATTCGACCTCAACCCTGACACCGTCTTTTCGAATGATCACCGCCTCACTGGTAATTTCTCCGCCGGACATGATGGCAATAAACAGCTTTTTAAAGGATTCGAATTCCTCACGTGCAAACAGTCTCGGCATCGCCATACCCTTGAGTTCATCCTTGGAATACCCGGTCATTCTGGAAGCGGCATTGTTGGCATTGAACAGCCGTGCATTGCGATGGGTGATAAAGACGGCATCCCGGGACCCTTCAAACAGAATCTTGTAACTCTCCTGACTTTCCCTAAGAGCATTTTCGGCTTTTTTCCGGATTTCAATATCTTTTCTGAGTTCTTCGTTGACTCTGGCCAGTTCCCGTGTTCTCTCCCCTATTCTGACTTCAAGATCTTTTCGTATCTTGAGCAGTTCAAGCTCATTTTCCCACTTGGAAGAAAGGCAGGATATGGTCTGAAAGATTTCATCGATCCGATAGGGTTTGTTCAGATAGAGTAATTTATGAGGGGGAGGAACTTTGCCTGAGATCTCCTTAGGGTGGTAATCCGAAAAGGCTGTGACAACGACTATTTCTACCTGCGGGTCCATGGCACGGATTTTTTGTGCCGCCCAGACTCCATCTGGTCCGGGCGGCATTCTGACATCCAGAAATACCATGGCAAAAGGATTTTTTTCTTTTAAACTCTTTTCAAATGTGGCGACTGCTTCATCTGCCTGCAAACACAAAACAATGTCAAAAGATTTTTGGGTCTTAATGGCTGTTTGGTCTTTGGAACCGGACCCTTTTTCCCCTGATAAAACCTCTCCGTTTTTATGAAAGTCATCAAATTGTAATTCCACGATATCTTGAAACAGCTTCAGATTCGGCTCTTCATCATCCGCCACAAGTATCCTGTAGACCCTGGATTTACCGGAAGGCATGGTTGCATTTCCTTTTAAGGCGTTTCAGCGGGGATTTCTCGGCCCGTCTATTTTGAATATGGACTCACGGATAAAGGCGCAGACAAATTATTCTCATGGTTTACCATTTCTGTACAAGATGATTTCTACCCAAATTTATCCTGAATGTCAACTTGAGGACATGAAAATAGGTATTAGGTGTTAGGTGTTAGGTGTTAGGTGTTAGGTGTAAGGTGTAAGGTGTAAGGTGTAAGGT
>CAYZJH010000181.1:0-2499 GCA_964478625.1 uncultured Desulfobacteraceae bacterium
TTCAACGAAGACGCATTCCTTTCTTTTTTTCAAATATCTCCTGATGAATTTCTTCGATGGCATGAATCTGGTCTTTAAGCGATTTGATATTTTTTTCCATGCTTCCAAGTTGTTGCCTTAACTTTAAAATTTCTTTTTCTCTGGATTCCAGAAGATATTGGATTTCACTACTGGGGCTTGAAGGTTCAATGTTGCTGACCGGTGCCTGGTCTTGAGTTGACATGGGTTTATCATAACCGAATTCTTTTATGGATGGACTCTCAAGGGCGTTTATCGCCGGATGATCCGAATAGGTAGAATTGATCATTATATCAGAGGCTTCATTCGTAAGTGTTTTTTCAGAGAAATTGTCCAAGGGCCATTGCCTGGAGATAATTTTTTCAAAAACAGGTTCCATCATTCGCGGATCTTCTCCTGAAATATTTCCGGAAGGTATATTATACCAGGAATGCCATAAATCAAAAGCATGATTAAAGTCGTCCTCATTTTCCGCGAGAACCAAACGGGTGCATGCCAATCCGTAAAGAGCTATCCGCCTGATATCATGGCTGAAGGCCCCGGTGTAGAGTTTGGTGAATAATTCTTCTGCCTTAAAAAACGATTTGTTTTTAAAAGCATCGTTTGCATTTGCAAGCATTAGTTGATCTTTATTTTCACTTTCAGGCAGCACGGGAAGACGTCCCATGCAGCCAGAAATATTGATGAAGAATACCAAAATAAATAGGTTTCGGAAAAATACTTTCAATGAATATGTCATTGTTTTATTGGCCATAATCTGTTTTCTTTTTTTGATATTATTGAGGCAAAACCGGAAGAGTAAAAGAAAAGGAAGTTCCTTTGCCGATTTCACTTGTTACCCATATGGTTCCGCTGTGGGCTTCGATGATGTGCCGTGCGATGCTAAGTCCCAAGCCTGCGCCGTCCATATGGCCTCGAACACCTTTAGCCCGGTAGTACTTATTGAAAATAAACGGTTGTTCTTCCTCAGGAATGCCAGGCCCGCTATCGGCGACAGTAAACTGTAAAAAATTTCGGTTCTGGTGAAATGTTGCTGCAACCTTCACACTGCTTTTGGATGGTGAAAACTTGATCGCATTTCCAATCAGATTGATAAAAACCTGTTGTATAAATTTAGGATCACCCTTGGCATCCAAAAGATGGGGCGTTATATTTGTTTCAATGGAAATTTCTTTGCCTTCAAGGGATGGCCTCATCTGGTCAACACATGCATTTACGAATTCAGAAACTTTAATGGGCTCGGTCTGGATTTCCAGAGCCCCTGATTCCAGATATGAAACCTGCATGATCCGGTTCAGTAATTCACTTACCCGGCCCATTTCAAAGCCGGCAATTTCAAGGAATCGCTTCTGACGGTCATTGACATCACCCATAATTCCTTCGTTAATCAAATTGATCGATTCTCTGATGGATGTCAAAGGTGTTCTTATTTCGTGGCTCAGCATGGATATGAAATCCGAACGCATTCTTTGTTCTTCTTTTAGTCTCATGGCCATTTCGTTAAACGACCTTGCCAATTCACCCAGTTCATCCGAAGAGTTGATCTTGATGGGGTCGATTGGTCGATCCCGGCTGATGGAGCGGATGCCTTTAAGCAGCTCTCCCATCGGTCGGATCATGGAATGAGAGAGCATCATTCCACCAAAAAGGCCGACAAGTATTGAAATCCCTAATCCTGCCAGTCCTGTCTGAACGGTCAGAATGCCACGTCGATTCAGCTCTGTGTTGGCCTGTTCCATTTCATTTTCATTCACCAGACGGGCTGATGATATGGTATCCAGCCATAAGTTAATGTCGGATTCAGGTATCCATAAATCATTTGATTTTTCAATTCTGGTCAAGTCATTAGGGAGCAATGCTTTTGAAACATACTGGTCATATAACTGATTCCAGGTTTGTAAGTCTTTTGAGCCCATGGATTCTATCTTGAGAATTTCCCTGAGGTTTTTTTCAAACTCATTCTGAGCTGAAAGAAAATTTTCCAGATAATCGGTTTTTTTTAATACATAATATTTTTTTTCATTTTCTTCCATGCTCAGCAAGTGTTCGACCATCTTTTTAGATGCAGAAGCAATCGTATGGTTTTTGTTAACGATATTTTCTGATATTTTCATCATCTTGTGGACATTGATATACAGCACAAAAACCGTACTGAAAAAGATGAGTACAAACAAAAAAAACCATATGAACAACTTGGCTGTTATGCCTGAAATCCGATGCATTAGCGCCATTTAATCATTATGTTAGTTAATAAGCATTTTTGGACGTGGTCAGGATCAAATGAATAATCAAGTCCAAAAACAGAATGTAACAGATGAAATTGAAAATATCAAAACGCCATAATCAAGTCAAGCTGACCGCTTAGGACTAATCGTGTATGGGGCATTGGGATAAAGGAGCATATTCCCATCCATTGAATCGTGATTATTATTTAATCCAAACCGATCAATTTGACAGGGATTCAAGCGTCATTCCGGCGAA
>CAYZJH010000182.1:0-2482 GCA_964478625.1 uncultured Desulfobacteraceae bacterium
GCCAAATCGCCGGAGCCTTCTACGGCATGTCGGGCATTCCCGCCCACTGGATCGAACGCCTGGCACGGAAGGATGAATTGATCCAGCTCGCCGATGACCTGACAAGGGGGAAGTGAGGCACCGGGGGGATACTGCATGGGCAGCCGGCTTTGAACCGGCTGCCCGTGGGGGCTTGTTGCGGTCGCTATTGCAAAGAATTGTTGAGGATTTATCCATTTCCATATAATCGCTGTGTCAGGGGGCGATAAAGTGAATCATTGAGTAACCATTTTGATCGTTTTCGCTATACTTTTCCATGATCCACCTTTAAACTAAAGCTTATGGGTTTGGCTTGATGGTGGAGGTGGCCAATCGTAATCAATCATCAAATTCCCCCAATGCTCATAGGGAATCCTGTCATTATTTTTGGTTTGAGCGACCGAATCAAAAGAATTTAATACAAATTGTCTTGTGTATCAGGAACAAACAATCGCATCTCATGAATTATAGATAAAATGAGCATCTTAAATATGGATGATATTTTTGTAAATGAAGATATTTCAAAACCAGAAAACAGAGTAAATTTAGCTCTTTTTCATTTACAAATAGATGATAATTTTCATGCATGGTTTTGTGGGAAACTTGGAATTCCTACAAGTTCTATAATTTATCCAGTAACAAATTCAAGCGGTAATAGACCTGATTATGTTGTCAAAGATGATGATAAGATTATCGGTTTTATCGAGGTTGAACTGGGTGGTGAAAATGAATCTCAACTTTCTTTTTATAAAGATAAGTATGAAATTGATTCAATTAAAATATTTTCCATTACTGGAAAAATGAATCACTCATCAAATTTAAGCTTAGAAGAAATCAAAGAATACTTATCTGGAAATATCACAACGGTTAATAATCAACAAAAAATGTCTTTACTATATTTAATAAAACTTATTGAAACTTACACAAACGATAAGATTACATATCAAAGAATCCCTGTAAGTGAAGAAATGCTAAAGAAATCATTTATTAGTAAATTGTTGAATGCACTTGAAGATTATAAGCCAGAAGAAAATAAAAAAGCTGAACCTGGGAAATATTATATTGATACTATAAGTGAAAAAGGTTTTTCGTTTAGAGTTTATTCACATGAGTCAAATTCAAAAACTATTTCATTGTTATCAATTACTGCTGGAAGAGATTATATAGCATTTTTATCTGCAGAAAAATATCAAAAATATTTAAAAAATAAAAAAGAATCAGATATCAATAACTGGATAAATTTTATTCAAAACAATCTCAAACTCCCTATCAATAATATTCGTCTTGAGCAGAGAGTAGAATCACCTGTTTCAACTGTAGAAAAAAACTTTGATGAATTGATAAAAAACATTATTCCGTTAATTTAAATAGAAAAACTTTTACACCTAATCGTTTACAAGGTAGTGGTATTGTGAATAGGGGCCATACATGCAAAATGACATTACCCTCACTGAAATCATTTTAGAGCGTGAAGTGCGCCTGCCTAGATGTAGCTTGGATGAAGGACTCCGAGAACTGGAAATGGTCCGTGACAACCTGGAAAAATTGCTTCAGCAGGCGACTACGATTATTGATACTCCGGAAAAATTCTATTGCTGCCTCCACTCGGCATATCTCGGATTGACCATCGGCCCATATTGGCAGATCCCTCTCGGTGTGTTGATCCTGTTATGGCAAGATGGAAAAATGACCAGTACCTGTCCACATTGCAGCGGAAAAGTGTACATCCTCGGGGCTGGAGGCTCGCCTCTGTCAGGTAGTCACAAATACCACGGCATCTGTATTGATTGCCGGGAAATCATCTCCGAGCGTCTTACCGGATTCGCCGAGATATGGCAGCCTTTACTCGACATGCGTAAAAAATATTGTAACTATCGAGCCTCTTGCAAAAGTCTTTTTGCGTCATTCCGGCGGAAGCCGGAATCCAGATTCTATGCGGTTTTCCGGACCCCGGCTTTCGCCGGGGTGACGGTTTTCAGGACTTTTGCAAGAGGCTCTATCAAAAAGTATTGCGTAGAAAAACAAGACATTTTTCTTGGAGAGATGGGCTTGTTGGTGAAGAAACTCCCGACATTCTCCTCAGAGATTCTGTCAAGGCAATCAGCTTGCAAGAACTTTTGCTCGGCCTGGAATAACCTTTCAAACCAACATGCTTGAAAATGAAAAGCAATTATGGGTGGCTCATTAACTCCATAAGATGTAAAATGGTACATTTGATGATTTTTAAGATTTTGTGGAAAGAAATTCATCAAATGCACCCGAAAACATTCGCATACGACCAAAAGCCTGATTGATGCCGGGCAGCTTTTCTCCTCAGCAGGCAGCCTCATTGTCAATATCCACGATTTTTAGCCCTATGGGTTTCACTCCATAAAAAAAATCCCAGCACAAATTTTTTTTTGCAGAGGGCTGACAGACTGCTGTCACTCCCCTGTGGCATACTGTTGAAACAGTTCGGAGGCGC
>CAYZJH010000183.1:0-2423 GCA_964478625.1 uncultured Desulfobacteraceae bacterium
GCACTCGGTCACGATAATTTACCATTGCATATTTTGGTGGGAAAGTCAAGAAAATAGCTTCATTTATGCGAACATTTCCAGTTGCCCAGGCCTTTGGATAAAGGCTTCCGCGACATTTTTAACCGCCTGCTTAAAATAGCTTTGTTTCAACTCAATTCCGATCGCTTTTCTATTATTGACAACTGCCCCATAGACTTCGGATCCAACTCCCATAAACGGAGTCAAAACAATTTCGCCAGGGTTTGACCAAAGAACAACTATCCTTTCGATTACGTCAAGCTGCAATGGGTGTAGATGTTTTTCGTCCTCTTCTTCCTTTGCGTCACGGTACGGGAGCACTCGGTCAATCCTGATATCATCCCAAAACGACGAAGCGTATTGCCTCCAAATCCAATGGGAATACTGGTTCTTAATTTGGTCACCGGTAAAGCCCTTGTATTTCAAGACGTCGTGAGGTATTTCTCTTTCCCCGGCATATTCAAGAAGCCCGTTGGGGTGTGTAACCGGTTCTAAGCTCTTGCCTCTTTTTTGAAATATCAAAAGATAATCCGCAACCGCCATGCTTGCTTTCAGGGAGTCTTCCACAATTGTTTTATGCATGAGCTTTTTCGCCATCGTTCGGTTTCTGACTCCTAACGGTTCTTTCCATATGTGGTATCTTCCCTTGTAATGAAACCCGCAATCTTTATGAAGGCGCACAATATCGCCGGGGAGATCCATTAAGGTTTCAATGCCGGAATTGTTTTTAGGCACATCCATGCAGTGAACAGCGGTAATCCTGCCTGGTCTTGTGAGTCTGTAAATTTGTTCAACAACAAATCGGTAGTGATTCAAGAAGTCGTCTGAATCGATACAGTTTGACAAGTCCCTATCAGAAGAGCTGTAATGATATAAGCCCCTAAATGGCGGGGAATAAATCGAAAGGTGAACAGAGCTTTCGGGCAAAGACCGCATTACCGGAATGCAGTCGCCATTATAAATCGCGTAGCTATCGGTTATAACTTTATCATTAATTATCTGATCCATGTCGGGACCTCCATTTGTTTTTTAAAGGTTTCGATTGTTTTTACATCTTTTGCTTGGTTGACGAGTTTTATTAAAACATCAAACATTTTGTCTGCCTGGGCGGCCTTTCTCGCAAGGTTCCGCATCACCCGGAACTCCCCACGAGTTGTAATAATGTCAACTTTAACCGGCCTTGTTTGCCCAAACCTCCAACAACGCCTGACTCCTTGGTAGTATTGCTCGTAAGAGTGTGATGGGAAAAAAGTCATGTGGTTACAGTTTTGAAAGTTAAGCCCAAAAGCTCCGATTTTTGGCTTTGTTACTAAAACCCGGATTTGGCCATTTGCGAAATTCCAAAAAGCCTCCTCTTTTTTTTCTGGACTATCTGAGCCAGCAATCTGAACAGCGTCGGGAATAATTTTTTCGAGCAAATCGCCCTCCGGATTATATTGACACCACACAAGCGCCTGATGGTGTCCGTTGACCCTTGTTGCGACCTCTTCGCATCGTTCATTTATTGTCAATTTCCGCTCTGCCCTTTGCTCTGAAATTGTTACCGCCGGAACTACTAAAAGATACCCTGGCAATGGTTTTGTGGTTTCAACGACGATTTCGTTTGTTATTAGCTCTGGAAGATTAAAGCCATTGTTTGGATATCCCATGTCTGATGGCTTTCTGATTGCTCTCGCCCATGAACACACCCACTGCCAGAACCGTTTTTCGGCATGCTTTTTAAATCGCCATCGTTGAGGCGGCCCCCCCATCCTTATCCAATGCTGTCGGGGGTTGACGGTGTTCTGTTGGTTCCAGAAAAACATTTGGAGCATGTCCATATAGGGCATATATCCAAGCGCTTCCGATGACGTTCCAAGCTCTTCATGATCATTAGGGGCAGCCGTAGCAGTGCACAAAAGTCGATAAGGAAGCTTTCTCATAAATCGCGTAACCTGCATTTGTCGAGTCCCTGAAAAGTGTTTTATTGCGGAGCTTTCGTCACATACGCACCCGCCTTTTTCAAAATCTTTCCAGTCGAAATAATGCAAGCGCTCATAATTAGTTACCACTATTTTCTTTTTGAAATTTCCATCTTTTGAATACTCACACTCAATCCCGAACTTTTCACCCTCCCTTACGGTTTGCGCCGCCACTGCCAACGGTGTCAAAATCAGTACGTTAGAATTTGTTTTTCTAACGATATTTTCGGCCCAGACCAACTGCATTGGAGTTTTCCCAAGCCCGCAATCAGCAAAAATCGCCGCCCTGCCTTTTTTTAAGGACCATAAGACAAGCTCTTTCTGAAACCCAAATAGCCAATCAGGCACCCAAACCGGGTCAAACCCGTGGTTTATGTCAGCCTGTGATTTGTGTTCCAAAAACTCTTCATACGAACCGCCACCCATCGCTCCCCCTTTCAATTT
>CAYZJH010000184.1:0-2422 GCA_964478625.1 uncultured Desulfobacteraceae bacterium
AAAAAGGGCAACCATCGTTTTTCCGTTGACAAAGCCGTATATGAAAACCGCGGCAATGAACTGGCCGAACATATGTTTATCACCGGAATAAATGGTCCGGAAAAACGTACGACATGGGTTTCCGGAGCAGCCCCAAGCGGCTGCGGCAAAACCACCACAGCCATGGCCGGAGACCATTTTGTAGGAGATGATCTGGCTCAGTTGTGGATTGCCAAGGATGGTTCTGTCCGCTCAGTGAACCCTGAAATCGGCATTTTTGGAATTGTGGAAGATGTAAATTGGGAGGGAGATCCGGAATTGATGCGGATACTTCGAAACCCAGGTGCAGAAGTCATCTGGTCCAATGTCCTGGTCGACGAAAATGGCGTGCCCCACTGGACCGGCAATGGTGAAAAACATCCTAAAAAGGGGATTAACTTTCAGGGAGACTGGTGGGAAGGTAAAACTGACGAAAAAGGCAACCTGATCCCAATTTCCCATCCAAATGCCAGATGCACACTCTTTTCGGAATCATTAAGCAATTATTCAAAACAAAGCGAAGATGCCGATGGGGTAGAAATCCGGGTGATCACCTATAGTGGCCGCGACAGTGATACCATGCCGCCGGTTTGGGTAGCTGAAACTCCGGATGAAGGCGTTGTGATCGGCGCTTGTATCGTTTCTGCAGCTACAGCCACAGAGGTTGGAGCTTCAGGAATCAAAAGGGCTCCATGGGCCAATGCACCATTTATTCCAGGAGCGCTTGGCGATTATATGGCCGCCCAGTTCCTTTTTTTTAATAACCCAAAAATTCTTGCCGATAAACGCCCGATCATGGCCGGGTTAAACTATTTTTTAACAGATCAGGCCAGAGGAGGAACGTCTTCGAACCTTTTGGGAGAAAAAAGAGATGTCAAGGTATGGCTGGCATGGCTTGAGCGGATGGTCTATCACGAACTGGGTTATATTCATTCGCCGGTCGGTTTATTACCCCGGTACGAAGATTTAAGAAAACTTTTCAATGATATCATTAACAAAGACTATTCGTACAGCCTATATGAAAAACAGTTTTCTCTTTATACGGACAAAATAATTGAGCGCTTGAACCTGCAATTGGAATCTTATGGGAGAGAACCCAATATTCCCGAAAGACTTTTCGAAGTCTTAAACAGCCAAAAAAACCAGCTCTTATGCCTGAAAGAAACCATTGGTCCGATAGTGGCTCCTCACCATTTGAAACAGCATAAGGCCTTATAAACAAGAGATACCGCAAGCAAAAAGTGCCTTTTCTTAAAAAAATATTCAGCCGCCGAATGCTCGTTTCCCTCCTCATGGGCTTTGCCTGTGGTCTTCCCTTATTACTGACCATGTCCGTGCTTCAGGCCCGAATGAAAGAAGACGGCATCGATTTGACGGTGATCGGTCTGATCAACCTTGTTCAAATTCCTTATACCTGGAAATTTTTATGGGCCCCGTTTCTGGACCGTTTTATACCACCTTTTCTGGGGCGGCGTAAGGGATGGCTCGCAATAGCTCAATTGGCTTTGATTCTGTCCATAGCCGGACTGGGATTCAGTGACCCGATGAATCATTTTGGGTTGATGGTATTCACCGCCGTTTGCGTGGCTTTTTTCAGCGCCACCCAGGATATCGTCGTGGATGCTTATCGTCGGGAAGATCTTTCCGATGAGGAATTGGGATTAGGATCTTCCTTTTATATCTATGGTTACCGCATGGGAACCCTTTTAGCATCCGGAGGCGGTCTGATCATGGCCGATTATATGTCGTGGTCCCAGGTGTATTTGATTATGTGCGCATGCATGTTGCCGGCTGTAATCACCACTCTACTCACACCTGAACCGCATCTGACCGAAGGTTCACCCAAAACCCTGAAAGATGCCGTAATACTGCCCCTTGTCGAATACTTTCAAAGAAAACATGCAATATGGATCCTGGCCTTTATTTTGTTTTATAAAATAGGAGATACCATGGCCAGTGCCATGACCATGCCGTTTTACCTGGAAATCGGATTTACAAAGACTCAAATAGGGGCTGTGGTTAAATTTTTCGGAACCTGGGCCATAATCGGTGGCGCTATTGCCGGCGGTGTAATTATGCTTCGATGGGGTATCTACAAAAGTCTCTGGGTGTTCGGAATCCTTCAGGCCCTGTCTACGGCCTGTTTTGTTATTCTTGCCCGATTAGGCGACAATGTTGCAGTATTATCCGGTGTCATCGCTTTTGAAAATGTCAGCAGCGGTATGGGCACAGCGGCTTTTGTCGCATTTATGGCAAGTATCACCAATAAAAAATTTACAGCAACTCAATACGCCCTGCTTTCAAGCCTGATGGCATTTCCCAGGGTCCTGGCCTCCGCCCCCACCGGATTTCTCGCCAAACATTTAGGCTGGGAGAGCTTTTTTATCGCATGCACCCTGATTGC
>CAYZJH010000185.1:0-2376 GCA_964478625.1 uncultured Desulfobacteraceae bacterium
AAAGGAGAATACAATCCATCTGCGGAATCCGGGCTATGGGCTGATATTGAAAAAATGGAAATAGCTGTCCCTTTCCGGCAATTGATTTCAAAAACTTTCGGGTATCGGAACAAGAATCATCCAGCCTCTACGATCTGCTGCTGCGTTTATTCGTAACCGATTTTTGCACCCGTTTGAGATCGAAATCTCCCACAGCGCTTACTCATTTCAATATTGAAAATCCGGCTTATGCCGCCAATATTTCGGTTCTTTTATCCCAGTGGCGCAATCATGTGGTTCATTACCGGACCTACAATCTGATTTCGGGCTTCATATCCAAAAAACTGAATATGGATGATATTGTTTCGGCTTTCGAACTTCCGGCGCTTTTGGAAGTGATGACCTTTGAAGTATGCGAGCGACGGATTATCCGTATTTTGAGGGACCAAATCATTCAGGACCATGAACAGCGCTTTAATGAAATCCGGGAAATCATCAAAAAACGTCTCGATGGCCACTGGTGCATTTTTCAAACAACAGCCGATCATAAACAAAATCATTATAAAACCGTCTATAATGCCCTGGAGCTTTCCATTGACTTGTTTGATCTTCGAAAAAAATATAATGACGGATTTAATTTTTCATCTGCGGAAAAGCTGTTTACCGCTTATTGTAATGAAATTCACGGTTTTGACCGGTATTACCGCAATTTTAATGAATTGGCCGATCAAATCGAGCTGGAAGGCTGGGATATCCTGAAATCTTTACGAAGTGCGGTGGAAAATTGTTACAGCGGATGGTTCATGGATCAGATTTGCCTGAAATGGGGTGATTTTTTAGACAGTGAATCATCCAACGATGGTTTATTAAGCAAATGGCAGATTCCCGGCATCTGCAAACAATTCAATTTTTTCAAACACCATGTCGGTCCCATCGTCCAAAAATCCCCGCGCAATCGAATTTTTGTCATTGTCAGCGACGCTTTTCGATATGAAATCGCCGTTGAGCTGGCACAGGAGATAAACAGCAAATACCGGTTCAGGGCCGAAACAGAACCCATGCTGGGGATTCTTCCCGGATATACCGCTTTGGGAATGGCATCTTTGTTGCCATATCAAACACTATCCTACAAAGATGACGGCCTGGATATTCTGGTGGATAACAAGCCTGCGGCCTCCATGGAACAGCGCTCGTCGGTTTTGAAAAACCATGACGGTATTGCCGTCAAAGCAGATGATCTTCTATCCATGAACAAGGAAAAAGGAAGGGAGTTTGTCAAAGAATACCGTGTTATTTATATTTACCACGATCAGATTGATGCCGTCGGCGACAAGGCCGCATCCGAACACAAAACCTTTGAGGCCGTAAGGCGCACCATCAACGAGTTGTCTTCCCTGACCAGTTTTATTATCAACAGTTTGAACGGCACCAGGGTGATCATCACGGCGGATCACGGTTTTATTTATCAGGAAAAACCACCTGACACGGCGGATAAAAGTGTTCTGGAACTAAAACCCGAAGGGGCTCTCAAAAGCCATAACCGATTTATTCTGGGCAGAAACCTTAAAGGCTCAGCAGAAAACGTGTTTTGGGGCGACACCAAAACCACCGGCAACACACAAAATCCATTAGAGTTTTTGATCCCTAAAAGCACCACCCGCTTTCACTTTGCGGGGGGTGCAAGGTTTTTCCACGGCGGAGCCATGCTTCAGGAAATTGTGGTCCCGGTGGTGATGGTTTCAGAGATGAAAGGAAAACACCTTGAAGCATCCGAAGTGCATCAGGTAGGCGTGTCTTTATTGGGTTCCCATAAAAAAATTGTGACCAACAGCCCCCATTTTGACTTTATTTAAACCGATGCCGTTTCGGAAAGAATGAAGCCGAGAACTCTCAAGATTTCATTGCGGGATGGTAACGAACTGATCAGTGCTGAAGAAATTTTTACCTTTGACAGTGATTCTTCATCAATGGATGAGCGCAAAAAATCGGTCAAGCTCAGACTTCAGGCCAGGGAATATGATAATAAAAAAGAATATGATCTGATACTCAGAAACAGCGACGATACGGAATACGATCGTATTCCTCTGATTATTGATATTGCCTTTATAGATGATTTTTGATGAATTGCCGGTTTTATATTGACCCTTGAGACGCATTTGGTCCCGGGCAGGTTTGGAACCTGCCCCCTACCGGATCAATAGGGTTTTTGAAGGGGCGGGTTCAAAACCCGCCCTAAATGCAACCCGTGGGCTGGTTGTAAACTCCGTCCATTATTTTCCATGGTCCACGGCAAAATTATATTGGAGGGGGTTAACAATCAGGCACAGGTTTGGAACCTGAAAGGCAGGTTTGGAACCTGCCCGTACAATAATAAATGACGGTGTTCGTAGGGGCGGG
>CAYZJH010000186.1:0-2373 GCA_964478625.1 uncultured Desulfobacteraceae bacterium
GATAACCGATAACCGGCATCCCTGAGAAGATCGGATTTCCATTTTTCAGGATACCCGGTTTTGGGTTCCACCGGATCAAAGAATGGCCCGCTTTCGCCAAAATCTCTTTGAGGGAAAAATCTTTTCCGGATACCGGTTTTAATGCTGAACCGGTACCAGGCGACATAGGCGACGTTGTGGATGCCAAGCCGGGGGATTGTTTCAAAATACAAATACAACTTTTTCAAAGGATACATCCAGGTGTTACGCTTCGGATTGTAAACGGAATCCTGATGCCCATTCGATGAAATAAATTATGGTTTAAAGCGTGGAGAACTGACTTGCCAGTTTTTCAAGGGTAATGCCTTGAAATTTTTCTTTCACAAACCGGATTTTAAGGCCGTATTGTTTGAACAGCCTGTTTCTTTTGTCCTGGGCCAGGCTGATTCCGGATTTTGCGACAATAACACCTATTAAACCGTCTTTGTGGCTGAATCCGCTTTTTTCCAAACTCCGGTGAATGTTTAGTTTTGAAGAGGAATTCCGGCATAATACGTCACATGATTCGCCGATCTGATTAACGGCTTTTTCCAGATGGCCCCCTTTCAATTCAGCAAAAACAATCAATAAAGTCTTTTTTTGCCGGTCACCGCATATAAAAACCCCATCACACCTTTTTTGGTTTTCGGGCCATTCATGACATTTTTCCGGGAGGAAAACCACACAATCGTGCTTTTCCTGATTTAGTTTCAGGCTGAATGTACGGCCTTTTTCCTTTATTCGCGGGTCTGATGAAAGGCATTTTTTCGACCAGGTTTTTCTGATGATATCAAACATGAATTATGTCGGAGTTTCCATTTCATCCATCAGGTTATCGAACTCGCCACCGAGTTCATCAGCCACTTTTTCAATTTCCGATAAATCAATCAGATTTAATCCTCCCGGTTCCAGAAGATTTTTTGAAGACCCTTTGATCCGATATGCGCGCACCATGGAAGGGTCAAGCATGATTTCATGATTATTATCCGGCTGATGATCAAATCCTTTTTTTTGGCGTGCGTAATATCGCTGAATCATATTGTTGGTTGCGTATAACAGAAAAGGGGAGTGAGTTGTGATCATAAAATGATGATCCCTACCGGTCAGAAAAGCGATTGTTTTCATCACTTCCACCTGGGCCTGAGGGTGCAAATGGGTTTCAGGCTCTTCGAAATAAACGGCCATATTCCGTATAAGGCTTCCCATGGTGGCTGAGATGACAAAAAACGGCCAGGCTTCCATCTGCCCGGAAGATGTGGCCTCAAGAGGAATAATCAGCTTTTTGTTTTGCTCACCCCTGATTTTCCATTTCCACAGTTTGGCGCCGTGAGCCGGTACATAAGCTTCTCCCTGAATCGCCTTTTCCTGTTGATTAAGCACAAACTCAACAGTCTTCGACCAATCGGCACCTAAGAGATTTTCCAATTTCGGTTTACCCATCATGGCTGCCAATTTGGAGTAAATATCCTTGGCAATCTCCAGATATTCGGCAAACAGCCGCAGGGTCAGGGGCTGGTGTTCAGCATAAAGTACTGTTGGTGCTTTACCGGCCAGGCGCGTAAATACGGATCTTTCGGTGGGAATAAACAGATGTTCCAGGCTCCATTGGCTACCTAGATCACCTTTCTTTTTTTTCCAGGATTCCGCCAGTTCTTCCAGGTACAATTTGAATTGTTGGTTGAGACTGACCATCCGGTTGCTTTTATATACATTGACAGTCCATTCGATTTTGCCGGCTTTGTATTTCAGGTTGGCGGAACCATCAGCAAAATAGCCGAACGGAACACCGCGCAAATCGTCAAGGATAGACTTAACCAGGCTTTCCTGCCACTTTGGTTTGGAAATCAGCTCAGGGGTGTAATAGCGTGCGGAAAGTGATTTGATTGCTCGAAAAAAAAAGACAACCTGCGCGATCAGGGACTTGCCCGAAGCCTGCTCTCCGATCAGGATGGTCAGAGGACCCGGGTCGATCCGTGCTTCCGCAATCGGTCCAAGGCGTTTGATCGTAATGCTTTCAGGGGTTGGTTTCATTTTTTTCCTGATTACAAAGCATTGTTAAGTATTTCTTCTCTATCTGTTCAGCAACCTGGAATTTTATTTTGCCGTCATCCTCAAATTAAGAAGGGATAATAATATTATTAACATATTTCACCATGACTTCCAAATTACATTTTCCAAACAAAAAAAACAAATTCTTTATCCCGCACGCAAAGCCGCAAAGTCCTTTTCTCTTAGCGTCTTTGCGTGAAATTTTTCCCTTCCGCTCTTCTCATCTTCTCCCTTCAACTTGGCCCTTTACCCTGGTAACCGATAACCAATAACCGACAATTCTCACGCCCGCTTCGCTAAAGCCGC
>CAYZJH010000187.1:0-2351 GCA_964478625.1 uncultured Desulfobacteraceae bacterium
GATATCATGATAATATTTTCCATAGTGCAACATTGGCACCACAAGGGTCATCCTTTCCCAATGCCCCTGTCATTCTGAAACTGAAACCTTCTCTTCTGAGATTCTTCGGTCGCTAACGCTCCCTCAGAATGACAAATGGCAACAGCTCCATAGGAATGACAAATCAGATACCGATCTTCACCGGTATGACGGTGCACCATATCCTGAACACTGAACACTGAACACCTAATACCTTATACCTTATACCTTATACCTTACACCTTACACCTTACACCTTTCACCTTACACCTTTCACCTAAACCAATGCTTCCCGATTTTTGCTTTCGATACTTCGCGCCCAATGGATTGCCGGGGAGAAACTTCTGGGAATGCGGATCTGAAAATGGGCCCCGTGACCGGGATCCGAATGAACGGAAATGGTGCCGCCGTGTTTGGTGATGATTTTTTCCGTAACAAAAAGCCCCAGGCCGGTCCCACGGCTTCCTTTGGAAGAATAAAACAGTTTGAAAATCTTTTTGACGTCTTCCCTGCTCATGCCCGGACCATTATCCGTAATATCGAACCGGATATGCTCCATATCCCTTGCCACCCGGAAAGTGATCTTGTGGGCTTTATCCTCAGGATCTTCAATACAGGCTTCCATGGCATTTTCAAGGATGTTGATCAATGCGGAGCGCAGCAGGCTGACATCAATTTCAAAATCTCCCAGAAACGGTTCAAAATCACATTCAAATTCAATATCAGCCCCCCGGATTTTAATGTCCATGTTGGCGGCTACTTCACCGGCAAATTTCAGCACATTGACTTTTTCAAATTCAGGTTTCCTCTCCTTGGTATAGTAAAGAATATCATAGACCAGTTTTCTCATACGCTCAGCCATCAGCTTGGTCACATCGAGGCCTTCTTCAATCCGCCCCGGCTTGTTTTTGTAAAATCCGGAATCGATCAGATAGAGCCCGGCATCGACTCCTGTGAGAATCCCCTTGATACCGTGGGATATGGAACCGATCATCAGACCGAGTGTGGAAAGATTGTCCTGAAGAGTTCGAAGCTGGGTGACATCCAAAAAAATGACCGTCACCTGAATCAGCTTTCCTGCGGCGGTTTTAACCGGTGAAGTCCAGGCCAGGTAATTTTGCGTGTCCCCGTGGGGAGTTGTCAGGACCATCTCGGAATGATGAGGCTCGCCATCTTCAAGGGTGCGGGTAATGGGACAGGTAAAATAAGGGGTTTGGGCCTGTTTGAAAACATCGAAAAAGTTTTTTCCGGTAAAATCACCGAACTCTTCCTTGAATTTACGATTCAGGGCCGTGACCCGAAATCTATGATCCAGGACCGTGACATGGCAGGGAACTTCATCAAAAAGCTGTTCATAACGCTGGTGGGTATGCCTCAGTTCATTTTCAAAATCTTGAAGCTCTTTGGTACCGGTAAAAACTTCCAGGATCAATTCCACTTCACCCTCATTATCGAAAATGGGGGCCGTGTGGACAATCACAGGAACTTTCCTTCCGCTCAGATATTGAACCATTGCATGATTTTTCTGAACATTGCCCGTCGCGATTGTTTTTCCCACCGGGCATCCTTTTTTTCCGGCGGTGTCTCCCACATAAATCTCCCAGGAATTTTTACCGATTTTATTTCCAAAATGTTTTTTATAGATGGAATTGGCGGCAATGACTTTACAGTGGGAATCATGGATCGACACAAAATAGGGCATTTCCTTAAAATATCTCATGCCGCCCTGAACATCACTGGCAATATAAGCCACAAAGGATGACAACTTATCCACCACCTGCCGAACGGAGATTAATTTTTCGGTCCTGACAAGATCCTTTGCCGCGGCAACTTCCGCAATTCGCTTTTGCTCCTGCAGCTCCCTGATCTTTCTCTTAAGGTCAAGCTTTTCAAAAGCACGTCTTAAAGACATGTCCAGAGCCTCTTTTGTGGCCGGCTCGGCAATCACATCCTCGACATCGTTTTTAAGGATCTTTAAGATGTCATCGTAGTGCTCGGCTCCAACAACAGCCACCAGAAGACTCTCCGGAGACCCGGCTTTCAGGGAACGAACAAAATCGATATCCTGACTTTCAGGACCTTCCATTGCAATGATGACCAGACAGGGATCAGCACTTTCAATCAATTGAACGGCCTCGGCACGGTTTTTAATCATCACCACCTGCTGTTCAGGTTGCGTCAACTGTTCATTCAATCGATTCCGGAGATCCGGATTTTGACTTATGAGTATGATCTTTTTTTTCATGGTGTATCAAATTTAGGGGTTAGGTGTAAGGTATAAGGTTTAAGGTATTAGGTATTAGGTTTTAGGTTTTAGGTTTTAGGTTTTAGGT
>CAYZJH010000188.1:0-2308 GCA_964478625.1 uncultured Desulfobacteraceae bacterium
AATTTTTTAAGCTGGATAAGCCAAACCACCGATAGTTTTATACCACATGGCAAATTTAAGGCGCAAAAATCCATCGCGCAGCTTGGCGTCTTTTTTTGATTAAAAATTCTGAAGACGTCTCGATTACCCGCCGTCGTTATAATCAATCAGCATATAAGGCAGCACTGAATACCGATAGTGCATTTTACCCCCGCAATCCGGACAATACACATATCTTTCCGGTGCAACAACTTCTGCATTTTCAACTACCTCAAATCCGAGACTGATTTCAATCAAACCTTTGATTTCAGAAAGACAAACCGAGCAATTTGCACTCATAAAACCGTAATGCCTGACTTTCATCAATCCGGTCGGTAAAACATGCTGCAAATAACGCCTGATAAACTCATGTGCTGTTAAGGTTATCCGACGATCTCTATTACTTCCGGTTTTTCTGTAACGAAAGGTGACTTTTCCATTGTCAAAACTCTCGATCCTGTAGTCGGATATGGCAACTTTAAAGACATATTGGGAAAGATATTTAACCGTTTGATGTCCGGTGCCGACTGCGGCAATATTGACATTCCAATCCGTATCCCAGGCTTTGGGTCGATGAGGTGAAAAAGCCCCTCATCTTTCATGTAATCGCGGAATTTGGCACGATAAATTTTTGACAGTGCTTTCACCGGAAGATAAAAATCGAGCCGGGAACAGTACCAACGTCCGTCTTCTTTGCTAAAGGCACCGCCTGGAGCGATGTAGTGAATGTGAGGATGATATTGCATCTGGCGACCCCATGTGTGCAAAATGCCTGTAAAGCCTGCAATGTCACCGCCAATATGTTTTTTGTCCATTGCAAGTTTTTTGATGGATTGTGAAGATGCCTTAAATAAAGCCGTGTATGCCTGTTTTTGATGAGTTCTCATAAAAGGGCGAACAGATTCCGGGACAGTAAAAGTGATCATGAAGTGATGCCCCGGCAGTTGTTTCTCCAACTGGCGGTCGAGCCAATTGAGGGCTTTGCCGTTTTGACATGTGGGGCAATGAAGATTGCCGCAGCCACGATAAACATGATGAAGCTTGCCGCATTGCCCGCATTCATAGACGGTAAAGCCATGAGCGTCGGTTCGGCACGTGGTGATGGCCTCGATGGTTTTGAGATGATTTTTCGGCATATCCTTGCCGAATTTTTCGATGTATGAAGGAGCATATAATCTGAAAATTTGTTGAATAGCGCCCATGTTAAAACCCCCTCATGATGTTGTTGACAATATTTGCGGCATCTTCATGGCCTTTTTGAGTCAAGTGGAGATACACCATGGTGGTTTCTAATTGGGCATGGCCCAGATATTTTTGTATCACTCGCAGGTTTACACCTGCTTCTAAAAGGTGGGTTGCGTAGCCGTGGCGAAGGGTGTGAATGGTAACACGGCGTTTTTTTATGCCTGCTTCGTATCTGGCTTTTCTCAGGGCCCCTTGCACACTGGCTATGGCCATGGGAGATGTTGCTGTTGAAGCCCCTTTGGCATTGCGGCCTAATGCGGGAAAAAGTAAAAGCTGGTTCCTGTGTGTTGTCCAATATTTTCGCAATAAAAACAGGGTTTCTTCCGGAAGAGGCACATATCGATCCCTTCGGCAAGCTCAGGGCAAGCTCTTGGCTTGTTTGCCGCGATGAACATGAATCATCATTCTTTGACTGTCTATATCGCAAACCTGAAGATGAAGAGCTTCCTGGAGCCTCAATCCGCAAGAATAGACTGTGGTGAGAAAAACACGATTGTGGAATGTGCGGACATGTTTTAAAATGCGGTCAATTTCGGATTTGGCTAAAACACATGGAAGTTTCTTTTCGGTCTGAGCCCGAAGGATGTCAAAGAGTTGCCATTTACGGTGTAAAACATTGATAAAAAAAATTTGATTCCCGAATAGCAAATTCTCATGGTATTGGAAGCCCATTTGCTGACATTGAGTCGAAAGAGAAAATATTCCTGGAGTTCATCCTCGGTAATCAGATCCGGGGTTTTATTATAATGCTGTACAAGCATGCGGACCGATCGCGTATAGCATTGCTGAGTGCGTTTGCTCATGCCGCCAAGCTGAAGAGCCTTAATGGATTTTGTGTAATAATTTTTCATGATACCTCTCCTTTTTTAGGGTTAATGTTTAAATCGACAAGGAGAGGTATCCCACAATTTCATAAATGGTTCAAATGATTGGTTCAAACAAAGCAAGGAAGGCTTAAAAGAAAACTATGGGAAGGATGTTAGATAAATCCTGCCGCGAAGCGGCTTACTTGAAGTGTGCCAGGATTAACTATTCTGGAGATGGT
>CAYZJH010000189.1:0-2174 GCA_964478625.1 uncultured Desulfobacteraceae bacterium
TTTGCCGCTTCCATGGAAGGGTCCAGTTCAATGGCCCTGGCATATTCCCTCATGGCCTGATTCTGCATGCCGGCTCCGGCAAACAGTTCTCCCAGTTCATAGCAAATTTGGGGGCTGCTGTGATTGAACCCGCTGCTTTTTTTCAACAGTTCCTTTGCATAACCGGTTTCCCCGAATTCATCGGCAAGCTTTGCCAGAGAAATCAAACTCAGTATATTGGGAGGCGTGATAGGCTTTAATGTTTTATAATAATTATACCAACCCCTGACGATGACAGAAATCTCCTTCAGCTTTTCAGACACATTATCGGTTTTTCTGACCCCGTTGAAAGCCTGAAGACGGTTTTGAATCTGGTTTACCGATTTTTGGGCAGGTCCTTTTCCCTTGATATCCATGTAATACCCCAGGTAAATGATGCCTTCCGAGACATGGGTGATGATACTTTTACGTTCATTGACCGAGAGTTTTAATTCAGCCAGACACTGAGTGATTATTTTTTTTGCCTCTTCGAGTTCTTCTTTTTCTCTAGCAAAAACAGTGATATCGTCTGAATAGCGAAGATATTTGTCCTTGTATTTTTTCCATAAGAAGATATCTGCCGGGTGCATGTAAATATTTGACAAAAACGGTGAAAGACCGCTTCCCTGCTGAGATCCGGCAACAGTGTCGAACAGTCCCATTTCCTTGAAAATTTTTGCCTTCAAAAGTCTGGAAATAAGCCGGATCAGGGGCTTTTCATCCAGCACGATCCCAATCAATTTCAAAAGGATATCATGGTTCATGGTGTCGAAAAATTTTTCCACATCCATTTGCAAGGCCCACAGGTAGCCTTTTTTAATCAGTGCTCCGGCGTTGGCAACTGCAGAAAGGGCTGATTTTTTAGGCCGATAGGCGTAGCTGCACTGCAAAAAATTTTTTTCAAAATATGGCGAAATCACTTTTAATATTGCCTGTTGGGCAATCTTATCTCTAACGGAGGAAATGCCGACCGCCCTGCAGGAACCTTTTGCAGAACCCTTTTTTTCATTGTAAAGCATAATAGGGAGGGGACGGTATTTCTCACTTTTGAGCTGATTTTGCAAAATGTTGAGATTTTCCGCCAGGTCTTTTTCAAAGCCCTGCCAGGTCACCCGGTCAATACCGGGTGCAGCCCTGTTGGCTTTTACCCTTGACCATGCCTCTTTAAGATTTTCCATATCGACGATTTGTTCAAAAATCATAATATCCGAAACTCCTCATCTTCGTGTGAGACATCGATGCCAAGGAATTGTTTTTGTTTATTGCAGGCCTCACAAAGAATATACACCAGAATGCTGTCCGTTTCGGGGTCAATGATTTGTTTGAGGTCCGTCATCAGCTTTTTCAATGATTTTTCCCCGATCCTGCACTCGAAAACGCTTTTTTGAACCCTGACACCGTAATTTTTAAGCGTATCAGCCGCTTTGACCCTGTCCCGGTCTTCCACTATATCGTAGGAAATGACATAAGATTTCTTCAACATGCTTGTTTCAGGATATGTTCAGCTTTTTTCGGGCTTTTTCAATGATTTTGCGTAAAAACCACAACTCGATTAATTCATTGGTCATGTTTTCATTTTCCGGATTGCCATCTATGCTACATGCAATTTTTTCCAGATGTTTTTCTTTGAAAGTCAGATCAATGATCCGGCTGTCTAGAAAGGTCGGTACTTTCCAATAGTTTTCCGTGCGCAGGCCGGAATCGTTCTTAATGTCATCACCTTTGCACCGGGTAAAAATATTTTCGGCTGATTGGAAAACGCTCTTATCAGGATCCTGAATAGAATCTTCTCCCATTTTTTCAAGCTTGCCGTTTTCCGAATATGAGAAAATTGCGTACCGGTTTTTCCTGACACCGTTTCGAGTTAAAGGATTAAAAAGATAATATTCTTTGCTGCCGGGTTTCATGCTGACCCAGTTCAGATATTGGCGCACCCAGAGCGAACCGTCTTTGGTAATGACGGCGTTCGGTCTGGATGCGATTTTTTTTGATGCCAGGGGAATAACGTGGGATGTTACAGCAAGTGCCTGGTGAAACAGGTGTTTTTCTTCAGCCATATCGCCTTTTTTTCGGGGATACACCGTCCGGATCTGATGCATGATGGGCAGGGAGGGGCAAAGAACTTCACCGATATAAGCTTCTACAAATCCGTCAAG
>CAYZJH010000190.1:0-2134 GCA_964478625.1 uncultured Desulfobacteraceae bacterium
GGCCGCATAAGCCGTTCCAGGAATCCTCGGCCTTCAGGCCGGGGAGGATGTCAAGGTGAAAATATTGGGCTGTTCCATATCGATACGCTCGAAATGATAGAGGGCGATTTGCCGAACCGGGCAAAGAAACTGGTCATGGAATGGGCTGATCGTCACAACAGCGGTTCCCGGCGCAAAGCGGTATAAGTAGTTGATTTTATTGATTTTCAATCTCAAAAGTTTACGAAAAGAAAGTTATCTTTTTGATTTTATTAGAATAATTTTTCTTTTGAAATCAATTACTTAATAAAGTTTTCGTAAACTTTTTGATACTGAACCCAATAAATTCAAATACTTAAGTTGATTTAGGCCGGGAACCGCTGTCGTCACAAGGAAGAGTTGAAACGTATGTGGGAAGATCAAGAGTTTAGGAAGCTTCCCCCCTTGGAGTAAAAAATGAAATACCCTAAAATATTATCAGCAAAAGCCATCGACAGCCACACCCTGATCATCGAGTTCGACAATAAACAGAAGAAAAAGTACGATATCACGCCTTTGTTGAAGAAAGAGATGTTTGTTCCCTTAAATAACGTCGCCCTTTTTAAAGCAGTGCAAGTGGAACAGGGCGGGTATGGGGTGGTATGGAATAGAGACATTGATATCAGCGAATACGAACTGTGGATCCGTGGGGAACCTCTAACCTGAACAGATGTTTTGCAACATTTTTTGAGCATCCGCCTGTCCGAACGCCCCGGTACTTTGAATGCGGGCAGGAATGAAGGAGGCAAGGAGGCATCGGGGGGAAATCCCCACCGTGCTATTGGATGGGTCAAGGGCAAGCAGTGTTCCGTCATCCATGAAATCAGAGAAGACCGTGAGGGGGAATATTACCACCTTGTCACCCTTTGGAAATCAACAAAGCAGGAGGAAACGCTCTATGAAAAATACAGATGACCTGGATGGATTTTCAGCCGACGATATTGCCGAGAAAGCAATGGCAGGTGAGGATATCTCTCGTTTTTTCACAAATGCAGGAGCAATGTGCTCACCCATTCGCGAGATCAGCATACATATCGGTGCAGACATGCTCGATGAAATCGACAAAATGGCAATGGAAATGAATGTTGACCGGCAAGCTTTCATCAAGACCTGCTTGCGGCAGTCTATGGAACAACACTACCTGGCTCGAAAATGGCGACCAGGAGCGTAAACGGCTGTAACGTAAGGCTGCACGAGCCTCCGAAAATGAACATTCCCGGCTGGGGGTAGGGGGAATCTATGCGCGGGCACAGGTGCGGACCAAAAACCGTCTGAATCACCGATGGACACGGATTTGGGGATGACACGGATGGGCCGCCGGGGGGAATGATGTGCGGGGGAACAGGTACGCATCAGCGGACCCAAAATCCGTGAAATCCAATAATCCGTGTCAATCCGTGATTCAGACACTCTTGAAGCCCGAGAATGATGCCTGCGCTTGCCGCAGACCCGGCCGGTGATTGCCCAAAGCTCCGCTGCCGTGCTAGTATTTCTCCGGAGTGTTGAACGATTCCCCCGAAGACGGTCAGGAAACGAAATCAGTGATCGTTGCTCGCCCGCAGCCGTGCCATGCATTCTCATCTTCCAACAGAAAAGGAGGTTTCCATGCGTGCGACTTTGAAAAAAATCGGTGATTCCCATGGCATTTTGATCCCACCAGCCTTGCTGAACAGCCATAAGGTGGGTGACGATATCGAGGTCCGCCTGGAAGGTTCCAAAATCATCACTAAAACATTATATATACAGCTATTTTTTTTGAAATTGGAGGGACCCGTGCATAAAAAAATGACCATTACTTTGGATGAAGCGGTGTACGACGGTTTGTATCGAAAAGTCGGCAAGCGTCGAATGAGCCGGTTTATTGAAAATCTGGTGAGGCCTCATGTGTTGGATACCGCCCTGGATAAAGGATATGCAGCAATGGCGGCGGATGAGGAGCGAGAGGCCGAAGCCCGAGAATGGTGCAATGCTCTTGCCGGAGACCTGGTCGATGAAACGCGGTGAAATTTGGTGGGTGGAATTCGATCCTTCGGTCGGAAGTGAAATACGGTAAGCGATCTACAAACCCCACCTTTACGCCGCAAATGAGATATGGGAATCTGTTTCAGAATGGATG
>CAYZJH010000191.1:0-2128 GCA_964478625.1 uncultured Desulfobacteraceae bacterium
ATCGTTTCTTTGTGGATTAAAATTTCCTTGACCACCAATCGCAAAATCTTCTGCCGTTCAATCATATCCAATGTATCTGCGTTGCTGCGCAACCGCACCAGAAAATTTTCGATGTTATCTGCCAGACGTAAAAACATTTTTTGATCCGCAGCTGTCGCCTCAAGACTTCTCAACTCTGATTCTAATGACTCAAGTTTCTTGCGCAGATTCGGCAGCCGATCACGCAGTTCGTCTAGTTTCAAAAGGCCTTCCTGATAGGCGTCTAATAGCTTTTCTATCCCTTTTTGCTTTCTGGTAATTTCCCGATTGATAACCTCTTTTCTCTTTCGGGTCGGATTGGAATCCTGAATCTCTTTGATCCTTCGCTCAATTTCAATACGGATCATTTCAGGATCCTCAAGCAACTCAATGACTTGTTTCCAGATAACTCCATCTAAATAATCTTGTCGGATCGGCTGGTTATGGCACACACGGCCATTGACGTGACGATAGTTGTCCGAGCCCAAACAGCGGTAATAATAAATCTTGTGTTTGGATGTGCGGGTCGAACTCCGGTAATAAGCATACCCACATTCACCACAAACCAGCATCCCATGCAGCAAGGTCGGATCAATCGTTCGTCGCTTTGAAAACCGTTTATTTTCTTCCAATCGTTCTTGTGCCAAAGAAAAACTCTCCCGATTAATTATTGCCGGAACATCAATTTCAATCCATTCATGCCGCGGACGTTTTCGGCAGCAACTGCAACGTGGCGAAAAACCACCTCGCTGACGCAGTGGGCGGGTAATCTTCTGCCGTGGCGCTGACTCTGTTTTCCCAAAACATGCCTTGCCCATATAAGCAGGATTGCGCAACATCCCCCAGATTGTGGAACGTTCCCAACGCGATATCTTCTTGCGGGTGGGAATCCGGTGATCATTGAGCCATCGGGTGACAGCGCCTATACTTAACCCGTTTTCCGTATACAACTCGAAAACCTTACGCACCACTTCAGCCTCTTGCTCTATCATTTCATAGTAGGAAGCTGATATATCGGTTTTTTTGACATATCGATAACCATAGGGGGCGCCTGAAAGCACATTAATTAAACCCGTTTTGGCACGAAATCGTTTTCCTCGTCGGGTTCGTTCCGTAATCTGGGCCCGTTCATACTCGGCAATCATGCCCTGAAACTGAACCAGCAAATGCTCTTCCGGCGTAACGGCCCGAGGCGATTTGATAAAAATGACCTCAACCCCATGCCTGGCAAATTCTTCCATTAATAAAATCTGGTACGCATACTTTCGGCTTAGTCGGTCCGGCGAATAAATCAATACATTCTCAATTTGTCCCTCTACGGCTAAATCACGCAGCCGCTCAAGCCCAGGCCTGATCAAAGTGGCTCCGCTGTAACCCTCATCCTGAAAAATCCAATTTTCAGCAACAAGGTAGCCTTCTTGCCGGCCGTATTCGATCAATGCCTCGGTCTGGCTGGCAATGGTCTGTTCTTCCTTTTGCCGATCCGATGACACCCTCGCATAAATCGCTGCTGCTTTCATTGGTTTCTCCAACTCTTTGTTTTATTGCCTCTTCTGAGCCTATTTGCCAAGTTTTATCAGGGACTAGAATCTGGTAAGCTTGCCCGATTTTTTTTGCTGACAGTCGGTCAAGACTGTATTCCAGCTCAATTTTTCGATTCCCTTCCTTTGGCTTTTCCACGCCTGCGACCTTTGTAAAGAAAAGCTTCTAAGGCCTGTGTGACCACATCGCTTAACGTATGGCCCTTCAATTGTGCATATTGCCGTACTGCTAACGTAAGATTTTGGGAAAGTTTGACCGTAAAGGCAATCTTGTGATCCGGTACTGTTATCTTTTTGCCTACAGACTCGGCTTCCTTCAGATAACGGTAGGCCTGTCGCTTGGAGATTGCGTATTGGGCTGAGAAGTTTAATGCAGCCTCGGCAATCGAATCGAATTTTTTGAGAAACGCAAGTGCCGTATTGATTCTTTCTGCGCGCTCGGTATTGGAAGCTTTTGTCATGTGTCATAAAAATACAACCATATATGTCATATTGTCAAGTATTATTACAACTTCTTTGATACCGAATTATTTTGAAAAATTCAAAGTTATCTTTTGCGTTCGTGGAGT
>CAYZJH010000192.1:0-2073 GCA_964478625.1 uncultured Desulfobacteraceae bacterium
AACACAGATTTTCACGTGAATAATATACCGTAGTCGCTCGATCTTAATTTCCCAGATAGTACCCCTAACCTACTATAATTACATCTAAAAACAAACCTTATTATTGTTACACCCTTCAAAATATACTGTACATTCATTTTTAATTATCAATTTTATATTTTAATATTTTCGGGTTAATCCGCTTATTAATACACTTTAATATACACCAAATAAAGCTTTGCAAAATCTATCAATTTTTATGATTAAATTTTAATAAATTTTAATTGACTCTATCACGGTATTAATATACCGTAGTTTTATGAGTGAAAAAAACTACTTTCTCAATCCCGCAACCATAGCCCAAAAGAAATATGAGGCTCTGAGGGCTTTTTTTGTCGACAAGCTTCCTGCAAAAGAAGTCGCCGACAAATTCGGCTACACTTATAGGGCTTTTACATCGCTGGTTGCCGATTTCAGAAAGGCTTTAAAAAATATACCCGGTCAAGAACCTTTCTTTCAGGTTAAGAAACCTGGAAGAAATGAGATTAAACAAAAACGTTCTGTTGTTGGGATGGTGGTGGATCTTCGAAAAAATTACCTCTCTGTTCCTGATATCAAAATTGTTCTTGATGGACAGGGGATAAAGGTTTCTGAGAAAGAAATTTATCTCATAGTCAAACAAGAAGGCTTTGCCAGGTTGCCAAGAAGAACCAAAAAAGAAAAGCAGTCACTGGAAATTAAAACAATAAAGCCCGAGCAAAGTTTTATGATAGAGTTTGAATCGGCTGATATGTTTAATTCCAACTCCCTGGGCCTGTTGTGTTTTTGGCCTTACATAAAAAGCTTTGGTATAGATAAAATCATTAATGAATCCGATTATCCGGAAACGAAAGCGATATCAAAATTTTGCTCAATCATGTCTTTTCTGGCCCTGAAGCTTTCGAACATTCGCAGGTATTGCGCAGACGACCTGTGGTGTATGGATAGAGGTCCAGGCTTTTTCGCAGGATTAAACGTTCTCCCGAAGACCGGATGGTTTAGTTCCTACTCTCACAGAGTGACAAGACAGATGAACCTCTCATTTCTTCACAAACTCCATAATTTGTGGAAAAGTCGCCGGCTTCTTGGAGATACCATGAATCTTGATTTTACAGCGATTCCATATTGGGGAGAGGCAAACCATCTTGAAAACAATTGGTCCGGAAAACGGCGACAATCGTTACCGAGCATGCTGGCAATTCTTGCACAAGATCCGGATTCCGGCCTGATTGATTATGGCGATACGGATGTCTTGCACAAGGATCACGATGCGGTTGTGTTGACTTTTCTGGATTTTTACAGACAGGGCAAATCCGGAGATGATCTAAAATATCTTGTTTTTGACAGCAAACTGACAACGTACCAGAACCTTTCAAAATTGGATGAACAAAATATCAAGTTTATTACCATCAGAAGGCGTGGGAAGAAAATAGTCGAGGAGATCAATGCAATTGTTCCATCAGAATGGAAAAAGAAACGAGTTGTTTGCGCCGGAAACAAAACAAGAATTCTGAAGATATACGACAGTATTATTTTTCTTAAAGGGTATGGGAGAAAAATCAGGCAAGTCGCAATCACCGGCCATGGAAAAATCAAGCCGGCCTTAATTATTACAAATGACTTTAGCTTGAAAGCAGATGAAATTATAAGAAAATATTCGAGAAGATGGCTGATAGAAAAAACCATTTCTGAGCAAATAGAATTTTTTCATCTTAACCGTGTATCTTCTTCAATGGTCATCAAGGTTGATTTTGATCTGACCATGACGATTCTTGCTCACAATCTGTACAGGTTATTGGCGGACGATCTTGAAAGATATACTCATTTTTCCGACAACAGCATTTATGAAAAATTTATTATGAACAGTGGTGAAATTGAAACCGACAATCAAAACATCAAGGTAAAGCTAAAGAAGAAAAAAAATCTGCCTCAAATTCTTTCAACCATGAATATGTTCGCCTCATTACAATATCCGTGGACGGGCGGAAAAAAGTTAATTTTTGAAGGGTTGTCGAATTCGTAAGTACGGTTAGAAATTTACCGTGAAAATCTGTG
>CAYZJH010000193.1:0-2066 GCA_964478625.1 uncultured Desulfobacteraceae bacterium
GCCCCTCTTTCAAGGGGCTGAAGGCGTTGGAGAGCGGCTTCAGTGTTATAATCTCAAAAAAGAGGGGCAAATGTCAAGCGTTTTTTTATGCCGTCTGCCGGTCCTCAGCCATGGCAGCGGCCAATAAAAACAGTTTCAGCCGGTGGCGCTCATTTGGGTTGTCTTCTGTTTCTATAACCTCAACAATATCATAATCGACCCGGCGCAACAGGGCGAGCAAGACCAGGCGCAGAATACTTACTACCACCCAGGCAGTCCCGTGTTTGACTGCTGTGCAGACGGCGGCCCGGAAGGTCTGGCTTTCCGATGGGGTGAGAATTTCCGGGATGTACGTTCCCGAAAAACGACGGAATTGCGCTGGAATTGTGTCGGACCATAGGTGATAAAGGTCTGAATTAATATAATGGGTTCTGATCGCCACCATTGGTATTATGTGCCCCGGACCTGCCGGGGCTACGCTTCCCCCGATGCACGGTCCCCTTTCTCTTTGACCGGCGCATTCTTTTTTAAAATCTTTATATGTCTCAATTCTATGTTTTTCGCTAATTCTTCATATTCGTAAGGGTCTACCCGCTCAATATCAATCAATGCTTTGTTAATTTTTATTGCAGTTTCTCTGTCCTTGAAAAGATTGATAATATTATAAGGTTCTAATTTGATGGGCTCAGTAGGGGCTTTAATTTCTTCCCTGATAATTTGCCGAACGGTTTCTTTTAAATTTTCCTGTTGTGGGTTCAGTTCTGATCTGCCAATTTCCAACATGGAGTCATAAGATGTCTTGGTAATTCCAAGGATTGATTTTCTGATTTCAAATGGAATGGCTGGAAAAATTCTTTCACCATTTATAATACGGCCTGAATGATACCCTGTTAATGTCGGCGCTCCAATCCCTAATTTATCGGCTAAAATTTTACCCTTGATAATCTTGTCACGGGTTAAAACCTTCTTTAGCCAAGCCCTGAAAATCTTCTCATCATCTTCCATAATTTTTAACATATTCCACCTCATCATATAAGGTCAATGATAAAATTATGTAATTATTGCAATTAGTTAAAAGATAATTTACAATTTGAAAATAATTGCTTGACTTATGATTTTTATTATCATAAATTGTCAGCATGAAGATGAAACAATTACATATCGCTAAAACATTAGGGATTTCAGAACCCCTTTTATCCATGATTCTTTCAGGCAAACGAAACGTTACATATCCGCTTGCCAAAAGGTTAAATGAATTAACCAGGATAGGAATTGAGTTCTGGATGGAGGCCGAGCCTTCGGAGCTCAGGGCGGCCATGAAGCGGATCAATGAGGAAGCGGTGGTGTAATATTTATTTCTGGATGGAATAATAAATATTCCCCCAGCAAAAAGCGAGGTCAATATGACAAACAATCAGAGGGCAAACAACCTGCACAAGCGCCTCAGCATGACGGGAAATCTTCCAGACGGGGATTTTCAGCCTCGCTGCCAAATACGCCACCTCTCCGTTTTGGGTGCCTGTCATGTATGTGTCCCGGATCAGCTCATGAGCCCGGTCGGAGATGATGTATTTCGGGTTCACGGTGTATTAATGGCAAGCGCCGGAAAATCCATGCAAATCCGAAATGTTTTGGGTCATACAGTCAAAACCGTCTTTTCGTATGCGAAACGCAATCCTGCCCTGAATGCTCAAGAGTTGGTGGATGGCTTTACTCAAGCATTTTACCTTGTCACTCCGTTGATTCATAAAATTGATTCGGGAGAATTGCCGATGCCGGAAGGCAAGAACACGGATGATCTTACCCGGCTGATAGGCGGTTTCCTTGCAGGTGATAAATCCGTCATTGAAGCCGCCGACAGGCTTAGACTGATCGAATATCAAGAGAGCGTAGCATAATAAACCCGTCTGCTCCTATCCCGGACATTCCTTCAGGCCCACATGGACGCCGAAGGTTAGGACGGAGCGGACAAAACCATAACACTTAACGGAATGGGGCTGAAGACGTTGGAGAGCGGTTTCAGCCCGAAAGGAGAAAAAAGCATGAACAACAGAGGACTTTTAACCGGTATTTTTGGAGGTTTGACC
>CAYZJH010000194.1:0-2064 GCA_964478625.1 uncultured Desulfobacteraceae bacterium
ATTAGAGGATTAGAAGATTAGAAGATTAGAAGATTAGAAGATTAGAAGATTAGAAACAAAATTTATTGGCATTCAATTCCATGGAATTTAACATTGCGATTATCTCCTCATACTCTTTATCCATGCCACTGAAAACAGATTGATTCAGATATCCACATGAAAATGAAAACTCCAGCCAGCATTGTGTTTCGGAACTTTCCATCATGGAGTCTGTGATTTTGTTTCTAAACATTGCTGAGTACTTCCCGCTTACGCCACGCTTCAGCTAAATTGGAGCAAACAGATCGGGATGACCTTCTGATCTGATCAACAAGTGAATATTTTTCTTCAGGAGGAAATCTCCTGGTGATTTCATAAATCCGCATGGCTGCAGCAAATGCCCTCTGATAAACCATCAAATCCCTAAAATGCCTAATATCCTGTTTTTTCACCATCCTTTTACCATCTTCTCTTCAAACTTTCTCACCTTCTTATCTTCTGCTCTTCTCACCTTCTCACCTTAATGACCTGCAAGGATATTATCCGATTGCCTTTAAATATTAGATCGTTGGCCATATCCGCCTTTTCCGGCTCATCTTCTGAAAAAGCGTAAATCAAGACATTGGTATCAATAAAATCAGATGTCATCTCTGATTGGCTTCCTGCCTATCAAATTTAAAATTGCGGGTGTTGAGAACCATGGAGGTCATTTTTTTTCTCGTGCTTGCATAGGTCGCTGAAGATACGTCATCAACGGAAATTTTTACCTTCAAATGCCTGGATGCAAATTCAGGGTACTCTTCGGGAATTTCAATAATCCGCCCCTTAGCATGAGTTTTAAATTTTATGGTCCGCATAGCCGGTACCTCCTGATTTTTTAACGGTTTCCCACTCTGATGGTATCTGACTTATTAATAACATGAAAATTGACCATGAACAAGAAACAAGATTTTTAACAAGTAATGTTTTCAGATGTCTTTAGGGCTGACACACCATTTTTTCGCATCGCGAATCATGGTACATAGCATTTGTCCGATATGTTCGCAACGGTTCATCAACTCCTGATGGATATCCTCAGTCAAATACCCGCAAGCAAGAGGTGTGTTTAGCCAATGAATGGTTTCGGCCTGCTCTCCGTCTCATGGATCGCTTTCTTGCGGTCTCCGCTGAGCTGTCACAGGCCTGTGTTTCCGGGCAGGGCATTTAAACGTTCTTTGTGTATGTCGTCATATTGCTCGACAATGAAAGGCATTTCCGGTTTCACATACAGGGGAGCGGATAAAAAATGGTTTTAAATTCCACGATCAATGGGAAGTCCCAGAATTTTGCCTGCTTTGAGCATCCCTTTGTCAAGAGTGATAAATTTTTCGACATCCAGATTTGAGACTATTGCCAAATGAAGAGCATCACCCGCACGCAGACTGGTATTGAGTAGAGCCAGGTAATCCTAGCTAAGGTTGTAATCATCAAGTTGTGGCAGGACAACCTGAAAGCTCTCAGCCAGGAGAACAGTGAATCGTTCATTACAAAGTCCGGCAATTTCTTTATTTAATTCACCCATTCGAACCAGACGGGCAACAACACTGGCCAGCTCAATTCTTGTCCACTGGCTGACAACAAGAGTTTGATCAATAGACAGATGTTGAAAAAATTCCTCTATTTTTTCGCTGTTTTCCTCAGGGAGAAGCAGGGGTATTAAAAAGCTGGTGTCAAAATAAAGCATTATCGGGCTTCTTTACGTAACAACTCAAGGACTGTAAGGGGTGATGTTTTGGTTCGTGAAATCTCTGCACGAAAAGCCGCAAATGAAGGAATACGCTTTCGTCGAGGAAGAATAACAGGGATTAATTGTGCCACCGGCCTTCCACGGCGGGTAATAAGGAATTTTTCCCCCTGCTCAATACGCTTCAATAAAGCTGATAAATGCGTCTTCGTATCAGCAACATTGACTTTTTCCATGGAGAACTCCTCTTAAAATTATTATTTTACCCAAATTAAACTTTCAATATTGTAAAATAACACATGGTTACATACATGGTCAATACGTCGCTTTTTATTTTTGTCCATCTACATTCACAGAACTTA
>CAYZJH010000195.1:0-1852 GCA_964478625.1 uncultured Desulfobacteraceae bacterium
CGGTGCCGACGTCAATAGTCTGACCACCCAACAGGGGGAAGACTTCCGGTGTGCCGCAATAACTCGGCGCGGTTTGCGCCATCGCGCTCCCCGCGAAAACCAGTGCCACTGTCAATGCAAGAGCAAATATTGCTTTTTTCATTTTTGACTCCTTTTATCCATCATGGTGATGTTTGATGTTTATTCAAATTTACTTCTAATTTTTTATATGAGAACCCACTGCTGTCCAAAATAAACCCTGAGCGGATGTTCAGGTGTTGATTTTACTGGATTTTTTGGCTCGAAAATGGCGTTTTTCAAAACCAGGTTCCCCCTTCTATTCAGGCCCCGGAAACCGGCTGTCCCATACCGGGCAGAGAGAGTTGTGTGTAGCTGCCGGGTGTGAACGGAGGATTGCCGAAGGGATCGTTGAGCCATTCGGTCAAATCCCTGTAGGTAAAAAGGTTCAGCCGAAGCATGGTAGCCAAGTTGGACAAGGACCATTTGAGTTTTGAGATATGATGGAGATACTTCAAAAGCAACAGGGCGATCAAGGCTGTCCAAATCTGAATGCGAAGGGCATTTTCGGTTGTACCGATGAAGGTTTTGACTTTCAGGTGCTGCTTGAGGGTCTTGAAGAAGACCTCGATTTCCCATCTGTCCTTGTAGACAGCTGCGATGGTCGTGGAACCGAAGGTAAGGTGGTTGGTCAACAAAACGATTTCACGTTCTTTGACTTCATCCCAAACCACGACACGCCTGAGAGGATGGGGGCATTTTTCTTCGGCTCTGGCGCCTGTCAACCGAATGATCTGATCTGCACGAATGGATCGGTTGGCGGGGAGTTTTCGTTCTTCAATCACCTGGTAGACGGCATTGTCCTTCATCCGGGTGACGAAAAAAATCCCTGCTGCGGTCCAGTGACCGAAAAGAGCGTAGTCGTTGTAGGCGCGATCGAAGGCGACAATGGAGCCCGGGGTCAGGTTCAAGAGCTTCGCTATCGTGCGGTCGTGCCTTCTGGCCTCCGAGATGTAAACAAAAGATGGCATGTAGTCATCGTGGTCGAGCAGCACGTGCACTTTCACACCTCCCTTGGCTCGTCTGAATGAGGCCCAGGGGAACAGGGTCAAACAAAGGGATATGGTGGTGGAGTCGAAACTCAGCAGTTTGTTCTTGAAGCGGAAGCGTTTCTTTCTGCACCCCATAGCGCCCGCAGCGCGAAACCGGGACATCAATGTCCAGAACAGATCTTCGTAGAGCTGGGCCGGCGTGTGTTCGTTGGCATAGGAGAGAGTGGATTTTTTCGGGCTCCTTGCAATCCCGAGATGCCTGAGCTTGCCAAGGCAACAGGAAAGGCCGCCGCAAATCTCTCGAAGGGAGTCGGCATGGGCCAGGTGACAGAACATCATCGCAACAAATTGCGTCCAGCAGGTGAACCCTTTTGCGGCCCGTTCCGCCTCGTGCCTGGCGACAAGGTTATGAAACTCTGTACGGGAAACATGACGAAGCAATTGACTGAACAGGCTCGCTACCCTTATCATGGCTTTAACCCTCCTGTGGCCTCGTGGCCGGTCTGTGTTTTGCGATCCAGACCTTATACCACAAAACCCACAGGGGGGCCTTTTCGTTAAAAACGGGTTTTGGACAAGAGTGATATGTACAGTGTATTTCAATGCATGGAACCGGTAAACACGCGAAAGCCGGTGTAATTAAGAAGGATGGCATCGTAATTCGAAATTGACGGCTTTCCGCTATTCCGGCCCGCGCCGGGCCCGCCACGGACCACGATCCGGGCTCCGGGATGACGGCGAAGAAGCTTTTCACGAGGGGATCAAAGAATGGAATTGAACAGAATGTTGGATAAGTTGTAAGT
>CAYZJH010000196.1:0-1834 GCA_964478625.1 uncultured Desulfobacteraceae bacterium
TCCGAACTGTTTCAACAGTATGCCACAGGGGAGTGACAGCAGTCTGTCAGTCCTCTGTGGAAAAATTTGTGCTGAGGAAATTATTTTATGGAGTGAGGCCCATAGGGCTAAAAATCGTGGATATTGGCGATGAGGCTGCCTGTTGAGGAGGAAAACTGTCCGGCATCAATCAGGCTTTTGGTCGTATGCGAATGTTTTCGAGTGCATTTGATGATTTCGTTCGGTTCTTAACGGTTAAATCATCAAATACACCATTTTAAGATCTTTTTTGGATTATTATTTGATTTTTTTTGCTATTGCTTTCGTTAAAGCCGATAAATATTGCTTGAGTGTCGATTGTCAGCACAAATTGGCCAGCGAAAATCCAAAAGAACAAAAAATGTGCTCAACAATTTACCTCAAGAACTTTTCAATGTGGCTGATTTTTCAAGTATTCCTCACGAAGATCAGCAAGAAAACGCAAAGTGATTTCTCTGTTGTCTCTCAGTTGCCATATATGATTTTCATCGTCATGTATCCCCCGAAGAGGGGCATACTTTTTTTGGTTCATAACAGAACGAAAAGAGTTGATGAAACAACGATCTGTTTCATCAAAAGGTTTTGGTGGTGTTTCCAATGAGGCTCTTTGAATGAATAAATTTTCGTAACCTTCGTCATTACATCCATTTTCATACATTTCATGTATATAAGTCAACCAAGGATTAATCCTTCTATTGACAGTATTTCTTTGTGTTACAACCCAAAGTAGTACCCATTGATTTATTGGATTGATGTCATTTGGAGACAAATGAACTTCAGCATATATATCATTTATTATCATATTATCTAAATCTTTATATTGAGAATCTTCATTAATACAATAAGAAACGTAAACCATGCCATCTATTTCTGCGCTATACTGATCAAAAGTTCTTATTTTATATTCCATATCATCATTTAATAAACCTTGAGCATAAGCTTTATTCCATTTTTCTCTAAGAAAGTCCAATTTTGTTTGTTTTTGTTCATAATTTTCATATTGTCTTTTAGCTGCTTCACGATACCTTTCAAACAATTTATTTGCCCTTGATATATCATCTTTTTTGTCTAGCACGACACAAGCTTCTTCACGAGAATTGTTTGCAAATCCATTATCTGAAAGATTTGCACTTCCTATCATTACACTTGATGCTCCAATGTATAGCTTAGAATGTATATTGTCTAAAAAATACAAATTATCCCATCCAATTTTTTTACCTAACTCTGCAATAGCGCGCGGATTGCTTCCAAGTGTTGGTGAAACAACAACCTGCTCTAAAACTTCAGTATTTACATATGATTGCCAATTTCTACCAATGTACGCAACTGCTATTTTTGATGGATTAACACGTCTCAATTCTTGTGCAAGATTTTCTGAAAGAATCATTATAAATCCTCCTGTGATTACTCAACTTCAGATATGAAAAAAACAATATGAGCATTGGGGGAATCTGATGATTGATTACGATTGGCCATCCCCACCATCAAATCGAACCCATGAATTTGGGTTTAAAGGAGAATCATGGAAAAGTATAGCGAAAACGATCAAAATGGTTACTCAATGATTCACTTTATCGCCCCCTGCTACAGCGATATGTGAAAAGGATAAATCCTCAACAATTCTTTGCAATAGCGACCGCAACAAGCCCACACGGGCAGGCGGTCCAAAGCCGGCTGCCCGTGCTGTATCCCCCCGTGCCTCATTTCCCCCTTGTCAGGTCGTCGGCGAGCTGGATCAATTCATCCTTTCGTGCCAGGCGCTCGATCCAGTGGGCGGGAATGCCCGACATGCCGTAGAAGGCTCCGGCGATTTGGC
>CAYZJH010000197.1:0-1780 GCA_964478625.1 uncultured Desulfobacteraceae bacterium
ATGATACAATCATGAAATATTGGAATTATCCGATCATCATTGTATCATGGAGGTGCTATGAAAACAGAATCCGGAAAGCAAAAATTGCTGGTGGAAAGTTTCCAGGTAGAAAAGGTCCTCGATTTGACAGCGGTCAAAAAAATCATAGGTACCACTTCAAGAATGACCGTTTTTCGGCAACTTAAAGCACTTGGATATTACACCAGCTACTCGCATGCCGGCAGGTATTATACCCTTTGTTCAATTCCGGTCTTTAAAAAAAACGGTCTTTGGAGTTATGCCGGTGTCCATTTTTCAAGACATGGAAATCTTATGGATACAATTCCTGTATTGGTAAAAAAGTCTGAAACAGGCTATTTTGCATCGGAACTTGAACAAATACTGCACGTATTTGTTCATAATGCCTTGGGAAAACTCTTTTCACAAGGCCAATTGCGACGGGAGCAAATTGGCGATCAATACCTTTATCTGTCGCCTCTATTGGCGCAAAGCCAGTTTCTTGCAAGAAAAAACAGCTTGATCCGGGACCCTTCGCAATCGTTTGTCATGAAAGATACCAACGGCCAGGTAATCGTTGAGCATTTGAAGACTTTTCTTTCTGTGCTCAATGAGAAACAAAGAAGGCTTTATCTTGGTCTGGAGTCTATAAAGCTTGGCCGTGGCGGCGATGTGCGCATGTCATCGGTTGCGGGTGTTGATGTAAAAACCATAGCGCGTGGACGGCGTGAGCTTTTGTCAAAGCAAATCGAGATTGATCGCATCCGCCGCAGAGGTGCCGGCAGGCCGCCTTTAAAAAAAACGAAATCGTAGAAGTTCTCGAAGAACTCATGGCTGATGATATCGCCGGTTGTCCGGCAAGCCTGATTCGGTGGTCGAGACGAAGTACTTACAAGTTGAGCGAGGAGTTGAAAGAAAAAAACATTTTTATCTGTCCGGGCAGTGTGGGAAACATACTGAAAGACAACAAGTTTTCTTTGAGAGCCAATCGCAAGTGTATCTGCGAAACCCGACATCCGGATCGGAATCGTCAGTTTGAGATCATTGCTGAGACGAGAAAGCGATTTGAAGATGCTGGCCAGCCGATAATCAGCGTTGACAGCAAGAAAAAGGAGTTGATCGGAAACTTCAAGAATCCGGGCAAGACCTGGCGAAAGAACTATGACAAAGTTTATGATCATGATTTTCGTTCTTACGCCATCGGGATTGCAGCTCCCTATGGGATTTTTGAGCCTGTTTATAATTTGGGCACTGTTTTTGTGGGGATGTCTTATGATACCGCTGAATTTGCGGTGGATTGCATTGAACAATGGTTAAATGATGTTGCCCGGAAAAGATACGGTGATATTAGAGAACTGCTGATTTTATGTGATGGTGGAGGAAGCAACGGAGTTCGGGTAAGGTTTTGGAAATATGCACTTTATCAGCAGATATGTAACAAGTATGGGATTTGCATTCGTGTATGCCATTATCCGACGGGAGCATCAAAATGGAATCCGGTGGAGCACCGCCTCTTCGGCCCGATTACAAAAAACTGGCAAGGACGTCCTCTGAGATCTTTTGATATTGCCATAGATTGTATCCGCTCTACCGAAACTAAAAAAGGTTTAAAGGTGGAAGCCATTTTAAATAACAGAGAATATCAAAAGGGAATCAGGGTGTCCGATGCTCAAATGAAACAGATTAATGTTGTCCGCCATAATGAATTGCCATTATGGAACTATTCATTCGTTCCAAAATCTTATGGCCTAAATTCCAATTAATTTTTACGCACCAACTTAGT
>CAYZJH010000198.1:0-1773 GCA_964478625.1 uncultured Desulfobacteraceae bacterium
CAAAGTTCTCTTTCCAAGGGGAAAGCCGACAAAGTTCCCTTTCCAAGGGGGAACCCAAAAAGTTCGGTTTCCAAAGGGGGGCAAAGAACGGTTATTCAGGTTTCGGTCGTGGAAGCACCTTGGCCTGTTGGGCAATCTCAGGAACTTTGTGTTCCCATTCGATAGCCATGAGGTGGACGCCATGAACACCTTTCATTTCTTTAAACTCTTCGATTTGTTCACAAGCGATATTGATGCCTTCCTGGGCCACCTTGCCTTTTTCCACTCCCTGGAGGCGTTTGATAATTTCATCGGGAACATCCATTCCCGGCACTTTGCTTTTCATGTACTTGGCCATACCGATACTTTTAAACGGTGTGACTCCGGCAAGAATGTAAACTTTCTCGGTGAGACCTTCTTCGTTGGCAATGTGAATAAATTTACGGAATTTTTCCATATTGTAAATACATTGGGTCTGAATAAAATCCACACCTGCCTCGATTTTTTTGGCCAGCCGCTGAACTCGCCATTCAAAAGGATCCGCAAAGGGGTTGCTGGCTGCACCGATGAAAATCTTTGGCGGATGATGGATTTCAGCACCGCCCAAAAACTTGCCTTCATCGCGCATCTGTTTGACCATGGCGATCAGTTGCATGGAATCGATATCGAAAACACCTTTGGCATCCGGATGGTCGCCGAACTGACAGTGGTCGCCGGACAGACAAAGCATGTTGCGGATACCGTGTGCATAAGCTCCCAAAATGTCGGCCTGCATGGCAAGTCGGTTACGGTCCCGGCATACCATCTGGAAGTTGGGTTCGAGGCCTTCCTGAATTAATAACAATGAAGCGGCCCAGCTTGCCATTCGAACCACCGCTGTCTGGTTATCGGTAATATTGACCGAATCCACGTTACCTTTTAAAAATTGCGCTTTTTCGATGACTTCCTTAACATCGGTGCCTCGCGGCGGGCCCAACTCCCCGGTAAAAGCAAATTGACCTGATTTGAGAATCTTTTCCAGATTGCTTCCAGATTTTAGATTATTTCCTTGTATGCTCATAATAAATCCCCTGTTTTAGATATAAGGGTGTTCATTTAAAAATCATCAGATATCAGGAAACCTTTTCAGGTTTCTTATAGCCCGGCTGAATCAGGTTTCTGGGAATCTGATCTTTCCAGCCTCTGGCCAGATTGATTTTTCTGATGGAGGCCAAGCGGCCCTGTGCTGAAAGACGTTCATGAATTTTGTACCACGCACAGGGTTGATCCGCACTGATTTCACAGCTTCCTTTATTGGTACCGCCGCAAGGACCGTTCAGAAGACCTTTAGCGCACATGGTAATAGGGCAGATGCCACCGGTGATACCCAGAACGCACTGGCTGCAGGAACGACATCGTTCCTCATACCAGCCTACCGCCTGATTGACTGCAAGACCTGTGGTATCTACCGCCGGAAAGGTGGGAATATCGGGGAATCTTTCCGCCAGAAACTGAATGCCCACACCGCAAGCCATCGACATTAACGCATCGAATTTTTCTTTTTTAATGATATCGTCCAGTTCCGCGAGGTATTCCCGGTCACACTGACGCTCGATGGTCTGTCCATGGATTTCAATGGGATCATCCTCCAATTTTCTTGCCATGTCCAATTCGGCGTTCAAAATGGCTACTTCCTTTTCGCCGCCTGCAAGGCAAACCGATACACAGGTTCCGCATCCGACATTAAGAACCTTTTTGTAGCCTTTCAGCATCTCTTTGATTTCTTCAAAGGGTTTTCTTTTGGCAACTATCATA
>CAYZJH010000199.1:0-1731 GCA_964478625.1 uncultured Desulfobacteraceae bacterium
GCCGGGTGGGTAATGCCGAGTTTTTTGATCTTGTAATTTAAGGTTCTTGGGGTGATACCCAGTCTCACGGCAGCATCTTTTTGTATCCACAGGCTTTTGTCAAGTGCTTCCAGGATACTTTCCTTTTCGATATTCACCAAAGTTTGATCGGTTCTTTCCTGAAATTCGAACCGTTCACTTTTTTCACCTTTTTCACATCTGGATTCCATATCCGGCAGGATAATATTTTGAAGGCGAATCAGGGAATGATCTTCCATAATGATCGCGCGTTCGATGGTGTTGGCCATCTGGCGGATATTTCCCGGCCAGTGGTAGTGCCTGAATATTTCCGTCACCTCGGGGGTAAAGCCGATAATCTTTTTTTTGAGGTTTCTGCAGATCTTATCCAGCAAAAAATTGCTCATGGGTTCGATACATTCTGCTCTTTCCCGCAAAGGGGGAAGATGCAAACGAAGCACATTCAAGCGGTAGTAGAGATCTTCCCGGAAAGTTCCTTCAGCCACCCTCGCTTCGAGATTTCGATTGGTGGCGGCCATGATTCTCATATCCGAATAGATGGTTTTGTTGCCCCCCACCCTTTCAAAGGCTTTTTCTTCCAGAACCCGGAGAAGTTTGGCTTGCAAGGAAGCGGTCATCTCCCCGATTTCATCCAGAAATACGGTTCCGCCTTTGGCCTGTTCCAGTCTTCCGATACGGGTTTTGTCGGCTCCGGTAAAAGCTCCTTTTTCATGACCGAACAATTCACTTTCCAAAAGATTTTCCGGAAGATTCGAACAGGTGATTTTGATAAAAGGCTGTGCCCTCCGATTGCTGTTGTAATGGACCGACCCGGACAAAAAGCTTTTTCCCGTGCCGGTTTCTCCGGTGATCAGGACTGTGGCATCGGTTTGTGCGTACTTTTTGAGCGTCAGCATCAATTGTTTCATGACATTGCTTTTGGCAATGATTTTATCAAAGTCATATATGACGTCTTGTCCCCGCCGGAGATAATCGATTTCATTTTTCAGGTGGCGATTTTCCAGGCCGCGATTGATGGACAGGAGTAATTTTTCTTTCAGAAAAGGTTTGATCAAAAAATCAAATACCCCCTCTTTAATGGCTTGCACGATTAAATCGGCTTTTTCATCCTGGCTGACAGCGATAACAGGGGTGTGGGGGCTGACTTGTTTAATCTGCTTCAGCAGCCTGAATCCATCTTCCTGGGATGTTTGAAAATTCAGAAGTATACTTTCGTAGTCCTGCTTTTCAAGATGATCTGTGATGTCTTTTTGCGGCGGCAGCATCGAGAAGCTGTGCGCTTTTCCAAGCTCGCTTTTAAAAGGCATCCACCACTCAGGGGACTCATCGATGATCAATACTTTTGCCATGGTTCATTTCCGATTTGAGGTTTTTGAGCAGGTTATATGACATTTTGAGCAGTTTTACAATTACAAATATTGAAATGAATCCGTTTCGGGTTAAATCGGGGGAAAAAAAGCCCCTCGCGGAAGGAAAAGGCTTTGTACATACGTGATACAGGGGGTATTTTTTACAGGTTGAATCCTGATGGTCGAGTTTTTTTCGTCAATCCTGCGAAGCCTGTCCCGGGCTTGAACCGGGAGCAGGAATCCAGAGGGATTCAGAGGTTGACCGGATAGTGCTGAAAGCTTTATTTCGTGATCGGTCTTCAGCTTTGATGCGCCCGGAATGACGGCAAATTGGAACATGTAGCCCCGGAAAAAATGGATCACC
>CAYZJH010000200.1:0-1700 GCA_964478625.1 uncultured Desulfobacteraceae bacterium
GAAGTAGCGATGAAGTATGCAAAAATGGCAATTGCGGACCTTGTGCAAATCCGCAATTACCATCATGATTGGAAAGAAGCTTTGGACTATGTAGAAAATTGGATAACCAAAACAAAAAAGGAATTAACATGAAATCATTGATTAAGTCAACAACAAATTATAATTTATTTGTCCACCATGATTTTAACCGAGAAGTAAAAGAGGACTCGAAAAAGTTTAAAGAACTTTTGGAGTCAATGAGAGAGTTTGGGTGGCTTGAGTCATTTCCTGCGTCTTGTATCGAGAACGGAACAGGCCTAAAAATAATCGCGGGGCATCATAGGTTCAGGGCTGCTCAAATACTCGGGATACCAGTTAGGTACGTGGTTGAAAGCGTTGAAGTTCCGATTCATAGATTGGAAGGTGGAGGCCCCGGGCGATGGACGCCAAAAGACTATTTAAGATCGTATGTAAAAATGGGAATGGACAGTTATTGTGAGCTTTCGGATTATATGGAACGAACCGGGATAGGTTTTAACAATGCTGCGTCTATGCTTTTTGGAGATTCTGCTGGGAGTGGTAATTTTGATAAAAATGGAACTTTTTCAAAGGGAAGGTTTAAAATAAAAGACAGGGAACATCCGGCGCGCGTTGAGGAGGTTGTTAAATATCTTAAAAATATTGGTGTTCAGTTCGCGGCTGAAAACTTAATGGTAAAAACTATTTCAAGGATTTTGAGGGTAGAGCAATTTAATATTGAGAGATTCAAAAATAAAGCAAAATCACACATTGGGCTTTTTCAAAAACAGCAAAATCTTCAGGACTATGTAAAAATGTTTGAGGATATTTATAATCGGCAATGTCGTAGTGAACAAAAATTGCCACTCTCGTTTCTCGTTGATCAGAAAATGGTTGAAAGAAACATCGTAAAGAACCCAAGGCGAAAATAGGGATCGGAAGATGGCAAACAAATACAGAGGCATATCATTATCAGACAGACACCACAAACTTTTAGACATGTTGTCTAAAAAGCTTAGTGTTAATTTCAGCCAAACAGTAGCACGGGCGCTTGAAGCACTTGAAGAAAAAGAGGCTGAACGGGAGAAGAGGCTAATGGGTGCGGAGGAAAGAAAATGAATAAAAAAGGTGCTGAGACAATTGAACATGCAGACCTATATGACTTGTACGCAGCCTACCTCAACCAGGATGTTGTGCTATTTGGCGGTGAGGAAATGATAATTGTTTCAGCATCACCGGTTGCTGGTAAAAACGGTATCGAAGTAGAACTTTTGTTGAGATCGATCAGGGAGGAGAGAGTAAAATGATTGAATTAATGTTGATAATATGTTCCATTATGTCTGCAATAGTAGGAGGGGCAAAGAATAGAAATTGGGCGGCGTGGTTTTTTATTGGGCTGTTAACAGGGCCGGTAGGGTTTATCTTGGTTGCTGTTATGCCCGCATTGCCGAGAAGCTAATGCCACTATCTCCGCCACGTATATGCCAGAAACATAAAAAGCCCTTCACTGAGTCACGGTGTCCTATATGCACCGAAGAGTGGAAGCAAGCACTCAAAGACTCGGATAATCGGGAGAGCTCATATCGCAGGGGATACGACAGGCAATGGCAGAAGGTCAGAACTATTAAGTTGTCTAACGATCCATATTGCGAACGGTGCAAATCGAATCATCGAATTGTGCCTGCTGTTATGGTACACCATAA
>CAYZJH010000201.1:0-1695 GCA_964478625.1 uncultured Desulfobacteraceae bacterium
CTTTTTAATCATTCTGCCTCCTCGAATTCGATAATCAACGGCATGAGAGATGATGTGTTACACAAGTCAACCTCATGGTTTTGAGGGGTAAAATTTTCCGGAGGTCCGAGGGTCACATCATAGAGACCTTTTTCAAGTTCAAGCTTCTTGTTGGTGTTCCCCATGAACTCACCGTTGATCATCACACGACGTTTGCGAGGAAATAATACCACTAAAAATTCTTTCATCAGGACCTCCCTATTATTTGAGATTTGATCCCATGATCCTGCTGAAGTCGAGCCCCTGAAGCGATATCCTTGATTCTCCGAATGGCCGGCTATGACCAGGATAAAATATAATAATATCGAATTGTATCCATCTCAATCTCATTTCTATGGCTATACCAGAATTTGGTTTAGGAGAGGGTAAAAACCCATCATAGAACATAACCACATGCCGTATATATAGATTGGTTTCAGATGGTTGTTGCTGTCTTTCCCAACCCTTGCATTAGAATTATGACAGGCCTTGGGCCTTTTGTTCCAACTGCAATAGAATATAAGGAATCAACAAGGCCAGCAAAAGGGTTAGGAATCGTTATAAAGCGGATAAAAAGTGACTTCATAATTGAATTTGTGGGTAACATGATATTTTTTATCGGACAAAGATATGAATATTGGGTTGTCAAAAATTGAGGGTGTTGGTGCCCCCGGCAGGAATCGGACCTGCGGCGCATGGATTAGGAATCCATTGAGGTTAATAGTAAATTCAATATGTTACAACTGATTGATCCGGTTCTGATCCATTTTCTGAATCCGAGTTTCATTATTTTACCACCTTTAATTCGGGTTTTCGCAAACTCCTGAGTTCCGTGATCGCCTTTCTTAAATGTTCCGGGCTTAGATGTGAATAGATCATGGTGGTGGAAACGTCCTTGTGTCCCATCAACTCCTGTATTGTCCGGATGCCGACACCCTTCATGGCCAGGTAAGACGCGAAGCTGTGCCGAAGGTCATGCAGTCGTCCGGACATATTCAATCGCTTCATCAACCGGCCCCACCTTCTCGCAAGCGCATGGGGATCTCTCCACTTAGGCCAAAAAGGGGCCTGTTTTCTGGCAAAAATCTCAACAATAATATTGTCGATTGGTACAGTGCGCCATCGAGTTTTTGATTTCCGGATGGTCAATAGTTGGTTGTTAAGATCGATATCTTTTGGGTCCAGATAAAAAAGTTCGCCAACTCTAAGACCGGTATAAAGCAGGCATGTTATAAAATCGTGGAAATCCTGATCTCCCTTTATTTCTGAAAAAATCTTGTTTAATTCAGATTCAGAATAAAACCTGGGCGGCTGCGGGTCCGGCTTTATCCGGGATGCCCGTTCAACCGGATTCGTTTTCAGGTATCCCCATTTAACTGCTTGATTGAATGCTGCCCGGACGTGACGCATGGTTATGGCCACCCCGGACTTTTTAAGCCCGAAATTGAGCAAATCGTTTTGAAACTGGTCAATTTCTTTTGGGGAAACGGAGGATAGGGGCCGAGTTTTACCGATCCAGTCCATAAGTTTTTTAACCGAGTATCGGTCACGAACTGCAGTAGTGTCTTTTTTTGTTGAAAAACAATGTTTTTCGTATTCTTTTGCAAATTCTCCAATAGTGATTTTTTGATCACGGTCCAGCGATACCACGTTTCCCAAAAGGATTTCACGCTTCAA
>CAYZJH010000202.1:0-1691 GCA_964478625.1 uncultured Desulfobacteraceae bacterium
ATTTGAGTGTAACCTGTTTGCGTGGAAAAGGTAATGATTCTGGCCTGAGAGTTATAACATACCGAAAATGATGAAAATAAAAAAGGTAGACATTCTATCTCCTTTAATCTAAGGTAATTGTGAACTAAAACCAACAGATTGGAAAGGAGAATAGAATGTCACCTTACACTATGGAACAAAGTTTACAACAAGGCAAGTTGGAATTGAAAGCACTTTTTCAGTATGTGGACGATAATGCTGAAGATTTGGATTTATACCAAATAGAAACAGGCATAAAAGAGCATCTCAATAAACTGGGTATGGCGGCTGTCCGTTGTTATTTTGCCAAAAAAGGTACAGGAGACGTTGGTGATACCCTACAACTGGAAGATGGTACGGTATTGAAAAAACAAAGTCAGCTTTGTGAACGAACACTTTTTACATCTTTTGGAAAAATCAAGATACCCCGTACTTGTTATCAGGCTAAAGCAAGGCCGGCAATAATGCCGCTTGATGCTCAGGCCAACTTGCCGGACAGAAGATATTCTTATCTGGTGCAAGAATACATGGATATTTTGAGTATTCGGGACCCGTTTGAGCAATCCTCCGAGGTGCTCGAAAAATTTCTGGGAGTTAAGATTTTTTCCAACCGTTTTGAAGCCGTAAGCCGTGCATCATCCATGAGCTTTGATCAGTTTTATGATGCCAAAGCATTGCCGGATCCGGAAAGTGAGGGGTCCATTGTCGTTGCCGGTTTTGACGGTATTGGTGTTCCTTTAATCAAGAGTGAGGCTGCAAAAATTGTTGCACGCCAAGGTAAAGGTCAGAAGCGGCAAAAGAAAAAAGAGGCAATGGTAGGTATCAGCTATACGGTGGAACCAAACATAAGAACTGCCAAAGAAGTTGCCACGAACCTGGTTTATCCGGAGCAAAACTGTGATCGGAAAAAAAAGGACGATAAAGCCCGGGCAAAAAATATACGTCGCCTGGCCAGTTTGGAAAGACCCAAACAAGAAGTATTCCATGAGATTATGAATCATAGCCGCAATCGGGACCCTGAAAACAAAAAACCTCTCGTGGTGGTAATGGATGGTGCGTTGGGTTTATGGTCGATTCTGATGACATTTTTATCTGCAATAGCATTCACAGGGATTTTGGATATTATTCACGTAACGCAATATCTTTGGAAGGTTGCCAATGCTTTGTATGGAGAAAAATCTTCATTGGGCAAAAAGTGGGTTTACGATAATCTGCTTATGATACTCGAAGGCCGTGTCTGTGATGTCATCGATAAATTGAGGCGATTGTTGGAAACGCAGAAACTGAAAAAAAGCCAACGCGATGCGCTCAATGAGTGTATTGGTTATTTTAACAATCATCTGGCCTGGATGAAATACGATGAGTATTTGCAGGCCGGGTATCCGATCGGCTCCGGAGTTGTCGAATCATCATGCGGTCATACGGTAAAGGATCGAATGGAAGGTACCGGAAGGCGGTGGTCAACAGAAGGCGCCGAGGCCATTTTATTGTTACGATCCGTATTCACCAGCAAAAATTGGGATGAATATTGGCAATTTCACATGGAATTGGAAAGAAGTTTTTATTATCATGATGCGCTGGCAGCAATGGGAGTTTCCGATGACTTTAATGAGTTGGGCATGATCGAAAAAAATACCACGATTAAAGCTCGCGCTGCGTAATTCGGTTTATTC
>CAYZJH010000203.1:0-1675 GCA_964478625.1 uncultured Desulfobacteraceae bacterium
GCTCAGTCAATTGTCTTTTTACTGGTAAGTTTCTAATCCTTTCAGCGAGGATGGTATTGTCAATCATTTTCTCGATCAGAAGCAAGCGAACGAATTCCTTGTCCTTTTCACGGTAAGCGGCAAGTTTGCTGGCCGCGAGATCGTGCACCTCGATGCATAAACCCGTATTACCACGTGTGGATATGTGATCATTCACCCGTATTGTCCTTTTTTCCCAGCCATCCGGGAGCATGGCTGATTCGATTGATATTCCATGTACATAAAAGCCATGCGTTTGATGGAACATCGATAATTCTCCCAAAGCACCGTCGATTGCATCAACAGCTTCCGGACGGTTTTTGGGTTGGACATCCACCTCGATGGAAGCCCGGAGCCCCCCGGTGCATCCGGGAATGCGCCCAGAATCGCCTGAGAACCGAAAATCCATAGTTCGGTGTCGTTGGATACATCACAGGCTGCACGAATGGCATGTTCCAGTTGATCACGTGTCATTTTTTCCCCATATTGTCGGTCATCAGAGCCCGTTCATCCGCATTCAGAATGGCAAAAAAGGGATTGCTCTGCCGCAGGCGATTGGCGCGAACACTTGAAGACGTGATAAAACGTGCTAACCGCTGAATGGAATAAGTATCCAGAATATCCCGCCATTCGATGATATCTCCTGTTGCGGTTCCCTGGTCTTTTTCGAGTAAGCGATGAACATGATCTTTAGCCCGTCGCACAAGGGATGCATCCTTTTCAAGAATTTTGACCAGTTTTTGGGAAAGCGCGATCAATCCTTGCTCTTTTTCCCGATGTGTCTGCGGTTTCTTTCGCTCCTGGAACACTGTTTTGTTTGATATTATCGGAAGCACGCCGAATAAAACGGAAAGGCCATCCAGTTGAAGATCATCAATGTCCGCCCTTGTGAAACCTTCCAGTTCGATGGTCAGGTCAAATTCCTTTTCAACTTGCAGTAGCCGGGTTCTAAGTTGGCGAACACACCCGGTCAGATAATAGGAATCGTGGAGCAACCCCAGTACGAAGGGTTCGTCAATTTTCTGAGGAGCCTTTTGAATCCATCCGGCCTGCGGAGGAGGTATCAAGGCGGCGATTTCTTGCTTGATGGTGGTAAGCAACTGGTCATATCGGTTTTTTTCCGCCTGGAACAACTCCACTGCGATTTGCATCAGCCGATCCGAGAGCCGGATTTCATACTGGTGCCTTCGACCACCGCCCACCCGCGACACAAATCCCGACTGTAACAGTCGATCAAGGGCTTTTTGAGCGCCGGGAACCGTCAACCCCGCGCGCTTAGCTGCATCAACAGCCGTGAGGGGGCCTTCCACTTCGGTTGCCATGACCCTGAGCAGCCGTATATGAGCTTGCGTCCCAAGCAGTTCATTAAGCGGGTATTGTAACAGACTCTGTTTGGAAGCAATCGGGCGCATCCTGTAACTCCACCATTTCCGTTTTCTTTCAACATTATCATAAATCTATAGTTTCTTTTTGTAAACTATAATTTTTTTCAACCCACACATATTCCCGTGTGGGGGGGCCGCAGGGGGCCGGGACACGAGGGATTGGGGCCCATTAAATTATAAGTTTCTCCGGAAAATCCATCCCAAAACCGGTGGGAGTTGGGGACGTCCATAAAATTATAAAATTCTCTGAAACGGGCAACTGAAAACCCGCC
>CAYZJH010000204.1:0-1616 GCA_964478625.1 uncultured Desulfobacteraceae bacterium
ACGTACGGTTCTGTGAGCAGGTGAGGGTGAGATCCCCTCGCCTGACTCGACCAATTGCATTCACCAGATGGCGAGAACGGCGGTGGCGCTGACCCGGCAAGTTCATTGGCGCCACTGGTGATGCATGTCGTTATACATGAAGGAGACACGAAATGAAGCCACGTATCTCGGTCGTCACTTTGGGTGTCGATGATTTAGAAAAATCCGTTAAGTTCTACCAGGACGGTCTGGGGTTGATGACGGATGGAATAATAGGTAAGGAGTTTGAATATGGAGCTGTCGCCTTCTTTGATCTGAGTTCTGGATTGAAATTGGCACTTTGGCCACGAGATAGTATTTCTCATGACTCTGGTCTACCGAAAGGAAATGTATCACCAACAGAATTTACTATCGGCCATAACGTCACCTCGAAGGAGGAGGTGGATGCAGTGATGGTGCAAGCGAAAAGTGCTGGCGCCAACATTGTGAAAGAGGCGCATGATACTTTCTGGGGAGGTTACGCAGGATACTTTCAAGATCCCGATCAACACCTTTGGGAAATTGTATGGAATCCTCAACTAATCCCCGAAGAATAATGTATAACAAGGCAAATGCACTCGGACGACAAAAAGCGCCGCTCGTTCCTCGCTCTGCTTTTTGCCGCCGGTGATTTGCGGCGTTCGCTTCCAATATCGATTCCATTCGTTGTTGCAATTTGCGATTATATGTTTTATATTTGCAACAAACAATAATTGGAGGTGCAAATATGACAACTGCAGTCAGGGTGTCCGATAATTTGGTCAAACAGGCCAAAATTTACAGCAAAATTGATAAAAGATCCGTTACCGGCCAAATCGAATATTGGGCCATGATTGGAAAATGCGCCGAGGAAAATCCGGATCTTACATTCAGCTTAATCAAAGAGATTTTTATAGGCCTTACCGAATTAGAGCAGGGCGAATACTCCGAATATAAATTTGGATAGCGGCGATGAAAATTATTCAATCTCGATCTTTCGAACAGCGGGTTAAAAAGTTTAATCAAGCTCAGAAGATGATTCTTGATGATCAGATAAGATTAATACTCGAAGATCCAGATATTGGTGAAGAAAAAAAAGGTGACCTGAGCGAAGTATGTGTGCATAAATTTAAAATTAAGGCTATTCAGTATCTTTTGGCTTACCGTTTCAATGAAGAACAACTCGAACTTATAATGATTGGCCCACATCAGAATTATTACAGAGATTTAAAGAAATATCTGAAGAAGAGGTAAACGAACATCTATATGGCCTTAGCTTGTCAAGGAAAAAACACCCCCTATAGATCGGAAAAGTAGATTTTTTTAGTATTCCGTCTTCCAAACAGATTTCTTGACAAGCGACTCGTGGGTTCCGTCTTTCGTTTTCATCAGCGAGCCTCAGTGCATAACGGGGGCCTTCCAAAAATCCCGATATGCTCTGCGCTAAACATCTATAGAGATTTACTGTATTGTCAAAAACGTTCTTTGACATATAGCGTGCTGCCATCGGGCAGCCTCAGAATATATTTCAGCACCCCAAATCCGGTGCATTCAAAGCAAATCGGCTTGGGAAAAACCCATCCAGTTAGGGCGTCACTCGGAAAAAGGGGCAGAGCACG
>CAYZJH010000205.1:0-1612 GCA_964478625.1 uncultured Desulfobacteraceae bacterium
GTAAATGAGAAAAAACAAAAGGCATACTTGATTGCTATTATAGACGATCACAGCCGGCTGATTGTCTATGCCCGTTTCTATTTATCCGAAGGCATTGCATCCTATCTCGATGCCCTGGAAAACGCCCTTGCTCGCAGAGGATTGCCCAGAAAGCTTTATGTGGATAACGGATCGGCTTTTCGCAGCAAACACCTGGAATATGTCTGTGCAGGCCTTGGTATTGCTTTGATTCATTCAAAACCCTTCCAGCCGCAAGGGCGCGGAAAAATTGAGCGATATTTTAAAACCGTCAGATGCCGTTTTCTTTCCCATAACAAAGCCGCAACCCTGTCGCAACTCAATGATGCCTTTGATATCTGGCTGATAGAAGATTATCAGAAAAAAGTTCACAGTGCAACCGGACAGAGCCCTTTTGAGCGGTTTACTTCAAAAATGCAGTGCCTGAGAAACGCACCGGCCAATTTAAAAGACTATTTTCGCAAAGTGGTCAGAAGAACCGTTAACAAGGACCGAACCATCACCATTGACGGAAAATTATATGAAGGCCCGGTAGCTCTTATCGGAAAGCGCGTTGAACTTTTATACCACCAAAGCACTCCGGAGCATGTGGAGGTCAGATATCAGAATAAATCTTTCGGAATGATCCGCCCGGTCGATGTTCATGTCAACTGCCGGGTAAAACGCGATAAAAACAACAATCCGCAAATGAATACAGAGCCCCAAAAGCAAAGCTATCAGGGCGGAAAACTCTGGGGAGGTAAAAATGAATGATCATTATCGCAGTTTTTTCGGCTTTGCCGGGGAACCGTTTGCCACCGACATTGATGGTAAGCAGATATTAAAGACACCTGAATTATTAGAGGTAAAAGTCCGCTTTGATTATGTCACGCGTTTAGGGGCCATCGGTATTGTCACAGGCGAAGTGGGCAGCGGCAAATCGACTGCCGTAAGGTATGCCATTGATGCCCTGCACCCTTCCGAATACAAAATCCTTTATATTACTGCATCCTCGGGTTCTATTATGGAATTTTACCGTCAGCTTAAAGATGCACTGGACATTTATCTTTCCAGCAACTCCAAAGCCGTTATGGTCAAAAACATTAAAAAAGAGATTGTAAACCTGGTTTTGGAAAAAAAGCAGAAAGTGGTTCTCATCGTCGATGAAGCCTCCTTGATGCGCCTGGAAGTTTTTGCCGAACTTCACACCATATGCCAGTTTGAAAAAGATGCCAAGCCGTGGCTGCCTATCATCCTGGTGGGACAAACCAGCCTGGTGGACAAGCTGACCTTTCGCTCCTGTCTACCTCTTGCTTCCAGAGTCATTGCCAAATGTCACCTGGAAGGCACAGATCTCGATGGCATGCAAACCTATCTGCTTCACCATCTGGCCATCGCCGGTATGGAAAGAAACCTTTTTGATCCCCAGGCCGTTATAGCCATTCACCAGGGTAGCGGGGGGCTGTTCAGAAAGGCAAACCACCTGGCCAGGGGGGGCCTTATCGCCGCAGCGACGGAAAAATCAGACGTGGTATCTGCCGAACATATCCGACTTGCGGCAACGGAAATCTTTTGAATTTACAGTGTCCGGTGAAACGGAGTCGGGCAATCCTGG
>CAYZJH010000206.1:0-1589 GCA_964478625.1 uncultured Desulfobacteraceae bacterium
CCCGGATTTCTCACATAAGTCTAGACAAAAGCCGCTCAATGTTGTATAACATACTTAAATCATGAACGAAAACATCACAACAAGGAGCGGCTTTATGAAAACAGATTGTAAAACAAACCGGATGGAAATTCAAGGGTTAGGCAATCGTCAGGTTATTGGTGAATTTAATGGTGGAGACATTACATCTGATGCCGGGGCAATTCTTTTGAGGCAAATAAATCACAAGTTGAACATTACCAATCGTTTTGCCCAATGTTTTACGGATTACCGCAATGCCGGAAAAATCGAGCACACTGTGGAACAGCTGGTGAGTCAACGCATATTCGGCATTGCACTGGGCTACGAAGATTTAAATGATCATGATGACTTGAGAAATGATCAATTGATAGCGTTGCTGTGTGAGAAAAAAGATCCAACCGGCCAGGACAGGATTTTGGAGCGGGACAAAGGAAAGGCCCTTGCCGGCAAAAGCACTTTGAACAGGCTTGAACTTTCCGAATCGGATGCCAATGCAAAGACAGCTTATAAAAAAATAGTTCATCACCCCCAACTTATAGACGATTTATTTGTCGACATTTTTATGGATTGTCATCAAAGGGCGCCGAAACAAATTGTTCTGGATCTGGATGCAACCGATGATCCGCTGCATGGAACCCAGGAGGGGCGTTTTTTCCACGGTTATTACAAAAGTTACTGTTACCTTCCGCTTTATATATTTTGTGGAGATCATCTGCTGTGCGCTCGACTTCGGCCTTCGAACATTGACGCAGCCAAAGGTTCGGTGGAAGAGTTGGAAAAAATAATAAGAAAAATACGACAGCGTTGGACAAAAACGAGAATTATGATTCGTGGTGACAGTGGATTTTGCAGAGAAGAAATCATGAAGTGGTGTGAAGATAATGGTGTAGATTACATTTTGGGTCTGGCAAAAAACTCGAGATTGATCGAAGAAATAAAAGAGGATTTAGTCGATGCGCATATTCGGTATTGTACGACAGGAAGGCCATCGCGGATATTTCACGAGTTTGAATACAGCACCCTGAAAACCTGGAGCCGGTCAAGACGGGTGATTGCAAAGGCTGAACATTTATATAAAGGTTCAAATCCCAGGTTTATCGTGACATCCATTTCAGAAGTAGAAATAGATACTGATGAAATATATGAAAAGTGGTATTGCGCCCGGGGCGATATGGAAAACCGAATAAAAGAACAGCAACTGTATCTGTTTGCCGATAGAACAAGTACGCACAGGATGTATTCCAATCAACTTCGGCTCTATTTTTCGTCCATGGCATATATCCTGTACAATGCGCTTCGTATATTTGGCCTGTGGGCAACAGAAATGGCAAAGGCTCAATGCGGAACTATACGCGTTAAGTTAATGAAAATCGGAGCCAAAATCCGGGTTACGGTCAAAAAAGTATGGATTTCGATGGCGAGCTGGTAGATAAAAAAGCCCCCTGCGAGTGCAGGGGGCTATGATGGATGAGTCAGATGTTTTTAGGAGTAATAATCATGCCCACAGCAAGGGCATAACATATAATCTGGGTCATATTTTCCTCCATGATGCACGTTTGTATCCATGCAAC
>CAYZJH010000207.1:0-1558 GCA_964478625.1 uncultured Desulfobacteraceae bacterium
ACGGTCTGCTACGGCTGATAGGGCGCGTGGATTCCTCGGCAGAGGATGTCTGAGAAGCTGTCTGAAAATTCCGGGGTTGAGTAAATGATCGCGTATTCCATAGGGGCAAAACCCCATGTTTGCCCAGCTCCAAACCGTGGTGAGCACACAAATCAGGGTGGACACAGGTCCGCCCCTACCTGATGACGATTTTTCAGCTGCTTCTAAAACAAAATTGGGACCGATGAAGCCGCCCCCCCTGTCACCAGAACCATGGGTGTCCTTTCTGTCCGGGTTGTTCAATGCCGATTTCGCAGCAAGTTCCCCTACTCATTGTCGAACATAATGACGGGTTAAACATTTTAAAATTCTATAAGTTTTTAATTCAGATGATTCAGAGCTACGGTAACGACACGGAACTTGACAACTGTTTTTTGGACAAATTGTTGTGTTTAACAGTATATATATCAGATACATTCCATAAACGTTTTTATGAAAATTCAATATCGCACATATATAAATAGATATCATAATCGTTAAAACAGTAATAAAAAAATATATTAAATAGTAAATATCTTTATATGATTGATATAAAAAATGAATCAAAAAAATCATCATAACCAGAACGATATTTCTTAAGTACCTCTTAATTCCCCTAACGTGTGGATAGCCCTTATTGATACGCTCAAGCAAATAGTCCATTTCATCAATTATATTCAAAACAACAACATAATCATCAAAACAAACAATATTGTAATACCTTTTAACTTTATCAAAATTAAAAATTTCCCTTGTATAATTATTTAAATATCGCAACAAAGTATATTTATCATTAAAAATAATTTTTTCAATACCCCTGATTGCTGGCGAAAGTACAATAAAACTGATCGCATTTATCAATAAACCAATTGGATATGCAACCATTAATGTCAAAACTAAAATAAACAACAAATAGCTGTTCGGTATGGATTGAATCCTTTCATCAAACACATATACTAAAGAAAAGAATAAAAGAATAGTGAGTGAAATGGATATGTCCGAAAGATATCTTTGTAACGAGTTCAAAAAGAAGCTTTTTTCCAATGAAACCACATTTACCCCCAGAACAACAGGACAATCGCATGCAATCTTCTTGCATCGTGATTTCAATCCCTTGGGATCACGGGAAAAAAATCCTCAAAAAATCTATAAAAATTATTGATTTTATTGAAATCAACATCCGCTCATGCAATTGCCCTGCATCGACTCCCATGAAAAATCGTAGCACCTCGGAAGTTCTGTTCTTTACCAAGGTTCTGCTCTTTAGGCTATTTTTTGGAAAGACTATACCCAATGCCTCACCCGCCTGTATCCGTTTGCAGGCTGGATGTCTGCGTACCCGGGAAGCTAATTTTTCCTGTATGCAAGAGCATCCCCGCCCGCAACTGATCAACTTGCCGGCATACCCAATATGAAAAAGGTATTTTCTCTCCCGAAAATAGCCTAAAGGTTTTGGCCGCATGATGCAAGATGCGATTGCCCTGGATCAGAATGCCCTTGACACAGGGGAACACACCTGATAGCTGAGATGGTCTCAGCT